>CAWCAL010000009.1:0-190334 GCA_963793475.1 uncultured Acidimicrobiales bacterium
CCGGACTGCGCTCGCCACGCCCTGGTCGCGTCCGGAGGAATGGACTCGGTGAACGCAACGGGCGTATCGAGGAGGACGCCGTCGCCGTTCTCGATCGACACTTTGATCTCGAAGCCGTGGTCGCTGCTCCCGGTGTTGGTGATCTCACCTTCGACGACGAGGGTCCCGCCGGGCTCGGCGATGCACGCGGTGAGGACGAGGTCGTAGTCGTCGGGATCGGCCTCGCCGAAGTTCTCGTCGCTGAACTCCTCGATCTCGTCGACGACCTCTTCTGCGGCCTGACCGATCACGAAGACGAACAGGACCGCGATCAACACGGCGATTCCGACCCCCACGGCCAGGGCGATGAGGCAGCCCTTGGTTGCGCCACTTGTTCCGGCCGCCGGCGGTGCACCGGGGGGTCGCGTGCCGACCGCCGGAGGCGGCATGCCCGGCGCCGGCGGGGCGAGCGACGAGGGCGCGGCCGGTGGCGGCGGTCCACCAGGAGCGGCCAGTGGTGCGGCGGGCGGTGCGTCCGGAGGAGCCGGCGGCGGGATCTCGGACGCGGCCGAGGGCGGGTTCGGAGTCGGCGCGGGCGGGCCCTCCGGGGCGGGTGGTGGGCTCTGCGGCGGCGGTGGCGGGCCCTGCGGTGGCGATGGCGGGCCCTGCGGTGGGCCCTCGGGGGAGGGCGGCGGACTCTGGGGCGGCGGGGGAGGACCCGGAGGAGGTGAGGGAGGGCCGGCCGGTGGCGACGGCGGGGTGGGCGGCGCCAATGGTGGCGGCGGAGGACCGTCGGGCGGCGGCGGCGGGCCAGAACCGTCGTCGGTCTCGTTCTCTTCGCTCATGACCGCGTGCTCCCTCGGACGACAGAAGGTGGCCCAGACTAGTGCCGCGGCCTTCGGCGACCGGGATGTTGACCGGTCAGAAGTAGGTGCCGTCGAGCATGGCTTCGAGCTGGACGCGGTGCAGGATCCGGTCGTTGGGATCGTCCGGCGGTTCGGCGCGGCCCTCGGCCTCCTCGACCAGCGACGTTCGCGTCATGATGGTCCCGTGGCGCAGCGCGGCAGTACGCCTCGAACCACTCGATGTCGCGCGGTGACGTGCCCGACGCTGCCTCGTAGATCGTGCAGACCCGATCCCGGTCGAAATATCCGGGCAGGCCGGGAAGCTCCAGGACCTCGGTCAGGTTCTGGAAGAACGAGTGGAGGAAGATCATCCACCCGAGGTCCATCTCGGGCGGGGCGACGGTGGCCATCTCCCAGTCGAGGACGCCGGCCGGCGTGAACCCGTCATAGAGGATGTTGCCCGGCCGGGCGTCGCCCCATCCCGAGGACGGGGCTGCTCTCGGACTCGGGCCAGTGGTCCTCGAGCCAGGCGAGCATGTCCTCGACGAGTGAGTACCTGACGCCGGCGCGCGCCCACTCGTAGTAGGCGTACTGGTCGTTGACGTGGCGGCGCAGCGGTGTGTCCCCTCGGCGTCGACCTCGAGGAACGACAGGTCGGCCCGATCGGGCGTGAGCGTGTGGATCCCTGCCAGGACCTCGACCGAGGTCGTCTCCAGCTGCGCCCGCTCGGCATCAGTTGCTTCGGTCACCCAGCTGCCGAACGTGTACGGCATGCGGTCCGGGGGGACACGTCCGTCGATGCGATCCATGATGAGGAAGGGCGAGCCGAGGTGGGCTTCGTCCTCTTCGAGCCAGCGGCAGGTCGGCACCGGCACGTCGGTGTGCTCGGCGACCAGCCGCATGCACCGGGCCTGGGCGCCCAGGTCGTACCGGGGAAAGACCGGCAGGACCTCGCCGGGCGGGAAGCGCGTCACGAGCGAATGGCTGGCCGGCCGGCCGACTCGTCGGTCCATGTGGCGTCGAACAGCAGCGTCTCGGACGAGAACCCGATTCCTCGGGGATGTCGATCGGACCGACCTCGGGTGGTGACTCGGGCCCGAGCTGATGGTCCAGCCAATGGGCCAGACGGGTCCGGACCTCTTCGGGTTCTCTGATCTTCAGCGCCATCGCAGCAGTCTGTCATTCGTACGGGAAGGCCGGAGCGGTGACGCCCGCGGGCGGACCGTCGTGGCCGCCCTGGAGGCTCGGTCGCCGGCCCGGAGTCAGCTCTGGCTGGCTCGACGTCGCGGCCCGTGGTCCATCAGCTCCCGCACCGCGTCGTGGACGTAGGCCAGGTCGTCGTCGTCCATCGTCTGGTGGCAGGGGAGGAGCACGCCCTGCTCCATGATGCGGTCGGCGTTGGCCAGACCGCCCGGGGCCACGCGGTGCTGGACGCCCTCCCACATCGGCTGCCGGGTCACGTTGCCCGTCCAGACCATGCGGGTGGCGATGCCGTGCGCCTTCATGTGGGCCTGGAAGTCGGCCCGGTCGAACGGGGCGTCGGGCTCGATCTGCAGCGGGTACTGCAGCCACGACGTGACCAGCGCCGGCGGTCTCGACCGGGGTGCGGAAGACCTCGGGCCACGTGGGAAACAGAACGTGGTGTGCGGCGACGTTGGCCCGGCGCCGTTCGAGGAAGCCCGGCATCCGTTCGAGCTGCGACCAGCGCGAAGGCAGCGCCGATCTCCGAGGGTTCGAAGTTGTGGCCCAGCTCCTCGAAGACGAACAGCGCGTCGTAGGCGAGGCCGTCGACCTCGGCCAGGAAGCGGCCGCGTTCATCCTTGCCGGCTGCCGAAGAACCGGGGTTCACTGCTGCGCCCCCACCGCCGCCGGAGGAGCGCGCGGTCCCACCAGTCGTCGCGGTCGGTCATCACCATGCCGCCGTTGCCCGCCGCCGTGATGATGTGGCTCATGGCGAAGCTGGTGACGCTGATGTCGCTGCGCAACCCGGTGGGCGTACCGTCGAGGGTCGGCTCCGATGGTGTCGGCCGAGTCCTCCACCACGAGGAGGTCGTGGGCGTCTGCGATCGAGCGGATCCGATCCCAGTCCGGGCAGTTGCCGGCCAGGTTCGGCACGACGATGGCGCGGGTCCGATCGCTGACGGCGCTCCCTCGATGGCCTCGACATCGATCTGGTAGGTGTCGAGGTCGACATCGACGACGACCGGGACCAGGCCGTTGCGGATCCCGGGTGCGACCGTGGTGGAGAACGTGACGGCGGAGGTGATGAACTCCGAACCCCTCGGGCAGGTCCATGACGTCGTAGGCCAACTGGAGGGCCGAGGACCCGGAGTTGACCATGACCCCGTGGCGTTTCGCCCAGAGCGCAGCGACCTCGGCCTCGAAGCCGGCCACCTTTGCGCCGACCCGCAACGAGGTGGTGAGCACGTCGACGACCGCGTCGATCTCCCGTTGGTCGTAGAAGGCCCCGACGTAGTCGATGTTCCGCTGGACTCAGTCAGGTCGTCGAGCGGGTCTCCGCCGAAGTAGCTCGGCGGCCATGACGCCGTAGTCGGCCCCGCGACGGAGGTTCTGGCCGCCGTCGACCCCGATGCACTGACCCGTGATCCACGAGGACTCGTCTCCGGCCAGGAATCGCACCAGCTCGGCGACCTCTTCGGGCTGGCCCACCCGACCCAGTGGGATCTGCGGGAGGTAGTCGTCCAGGAGGCTGCTCCCGTCGGTGATCGGGACCCATCAGCTCGGTGGCGACGATGCCCGGCTGAACGGAATTGACCCGAATGCCCCGGGGACCCAGCTCGTCCGCTGCCACCCGGCACAGCATGTCCAGGCCGGCCTTGGCCGAGCCGTAGACACCCGAGCGAGCGGAACGAGTCCGCTCCGGCGTGGGACGACATGCCGATGATCGAACCGCTGCCCTGCGCCAGCATCGGTCGGGCGGCGTGCTTGATCGTCAGGAAGGTGCCGACGTAGTTGAGCTCGATCGTGGCCCGCACGGCATCGAGGTCGGCGGCCACCAGCGGACCCAGGTGCCGGGAACCGCCGGCGCAGGCGAACGCGATGTCGAGTCCTCCCCCTCGTTCGACGGTGGCGGCGACGGCCTCGACCACGTCGTCTTCGGAGGTGACGTCGGCGACGACGTAGCCGACGTCGGCGCCCTCGACCGGCGGAGCCCGCGATTTCGGTCGACGGCATCGGCCAGCGTCTGACTCGGTGCGGCCACAGATCGTCACGCTGCATCCGTCCGTCGGCCAGTCGGGCGGCACTGGCCAGGCCGATACCGCTCCCGCCGCCGGTGACGAGTGCTGATCTATTCTGCAGGCTGGTCATGGCGTTCCTTCGATCGGTTGGTGCGCCCGATGAGCGTAGGCGCTCTTCAGATTTGACCCGTCGTGCCGACAGGCGTGTCCGAGCGTTCGAACGGGGCCGGCCCGGCCCGAGGAAGATCGACGATGGAATCCACCCCGAAGGGAGACACAGCGGCAACCGTGAGTGATCGCGACCAGTGGGAGGGGGCGACCGCCCGACTGGCCCGCCTCGTTCACGCGATGGTCGGTTGGGTCTTCTGGGATCCTGACGCCATCGATCGGTACGCCGCCCTGGGCGTTCCGGGCGGTCTGGGCTACCTCGCGACCAGAGCGGCTCCCATCGCTGCGGCCGGTGACGACGCCGTGGTGGCGGTCATGTACGCATGGGCCGACGATCCGGTTCGCACCAGCATGCGGATCGCCCGGCAGGAGACGACCTTCGGAGCGCTGTGGTCCGCACGCGAATCGCGCGATCCGGGACGGGCTGGCCGTCCATGCCCCCGCAGCACCGACCGATCTGGCCGAGCTCCGCGACGACCTGTGGGCAGCGGTCATGGCCTGCGAACCGAACGGCCGTCCCTTCTTCGCCTCCTGTCTGAACATGCCCATGCCCGCCGATCCCGTCCTCTCGGCCTGGCACGCGCTGAACTGCCTTCGGGAGTGGCGCGGCGACACCCACAATGCGGTGTTGATCGCAGCAGGCCTCAGCCCGGTCGAGGCGTTGATCCTGGACTCAGCGTGGGCCGACTACCCGCCCGACTGGATGGCCCGAAGCCGGATGTGGGGAGAAGCGGCCATCACGGCCGCGACAGAGCGCCTGCAGGAGCGGGGGTTCGCCGAGGACGGACGCATCCTTCCGATCGGCATCGACTTCCGCATCGAGATCGAGGCACGCACCGATGAGCTCACGATCGATCCATGGGTCGGCGTCGGATGGGAGTGTTCGCAGCGGATCGAGCGCATCCTGCGGCCGACCGCGTCCCTGCTGTTGGACCGGGTGGACGAAACCGCCGGTCCCCGCTACCTGGCCGCGGCCCGGTTGCACGACCGTGCCCACAGCTGAGGGGCAACGCCGAGAGACGGTTCAGCCGGCCAGTCGACGCCGCCCCTCGCGCAGGAAGGAGAGGGCCCGCTCGACCGGATCGGCGTTGGCGGTCAGCTCCGACAGCACGAGTGACGCGCCACTGAAGCGGGTGTCGTTCCAGAACCGGTCGCTGCGGTCGACATCGGACCACGCTGCCACATACAGATAGGGCTCGGGGTGCCCCTGGTCGCCGGGTGACGCGCCGTACGACGCTCGTGCGCCCGCCTGCGCCGACCCCATGTCGGTCCCGACGTCGAAGTGTTCTGGCCACAGCCATGGCTCGGTCGCGTCGTCCTCGGGCTCGGCCTCGTCCCGGATCACCTCGAGGGTGTCGAACCCGAGCCGGTACCACTCGGCCAGCAGGGTGGACGCGGTCGGGTCGACGTCGAGCGGTGCGTCCAGCGCGCCCATCTCCGGCACGTCGAACTCGGCGCCCCGGTCCCCGTCGGGGGTGACGCCGACCAGCTCCGCTGCCGCCCCCAGCGTGGTGATGGGGGAGCGCTGGGTCTCGCCGTCGGACTCGATGACAAGGTCGCTTCCCTCGACACGCAGAATCTGTGTCCGTCCGTCCGCGTCCTGGAAGGGCGGCGAGCCGAAGCCGCCCGGCGTCGCAGACAGGCCGATTCGACCGGTGGCCGCCTCGCGAGCCGCCGAGAGCACGTAGAACGCCAGGCGGTGCAGCGCCGAGCGCGTCGTGGCCAGCGTGGGGCTGGGCACCGTGAGGCTCGACGGGGTGAAAGGGGACGGAGCGACCATGACGGAGAGAACGCAGGCCAGGCACACGACATTCCCCTTCGGCGACCCGTCGGGTCTGCAGCGATGATGTTGACAAGGGGCGAGTCGTTTTCCTAGACCGTTCCCGGGGGAAGCGGCGACCTGGGAGGAATCGTGACCGGTGTGAGCAAGAGGTACGCAGGCGCGGCGTGCGCCGGATCGTCCGTCCGGCGGGCCGTACTCGCCGCGGTTGCGATCCTGGGGCTCGTGGCGATCGCCACCCCGTCCGCCGCCGATCCGGGACCCGCATCGGCCGGTTCGGGCTCGGCGGGAACGGCCTGCCACACCCTGGCGGTCTCCACCTGCGTGCTCCCGTTCCCGAGTGACGAGTTCACCGTCGCCGATCCCGACACGGTCACGGGGCTCCGCCCGTCGGTGTCGCCCGAGCTCTTCTCGTCGGGTGTGTTCGAGGCGCTTCCGGCGTCGTTTCAACCCGACACCTTCTTCGATTCCGCCGACGGGTTCTCTCCGCTGGGGGCCGTCTCGTTCGAGACCCCTGCACCGGTGGACGCGGCCGCACTCCTCGCCGATCCGGAGCGATATCTCAGCGCCGTCGATCGGGACACCGGAGCGATCGCTGCCGGTGCTGGTCGACGTGCCGGCGGACGGAGGCGGCCAACTCCTGCGCGTCTGGCCCAGGGCCCGATGGCCGTTCGGGCATCGGGTGACGGTCTCCGTGTCGGCCTCGCTGCCCGGTGTCTCGGGCGCACCGTTCGCCCGGCCGCAAGGATGGAACACGGCGGACATCCCGGCGACGGCGTTTCCTCCGACGCCACGCTCACCTCCACCACCTTCACCGTTCGGTCGGAACCGAACGTGCGCAACGACGCGGCGATGATGGCCGGGGCCGCCTGGGCCGCCGATCATCCCCTCCGCGACGTCACGGTCGCACCGTCGTTCCTGCCGCACATTCGGGCCGTGGTGCAGGGCCAGGTGCGCCTCAGCGACTTCCGTTCCGCAGGGGGTGAGATCGACCTCGCCGACCCGGGCCCGCCGACCGACCGGTGGGTCGATTTCGAGCTGTTCTATCCGAACCGGCCGCTGCGCACCGGAGGGGCGCCGATCGTCATGTACGGCCACGGCGTGGGCATCGTCAAGGAGACCGCACTCCTGGTTGCGCCCGACAACGCGCAGCGCGGCTGGGCCACCGTGGCGATCGACCAGCCCAACCACGGTGAGCGGCGGGCGACGGAGGGTGCGCTGCTCGACCTGGTCGAGCCGGCGTCGCTGGGTCGGGTCACGTCGATGGTCACCCAGAGCTCGGTCGACTTCGTCTCGCTCCAGAAGGCGCTTCGTACGTCGTTCGCCGAGCTCGACGTGCTCACCAGTTCGGGCTTCTTCCTGTTCTCGGCGCGACCGGACGGCCGGCCCGATTTCGATCCGACGGCGATGATCTACCAGGGAACCTCCATGGGCGGGGTGCTGGGAGCAGCGTTTCTGTCCATCACACCCGAACCGCTGCCCGCGGCCATGCTCCAGGTTCCCGGTGTCGGCGTCTCCCACATCATCACCAACTCACTGCTCTGGGACAGCCTGTTGGGGTTCCGACGCGTGGTCCCCGAGGCGGCGACCCCTGGGGAAGCGTCGGCGTTGATGGCGGCCGCCCAGATGGCGCTGGACACCGGAGACGCCGGCAACTGGATCGACGTCGCCACCGCCAACGGGACCCGCCTCATGGTCGACTACGGCCTGGGAGACGGGATCGTTCCCAACGAATCCACCGAACGGCTGCTCGAGATCGCCGGCATCCCGCTCGTCGGACCCGTCGCCGAGCCCGTTCCCCATCTGGGCGCTCCGGTCCCGGGACCAGCCGCGGCCCGCGCCGGTGCACCGAGCGGACCGTGCGACCAGCGCGACGCAGGTCCCGGTGTCCGCTCCGAACCCGCAACTCGAGGCGTTCCTCGGTCACATCGCCTTCCTGCAGCCGCAGGCCATCACCGCCCAGCGCGCCTGGATGGACGCCGTCGACGCCATGTTCCGAGACTGAGCCGCCGTCGGTAGGCTTCGGCTATGAGCGCTGACGTGTCCGATACCGGCACCACCAATCCCGTCCCGGACGGGGGCCCGGTCATGACCATCACCGACGCAGCGCTGGTCAAGGTGCTCGAGATCCGCAACGGTGAGGACGATGCCGAGCAGCTGGGGCTTCGGGTCGAGATCACCGGAGCGGCCGGGCCCGACTACGAGTACGACCTGGCGTTCGCCCCGCTCGCCGACGCCGAGCCCACCGACCGGGTCGACGTGTTCGGCGACCTGTCGGTCGTCGTTCCGGCCGCCACGGTCGCCGATCTGCAAGGTGCGACGCTGGACCTCCCCGGCAATCCGATGCAGGGCGGGTTGGTGGTGCGCAACCCCAATCGCCCCGATCCGCTGGCCGGTTCCGATCTGGACCTCACCGGTGAGCTGCCCGAGCAGGTGCAGCAGCTGCTCGACCAGAGCATCAACCCGTCGTTGGCGTCCCACGGGGGGTTCGCGACCCTCATCGGTGTCGAGGGCTCCAAGGTCTTCCTCACGATGGGCGGCGGGTGCCAGGGCTGCGCGATGAGCGCCGCCACCCTTCGCGAGGGAATCCAGCGCGCCATCCTCGAGGCGATCCCGGAGATCACCGAGGTGGTCGACGCCACCGACCACGAGGCCGGAGAGAACCCCTTCTACTCCTGACGACGGCGGCGGCGGGGCGCCACGCGGCCCGCTCTCAGCCGGCGATCAGCGTGCGGGCCGAGGAGGCCAGCCCGTCGGCGTCGAGGCCCAGATCGGCGAGGATGTCGTCGGGCTTGCCGTGGGGCAGGTAGCGCTTGGGAACGCCCAGCACCTTCACCCGGCTCGAGAGGCCCGGATCCCGGTCGAGCAGATGGCGGAGCATCGACTCTCCGGCCCCACCGTCGACCAAACCGTCCTCGGCCGTGAGCACGGCAGGGTGGCGGGCTGCATCGTCGAGCATCTCGTCATCGAGCGGAGCGACGCATCGAACGTCCCACACCGACGCCGAGATGCCATCGGCTTCGAGTGCGGTCGGCCGCGTCGAGCGCGGCGGCGACCAATTTACCGACCGCCAGGATGCAGACGTCGGATCCGTCGCGAAGTTTCCGACCCCGCCGGCCGACGCCCACCTCGTGCTCGGGTACGTTGCGCGCCTCGGTCTTGGGCCAGCGGATCGCGACGGGACCCTCCAGATCGATCGCATCGGCGAGCATGACCTGCAGGTCCTGATAGGACGACGGGCGCGAACACGGTCATTCCGGGGATCTTGGTGAGGAGCACCATGTCGAGGATCCCGTGGTGGGATGGACCGTCGTCACCGGTGATCCCGGCACGATCGAGGCAGAACACGACCGACGCCTCGTGCAGCCCGACGTCGAGGTTGGCTTGGTCGATCGCTCGCGTGAGGAAGGTGGAGTAGAGCGCCACGACGGGTTTGAGGCCGCCGAGTGCCATGCCGGCGGCCGAGGTGACGGCATGCTGCTCCGCGATGCCGACGTCGAGGAACCGGTCGGGAAAGCGGTCCTGGAACGGCAGGAGTCCGGTGGAGTCCGGCATGGCCGCCGTGATGGCGACGACCTCGGGGCGCTCCTCGCCGACCTTCAGCAGCGCTTCGGTGAACGCAGCGGTGTAGCTGCCCGGCTTGGCACCACCGAGATCGTGCATGCGTTTGATCGGGTCGTTCTCCGCCGGTGCGTACCCGCGTCCCTTCTGCGTGAGGACGTGCACCACGACCGGGCCGCCCATGGCGGCGGCGTTTCGCAGCGCAGCTTCCATGCCGGCGATGTCATGGCCGTCGAAGGGTCCGAGATAGTGGACGCCGAGCATCTCGAAGAAGGCCGGCGGCTCGAGCATCTGGCGGATGGCGGCCTTCGTGGCCCCGACCCCGGCCTCGATCGGGGTGCTGATCACCGGCACGCGCGCCACCAGATCGGCGGCACGGGCCTTGCCTCTCCGAAAGCGTGGGTTGCTGCGGAGGCGGGCCAGGGACTCGCCCAGCTGGGAGATCGTCGGCGCGTACGACCGGCCGTTGTCGTTGAGCACGATCACGCAATCGCGGCCCGAGTGCCCGAGATTGTTGAGGCCTTCGAACGCCATGCCGCCGGTCATGGAGCCGTCGCCGATGACGGCGACGATCTTGCGGTCTTCGGCCGCCGGGTCGAGCGCAGCCGCGGTGGCCAGCCCGTGGGCATACCCGAGCACCGTCGAGGCGTGGCTGTTCTCGATCCAGTCGTGGGGCGACTCGGCCCGGCTGGGGTAGCCCGAGATGCCCCCGGCCTGGCGCAGCGTGTCGAACTGCTCCCGGCGTCCGGTGAGCAACTTGTGGACGTAGGTCTGGTGCCCGGTGTCCCAGAGCAGGATGTCGTCGGGTGAGTGGAACACTCGGTGGAGGGCGATGGTCAACTCGACGGCACCGAGGTTGGATCCGAGGTGGCCCTTGACGCGGGTGGCGGTGTCGATGATCACCGAACGGAGCTCGCCGGCCAGCTGCGTCAGCTGGTCGCGGGTGAGGTCTCGAAGGTCGGACGGCTCGTCGATGTCATCCAGGATCACGCCGTCGCACCTCCTTGTGCCGGGCTACGTCGGGCCGCGCGCATTCCGAAGCGGCCCTGGCAGCTCACCGTACCCGTCCGACGGTACCGACCACTACGAAGGGCGCCGCCGATGCACGATCGGTCGAGGATTCGTGCAGACGCCGGACGGTGGTGGCGGATCAGTCGACCCGGAAGCGCGGTGCCCGGAGCCGGGCCAGGCGTTTCCCGAAGACGTAGCCGAGCACGGCCACGACCGCCCCGCCGGCGGCATCGAGCCAGTAGTGGTTGCCGGTGACGACGATGCTGAAGAGCGTGGCCAGTGGGTAGAGCGCGATCAGCACCCGTTGCCAGCGCTTCTTCAGGACCGGGAACAGGACCATGAAGCACCAGAGCGCCCATCCGAAGTGCAGGCTGGGCATGGCGGCGTACTGGTTGGAGACCTTCTGCATCGCGCCGGAGTCGAAGGACCACAGTCCGCCGATCTCGGCCATCGTGTCGATGTAGCCGTACGACTCGGGCAACAAGCGCGGCGGCAGGAGCGGGTAGAGCGCGAACCCGACCAGGGCCAGGCCGGTCATGACCAGGAAGCTGTTCCGCACCATGCGCCAGCGCTCCGGCATCGAGCGGTAGGTCCAGATCAGGGCGAAGCCGGTGACGAGGAAGTGGAAGGTCCCGTAGAAGACGTTCCAGAACCACAGGAAGGGCCGCCAGTTCTGGAAGAGATCCTGCACGGTCTCCTCGTGGTACAGGCCCAAGAACCGCTCCATGGCGATGATGTCCTTGGCGTTGTCGAACGCGGTCTCGTACCCGACCAGGTCGGATCCGAACTGATTCCGGATCGACGTGTAGATCACGTAGAACACGACGACGTAGATCGCCTCGCGCCACCACACGAAGCGCGGCCGATCGGGGGAAGCGGCCGCGTCGGCATCGACCGCCGGGACGTCGGCGGTGCCCTGCTCGGTCATGAACTCGGGCTGTTCACGGTGGCGGACTCCTGGGCGCGGACGCCGGTGACGAAGGTCAGCGCGCCGGGCAGGCTGGCGACCAACGTGAGCAGGTAGAGGAGGATCCCCAGGGACACTGCCTTCGGTTCGGGGTTCGCCGTCCCGAGCGCTTGGAGAAAGACTACAAACAACGATTCCCTCACGCCGATCCCCCCGATGGCGATGGGCAGGACCTGGACGATTGCGATCGCCGGAAAGAACGCGATCATCTCGCGGATGCCGAGCTCGGGGATGCCGACGACCCGGGCCGCCATCCACGCCGCGATCACCAGGATCGCCTGGTAGAGGAAGGCGACCCCCAGGATGCGCCCGGCCTGGGCCGGGTTGGTGCGGAGCTCGACCACGCCCAGGTGGACGCTGTGGATGAACCGCTGCCAGCCGTCGCGGTCCGCATAGCGTCCGCCGACCAGCGGATGCGACGCGGCGTACAGGACGGCGATGAGGCCGCCGAGCGTTACCGCGGCGATGGCGAGCGCCAGGAGCGGCCCCCGGCCCAGGCGCGCCAGCTGCGGAGCCAGCAGGAAACCGAGGACGGTCATCGCCGGGAGCACGATCCATCCCGTCATCCGTTCGATGACGACCGACGCTGCCGAGGGTTCGGTCTTGCCGGTGTACTTCGACAGGCGGGCGATCCGCAGAACGTCGCCCCCGATGGTGGTGGGGAGGGCGTTGGAGACGAACTGTCCGGCGAAATAGTCGCGCGTGAGCGGCCCCATGCCGACGTGGAGGTGGACGGCGACGGCGGCCTGCTTCCAGCGCCAGGCCGAGACCACCACCGACAGGAGCGACAGCACCACCGCACCGAGCAGCCACCAGCCGGTCGCCGCCGACCACTCGGGGATGAGATCGCCGAACGTGAACTCGGGCGCGCGCCACCAGAGCAGCGCCAGCAGGCCGAACGAGAGGAGGACCCGGCCGACGGTGACGAGGATCTTCTTGGTCACTCGCCCTCCGGCGGGTCTCGCGGGGGCGCCCCAGCGGCGCGCTCCGATGGAAGTCGACGAGCAACCGTACCCATCGGAAGGCCTTCCCCACGTCACACATGCCGGCCTCCGCGGCCCGCATGGGTACGCTGCTGGCCGATCGACCGAGCCGGGGGACGGTGATGGAACGACGAACGACCGGGACGGTCGAGGCCAACGGCATCCGCATGGCATACGCCGAGACCGGAGCGGGCGCCGACGTGGTGCTGCTCGTCCACGGGTTCACCGGGGCCAAGGAGGACTTCTCCGACCACCTCGACCCGCTGGCCGAGCTCGGTTGGCGAGTCGTCGCTCCCGACCTGCGGGGCCACGGTGAGAGTGACCGACCACCCGGTATCGATCAGTACTCCTTCGAGGTGATGCGGGCCGATCTCGAGGCGTTCGTCGACGCCCTGGGACTGGAGCGGATCGTGCTCCTCGGGCACTCGATGGGTGGCGTCGTCGCGCAACACATGGCGCGCACCGACACCGATCGACTGCGAGGGCTCGTGTTGATGGACACGACCCACGGCCGATCGGGTATGGATCCCGAGCTGGTCGAGGCCGGGATCGGGCTGGTGCGTGACGAGGGGATCGACGCATTGGCCGACCTGCTGGCGCTGGCACCCGGTGTCAACAGCACGGCGGCCCATCAGCGACTGATCCGCGATCGCGAGGGGTTCGCGGCCTTCGGCGATCGCAAGCTGCGGGCCGTGTCCGGCGACATGTTCCAGGCGATGGCCCGGCAGCTGCTCGACCGGACCTCGGAGCTGGACACGCTGGCGTCCGTGACGCTGCCCACTCTGGTCATGGTCGGGGAGCTCGACGCCCCGTTCGTGCGACCGTCGCGGGACCTGGCGGCCACCATCGAGGCGGCCCGCCTGGTGGAGATCCCCGACGCCGGGCACAACCCGCAGTTCGAGGCGCCCGAGCACTGGCTCGACGCCATCACATCCTTCTTGGAGGTACTCCCATGACCGAGGTCCACGGCGGGACGCTCGCCCTCGACACGCTGATGGCATTCGGGGTCGAGGAGCTCTTCACGCTCTCCGGCGCCCACGTGTTTCCGCTCTACGACGCTGCGGTCCAGCGGGATCTCCGTCTCGTCGATGTCCGTCACGAGTCGACCGCCACCTTCGCTGCCGAGGGGGTGGCCAAACTCACCCGCCGCCCCGGGGTCGCGGCGCTCACCGCCGGCCCCGGTGTGACCAACGGGGTCAGTGCGGTGACCACCGCACGATTCAACGGGTCTCCGCTGGTGGTGCTCGGGGGCCGAGCCGCCGAGATGGGCTGGGGGAGGGGAGCGCTCCAGGAGTTCGATCACGTCCCCGTGATGGCTCCGGTCACCAAGGTGTCGACCACGCTCACCTCCACCTCGGGGATCCCCGACGACCTCCATGCCGTGGTGACGTCGGCGCTCACACCCCACCGGGGCCCGGTCTTCGCCGACCTGCCGCTGGACGTGATCTTCGGCCAGGTCGACGAGCGGTCGATCCCCGAGGCGGTGACACCTCGGGGAGCCCCTCCCGACCCCGACGAGGTGCGGCGCGCCGCCGAGATGATCGCGGGAGCCGAACGTCCGGCGGTGATCGCCGGGACCGACGTCTGGTGGGACGGAGCCTGGGCGCCGCTTCGCGCCGCCGTCGAAGCCCTGCGGGTGCCGACCTTCGCCAACGGCCTCGGGCGGGGGTGCCTCCCGGCCGACCACGAACTGGCCTTCTCCCGGACCCGGGGCCTGCTCAAGTCCGAGGCCGATGTCGTCGTCGTCATCGGCACGCCGCTCGACTTCCGGATCTCCTTCGGCACGTTCGGCGACGCCGCCGTGGTCCACATCGTCGATGCGCCCGAGGGGCGTCCCGACCACGTCACCCCGGCATGCTCGCCGGTCGGTGACCTCTCGACGACACTCACCGCGCTCGCCGACCACACCGGCGACCGGGCCGACCACGAGCCGTGGATCGCTCGGCTGCGCGATGCCGAGCAGGCGGCGCTCGCCGACGACGAGGGCCGGTTGACCGCCGACGCCGATCCCATCGCCCCCACCCGCATCTACGGCGAGTTGCGGAGCCGGCTCGACCGCGACGCGGTCGTCGTCTGCGACGGCGGCGACTTCGTCTCCTACGCCGGCAAGTACCTGCCGTCGTATCAGCCCGGATGCTGGCTCGATCCCGGTCCGTTCGGCTGCCTCGGCACCGGCCTGGGCTACGCGATGGCCGGCCGGCTCGTCCATCCGGATCGGCAGGTCGTGCTGCTCCTGGGTGACGGTGCCGCCGGCTTCAGCCTGATGGACGCCGACACGCTGGTGCGCCAGAACCTGCCGGTGGTCATCGTGATCGGCAACAACGGCATCTGGGGCCTGGAGAAGCACCCGATGCAGCTCCTGTACGGGTACGACGTCGCCGCCGATCTCCAGCCGGGTATCCGCTACGACGAGATCGTCCGCGTCTTCGGCGGCGCCGGCGAGACGGTCGACCGTCCCGGCGACATCGGCCCCGCCCTGGATCGCGCCCTTGCGTCGGGAGCGCCCTACGTGGTCAATGTGCTGACCGACCCGGCCGACGCTACGATCATCCACGGACATCGAACCTGGCCTGAATCGGGGTCGTCAGCGGCGCGGACCTCGTCGCCCTGCTGGCGAGCGTTCTCGAGGAAGCGCTCGACCTCGACGATGACGCGCGTGACCCGGCCCGCCGCGACCAGGCCGCGCGGGTCGCTCGCCGAGACGGCGAACGACAGGCGTCGCCCCTTGACGGTCTCGAGCACCGCCTCGGCCTCGATCGGCGTGCCGATCACGCTGGGCTGGAGGTGGTCGATCTGGACCCGCATCCCGACCGTCGAGGTGCCGGGCTCGAGGTGCTCCTCGAGGGCGTGGACGATGGCCTGCTCGCACAGCGCCACCACCCGAGGGGTGCCGAGGACGGGGACCGTTCCGCTTCCGAGTGCTTCGGCGGTGTCGTCCTGCGTGACGGTGAGCTCCGCGGTGGCTCGCAGTCCGGGTTCGATGGGCACCGCGGTACGATACGGCTCCCGGCGGAGAGCCAGGCAAGTCCAGCGTCGGGCGTTGCGACAGCGCCGGCCGAACGAGCCGACGCCGTCATCGTTCCGAGCAAAGGATGTGGCCAGTGATCGAAGAAGCAGTGATCCAGCGCGCGCTGGGGGCGGCCCTGACCACCGGAGGTGAGTTCGCCGAGATCTTCGCCGAGGATCGTCTCTCGTCGTCTGCGTTCTTCGACGACGGGCGGGTCGAGGAGCTCTCGTCCGGGCGGACCCGCGGCGTCGGTGTCCGCGTCGTCGTCGGCGAGAGCACCGGCTTCGCCCACACCGCCGACCTCAGCGAGACCGGCCTCGTCGGCGCGGCCCGGGCCGCCGCTTCCGCCGCCCGTGGCGGTGGAGCGGGGATCCATGCCGTCGCGCTGGACCGACGGGATGTCACCCCACCCAACCCCGTCACGAGCCCTCCCGAGGACGTGGCCAAGGGCACCAAGGTCGGGCTGCTGACCCGGGCCGACGAAGCGGCGCGGGCGGTCGGAGGATCCATCACGCAGGTCAGTGCGCGCTACGCCGACAGCCGGCGCCGCATCCTCGTGGCCAACAGCGACGGCCTGCTGACCGGCGACGATCAGGTCAAGACGCTCTTCTCGGTCGGATGCGTCGCCTCCGGGGACACCGGCATGCAGACCGGACGCGAGAGCGTCGGTCGCACCATCGGCTTCGAGCTCTTCGATCAGGTCACCGTCGAGGACTTGGCCCGACGGGCCGCCGACCGAGCCCTGCTGAAGCTCTCGGCCCGGCCGGCCCCCAGCGGCACGATGCCGGTGGTCATCGGCCACGGCGGCGGCGGGGTGCTCTTCCACGAGGCGTGCGGGCACGGCCTCGAGGCCGATCTGGTCGCCAAGGGGGCATCGGTGTTCGCCGGTCGCCTCGGCGAGCAGGTCGCCAGTCCGCTGGTCACCCTCATCGACGACGGCACCATGGCCACCGAGTGGGGCTGCTTCGGCGTCGACGACGAAGGCCGACCGGCGCAGCGGAACGTCCTGATCCAGGACGGCGTGCTGGTCGACTACATGTGGGACGGCCTCCGCGCCCGCAAGGAGGGACGACCCAGCTCCGGAAACGGTCGGCGCCAGAGCTACCAGCACCTCCCGATGGTCCGGATGACCAACACCTACCTGGCCAACGGTCAGGACGATCCCGCCGGCATCCTGGCCGACACGCCCGACGGTGTCTTCGTCAAGGAGCTGGGGGGCGGTCAGGTCAACACCGCCACCGGGCGACTTCGTATTCGGGATGACCGAGGCCTATCTGATCGAGAACGGCGAGGTCGGCGATCCCATCCGCGAGGGCAACCTGATCGGCAACGGACCCGAGGTGCTTCGACATGATCGACGCGCTCGGGAACGACTTCTCCATGGGGTCTCCGGGAACGTGCGGCAAGGATGGCCAGGGGGTGCCGGTCGGGCGACGGAACGCCGACCCTGCGGGTCCCGAGCCTGACCATCGGTGGAACGGCGGCGTGAGCGGAGCGACCGACCGCAGCGACTGACCTCCTGGAGCTGGCCGACCGGGTCGTCGAGCGGGCCCGCCCCGGCGAACAGCTCGAGGTGGTCGTCGGCCGGGACGTCAGCACCGAAGTCCGGGCCTACGAGGGCGCGATCGAGTCGCTCACCAACGCGGCGTCCCGCGGGCGTCGGCGTCCGGGTGATCGACGAGCGGCCGGGTCGGGTTCGCTTCGGCCGGTTCCCACGAACCCGATGCTCGATCGACGAGGCGCTTGGCGCGGCGCGGGACAACGCCGCGTTCGCCGACACCCGACGATCACGTCGGCGTCGCCGAGCCCGACGGGGTCCGCCGCCCGACCTGGAGCTGGCCGATCCCGCGCTGCCTGGAGCTGCCCACCGCACGGAAGATCGAACTCGCCCTCGAGCTGGAGGACGCCGTGCGCAGTGCCGACGATCGGATCATCGGGCTCGAGTCGGCCGACTACGCCGACGGCATCTCCGAAGCTGCGATCGTCACGACCAGCGGGATCCGCGAGGTCGGGCACGAGACCGGCGCATCGCTGGTGGCGTTCGCCCTGGCGGGCGACGGCTCCGAGACCACCGACCGGCTTCGGGTGGTCGGTCGGCCGTGGCGCTGACGGGCTCGACCTCGAGTCAGGCCGGAGCCGACGCGGCGCGGCGCGCCGTCCGCATGTTCGGGCTCGACCAAGCCGGACGTCGCTGCGCACGACGGTCGTGCTCACCCCCTACGTCACGGCACAGTTCCTCGAGATCCTCGCCTCGACGTTCTCGGGCGAGTCGGTGCTGAAGGGCCGATCATTGTTCGCCGATCGTCGTCGGCGAGCAGGTGGCGCCCGCCGACGTCACGCTCGTCGACGATCCCACCGATCCCACCGCCTTCACCGCGACCCGCATGGACGGCGAGGGCCTGGCCTGCCGGCGCAACGTGCTGCTCGCCGAGGGGGTGGTCAACGGCTTCGTCCACAACTCCTGGTCGGCCCGCCACATGGGGGTCGCTTCCACCGGCAACGCCGTGCGGGCGGGTTACGCGTCGACCCCCGGCGTCGGGTGCCACGCCGTGCGCCTGGTGCCCGGCGCACTCGATCACGAGCGCGCGTGTTGGCCCAGGTCGGACGATGGGGTCGTCGTCCACGAGGTCATCGGGCTTCACAGCGGGGTCAACCCGGTCAGCGGCGACTTCTCCACCGGAGCCGAGGGCCGCCGTCTCGCCGGTGGCCAGCTCGGCGAGCCGCTACGCGAGTTCACGATCGCCTCGACCCTGCAGAAGATGCTCGGCCAGGTCGTCACCGTCGGCGGCGATGTCGAGGCGCTCCCGATGAGCGCTGACCGGGGTCTCGCTGGTGGTCGGAGGACGTGAGCGTGTCGGGTGCCTGAGCTCGGCCCCGGGCGAGCTGATCGAACTGGCCGAGGCGATCGTCGACGGGCGGAGCCCGGCGAAGAGCTCGAGGTCTACGCGGCACTGGGGCCGGAGCACGACGGTCCGGGCCTACGAGGGCGAGGTCGAGGCGTTCACGCTCGGCCGAGTCGTTCGGTGTCGGGCGTGCGTGTGATCCGGGATCACCGGCAAGGGTTCGCTCATGCGACCGTGCGCGAGCTGCCGCTGCTCGTCGAGCGTCCTGGACGAGGCGCGGGACAACGCGTCGCTTCGGCGAGCCCGACGAACACCACGTGCTGGCTCGACCCGACGGTCACCGCTCCGGCCGACCTGGACCTCTGGCACGACGAGCTGGCCATCACGCCCGAGTCGCGAGAAGATCGACCTGGCTATCGAGCTGGAGCGTGAGGTCCGTGCGGCCGACCCTCGGGTCACGATCGGTTCGCCAGGCGTCGTACGGCGACTCGATGGGGGAGGCCGCCGTGTGCTCCACCACCGGGATTCGCAGCTGGTCGCGCGGGACCTATTGCTACCTCTCGGCGTCGGCGCTGGCCACCGAGGGGGACGAGACCCAGGTGGGATCGCGGCCGCGGACACCGGCCGCGATCCCCGCGACGTTGGACCTCCGGCGAGGTCGGGTCCGACGCGGCCTCGCGAGCCACCCGGCTGCTGGGGGCGACCAAGCCGGCGTCGGCCCGGCTCAGCATCGTGCTCGAACCGCGGCTGAGCGCGGCGCTGCTCGGCGTGCTCAGCGGCACGTTGACGGGCCAGGCGGTGCAGCGCGGCCGATCGCCGTTCGCAGATCGGATGGGGGACATGATCGCCTCGCCCATGTTGAGCGTCGTCGACGACCCGACCGACGAGCGGTCGATCGGCGCCAACCGCTTCGACGGTGAGGGGCTGGCGTGCCGTCGCAACACTGCTCATCGAGAACGGGGTCCTGTCCGGTTTCCTCCACGACGCGGCCACGTGCCAGTCGGGCCGGGACGACCTCCACCGCCAGTGCGGTGCGTGGCTACCGCTCGACGCCGATCGGCCGGGGCGCAGGCCATGGTCGTGCGCCCCGGAGCGGGTGACACCGGCCGGTCTGGTGTCGCACATCCCGGACGGTCTCCTCGTGACGTCGATGGCGGGACTCCACTCGGGCGTCAACCCGGTCAGCGGCGACTTCTCGGTCGGGGCCGACGGCATCCGCATCCGCGGCGGCGAGCTGGCCGAGCCGGTCCGGGAGATCACCCTGGCCTCGACGGTGCAGCGGATGCTGCTCGACATCGACGCCGTTGGCGCCGACGTCGAGTGGTTGCCCAGCGGCACGGGTGGCGTCACCCTGGTGGTCCGCGACACGGCCATGTCGGGCCAGTAGGCATGACCACCGATCCCCCCGTCGTCGCCGGTCCGCGTCGGCCGGTCTGATCAGATTCGAGGAGCGCCTCCGTGTCCATCCTGCATGCGATCGTGCTGGGCATCGTCCAAGGACTCACCGAGTTCTTCCCGGTCTCGTCGAGCGGCCACCTGGCGCTGGTGCCGTGGCTGTTCGGCTGGGACGACTTCGGCGACAACGAGAGCCTGGCCAAGGCGTTCGACGTCGCGCTGCACCTGGGGACCCTGGTCGGAGCGGTCGCCTACTTCTGGCAGGACCTCCTTCGGCTCCTGGCGCACCGGACTTGGCCATGCTCTTCGGGGAACGGACCGTCGATGGCCGGATCGCCTGGTTGTTGGTCGCCTCCGCCGTTCCGGCGGCCATCACCGGCGTGCTGTTCGCCCCCAGCATCGAGCAGCTCGACGACGAGATCTGGCTGATCGCCGTCATGCTGATCCTGGGTGGACTCCTGCTGCTGTGGGCCGACCGCCTGCACGGTGAGCGGCCCGCGGAGTCGTTCACCCTCCGCGACTCGATGTCATGGGTCTGGGTCAGGCGCTGGCGCTCCAGCCGGGAGTGTCCCGCTCGGGGGTCACCATCACCGCCAGCCGTTGGTTGGGCTTCGACCGCACGGCGGCGGCCCGTCTGTCGTTTCTCATGAGCATCCCGATCATCGCCGGCGCCGGGCTCTACAGCTTCCTCGACGTGACGCGCCGAAGGTGGGATCCCCTCGGAGTTCTACGCCCCGTTCGCCGCCGGCATGGTGTCGTCGGCCGTCACCGGGTATGTGGCCGTCTGGGCCACGATCAAGCTGGTCTCGACCCGCAGTTTCACCCCCTTCGTGGTCTATCGGGTGATCCTGGGGGTGGCGATTCTCGTGCTCTGGTCGGTCCGCTGATCGCCCCCGAGGCGGTATCTCTCGAAGTGATGCGAGGCATAGCTACGATTCATCGATTTGATATTCCCAGGGGTGGGGTCGAGAACGTACGGTCAATGGGACAGAGTGAAACAAACCCCCTGGAAGGACAGCCGACATGGCCGCACTGGAAACCTCCTTCGACAGCGCCGAGGCTGACGCCCGTGAGCGCCCGTGGTGGATGGACCATGCCGTGTGCAAAGGCCAGACCGACGTGTTCTTCGCCCCCCATGCCGAGCGACCGTCCGCCCGCGAGCGTCGCGAGTGCCTGGCCAAGGAGATCTGTGAGGAGTGCGGCGGCCCGGGTGCCGTGCCGCGACTACGCACGCCGCTATCGCGAGCTGGGATTCTGGGGCGGCGAGAGCGAGGTCGAGCGTGCGCTGGCCGGGTTCCCGCCGACCACCCCGGTGATCGGGATGCCCCGGCGCCGCGCCGCTCGCTGAGGTTCCCACCCGCCGATACCATCCCGCCCATCGGCCCAGCGCCCGGTCGCTCGGAGGTCAGGATGGGACTCACGACCAACCTCTTCTACGGACGAGGTGAGACGGATCACGACCTGGCGGTGATCGAGGGGCACTGGCCCGACGATTGCCGAGGCGCCGTCGTCGTGGTCGGACCGGACAAGCGAGCGCCCGGAGGCCACTGGTTCGGAGCGCACGGGCTGCTCAGCCGGATCGAGCTGGCCCCGCTGGCCGATGGTCGGATCCGTGTACGAGCACCGGCGGGTGCGCACGCCGCTGGCCCGCTTCCGCGAACGGGTGCCGTTCCTGTTCGCCGACGTCGCGTTCATGGAGCTGTCCCCGCTCGGCGTGTCCAACCTGGCCAACACGAACGTCCAGCCCATCGAGGGCCGCCTCTTCGTCGGCTACGACGCCGGGCGGCCGGTCGAGGTCGACCCGGAGACCCTCCAGGTGATGAGCGCCGTCGGGAGCAACGCAGAGTGGTTCCAGGCCGCGCCGGGCCTGTACGAGCCGCTGGTGTCGGTGGCGGCCCACCCCGCCGCCGATCACGACGAGGGTGCGCTCTACTTCGTCAACTACTCGCCGGTGCCCTCCACCGACGGTGCTCCCGAGGTCTACCTGGCCCGTTGGGATCTCGACGGGGCCGTGCAGCGCTGGCGCCTCGATGGTGTGGGCGACATCGATTCGTTCCACGACATCAAGGCCACCCGTGACCACCTGGTGTTCACCGATCTCCCGTTCGTCATCGACCCCGCCACCTTCCGGGGCGATCCCCGGACCCAGCCCAACCAGGACTTCACCCGGCTCTACCTGGTGGCCAAGGCCGACCTGGCGACCACGCCGCCGGGTGGCACCGTCTCGGTCCGCGAGGTGATCATTCCCCTGCCCACCGGCCACCTCACGGTGGATCGCGAGAATCCGGACGGGGTCGTCACCGCCTACCTGGAACACATTCCGCTCGCCGACCTGATGGTGACGGCCACGGCATCGCTCGATGACGAAGGACGACTGCCCCGATCGATCCCGACCACGAGGGGTTGGTCACCCTGGCCGTTCAGCCTGGTGCGGTCGGGCGCTACCGGATCGACACCGCGCACCGGCGAGGTGCTCGACGCCGACCTGGCGACCGACGACCGGTTCTGGGGCGGCATCCTGGCCACACGGAACCACTGGACCGAGGAGGGTCGCCGGGCCGGCCGGGCGCTCTGGTACGCCGGCTCGGCTTCGATCCCGGGGTCATCCCGTCGACCTGGTGGGATCTCTACGGTGACGGTGCCCTCGAGCATCTGGTTGCGCTCCGCCGATCTCCCTGCCGAACCGGTGCCCGCCGTCACTGTACGCGCTTCGATCTCGAGTCCATGAAGGTCACCGACGTCTTCGGTCCTTCCATCCGGGTCCTTCGCCAGCCCCCCGACGTTCGTCCCGCGCCAGGGCGGCAGCGGACCCGATGACGGGTACGTCGTGGTGATCGTCCACCGGGACGGACCGAAGGAGATCCAGGTCTTCGACGCATCGGACATCGAGCGCGGCCCGCTGGCCCGCCTGTCGGCGCCGGACTTCTCACCTCCGCTGCTGCTGCACTCGTGCTGGGTCTGCGCCCGACCCGCCGGCAGCGCAGGTCGTCGTACCGGGTGTCGGCGGGAGCCGACGTCTGGGGTGCGGTTCGGGCGATCCCGGGCCACATCGGTCCGCATCGCCCGTCTGGCCCGGGCGATGCGGCACGACCCTGGGGTATCTAGCCGGACCCGCTGAGGGTGACGGTGCACGGTTCCGCTCGTCAGCGCGTCGACCACCTCGAGCGACTGCTGGTGGGTGAGGCCCACCAGCAGGGCATCGGGCTCCCGGGCCAGGACCGGGGCGCGCTCGGCCAGCACCACGCTGCTGCCGTCGCCCAGCACCGGGTCGCTCGAACCGATGAGGTCGACGTGGCTCACATCGGTGACCGGGCCGATCGGCGGTGGGACGTAGACCCCGCCGCCGGTTGCACCGATGCGGGCCGCCACGCCGCTGGTGGTGCCGACCCTGCGAGCGAGGACCGGTTCGCCCGCGGCGATGTCAGCGGATGCCGCAGCGTCGGATGCCGGGAGCGACGATCAGGGCGTCCGGCGGTGGCCTGCCCGTCCACGCCTGCAGGTCGACCGCGCCGCGTAGGGGTGTTCCCGCACTGAGGTCGCGTGACGCGACCACGACCGTCACCGTTGCGTCCGTCGGGTGCGGCTCGCGCCGCCGGCACGGGTCAGCGACAGGCCGCTGACGATGGCCAGCGCTGCTGCGATGGTCCAGAACAGGGCAGGGGAATCGACGAGTCGCCGGACGCGGCTCCACGAGAACGACACGACCACATCTCCAGGGTCGGGGGATGGCGGGGAAGCCGGGTGGGATCCTCGGGGAGGCCGGGGGGATCGAGCTGGCTGCTGCTGGGCCGAGGAGGAGCTGTCCTTGGAGCCGGTCGAGTCCGAGCCGGTCGCACTCGGAGGAGCCGATCCCGAGTCGAGGTGGCCGAGCCGGAACCCGAACCCGACGAGCTCTTGGAGCCCGACGAGTCAGTGCCGGACGAGCCGGTGCCCGACGAGCCGAGCGGCTGTCGTTCTTGTAGAACCCGCTGCCCTTGAAGCTGATACCGACCGGCGCTGAAGAGCTTCTTGAGCTGCCCCTCGCCCGGCGCCGTGCAGGCCTCGGGGCCCTCCGACTGCGGGCAACGGGTCAGCGGGTCGTCGCTGAAGGACTGCTCGACGTCGAAGGTCGTGTCGCAGGCGGTGCAGCGATATTCGTAGGTGGGCATGGTGGAACCGGCGGGTAGACGGATGGGGGCGACAGGGAGCGCGGACCGAGCTGGCACTCGCCGACGGCGACTGGCAGCATAGCGCTGGCCCGCAGGGAAACCCCGCGGCTGCGGGTGCACCCCGACGCCAGCAACGTACTGAGCCGGTGGGATTCCTCGGCGTCGGGTCTTCGTCGCAGCCGGTGGTCGCTCAGCGGACTGCGCACCACTTTGGAGGCGTACATCGCGTCGTCGGCCGCAGTCAGGAGTCGATCCGCCGACCACTGCGCCGCTTCTCGGCCCTCCACCGAGGTGACACCGATGGACACCGTCACGTCGAAGACCTGCCCGTCGACCTGGACCGGTTCAGCGATGGCCTCCTTGGCCCGTCGACCCACCTCGAGGCCGTCGTCGACGGAGCCGAGCCCATCACAGACGATGACGAACTCGTCACCGCCCATCCGGGCCAGGGTGTCGGTGGGCCGCAGGATGTGGCGGAGCCGTTCGGCGATGGTGACCAGCGCCCGGTCGCCGGTGGAGTGCCCGGCCAGGTCGTTGATCCGCTTGAACCGATCGAGATCCAGATAGAGCACCGCCATCGTCGACCCCTCGTGGGCGGTCCGACTCAGCGACTCGACCAGCCGCTCGGCCAGCAGGCGCCGGTTGGCCAGTCCGGTGAGGGGGTCGTGCAGTGCCTTCTCGGTGAGCTCGACCTCGAGCCGTTTCCTCTCGCTGATGTCGGTGACGTTGAGGAGGTAGTTGTCCTGGCCCTCACAGCGGAAGCGGGTGCCCAGAATCCGCACCCACCGGGTCTCACCCCCCTCGGTGATGAAGCGCAGATCGCCGGCAACGCTCGCCGCCCCCGCATCGAGGTCGGTGGCGAGCCGGGCCGCCACCTCGCGGTCCTCGGGGTGCAGCAGCTGTCCGAACGTCTGGACCCGGAGGGTGTCCCCTTCGATGTCGAGGAGCCGGAGCAGGGCGGGATTGGCGACACCGTGATCCGCTCACCGTTCTGCCGGATCAGGATCACGCCACACGGGGCATGCTGGAATGCCGCCTGGTACAGCTCCCCACTCTCGGGCGCGCCGGTCAGGTCGAGGCCACCGCCGTCTCGATCGAGAACGTCGGCCAATCGCAACTCTGACGCGGTATCACTCACGGGGTTCTCCGCCCACGATCGCTCTCCGCGCACGACGACCTCACGGACAACGTTGAAGCGGTCCAAGTCTGGCGGGTTCGGGGCTTCCGAGCAAGCTGCCCACCGCGCCGTGGCGCGGCGGTGCTTCCTACACTTGGGCCGATGATCCCTCTGGCCGACGCCCGTTCGTACGTGTTCGATCGTTGCCGACCCACCCCGACCCGGGCGGTGCCGGTGGCCGACGCCGACGGTCTGGTGCTGCGAGCACCGGTCACCGCCCCCGAGGCCGTGCCACCGTTCGACAACACTGCGATGGACGGGTTCGCGGTCCGGTCGGTCGACACCATCGGCGCCTCCGGTCGATCTCGAGGTGGTCGCCACCCTCGCCGCCGGTGTCGCGCCGACCGAGGCCGTCGGCTCCGGTGAGGCGATCCGGATCATGACCGGGGCACCCATGCCCCCGGGGGCCGACGCGGTCGTCATGGTCGAGCGCACGGCTGCGGTGGGCGAGAACTGCGTCCGGGTCGAGGTCGTGGTCGAGCCCGGCAACCACGTGCGGCGTGCCGGTGACGACCTGGAGGCGGGCGACGAGGTCTTCGATGTCGGCACCGCACTGACGCCGGCGCACCTCGGCGTGCTGGCCAGCATCGGAGCGACCGAGGTGCAGGTCGGTGCCCGGCCGCGGGTGGGCGTGCTGTCCACCGGCGACGAGCTGGTCGGTCCCGGCCGGCCCCTGGGCCCGGGGCAGATCCGCGACTCCAACCGCACCGCCCTGCTCGCCGCTGCTCGCCGAGATGGGCGTGGAACCCGTCGACCTCGGACTCGTCGCCGACGACGAGGAGCTGATCCGCGGCGCCCTTTCGGACGGCATCACGTCGTGCGACGCGTTGTGCACCAGTGGCGGCGTCAGCATGGGCGACTTCGACTACGTGAAGACCGTGTTGGACGACGTCGGCCGAGATGCGCTGGATGCAGGTGGCGATCAAGCCGGCCAAACCCTTCGCGTTCGGCGTCGCCGGCCCGGTGCCCGTGTTCGGACTCCCGGGCAACCCGGTGTCGTCCCTGGTGTCGTTCGAGCTCTTCGCCCGCCCCGCGCTGCGGCGCATGATCGGGCACCGGCGGCTGGACCGGCCGCGGGTCGACGGCCGTTGCCGCCGACGGAATGGTTCGGCGACCCGACGGGAAGACCCACTTCGTCCGCGTCACGCTGGACCAGGACGAGCACGGATTCGTCGTGCGGTCCGCCGGTGGGCAGGGGTCCCACCAGTTGCGTGCCATGGCCGATGCCGACGGTCTGGCCGTCCTGCCCGACGGAGCCGGCGTCGAGCCCGGAGCCTCGGTGTCGGTGATGGTCCTCGGCCGCTTCTGACTACCCTGATCCCGTGCCGGCTGACCTGGTTGACGGATTCGGGCGAGTCCATCGAGATCTGCGGATCTCGGTGACCGATCGCTGCAACTACCGGTGCACCTACTGCATGCCGAACGAGGGAATGGAGTGGGTGCCGCGGGCCGAGATCCTCACCTTCGAGGAGATCCACCGGTTGGCGACGATGATGGTGGAGCGGTTCGGAATCGACTCGATCCGGCTCACCGGGGGTGAACCCACCGTGCGGGCCAACCTCGCCGTGCTGATCGAGCTCCTGTCGCGGCCTCCCGTCGACCTCTCGCTCACGACCAACGGGTCGACGCTCGGTTCGCTGGCCGATGACCTCGTCGCCGCCGGCCTGCGCCGGATCAACGTGTCGTGCGACTCGCTGGATCGGACCCGGTTCGCCGAGATCACCCGGCGCGACGACCTTCCCCGAGTGCTCGAGGGGATCGACGCCGCCGTGGCCGCCGGCCTCGATCCGGTCAAGGTCAACGTGGTGCTCATGCGGGGCCGCAACGACGACGAGATCCTCGACTGGGTCGCCTTCGGACGTGACCGCGGTGTCGTCGTGCGATTCATCGAGTTCATGCCCCTCGACGCCGGCGACGGCTGGAACGACGACGAGGTCGTCGGCTACGACGAGATCCTCACCACGATCCGTGCCCGGCACACGGTCGAACCCCTCCATCGGGGTGCGTCCCCCGCCGAGCGGTTCCGCCTCGACGACGGGACCGAGATCGGCGTCATCCCGTCCGTGACTCGACAGTTCTGTGATACCTGTGACCGGGTGCGGCTCACCGCCGAGGGGGCATTCAAGACCTGCCTCTTCGGTCTGGACGAGCACGACCTGCGGGCTCCGCTTCGCTCCGGAGCCTCCGACGCCGAGCTTGCCTCCGTGGTCTCCGACGCCGTCGCCGGCAAGTGGGCCGGCCACGGGATCGGCACCGTCGCCTTCATCCGCCCGCCGCGCAGCATGAGCCAGATCGGCGGCTGAGGCGACCGACGCCCTGCTCTGCGCTGAGCACGAGGCACTACGGTTGGGCCATGACCGACCACGGCCTCACGCACCTGGACCCGCTCGGACGCGCCCGCATGGTGGACGTCACTCCCAAGGAGGCCAGTCATCGCCGGGCCATCGCCCGGGCCAGGGTCCACATGCAGACCGAGACGGCGTCGCTGGTGGCCGCGCGGCGCCATTTCAAAGGGCGATGTGCTCTCGGTGGCCCGCGTGGCCGGGATCCAGGCGGCCAAGCGCACACCCGACCTGATCCCGCTGTGTCACCCGCTGTTGGTGGGGTCGGTCCTGATCAACTTCCGGATCGAGGACGAGTTCATCGAGGTCGAGGCGCAGGTCGAGACCGTCGACCGTACCGGGGTCGAGATGGAGGCCCTGACCGCCTGCTCGGTCGCCGCGCTCACCATCTACGACATGTGCAAGTCGGCGGACCGCTCCATGGTGATCGGCGACCTCACGCTGTGGGAGAAGACCGGCGGCCGGTCGGGCTCCTACCGCCGCGACGGCGGCGAGCTCTGAGGCCGTCCCGGGCCGTGTGACCGGCGTCACCGGTGGCCCGGTCCGAGTAGCGGTTGTCGCGTGTTCGTAGTAGAACCGTCATATTCGTGGGTCCGGCCGACCGGACCCATCACGATCGCCGAGCCCACCCGGTGCGGCGATGTCAACCCCGGAGCCCCCTGCTCCCAGCGGAGTATCCACCCCACCTGTCCGACCGATGATTAGCGTCATCCCACAGTAAAGGCCCCTCTCCCCGTGCCAGCATCTGTGCTTCTTCTCGTACTCGCCATCGCCTGGGCAGCCGTTCTTCTGCCGCCCTACCTCCGCAAGCGGCGCCACGCGCGGCTCGGCGACTCGATCTCGTTGTTCAATCGTCATCTGAGCGTGCTCGAACGGACGGCCCCCACGGGGTCGACCTCGGCGTCGCTCAGCCCCATGGCCAATGGTGCGGCCTCGCCGCTGCCGCGTTCGGCCGTCGAGGCGCAGCAGCGCCGCCGGGAGGTCCTCGCACTCATGGGCGCTGCGGCCCTGGTCAGCCTGGCCGGTGCGGCGCTCATCGGCGGCGTCTTCGTGATCCTGCACGTGCTGATCGACGTGATCGCATTGGCCTACGTCGGCATGTTGACCCGGCTCAAGCGGGTCCGCGACGAGCGGGCCCAGAAGGTGCGGACCCTGCCGGTCGTCAACCAGCAGAGCGGCCGAAGCGCCGAACCGGTCCTGCTCCGCAGCTCCGGGAGCTGACCGACCTCATCGGTCGAGCCGGTGCGCCCACCCCTCCCAGCGGGAGCCGGCCGCGGCATCAGCGCTTCATGAAGACCTGAACGGTGTACACACGATTGCCCGACTTCGCGTAGCCGACGCCGATGTAGTTGAACCGGGAGTCCAGGATGTTGGCTCGGTGTCCCGAGCTGTTCATGTACCCCTGGTGCACCGACCCGATCGACGGCCCGTAGCCGACGTTCTCACCGAGCCGCTGCCATCCCGCCGGCGCTCCGTGCGAGAGATTCGAGTGGGACAGATGCCCCTGCCGGGCCAGGTGCTCGGCCCAGGCCTGCGCCTTCCGGCCCAGGTCCTCGTCCCAGTTCAGGTTGGCGATGCCTGCTGCGTCACGAGACGCGTTGACGTGCAGCATCACCTCGAACTGTTCGTCGGTGCAGCTCGCAGCGAGGCCGATGACGGCGAGCACGACGATCAACAGACGCGTGAACCGCCGAGTTCCAGGGGAGAATCGGGACGTGTGCATGGTTGGGTCATCGGCGCCCCGGGTGCCGATCCTTTAGCGCCAAGTCAGGAATCCCGATCAACTACCATGAGCGCTTCAACCCCGAATCCGGGGGTGTAGCTCAGTTGGTAGAGCGCTTCGGTCGCATCGAAGAGGCCAGGGGTTCGATTCCCCTCACCTCCACTGTCATCTTTGCCCGGCGGTCATCCGCCGGGCTCGCTTCGCTATCCGGGTCTCGTCTTCGCTGCTGCTTCGCCTTGCGGCTGCGCAGCTTTCGGGGAACTCACCTTTGCCCGGCGGTCATCCGCCGGGCTCGCTCCGCTCCCCGGTGTCGTGCCTCTGGGTGGAATTGCTCAATTCGGAGGGGCCGGTGCCGACCTGAGGGGTCAACAACGGCGGAGTTCGACAGGAGCAGACAGTGTTCAGCGCAAGGCGCTCGCACGCGACGACCAGATTGTTCGTCATCACCGTGGTACTCCTCGCCGCGGCGGTGGGGACCACCCAGCGCGGTTCGCAGGCCGACGCCGCCACCGGGTGCGGCAGCGACGAGCTGACGGTCACGGTGCGGGTTGCCGACGTCGTCCCCGGCTTCTGGTGGCGGCACGCGCTGTACAACGTCACCGCATACTCCAAGACGCGCGGCGGACCCCTGCTGGACCACCTCGCCGTACCGCTTCCGACCCCGCTGGCCGCGGGACGCTACGACGTCACCGTCGTGACCATGGACGACCACAGCCCCGGGCTGTTCCCCGATCGGGCCCCGCACGAGCAGCTGGTGATCGCGCTCGAGCCGCCGCCGACACTGGGTGCCTACACCGATCCGACCCAGGATCTACCCGACGACCAAAACCGCATCGAGTCGGCGGTCGGCACCCTCGACCTCGACCATGACACCGGGACCGTCTGGGCCATCCACCGGTCCATTCCCGAGCCGGCGACGACCTCGAACTTCGCCTTCGCCAACAGCATCGTCCCCGAGGAGATCACCTTCCGGTGCCTCCCGCCCGTGACGTCCACCACCACGACCTCGACGGTCCCGTCCACCACCACGACCGTTCCGTCCTCCACCACCACCTCGACCGTGCCGGCCACGACGACGACCGCACCGACCAGCACCGTCCCGCCGACCCTGCTGCCCGCCACCGACGGCGCCGGCGTCATCGACCAGGTGCTGAAGACCGGAAAGGACGTCGAGGGCAACGTGCCCTCCGCCCCTGCCGCCGTCGAGACCAACCTGGTGCCCGCCTACAACGGCTAGCCGCCACGTGATCGACCGTGCTACCCGGTCTTCACGTCGAAGCGCTCGATGTACGGAGCGAATCGTTCCCGCAGCGCATCGGGATCGATACCGAACCACTCGGGCTCGTAGGTGTGACGGCGGCCGCGCCGGCCGGCGTCGACCCGCTGCTGGATGGCGCTGCGATCCGGTCGGTCCGCATCCGGCACCACGACGTCGACGATCCGGTCGACCACGTCGTGGGGTGCGGCGATGAGCTCCTCGTAGTTCACGTCCATGAGCGTCGCCGTGGCGGGGGCCAGCTCCCGAGCAGCCATGGCCCGGTCGCAGCCGTTGGCCCAGTGCTCCGACCACCGCGGGCCGAGCTCCTTGGGGTCGACATGGGTGGAGTTGGACCGTCGCACGGTGGCGGCCAGGCTGCAGAACGACGTGATGGTGGCGACCGGGTCGCGGTGGAGCTGCACGACACAGGCATCGGGGAAGACCTCGAAGATCACGTCCAGCGTGAACAGGTGCGCCGGCGTGCGCAACACCCACGGTCGGGGTTGGCGGTCACCCTGCATCAACTGGATCTGGGCCCGCATGTCGCGATATGCGGGCCGCAGATCGTGCTGCATCCAGTAGTCGACGAAGGAGGGGATTCTGAAGATGGCGGAGGTGGCCAGATCAGCCGACTGGCGGGCGAGCAGAGCGTTGCATTCGTCCGGTTCGTCGGCCTCCATGGGGTGCAGCTCCTGGTAGGCCGGGATCAGACGGTTGACCAGCCGGTGACGTCGCCGGGCCCGGGCCTGCGGCGGTGCCTCCACCCCCGACTCGATGTGTTCGGCCCCGATGGGATCGAGGAGCTGATGCGGCTGCAGCGCGTTCAACTCGGGAACCCGCGCCAGGAGGAATTGGAGGAGGGTAGAGCCCGACCGTGGGAGATTGACCACGATCACCGGTCGGACCACGGGGCGCTCGAAGATCTCGGGCCGGGACCGGTACTGCTCGACGAGACGCAGCCGGAGTGCCATGTTCTGGATCACCCACTGCCGGGCGAACCGTCGACCGAGGGTCGTGAGGTGGGCTTCGGTCTCGAGCGCGGTCTGAAGGTGGTCGGCCGCCTCCACATCCCAGTCGCCCCAGTCGGTCAGCCCGGTGACGGCCTCGGCGCGCTGCCTGAGGTGATCGAGGTCCAAGAGAGGCCGGGGTCCGACGAGCTTGGAGCTGAAACCGCCCACTGCGTTGAGGGCTCGGGCGGGGAACCACAGGGGATCCTCGTCGAACGCCACGGTGCGGTCGGACGGCTGCCGGGCTGCGGTCATGTCGTCGATAGTAAGGAGTGCGCGGGCGTCACTCGAATGCGGCGCCCATCTCCTCGAGCAGCTCGATCATCTGCGTGGGCGCGTCGGGCAGCGTGGGTTCCGGGCTCGTAGGTCACCCGGTCGAGCGACCCGGTCCACGGAAAGGGACCGTGCCGTTCGTGGATACTCCAGTCGACCGGCGAACGGCGGTCGATCCCCACGTCGATGCCCTCGAACGGCGCCATCGCCAGGAAGAGCGGGAAGCCCTCACCGGCGGCTCGCTCCTCGCCGTCGACCCGCAACGTGAAGTTCCACACGTTGCCGCCGGGAGCGGTCGCCTCGAGCACGATCCGTCCGGAACCCGGCGCCAGGGTGCCCCCGTCGAGCCGGCGCATGCGGTGGCCGTCGTTGTGGGCGAAGGTGAGCCGACCGTCCTCGACCGACAGGAGATAGCCGCCCCCCTGGTCGCCGTGGGCGACCAGGATCCCCTCGTCGCCCCCGCGTAGTCGAGATGCACGGTGCAGGTGAAGCCGCGGCCCCACAGCAGCCGTTGGCTCCGCCACCGCTCCAGTGTGGGAGTGCCGGGCACCAGCGTGACCGGCTGTTCGTACTGCTCGACCCACGTCGGTCGGTAGATGTGCTTGAGGTTCGTACCCTCCTCGAGCGGATAGACCTGGTTGTCCCGTGCGGCCTGCTCCCAGGCGGCGGCCAACTCGGCCACCTTGTCCGGATGGGTGGCCGCGAGGTTGTTGCACTCGGTGGGGTCGTTGGTCAGGTCGTAGAGCTCCCACTCGTGGTCGCCGAACTCGGTGAGCCCCTGGTGGAGGGTCACGATCTCCCAGCCGTCGCGGTAGAAGCCGCGATGGACCCACCATCTCGTAGTACTGCTCGGTGTGGACCGGCGGCGCCTCGGGGTCCTCGATGGTGGTGGTGATGCTGGAACCGGTCAACGGCTTGAGCGGTCGGCCGTTGCGTTCGGTCGGCGCTTCGATGCCGCACATCTCCATCAGCGACGGGTAGAGGTCGGTGACGAACGTGTACTGCCGGCGCATCGCCCCCGACGTCGGCGATGCCGTCGGGCCACGAGATGATGAACGGGACCTGGTGGCCGCCGGCGTGGGTGTTGATCTTGTAGAGGCGGAACGGGGTGTTGCAGGCCATCGCCCAGCCCCGGGGGAAGTGGGGGATGGTCTGGGGGCCGCCGATCAGGTCGAGCCGGTCGTGGTCGGCTTCCCACTCCGGCTCGCCCATCAGGTGGGTGTAGTAGCTGGACGTCCCCCACTCCTCGCCCTCGCGCGACGCGCCGTTGTCCGACGTGAAAATGATGATGGTGTTGTCCAGTTCGCCGAGCTCCTCGAGCGCCGCGACCAGCCGGCCGACGTTCTGGTCGACGTTGTCGACCATCCCGGCATAGACGGCCATGTAGCGCGCGAACAGCTCCTGCTTGCGGGGGTCGAGGTCGTCCCAGGGGGTGACGTCGTGGGTCGGCTCGCTGTTGCGGGGTGGCAGCGGAGTGTCCTCGGTGATGATCCCCATCTCGATCAGCCGCCGATGGCGCTGGAGGCGAAGTTCGTCCCACCCCATCGTGTAGCTCTCCGCGTGACGGGCGATGTCGTCCGCCTTGGCCTGGAGCGGCGCGTGGACCGCCCCGTGGGAGAAGTAGCAGAAGAAGGGCTTGGTCGGGTTCGACGCCTTGAGGCTGCGAATCCGCTGGATCGCCTCGTCCGTGATGTCGTCGGTGAAGTAGTAGTCGTCGGGGTACCGGTCCACCTCGATCTGGGTGTTGTCGCGGATCAACCGATGAGGGTGGTGGAAGTTGGTGAAGCCGTCGAGGATCCCGTGGAACGACTCGAACCCGCGCTGGACCGGCCAGGAGTGCCGGCGGCCGGCGTTGGCGAGATCGCTGTCCTTGGCCAGGTGCCACTTGCCCACCATGAAGGTGGCATAGCCGTTGTCGCGGAAGGTCTCGGCCAGCGTGGACGTGTGCTCGCTGAGCTCCATCGCATAGCCGGGGAATCCGGCGTCGGAATGGGCCACGTGGCCGACGCCCGCCGCGTGGGCGTTGATCCCCGTGAGGAGGGCGGCCCGGGTCGGCGAGCACATCGGCGTGACGTGGAAGTTCGTGTACCGGAGGCCCCGTTGCGCCAGGCCGTCGAGGTTCGGGGTCGGGATCTCGCCTCCGAAGCAGCCCAGGTCCGAGTAGCCGAGATCGTCGGCGAGCATGACGATCACGTTCGGGGCCCGCTCCGACGGGCTCGACCGCTCGGGCCACCACGACTCGGATCCGGCGAAGGTCCGTCCCACCCTGCCCTCGAAGCCCGCGTACGCACTGAGATCATCGGGGGACGCAGGCATGGATGCTCCGATCGGGAGGTGGGTGCTGGTGGCGCTCGGTGCTCTACCCTCGCGCACCCGGCACGAGGAGGCCCGTTGTCGCAACCGTCGCAGGTACTGCTCGTCTACGGGACGCGGCCCGAACTGATCAAGCTGGCCGGGATCGCCCGACTCCTGCGCGGCAGGGTGGCGGCAGTGCACACCGGCCAGCACTACGACCCGGCGCTCTACGGGGAGATCGCCGCAACGGTCGGCATGGATCGGCCGGAGACGGTGCTGGACGTCGGCGGCCGGCCGCGCGCCCGGCAGATCGCAGCGGCGCTGGAGGGCCTGGACGGAGTCCTCGAGCGCCTTCGGCCCGGCGCCGTGGTGGTACAGGGTGACACCAACTCGGCGCTCGCCGGCGGCCTTGCCGGGAACGCCAGGTCGGTCCCGGTGGTCCACGTCGAGGCCGGTCTGCGCTCCCACGACCGGCGGATGCCCGAGGAGCACAACCGGATCCTCCTCGACCACCTGGCCGACCTGTGCCTCGCCCCGACCGAGGTCAGTCGTGGCAACCTCCTCGCCGAGGGGATTCCCGACTCGCGGATCGTGATCACGGGCAACACCGTCGTCGAGGCCGTCGACGCCCATCTCCCGCCCCCGGCCGCCCGGGCCCGACTGCTGGTCGAGCTGGGGCTGCAGGCCGACGGCTTCGTCCTGGTCACCCTCCACCGACCCGAGAACGTGGACGATCCCGACGTCTATCGCACGATCCTGGGGCAGCTCGCCGCCTTGGACGCACCGGTCGTCCTGCCGATCCACCCCCGCTCCCGGGAGCGGCTGGACCGCTTCGGTCTGTCCGAGGTGGCCGGCATGCTGCGGGTCATCGACCCGCTGGACTACCCCGACTTCCTGGGCGTGGCCAAGGAGGCCGCGCTCCTCATCTCGGACTCGGGTGGGGTCCAGGAGGAGGTCAGCGTCCTGAAGCGACCGGTGGTCGTCGTGCGTCGCTCGACCGAGCGACCCGAGGTCCTGGGCTCGTTCGCCGACCTGGTCGATCCCGGTCCGGACATCGGCGAGGCGGCCAGGAAATGGCTGACCGCCGATCGGTCGCTCCTGGCCGGGCTGGCCTCTCCCTACGGCGACGGTTCCGCCTCGCAGAAGAGTGTGGCGGCGATCGACGACGCTGGTGCGCGGAGCCTGACCCCCGGCCGGGCCGGGCTGGTTGGCCGCCGGCCTGCCCGCCGAGCAGGATGGCCCATTGTCGGACCGCCGTTGGACCCATACGGTGCAGAGAAGTGTGCGGCGGCGCGACTCCGAGGGCGGAGGTGAGGTCCCGTGCATGGGCTGGCGCACCCTGCGCCGGCCATGAACCGACAGAGGATCGTGTGACTTCCGAAACCCCCGCACTCAGCCTGCCGAGCGACCAGAACACCACCGGTCGCTGGATCGGTGACGACGAGCTGGCGTTGCTCGCCGAGGTGATCGCCTCGGGCACGCTCACCGCCACCAAGGGCGAGCAGACCAGAATGCTCGAGTCCGAGTTCGCCGATCGTCTCGGGGTGGCGCATGCGATCGCCTGCTCCTCCGGAACGTCGGCGCTCCACACCGCCGTCGCGGCGCTGGACCCCGAACCGGGCGACGAGATCATCACCACGCCCATCACCGACATGGGTGCGATCACCCCCATCGTCTATCAGGGGGCGATCCCCGTGTTCGCCGACGTCGATCCCGACACGGGCAACGTGACCGCCGCCACGGTCGAGGCGCGCTTGACCGAGCGCACCCGGGCGGTGATGGTGACCCACCTGTTCGGCAACCCGTGTGAGATGGGCGCCATCGAGTCGATGCTCGCCGAGCGCGACATCCCGATCATCGAGGACTGCGCCCAGGCCTACGGAGCCTCCACCGGCGGTCGGCCGGTCGGCACGATCGGGCCGCTCGGCTGTTTCAGCCTGCAGCAGGGGAAGCACATCACGACGGGCGAGGGTGGCGTCGTCGTAAGCGACGACGACGCACTCGCCCGCCGAGCGCGCGTCTTCGTCAACAAGGGCTGGCCCTACGGCGAGACGGGACCCGATCACGAGTTCCTCGCGCTCAACTACCGGATGACCGAGCTCCAGGGGGCGGTGGCCCGCGCCCAGCTGCGGAAGCTGGACGACATGCTGGCGGTCCGGGCCCGCACGACGGCGCGGTTCACCGAACTGATCGGACAGATCCCGGGCGTACGGGCGCCGGTGGTGGCCGACGGCGACGTCCACGGATTCTGGCGCTACTGCCTCCTCGTCGACGGCGAGGTCATCGACGGCGGGCCGAGGGCCCTGGCCGATCGCCTCTCGGTGCACGGGGTGGCATCGGCGCCCCGCTACATCCAGAAGCCGGCGTACGAGTGCAGGGTGCTGGCCGAGCAGCGGACCTTCGGCGACAGCCGCTGGCCCTTCACGCTGGCCAAACCCGAGGCGGTCGACTACGACCCGGACCGGTTCCCCGGCGTGTACGCCGCGCTCGACCGGATGCTGGTGCTGGGATGGAACGAGGGGATGACCGACGAACACGTCGACGGCCTGGCGGAAGCGCTCGGTTCGGCGGTGGCGGAGGTGAGCCGCACATGAGTCCCATTCGTCTCGGCTTGATCGGCGCCGGCCGCATCGCCCAGAGCTACCTCGAGGTTCTCGAGTCACTGGACGACTTCGAGCTGGTCGCCGTCTCCGACGTCATCCCGGGTCCCGTCGAGGCGGCCTCCTCCAAGTACCAGGTGGCAGGATTCGGTGACGCCGAGATGATGATCGACTCAGCTGCTCCCGAGGCGGTGCTCATCTGTACTCCACCCTCGACCCATGCTCATCTCGCCTGCCGTGCCCTCGAGTCGGGGGCGGCGGTGCTGTGCGAGAAGCCGCTGGCCATCGATCTGCCGGCGGCCCGCACGATGCTGCAGACCGCCTCGGATCGCGACGGCCTGCTGTCGATGGCATCGAAGTTCCGGTTCGTCGACGACGTCCGGATCGCCCGCCGGATGGTGACCGAGGGTGCGCTGGGCGAGATCCTGCTGTTCAACAACGCATTCACCGGGTACGTCGACATGGCCGGTCGCTGGAACAGCGACAGCAGCCGCAGCGGCGGCGGCGTCATCATCGACAACGGCACCCACTCGGTCGACATCGTCCGCTGGCTGTTCGGTCCGATCACCGAGGTCCTCGCGGTCGAGGGCCGGCGGGCGCAACCGATCCCGGTCGAGGACACCGCCCAGCTGTTCGTCCGGGCCGGCGACGATGTGCTCGGCAGCATCGACCTCTCGTGGTCGCTCGACAAGTTCGCGCCCACTACATCGAGATCTTCGGGACCGAGGGCACGATCACACTCGGGTTCCAGCAGTCGCGCTACACACTCGACGGGCAACGACTGGACCGAATTCGGTTCGGGATACTCCAAGACGGCCACGTTCCGCGGCCAGCTCGAGAACTTCGCGTCGGCCATCCGCGGCGAGAGCGCCACCCTGGTGACGGCGGAGGACGCGGTCGCCAGCGTCCGGGTGATCGAAGCCGCGTACGCGTCCCTCCGCGCGTCGAGCTGGGTGCCGGTCGACGGGTCCCAGCCCGTGCCCGTCGGGGCCTGATCCGGTTCCGGTGGCGCCGCGCATCCACCCGACGGCGCTGGTCGAGGACGGCGTCCGGTTGGGCGAGGGCACCAGCGTCTGGGACCACGCGCACCTGCGCGGCCCGTCCTCCATCGGTCGCGAGTGCATCGTCGGCGGGAAGACGTACGTGGCCTACGACGTGGTGATCGGCGATCGGGTGAAACTCAACGCGTTCGTGTACGTCTGCGCCGCGGTGACCATCGAGGACGGTGTCATGGTGGGGGCCCACTCGGTGTTCACCAACGACCGTTTCCCCCGGGCCACCGACCCCGACCTGACCGCGCTGCGCAGCTCCGACCCGGACGAGCACACCCGGCCGACCGTCGTTCGGCAGGGTGCGACCCTGGGGGCGCGCGTGGTCGTCGGATCGGATCTCGAGATCGGCGCCTGGGCCATGGTGGGGATGGGCTCGGTGGTCACGAGGAGCGTGCCGGCGCAGCACCTGGTGGTGGGAAACCCCGCTCGCACCGTGGGGTACGTCTGCCGGTGCGGCGAGCCGTTCCACCTCGGCGCCGACCCGGAGGTCGCCACCACGGCCTGTCGGGCCTGTGGACGTCGCTACGGGGTCGAGCGGGGGACCGTGTCGAACGAGGACACGGGATGAGCCGCTGGGCCGTGGTCGGCGGCGGCATGCTCGGCATGGAGCTGGCTCGCCGCTTGGCGGACGACGGCCACGCCGTCACGCTCCTCGAACGCGCCCGGAGCTGGGCGGCCTGGCCGCGTCGTGGGAGCTGAACGGATTCCGATGGGACCGCCACTACCACGTCGTGACGCCCACCGATCGGCGCACCGAGGCCCTGCTCGACTCGCTCGGCCTCGACCTGCGCTGGGTCACGACCCGCACCGGGGCGTACGGAAACGGTCAGCACTACTCGGTGTCCAACGCCGGCGAGTTCCTCCGGTTCCCCCTGCTGAATCCGGTGGACAAGGCCCGACTGGCGGCCACGCTGCTCTACGCCTCCAGGATCAACGACGGTGACCGGCTCAGCCGGATTCCGGTCGAGGACTGGTTGGTGCGGCTCAGTGGCCGGCGGGTCACCGACCGGTTCTGGATGCCCCTCCTTCGGGCCAAGCTGGGAGACCTGTCACAGCAGACGTCGGCCGCGTTCATCTGGACGGTGATCCGCAGGCTCTACGCGGCCCGCACCAGCGGTCGCCGGACCGAGCAGCTCGGGTACGTCCCGGGCGGCTACGGCGCGATCCTCGACGCGATGAGTGCCGATCTCGGGGCGCGCCCGATCGATGTGCGGCTGTCGACTCCGGTCGAGACCGTTACTGCCGATGAAGAGGGGGTGACCGTGGACACCGGCACCGGCCGGCACACCGTCGACCAGGTCGTCTTGACCGCCCCCGGGCCGATCGCGCGGCGCCTCGTCCCCCAACTGCGACCGGACGAGGGAGATCGGCTGGACCGCGTGCCCTACATGGGCGTGATCTGCGCGTCGGTCGTCCTGACCCGGCCTCTGACCGACTTCTACGTGACCAACCTCATCGACGAGACACCGTTCACGGGCGTGATCGAGATGACCGCCCTGATCGATCCGGCCGAGATCGGTGGGAACCACCTGGTGTACCTGCCCCGGTACGTCGGTGCTGACGACCCGCTGCTCGACGCCCCCGAGGACGAGATCGAGCGGACGTTCCTCGCCGGCCTCCGCCGCCTCCATCCCGACCTCCGTGACGACGAGATCGTCGGGTTTGCGCTTTCCCGGCCCCGCTACGTCCTGCCGGTCCCGGTGATCGGCTACGCCGAACGGGTCCCGGCCATGCAGACATCGGTGCCGGGTGTGTGGACCGTCAACTCGTCTCAGATCACCGACGGCACCCTCAACGTCGACGAGACGCTGCGTCTGGCCGATCGCGCCATGCGCGAGATCCGGACCGTCGCGGGCGTCGGCCCTGCAGCCGAGGTCGGATCGTGACCCGATCGGTGGCCAGCCTGTCCCTGGACCTGGACAACGAATGGTCCTACCTCAAGGTGCACGGCGACGCCGGGTGGGAGTCGCTGCCGTCCTTCCTCGACGAGGTGGTGCCGCGGGCGCTCGGCGTCCTGGACGATCTCGATCTGACCGCCACCTGGTTCATCGTCGGGCTGGACGCCGCGCAGGACCGCAACGGTGACGCCCTCGCCGCGATCAGCTCGGCCGGACACGAGATCGGCAATCACAGCCACCGCCACGAGCCCTGGCTGCACCTTTACACGGGGTCGGAGCTGAGCCGGGAGCTGGACGAGGCCGAGGAGGCCATCACATCGGCCACCGGGTGCCGGCCGGTCGGATTCCGAGGACCCGGGTACAGCCTGTCGCTCACCACGCTGCAGGAGCTGGCGCGGCGCGGGTATCGGTACGACGCCTCGACGCTCCCCACCGTCATCGGCCCGCTCGCCCGGGCCTACTACCTCCGCTCGACCGGCATGGACGACGAGGAGCGGGCCCAGCGTTCACATCTGTTCGGCACGGTGTCGGACGGGTTCCGATCGCTGCGTCCGTATCGGTGGGACCTACCCGACGGCCCGCTGCTGGAGATTCCGGTCAGCACGGTTCCCGTGGCCCGGGTGCCCTTCCACCTGAGCTACGTCCTGTATCTGGCCGAGCGCTCGACGCGACTGGCGCTGCGGTACTTCCGATCGGCTCTGCGGATGTGCCGGCTTCGTGGCGTCGAGCCATCCATCCTGCTCCATCCGCTCGACTTCCTGGGTACCAACGACGTCGACTCCCTGGCCTTTTTCCCCGGCATGGCGATGCCGGCCCGCCTGAAGATCGAGGTGGTGACCGCCGCGCTCGAGATGCTCACCGAGTGGCACGATGTGGGCACGATGCTCCAGCACGCCGAGGCCTGCGAGTCCCGATCGACACCGCTCCGAACCCCACGCTTCGACGATTCCTCCCCCGCGTCGCTCCCTGTCGGGTCGGGATGACGGTGACCCGGCCCGACGACGCGCCCACCGTCGACCTGACCACGACCAGTGACCGGTCGATGGTCTCGGTGGTGGTCCCGGCATACAACGAGGCCCTCATCATCGAGGACTCACTGCGTGCGATCATCGCCGAGCTGGGCCGGCTCGAGGACGAGTTCCGCTGGGAGATCCTGGTGGTCGACGACGGCTCCACCGACGCGACGCCGGCCATCGTCGCCGACGTCGAGCGAGCAGAGCCGCGCGTGCGGTTGCTGCGTCACCCGGTGAACTTCAACATCGGCCAGGCGCTCCGGTACGCGTTCCGCAACTGCAGAGGCGATGTCATCGTGACGATGGACGCCGACCTCAGCTATGACGCAGCCCACATCCCGCGACTGCTCCACGCTCTGATCGACGAACGAGCGAAGATCGTCGTCGCGTCGCCCTACGCCGATGGTGGCGAGGTGACCGGGGTGCCGTGGCGGCGTCGCGCGCTCAGCAGGGGTGCCAACCGATTCCTGTCGCAGGTTGCGCCGGTCGACGTCACGACCATGACCGGCCTGGTGCGTGCGTACGATCGGCGCTTCCTCGACAACCTCGACCTGCGGCTCATGGACGGTTCGGTCAACACCGAGATCGTGTACAAGGCCCACCTGCTGGGGGCTCGGATCGTCGAGATCCCGGCCCATCTCGATTGGACCGGGCAGGAGGAGCGCAACGCCGACCGCACCGGACCGAAGGTCACCGGATTGTCCAGGGCGTTGCTGCTCGCGGGGATCCAGTTCCGCCCTGTCCCGTGGTTCATCGGGTTCGGCCTTGCGCTGCTCGGCCTCTCGCTCGTCCTCGGACTGATCGCCACGGTCGTGACGTTCGACGAGCTGGGTGACCGTGCGATCACCCTGTCGCACCTCAATGGGGCGACCGCCGACGCGTTCGGTCGTGCGCCCTCGTGTTCCTCCTCGGTGTCGCGTCCCTGATGACGGGCGCGGTCGTCATGTCGCTGGGTGTCCTGGCCGCCGTGACCCGCCGCTACTTCCACGAGCTGTTCCATGCGTCCACGACCGTGATGCGCCGGATGGAGGCCCTGGAACACCAGATCCGCACCAAGCTGTGAACACCTCGGTCGGCGCGACCGAGCCGCACGATCGCAGTGAACGGATGACGGTGCTCGCCCTCGCCGGCGTGGCGCTGCTGACGGCGACGATCGGCATCGGGGTCAAGAGCTTCTGGTTCGACGAGGGCTACAGCGCCGAGCTGGCCCGTCAGCCGGCCGGCGACTGGTGGCGGTTGCTGTGGGAGCAGGAGGGCGGCGCCGTGCTGCACGCCGTGGTGCTGAAGCCGTGGTCGATGGTGTCCGACGCCGATGCGTGGCTCCGACTGCTCTCGGTGCCGTTCGCGGTGGGGCAGGTGGTGCTGACCTACTTCGTCGGTCGACGAGTGATCGGACGCACCGCCTGGGCTGCGGCGCTGGCCCTGGCGGTGAACGGGGCGTTCGTTCACTACGCCCAGGAGGCCCGCGCCTACGCCATGGCGTCCTTCTTCGTGGTGACGGCCGCGTTGGCCTTCGTCCGAGCGGTCGAGCGGCCGACCGCACCACGCCTGGCCGGGTTTGCGGCGCTGGCCTCGCTCTGCCCCTTCGCGCATCTCTCCACGGCCCCGTTCGTGGTCGCCATGGGCCTCACGCTGCTGCTCTTCGCCAGTCGATCACAGCCGTGGTCGCGGTGGGTCGTCGCCGGAGGTGTCGTCGTCGTGGCGTGGACGGCCCTGGCCGCAGCGGTGCTGTCCGCCGGCTCGGGCGGCGCACAAGCGAGGGACGAGCTGGCCGACCGGGTCACGTCGCTGACCTACGTGCCCCGCCAGTTCCTGTCCCCCTACTGGCTTCCGGGCTGGATCGTCCTGCTGCTGGCCGCGGTCTGGATCGTTCGGCTCGTGCCGTTGCTGCGGCGCGACCCGAGGTCGGATCGCTCGCTCGTGGCGGCGCTTCCGGCGATGCTCGTGGCGGTCCCGTTGATCGTGGCGCTGGTCCTGCCCCAGATCGATCTCGACACCAACCGCTACCTGCTCCCCGTCCTGCCGTTCCTCCTGATCATGGCCGTCGGCGGTGTGGGCCGCCTGAGCGAGGTCCGCGTCGAGGCGTCGGGGCCGGTGTGGGCCGTGGGGATCGGGGTGATCCTGCTCGTGTCGATCAGCGGACTGGTTCGCTGGCACATCGTCGAGGAGAAGATGGACGCGCGGGAGTGGACGGCCCGGCTCGCCGACGGCGTCGAGGCAGGAGACCGCGTGGTCTTCGACGATGCGTACGGTCGCATCGTCACCGAGCACTACCTCGGGCAGGGCGACCTGGACCTGAGTGGCGCCGACCCGATCCGGCCGGCCGAGCCGTTCGGCGCCTACGTCTGGGATCCCGAGCGTGAAGCGATCGGGGCCTGCCTGCTCGACGAGGTGGATGTGGGGCGGGTGGTGTCGGATGGTGACCGCACGTGGATCGTCCTGGCGGTCCCCGAGTCCTGCTGGTCGACGGAACGGGTGATCGAAACGATAGACAGGACGGGGAGAACGGTGACCCAGCGGACCGATCTCGATGGACCCGCCGCCCTTCTCCTCGTCGAATAGCAGCAGAGGACGCAGCCGTGCAGTACACCACGCTGGGGCGAACGGGCATCGAGGTGTCGCGCCTGGCGCTGGGGTGCATGTCGTACGGATCCTCCGACTGGCGGCCCTGGGTCCTCGATCCCGGCGACGCGGAGCCGTTCTTCCGGACCGCGGTCGAATCAGGCATCAACTTCTTCGATACGGCCGACATGTACTCGCTGGGTGCCAGCGAGGAGGTGACCGGCACATGGCTGCGAACCCACGCCGACCGCGACGAGATCGTCATTGCCACCAAGGTCTTCTTCCCGATGTCGGACCGACCCAACGCGGGTGGTCTGTCGCGCAAGCACATCCAGCAGGCGTGTGAGGCCAGCCTCCGCCGCCTGGGGGTCGACGTGATCGACCTGTACCAACTGCATCGGTTGGACCCCCACACCCCGATCGAGGAGACGCTCGGTGCGCTCGATCAGCTCGTTCGCAGCGGCAAGGTGCGGCACATCGGAGTCAGTTCGGCCTACGCATGGGAGGTCATGCGGGCGCTGGCGGTGTCCGACCGGGAAGGGTGGCCCCGGTTCGCCACCATGCAGAACCACTACAACCTGGTCTACCGCGAAGAGGAGCGGGAGATGCTGCCGCTCTGCGAGACCGAGGGCGTCGCCTGCATCCCGTGGTCGCCGCTGGCGCGCGGTCTGCTGGCCGGGACGCGCACGAAACTGGGCGACGACTCGACGACGCGTTCGGCTTCCGACGGCTTCGCCGAGCTCCTGTACGACGATCCGTCGGATTGGGACGTGGTCGACGCGGTGAAGGCCGTTGCGGCCGAGCGCGGCGACAAGCCGGCGCAGGTCGCACTGGCGTGGCTGATGCACCGTCCCACCGTCGCCGCTCCCATCATCGGTGCGACGAAGCTGGACCACCTCACCGACGCCATCGCCGCGGTCGAGATCGAGCTGTCGGACGAGGAGGTCGCGCGGCTCGAGGCGCCCTACCGTCCCCACGGCGTCAAGGGCATCTGGGGATCGGCGATGCACCAGCAGTCCACCGGACGTCCACCGGCATGAAGGTCTGGATCGACCAGGACCTGTGCACGGGCGACGGCATCTGCTCGGATCACAGTCCCGAGGTGTTCGTCATGCTCGAGGACGGCATCGCCTACGTGCAGCAGGACGGTGAGGTCCTCAACGACCCCGGCGGCTCCCGTGGTCTGGCGCTCGTGCCGCCCGAGTACCAGGACGACGTGCTCCAGTCCTCGATCGACTGCCCCGGCGAGTGCATCTTCGTCGAGGAGTGAGCACGCTCGGTGCCTGACCCCCAGCGTGCTCGTTAGAGGACGTCGGTGGCCTGCTGGCGCAGCCAGTGGTCGGCCAGCACCAGGAGCACCATGGCCTCGACCACGGGCACGGCGCGGGGGAGGACGCACGGATCGTGGCGGCCCTTCGCCGCGAGTTGGACGGCGTTGCCGTCCCGGTCCACGGTGTCCTGCACCTGCGAGATGGTGGCGGTGGGCTTGAAGGCCGTCCGGACCAGGATGTCGGCTCCGTTGCTGATGCCGCCCTGCACACCGCCGGAGTGGTTCGTCGCCGTGACCGGGTTCGGGTCGCCGGGCACGAAGGGGTCATTGTGCTGGATCCCGGTCATCCGGGTGCCGGCGAACCCGCTGCCCACCTCGACCCCCTTCGTGGCCGGGAGGGACATGAGGGCACCGGCGAGCGCGGCATCGAGCTTGTCGAACACCGGCTCGCCCAGACCGGCGGGCACGCCGCGAGCCACGCAGGTGACGGCCCCGCCCAGCGAGTCCCCGTTCTTGCGAGCCTGCTCGATCGCGGTCTCCATCCGAGCTGCGGCCGCGCCGTCCGGGCAGCGCGTCGGCCCGGCCTCGACATCGGTGAGATCCACCGAGTCGGCGTCGACATCGGCATCGATGTCGTGGACCGACGAGACCCAGCCGAGGACCTCGATACCCTCGGCGACCGCCAGAAGCTTGCGGGCGATCGCACCGGCGGCCACCCGTCCGATGGTCTCCCGAGCACTGGCCCGACCGCCACCCTGCCAGTTCCGGATCCCGTACTTGGCTTCGGTCGTGAAGTCGGCGTGCGAGGGCCGGTAGACGTCGCGCAGGTCGTCATAGGCGCCGGAACGAGCGTCGCGGTTGCGCACGAGCATGGCGATGGGTGTGCCGAGGGTGCGTCCCTCGAAGATGCCGGAGAGCACCTCGACCCGGTCCGCCTCGTCCCGCTGCGTGACCAGTCGGGACTGGCCGGGCCGGCGCCGGTCGAGGTCGGCCTGGATCTCGTCGGTCGAGATCTCGAGCCGGGGCGGGCAGCCGTCGAGGACGGCGCCGATCCCGCCGCCGTGCGACTCGCCGAAGGTGGCGACCCGAAATCGTTCTCCGAAGCTACTGCTCACGTCCGCCACGGTAGCCAGGCCCGCCGCGCGGCCGGTGCCGATCGCCTCCCGGTCTCCGGTGTCGAGCGCTGCGAGCCAGACTGGGCGGCATGAGACTTGGTGACATCGTCCCCCCGTCCGAGCCCGACGCCGGTCGTCCCCTGGAGGGCGTGCGCGTCCTCGCGGCAGAGCAGATGGCGGCGCTGCCCTTCGCCACCCAGTTGCTCGGCCGGCTCGGTGCCGATGTCGTGAAGGTGGAGCATCCGACCCACGGTGAGAGCGGTCGCGGAGCGACGCCGGGGGTGACCGATCCCCAGGGCCGGCATGTCGGTGCCACGTTCCTGCGGAACAACCTCAACAAGCGCAGCGTCGGGCTCGATCTGAAAGCACCCGAGGGACGCGATCTCTTCCTCCGGCTCGCCCCTCGCTTCGACGTCGTCTGCGAGAACTTCCGGGCCGGCACCGCCGACCGGTTGGGGATCGGCTACGAGGCGGTGAAGGCCGTCCACCCCGAGGTGGTCTACCTGTCGGTCTCGGGGTTCGGGAACGATCCAGCCTCGCCGTACATCGACTGGGCCGCCTACGCCGCCATCGTCGAGGGGATGTCCGGCATCTACGAGTACAAGCGGGCGCCGGGCCGCCCCCCCACGGCCAACCCGGTGGGAGCGCTCGGCGACATCAGCTCGGCGCTGTTCGGCGTCGTCGGCGTCCTCGCCGCGCTCCGGCAGCGGGACCGAACCGGGCGCGGGCAGTACATCGACGTCGCCATGCTGGATGCGACGGTGGCGATGACCGACATCGTCACCAACTTCTTCTCGATGGGGATCGGCAGCGAGGTCGAGGCCGGGGTGGGCATCGTCGAGACCTTCGCTGCCAAGGACGGCCACTTCGTGCTCCAGGTCGTGCGCGAACACCACTTCGCCAAGCTGGCCGAGGTGGTGGGCCATCCCGAGTGGTGCGACGACGACCGGCTGAAGGAGCGGTCCGGGTGGATGGCCCACCTCGACGACGTTCTGCGACCCGGCATCGAGGGGTGGGCGGCCGATCTCACCCCGCTCGAGGCGGTCGAGGCATTCGCGGCACAGGGCGTCGCTGCGGGGCCGTCGCAGACCAGTGCCGAGATCGTCGGCGACGATCATCTCGCCGTCCGCAACATGCTGGTCGAGCTGCCCCGGCCCGACGGGGTCGACGCTCCGGTGCTGGTGCCGGGCAACCCGGTGAAGCTGTCGGCCACCGCCGAGGGGCCCGAGACCCGTCCACCGTGGTTGGGGGAGCACACCGACGCCGTCCTCGGTGAGGAGCTCGGGTTGGACGCCGGTGCTGTCGCCGCGCTCCGGGCCGACGGGGTGGTCGGCTGACGGGCCTGCGCAGGGCGCGGCGCGCCGGAGCGGGCCCTTCCGAATGGGGGAGCTCGCCGCGACGGGGCATAGAATCTGACGACCCGTCAGATTTGCCGCGCGTTCGGAGCTGAGCCATGGATTTCGAGTTCTCTGATGAACAGAAGGCGTTCGAGAAGGAGGTCGTCGCGTTCCTCGACGCCAACGACGATCCCGACGTCTTCGATGTGACGCGCGAGAACATGGCGCAGATCGTCGACACCCCGAAGCGCCGGGCGTTCATGAAGAAGCTGGGCCACAAGGGCTGGTTGGGGATGACCTGGCCGGAGGAGTACGGCGGAAGCGAGGGCGAAGGTGTCTACGAGTACATCCTGAACGAGGCGCTGGCGGGTCGAGGCGGCCCGCAGATCGGCAAAGGCGTCGGCATCATCGGCAAGACGCTGATCGCCCACGGGCCCGAGAGCCTGCGGCAGGAGTTCCTCCCCAAGATCCTCGAGAACGACGTCGAGTTCGCCGTCGGGTACAGCGAGCCCGACGCCGGATCCGATGCGGCGAGCATGCGGCTCAAAGCCGTCAAGCACACCGCCGACGACGGCACCGAGGGCTGGTTGCTCAACGGCCAGAAGACGTGGACCACGTCGGCCCACTTCGCCGAGTGGTACTGGGTCGGCGCTCGCACCGATCCGGACAACAAGCACCTGGGGATCACCCTCATGCTGGTGCCGCTGGACCACCCCGGCATCACCATCAACGGCATCTGGACCATGGGTGACGAGCGCACCAACGACGTCTTCTTCGACGACGTCTTCGTGCCGGACGAGTACGTCGTCGGCGAGGTCAACCACGGGTTCCGCTACATCAGCCAGGCGCTCGACCTCGAGCGGTTCACGATGTTCACGTACGCGCCGATCAAGCAGCGCCTGGATCTGCTCACCGAGTACGTGCAGACCACCGAGCGCGATGGGGTGCCGTTGAAGGACGACCCGATCATCCGCAAGCAGATGGCCGAGCTGCACACCGACGCCGAGGTGGCCCGGGTGATGGGGCTGAAGTTCGTGGCCGAGGCGGTCAAGGTCGAACACGCGGTCCGTGAGGGCAAGGAGGGGTACCAGCCGCCGACGGTGCCCGCGTCGGAATACAAGCTGTTCGCCACCGAGCTCTCGAAGCGACTGGCCGACGCGGCCATGGACATCGGTGGGCCCGGGAGCCAGCTGCGGGTCAAGACCCCGGATGCCCCCATGGAGGGTCGCTCCGAGTCGACCTACCGCTACACGGTCATCGACACGATCGGCGGCGGCGCCTCCGAGATCCAGAAGAACATCATTGCCCGCCGCGGCCTCGGCCTGCCCAAGAACTTCTGACACATGGTTCGCCTCGTCGACTCGCTTCGCTCGTTACGTCGGCTCACGTGTCGGCCGGGTCCCTCCCCGGCCGCCCTGCTCGTGGCGTCGATGCCCTCGTGACCCAGGTTCCCGCGCTCGACGGTGTTCGTGTCCTCGACTTCGCGTCGGTGGGGCCCGCGGCCCGCGCTTCTCGAATGCTGGCCGACTACGGGGCCGAGGTGGTCAAGATCGGCCCGACCCCCAAGGACGGGGCGGTGCAGATCGTGCCGCCGTTCTACGCGTACTCGGGTCATCGGGGCATGCAACGGGCGCTGATCGACCTGAAGTCCGACGAGGGCAGAGCGGCCTTCCTCCGACTGGCCGAATCGGCCGACGTGGTCATCGAGAGTTTCCGGCCCGGCGTCGTCGACCGGCTGGGCATCGGATTCGACGACGTCCGAGCGGTCAATCCCCGCATCGTCTACTGCAGCACGTCGGGGTACGGACAGACCGGTCCGTATCGCGATTGGGCCGCTCACGACGTCAACTACCTCGCCCTCGGCGGGTTTCTCGACTGCACCGGTCGCCGGGCCGACGGGCGGCCGCCGCTGCCCGGCGCGACGATCGCCGACATCGCGGCGGGAGGTATGCAGGCCACGACGGCCATCATGGCTGCGCTGCTGCGACGCGAGCGCTCGGGTGAGGGCGAACACCTCGACGTCTCGATCGCCGACGGGGTCATGGCGATGATGTCCCTGTACGTCGACGAGTACCTGGCCACCGGCACCGAGCCCGGGCCCGGCCACTACATCCTGACGGGTCGGTATGCGTGCTACGAGGTCTACGCCTGCGCCGACGACCGCTACCTGTCGGTCGGCGCCATCGAGCCCCAGTTCTGGCGCAACCTGTGCGCTCAGCTCGATCTCGATCAGTACACCGGGCACCAGCTGGACGACGATCGCCAGGATGAGATCCGCAGCGCATTCGCCGAACGGTTCCGCACCCGTACCCGCGACGAGTGGGCCACTCGGCTCGGCCCCGCCGATTGCTGCGTGGCGCCCGTGCTCACCGTGGCCGAGGCCGTCGCCGACGCGCACTACGCCGAACGGGGCGTCATCGCCGAGGCGGTGCACAGCGCCGAGGGGGAGTTCCGCCAGGCCGCTCCCATCTGGGCCGGCACCACCGATCCCGACGGTCCCTACCTGGTCCGCGACGCCACTGTCACCGATACCGACGACCTGCTCATGGCGGCCGGCTACGACGCGGACGCCGTCCGAGCACTGCGAGAAGAAGGGGTCATCGCGTGAGCGACCACAGGGAGCGGGGCCGCCCGGCCCGGTGCGTCAGCACCAGGAGGGCAGAATCATGAGCGGCTCTCACATCAGCGACCCTCGCAGCGACGAGCTCCCGGCCGACATCGTGGCCTCGATCGACCAGCCGCAGTACCCGGTCACCGCGACCTTCCCGGTGGAGCTGGGCTACGGCTTCAACACGCTGGCGGCGACCCAGAACGGGAATCCGTTGTACTGGGACAGCGACCTGGCGTCCGAGCTGACCGGAGGCCGGACGTTGCCGCCCACCACGCTGTCGCTCTGGATGCGTCCCCACTACTGGGAGCCCGGGGCCGAGGGGGAACAGGTGGCGTTGAAGGTGCACTTCGACCTGAAGGAGCGCTTCGACCTGCCCGAGGCGGTCATGACCGACAACACGCTGATCTTCCACGAACCGGTTCGACCGGGCGACGTGATCAGCCACCACCAGGTGCTGCGCTCGGTGAGCGCTCCCAAGACCACCAAGCTCGGTACCGGCCGGTTCTGGGTCATCGACATCGAGTACCACAACCAAGAGGGTGTGCTGGTCGGGGTCGAGTCCTACACCGGGTTCGGCTACCGCCGAGAGGCGGCCGGCGCATGACCACCCCGCTCACCTGGGATCAGGTGTCCGAGGGCGATGCCCTGCCCGAGCTGGCCTTCGACGTGACCGCCACCACGGTCGTGCTCGGAGCGCTGGCCAGCCGCGACTGGCGGCCGATGCACCACGACTACAAGTTCGCCACCGAGCGCAACGGCCTGCAGGACATCTTCCTCAACACGCCCAATCAGGCGGCCTGGTTCGAGCGGTATCTCACCGACTGGTCGGGCCCGACCGGCCGGATCGGCCGGATGACGTTCCGGATGCGGACCTCGGTCTACCCGGAGGCGCGCATGGTCTTCCGGGCCACCGTCACCGACACCTCGGTCGACGCCACCGGCTGCGGCTGGGTCGGCCTCGAGATCACCCTGGCGGTGGGCGACACCGCCGCCAGCACATGCACCGCCACCATCGCTCTGCCCACCGACCCCGACGACAACCCCTGGGCCCGCACCGACGACCAGTGGACCCCCTGACCCGACCTCCGAATACGAGAGTGAGATAGCCATGCTGGACCTGGATTTCACCGAGGAACAGGACATGCTCCGCGAGATGGTGCGGGGGGTGTGCACCCAGTACGCCCCGCACGAGGTGGTGCGCGAGCTGGAGGACGATCCCACCGGGTACCCGACCGATCTGTGGGCGCAGCTGGGCGACCTGGGGATCTGCGGCCTCCTGCTGCCCGAGGAGTACGGCGGCTCGGAGATGACCATGGTCGAGGGAGCGATCGTCTACGAGGAACTGGGCCGGGCCGTCGCGCCCGTGCCCCACTTCGTCAGCTGCGTGCTGTCGGCCGGTGCCCTGCTCGAGGGCGGCACGGACGAGCAGCGGTCCGAGTGGCTCCCCAAGATCGCCTCGGGCGAGGCCATCGTCACGCCGGCCTGGCTCGAGCCCGGTGGTGGGTTCGCGCCGGTCAGCGTGCAGACACGAGCCGAGAGCGCCGGCGACGGGTTCACCATCACCGGATCGAAGGAACACGTGCCCTTCGCCTCGGCGGCCGACCGCCTGCTCGTCCTGGCCCGTACCGGTGACGCCGAGACCGACATCGACCTGTTCCTCGTCGACCCCACGGCCGAGGGCGTGACCTCGACCCAGAAGATGTCGATCTCGTCCGACACCCAGTACCACGTCGACTTCGCGAACGCCGCGGCCGAACGTGTCGGCACCGTCGCGGGCGCCGGCTGGGCCACCTGGGAGTCGGTGATGACCGACGCGATCATCCTGACCGCCGCCCAGGCGATGGGCGGGGCCGACTACGCCCTGGAGATCACGGTCCAGTACGCCAAGGACCGCGAGCAGTTCGGCAAGCCGCTGGGTGCGTTCCAGGCGCTCTCCCACGACATGGCCGACGCCGTGACGAACGTCGACGGCGGCAAGATCCTCGTGTACGAGGCCGCCTGGGCCCACTCGGTCGGCCGGTCGGTGGCCGGACTCGCGCCGATGGCCAAGTTGTTCGCCACCAACGCCTACCGCGACGTGACGGCGATGGCGCAGCAGATCTTCGGTGGCGTCGGCTTCACGCTGGAGTACGACATCCAGCTCTACTTCCGGCGGGCCAAGCAGCTTCAGCTGTCTTGGTGGGACACCCGCGCGTTGGAAGACCGAGTTGCCGCAGCCGTGCTGGACGCGGCCTGACGCCGCCGGCGCTGGACCAGCGGCGAATACTTGACGATGCAGTAGACGGCGCGAACGCCGTCGCGCCAGCCGATCTTCTTTCCCTCTTCGTACGTGCGGCCGCTGTACGAGATGCCCACCTCGTAGACCCGCCAGCGACCGGCCGCGATTTTGCCGGTCAGCTCCGGTTCGATCCCGAACCGAGATTCCTCGAGGACGAGGGAGTCCAGCACCTCGCGGCGGACCGCCTTGTAGCACGTCTCCATGTCGGTGAGGTTCAGGTTGGTGAACATGTTGGACAGCAGCGTCAGGAACTTGTTGCCGACCATGTGCCAGAAATAGAGCACACGATGGGGTCGGCCGCCGAGGAAGCGGGACCCGTAGACCACGTCGGCGCGCCCGTCGAGGAGCGGGGTCATCAGCTCCCCGTAGTCGGCCGGGTCGTACTCGAGGTCGGCGTCCTGCACGATGACGAACGGGGCCGTGGCCTCGCTGAAGCCGCGTTGGAGGGCCGCACCCTTGCCCTGGTTGGGGTCGTGGCGGAACGACCGCACGCGGGGGTCCGACAGGCCGGCGATGATCTCGTCGGTCCCGTCGGTGGACGCGTCGTCGACGATGATCACCTCGGCGCAGAACGGCGAGTCGAGGACGCGGTCGACCACCTCGGCCAGGGTGGCCCGTTCGTTGAACACGGGCATGACCACCGAGAGGCAGGGAGCGGGTTGGTTGGGGGAAGCCATGCGACACCTCTGTCGGCGCCGACGCTATCGCACTGAGCGCTCGCCTCCGGAGAACCTCGCCGTTACGGTCTCGGTCTGCTCGCGCTCGCATCGGGAAGGGAAGGACGACACACCGTGGCCCAGTCATCCGGCGACGGACCGTGGTGGGAGACCGCCGTCGGGTACGAGGTCTACCTCCGCTCCTTCGCCGACGGTGACGGTGACGGAACCGGCGATCTCCCCGGGTTGATCGACCGACTCGACCACCTCGATGCCCTGGGCGTCGACGTGGTCTGGGTCACCCCGTTCATGCCGTCGCCGGGCGCCGACCACGGCTATGACGTCGCCGACTACCGCGACATCGATCCGATGTTCGGGACGCTGGACGACTTCGATCGGCTCCTCGCCGAGTCCCACGCCCGGGGGATCAGGGTCCTGGTCGACATCGTGCCCAACCACTCGTCGTCGCAGCACCCCTGGTTCCTCGACGCCGTCTCGGGCCCCGACAGCGAGAAGCGGGACTGGTACCTGTGGCGCGACCCGGCGCCCGACGGTGGACCGCCCAACAACTGGGTCAGCTACTTCGGCGGACCGGCGTGGACCCGGGACCCGGCCAGTGGCCAGTACTACTGCCACCTGTTCCTTCCCGAACAGCCCGACCTCAACTGGCGCAACGCCCAGGTGCGCTCTGCATTCGACGACATCCTGCGGTTCTGGCTGGATCGTGGGGCCGACGGGTTCCGGATCGACGTGGCGCACTCCCTGCTGAAGGACCCCGAGCTCCGGGACAATCCGCAGGTCTCCGAGATCCCGGAGGGCGCCGATCCGATGAACGCGTTCCTGTCGTTCCAGCACGTCCACGACATGGACCAGGACGACAACCCGCAGATCTTCCGACGGTGGAACACGATCGCGGCGGAGTACGACGCCTTGCTCCTGGGTGAGATCGCACTGGACGACTTCGACCGCGTGCGGCGCTATGTCGACGGCGGCGCCCTCCACCGCGTGTTCGCCCTCCGCACCACCTGGATGACCTGGAACCCCGCGTACGTCGCCGATTCGGTCCGCGACCTCGTCGCCACCGTCGGCCCCGGGGTGGCCTGGGCCTTCAGCTGCCACGACCAGCCCCGACCGGTCACTCGGTTCGGGGGAGGGCAGCGGGGAGCCGAACGTACGATGGCCCTGAGCACCCTCAGCCTGGCGTTGGACGGGATGCCCTTCCTGTATCAGGGACAGGAGTTGGGCATCGGCGACGGTGAGCCACTCGACGGCATACGAGAGGACCCGATCGCCCGCCGCAACGAGGGCGCCGCCGGACGCGACGGATGCCGCACCCCGATGCCGTGGTCGGACGGGCCGGCGAACGGTTTCACGACGGCGTCCAGCGCATGGCTTCCGGCTGCGATCCGTCCGACCGACGAGACCGTCGAGAGGCAACGCTCTCGACCCGACTCGTGGTTCGAGCGACATCGCGAGCTCCTCGAGTTGTGGCGCCGGGTGCGTCCCCTGGCTGATCAGCCTGCCGAGCTCCTGCCCACCGGCGACGATCTGGTGATCGTCGCCCGCCGCGGTCGGCTCGTGGCCGTCGCCAATCTCTGCGGACTGCCCGGCCGACGCACCGGTCCCCGAGGGCGAATGGTCGGTCGTGTTCTCCAGCCGGGACGGAGTAGGGGATCGGTCGGTGAGCGGCGACGTTGCCGTGCCGGCCGAAACCACGCTGTTGTTGCGAGGCTGATCGTGACCGGTAGGTTCGCTCGATGACCTCACTCGTCGACGGTTGCTCCTCGCGTTGCAGGGTCCCTGACCTTGTCGGCGCTGGCGTTCGGCACATGGCGGTTCGTCGATGGCAACGTCGATCATCCCCAGCGCCGTACTGGAGGCGGCCCTCGATCGAGGCCTCACCACGGTGGACACCGCCGACGTCTACGGGCTGGACTGGGGCGGCACGGCGTTCGGTCAGGTCGAGGAGCTGCTGGGCCAGCGTGCTGACCGAGTCACCCGACACTGCGGGAGCGGATGGTGGTGGCGACCAAGGGCGGGATTCTGCCCCCGGTGCCGTACGACTCGGGGCGTATCGGTGAGGCCTGCGAGGCTTCGCTACGGCGGCTGGGCGTCGACACCATCGACCTGTACCAGATCCACCGGCCCGATGTCTTCACCCACCCGGCGGTGCTGGCCGAGGAGCTGACGGAACTGCGCGACGCAGGCAAGATTCGCGAGGTGGGCGTGTCCAATTTCACGGTCGACCAGTACGAAGCACTGGCCGCGGCACCTGCCGTTCCCGATCGTGACGAGCCAACCCCAGTATTCGGCCGGCCACCTCGAACCGTTGCGTGACGGCACCTTCGATCGCTGTCTGCGCGACGGCGTGGTGCCGATGGCGTGGAGTCCGCTGATGGGCGGTGCGCTCACCCCGGGGACTGCACCGGGCTCCGACGGACCCCGAACCGAGCTCTTGGCGGTGCTCGACGAGCTGGCGGCGCGTGAGGACGTGGATCGCAGCGTGCTCGCGCTGGCGTTCGTCCTGGCCCACCCCACTGGCCCGGTCGCGATCATCGGCTCGATGCGTCCCGAACGCTTGGACGCCGCCACCCGTGCGCTGTCGGTGCAGCTCGACCGGGCGGACTGCTATCGCATCATCGAGGCATCGGAGGGTGTGCCCCTACCTTGATCCGGCGTCGGCCCCGGGGCGAGCGTGAGCACGCTGGGTGCCTGACCCCCAGCGTGCTCAGGCGACGGTGACCTGGATCGTGTGCCAGCCGCTGGCCCCGTTGGGGAACGAGTCGGTCCGAAGGTCGGTCTGCGTGGCCTCGGTTCCGTCGGTGGCGCGGCAGCGGATCACGTGGTCGCCGGGGGTGGCGTCCCACGGATGCAGCCACTGGCGCCAGCTGTCGTCGCTCATCTCGTCGCCCAGCTCGGCCGCCACCCACGGACCGTCGTCGATCTGCACCTCGACCTGCTCGATGCCCAGGCTGGGCGCCCACGCCACCCCCGCGACAGCGACCGGCCCGGCCACCACCTGCTGCCCGTTGCCGGGCACGTCGATGCGGGACTGCGTCTTCACCGGGCCCTCCTTCGACCAATTCCGCTTGATCCAATAGCCGTCGAAGTCCTCCCACGTCGTCAGCGTGATCGACGACAACCACTTGGTGGCCGAGACGTAGCCGTAGAGACCGGACACCACGAGCCGGGCCGGGAACCCGTGGTCGATCGGCAGCGGTTCACCGTTCATGGTGAGCGCCACCAGGGCCTCGCGGCCGTCGTAGGCCAGCTCGGTCGGAAAGCCGCCGTCCCACCCGTCGACCGACCGCCCGACGATCTGCGTGGCTCCTTCCTGGACCCCGGCCTCGTCGAGCAACTCGGTCAACGGGATGCCCTGCCAGATGGCGTTGCCCACCAGGTCGCCGCCCACCTCGTTCGAGACGCAGGAGAGCGTGACGGGTCGCTCGACCAGGTCGCGGGAATAGAGCTGGTCGAGGGTGAACTCGAGCGGTCGGTCCACCATGCCGTCGATGCGCAGGGACCAGCCGTCCGGATCGACCGGGGGGAGAAGAGGGTGGTGTCGATCTTGTAGAAGCGGTCGTTGGGTTGCACCAGGGGCGTGAGCCCGTCGACCGTCGTCTCCAGGCCGGTCGGCGTCGCCGCCGATCCGCCCTGCGCCTGCAGGCGGGCGGCGAGCTCGTCCCTGGCCTCGGTCGCCCGGGATCGGCTGCCGAGCGAGCGGGACCCCGATGCCAGCACCGCCGCCGCAGCGGCCATGCCGCCCGACCAGCCGAGGAAGGCGCGCCGGTCGGCCCGGGGTCGGCGGGGATCGTCATGTCCGCCGCGGGTCGACGCCGGAGCCGGCGGTCGGTTCCACCGCGTGAGCAGGAACTGGAGTGAGACCGTTCCCGCCACCGCAGCCATCCATGCGGCCAACAGGCCGAGCCCGACGTCGCCGCCCTCGGCGCTCGACTGGGCCCACACGCCCAGCGCCGCGAAACCGGTGAAGCCCAGCGGGGCGGCGATCCGGCGACGTTGGGTGATCATGCCGAGGACCGCGCCGAGCACGAGGCACACCACCACGATCCCGACGATGAGGGTCGGTTTGTTCTTGTCGCCGAGCGTGCCGATCGCCTCCGAGGCCAGCCAGGCGGGGGCGTGCTCGACGATCACGTCGCCGACGGCCAAGACCAGCGACTTGATGCCGGCCAGGGAGGCGACGAGCTCACCGACGGCGAGCGCGACGCCGGCGGCGACCACACCCGCCAGGGCCGGACCCCACCAGGCGGTGGGCGCGGCGGTCTCCGTGGGCTCGGACGCAATCGTGGTCATCGACGTATAAGCGTCGCGCGGGTGCGGTCGAGTTCCCGGCATCGGTCGGCCCCAGCCGAGCCCCGGCTCCGATTTCTGACGGGGTGTCAGATCTTGGGTACGGTGCCCCCGTGGATCTGCGCTACACCCCCGAGGAGCAGGCCTTCCGCGAGGAGCTGCGCACGTGGCTCGGCGAGGTGCTGCCCGAGATCGGATCGCCACCCGATCGCAAGGACATCCAGGGCCGCCGCGAGTACGACACCGGGTGGCAGCGGAAGCTCTACGACGCCGGCTACGCGGGGATCAACTGGCCGGCCGATTTCGGCGGCCGCGGCTCCACGCCGACCGAGCACCTGATCTTCCTCGAGGAGACCGAGCGGGCCCATGCCCCCTACGTCGGCTGCAATTTCGTGGGCCTGCTGCACGCCGGCCCCACCCTCATCGCCGAGGCGTCCCCCGAGCAGCAGCGGGCCCACCTGCCGGCCATCCTCCGGGGTGATGACATCTGGTGTCAGGGCTTCTCCGAACCCGGAGCCGGATCGGATCTGGCCTCGCTCCAGTGCCGAGCCGTTCGCGACGGAGACGAGTACGTCATCACGGGCCAGAAGATCTGGACCTCCTTCGCCCAGATCGGTGACTACTGCGAGATGCTGGTCCGCACCGATCCCGACGCCTCCAAGCACACCGGGATCACCTGGCTCATCATGCCGATGGACGCTGCCGGCATCGACGTCCGCCCCCTCGACACGGTGCTCGGCTCCAGCGAGTTCAGCGAGATGTTCCTCGACGAGGTACGCGTGCCCGTCGGCAACCGGGTGGGGGACGAGAACGACGGGTGGCGGGTGGCGATGGTCACCTTCAGTTTCGAGCGGGGGACCGCCTTCGTCAGCGAGCTCCTGGCGTCCATGGAGCTGGTCGCCGATCTGGCCGACACCGCCAAGCGGGTCACCCGGGCGTCGGGGACGGCATGGGACGACGTCGGCATCCGGCGGGAGATCGGGACGATCGCCGCCGAGCTCGACGCTCTGTGGTCGCTGACCAAGCGGAACGTCTCCCAGGCCGCCCGCACCGGTGTCCCGGGGCCGGGTGGCAACGTCTTCAAGCTGCACTATGCGGCGGTGCGCGAACGGTTGGGCGACGTGGCCTTCCGGGTCCTGGAGCGGGCCTCGCTCAGTCTCGATCCCGTCGAGGGGATGGGAGAGGCCAATCACGTCGAGGAGCGCATCTACGCCCTCAGCCTCCGCATCGCTGCCGGAACGTCCCAGATCAACAAGAACATCGTGGGCGAGCGGGTCCTGGGCCTGCCCAAGGAGCGCTGACCGGTGGACTTCGAACTGTCGACCGACCAGGAGGCGCTGCGGGACGGAATCCGCAACCTGTGCCAGGGTCGTTTCCCGATGGAGACGGTCCGCGGCCTGGGGGCGAGCGGAGGCGTCGACCGCGGCCTCTGGACCGAGCTGGCCGAGACCGGTGTGTTCTCCCTCGTCCTCCCCGAGCCCGACGGCGTGGGCCTCGGGTGGGCCGACGCGGTCCTCGTCTTCGAGGAGCTCGGCCGCGCCGCCGTTCCGGGTCCCCTGGTGGCGACCTTCCTTGCGGCGGGATCCGTCGACGGGGCCGCGACCGGTGACGTGGTCGTGGGTCTGGTCGAGCGCGAGGACGGGCCGGTCATCGTCGAATCCCTCGAAGCACTCGACGTCCTGGTCGTGCTGGACGACACCGGCGTCCGGTCGGTCGACCCCACCGAGCTCGACGCGGTGTCGGTGGGCGAGCCGCTCGACCCGCTGACACCGGTCCACCGTGTCGCCTCGCTCCCGCCGGGGACGCCCGTGGGAGACGCCGCCACGGCCGCCTCGTGGCGGGTGCGCGGCGCCGCGCTCACCGCAGCGCTGCAGCTGGGACTGGCCGAGGCCGCTCTGGACTCGTCGGTCGCCTACGCCAAGGAGCGGGAGCAGTTCGGGAAACCGATCGGTTCGTTCCAGGCGATCAAGCATCTCTGCGCCGACATGCTGACGCTGGTCGAGGTGGCGCGGGCTGCGGTCTACGCCGCGGGTGTCGTGATCGACGATCCCGGGATCGACGACCCGGCCAGGCTGGCGTCGGTGGCAAAGATCACGGCCGATCACGCCGCCACACGGTGCGGCAAGCACTGCATCCAGGTGCACGGCGGGATGGGCTACACCTGGGAGGTCGACGCCCATCTCTACCTCAAGCGGGCGTGGCTCCTCGAGCAGGCATTCGGCGACCCCGACCACCACGCGTTGCTGATGGCCGAGCTGCTCTAGCGGACCATCTCGGCCATGGAGCGGCGGTCGATCTTGCCCATCGCCGTGAGGGGGAGCTCGTCGACGAGGACGATCGCCTCGGGGAGCTTGTAGGACGCGAGGCGTCCCTCGGCGAACGAGCGCAGCTCCTCGAGGCGGGGGGCTGCCTCCGGGTCGCGCGGTACCACCACCGCTACGCCGATCTCGCCCATGACCGCATCGGGTCGGGGCACGACGGCGATCGAGGCGACGCCGGGGTGGGTGCCGAGCAGCGCCTCGACCTGCAGGGGATAGACGTTGTAGCCGCCGCGGATGAACATCTCCTTCTTCCGGCCGGCCAGGCGAACCAGACCTCGTTCGTCGATCTGGGCCAGGTCACCGGTGCGCAGCCACCCGTCGACCAGCGTGGCCGCCGTGTCCTCCGGGGCGTTCCAGTACCCCGACATGACGGCCGGGGAGCGCAGCGTCAGCTCGCCGATCCGGCCCCGGTCGACCGGCGAGCCGTCGTCATCGACGATCCGCACCTCGACGCCGGCGCGCGGTCGGCCCACGGTGAACAACGCCTCGTCGTCATCGGCGTCGAACGCCGTGGCCAGCCCCACCCCGCCGCTCTCCGTCGACGAGTACCGGATCGAGTAGTCGGCGCCGAAACGTTCCTTGGCCTCGGCCACCAGCGCCGGAGATGACGGTCCGGCTCCGACGATCAATCGGTCCACGCAGCGGACGTCCAGCGTCTGCATCTCTGGCGCCCGCACCATCAGCGCCACCTGGGGCGCCACGGCCCCGAGCGTCGTCATCCGTTCTCGCGCCACCAGTTGCAGCACCGTACCGGCCCGCCAACGGTTGATCAGGAACGTGGTGGTGCCGGTGCGCAGGTACCACGGAAGCTTGGTCATGAACCCGATGTGGGCGAACTGGGTCGACGCGATCATGGCGCCGCCACCGTCGGTGGCACGACCGACATCGGCCTCCACGATGGCGGCGAGCTGGCGCTCGCAGAAGAGCGCACCCTTCGGTTCGCCGGTCGTGCCGGACGTGAAGACGATGGCGACCGGTCGATCGGGATCGGCCCGCAGCGGCGTCGGGTCGAAGTCGCCCACCTGCAGGTCGGCCAGCAACGATCCGGCATCGCTCGCCGGGTCGACCAGCGTGGCGCCCTCGATCTCCCCGCCGAGCGACCGGGTGGAGATCACGACGTCCGGGGCGGCTCGTGCCAGTGCGGCCGTTCGCTCGTCCGGCGCCAGTCGAGGGTTGATCCCGGTGGTGACCGCGCCCAGCTTGGCGGCGGCGACGTACGCAGCGGCGTAGTCGATCGTCGAGGGAAGGACCAGGGCCACCACTGCGCCCGGACCGACGCCCAGGGCGGCCAGACCGCCGGCCACCCGATCGGACACCGCGTGGAGATCGCGGTAGCTCAGCTGCCACTCGTCGCCCGACGCGACGAAGGCCGGGCGATCGCCGAATCGATCGGCCGCGTCGGCGACGATCGAACCGAGCATGACGCTGGACCGGATGTCGGGCACGAGGTCGAGTCTGCATGAAGGGCGGCGTTGGCGGCGAGACCCCGCCGGGGCCGCCTCGTCGCCGACGGGGTGGGCCTACCATCGCAGGCGTGACCTCGTCCCGCCCACCGTTGGTTCCCGACGCCGTCCTGCTCACCGATCGCATCGCCGTCGTGACCGGCGCAGCGCGCGGGATCGGCCGGGCCACCGCCGAGGCGTTGGCCCGATTCGGTGCCGACGTGGCGATCTGTGATCGGGATCTCTCCGGTCTGTCCGAGACGGCGGCGGTGATCGAGGCCGCAGGTCGTCGGGTCCACACCGGCGAGCTCGACGTGCGGGATTGCGCTGCGGTCGAGGGTTTCGTCGCAGACGCAGCGGCCCGGCTCGGGCCGATCGACATCGTGGTCAACAACGCAGGAGGTGGCTTCTTCGCCGAGTTCCTGGACGTGAGCGCCAAGGGTCAGGCGGCGCTCGTCGACGAGAACTTCTCCTCCGTCACGCACGTCGTCCGCGCCGCAGTCCCGTCGATGGCGCCCAACGGCGGAGCCATCGTCAACGTGACCTCGGTCGAGGCGCACCGGGCCGGACCGGGGTTCGCGGTCTATTCGGCGATGAAGGCGGCGGTGGCCAACCTGACCAAGAGTCTGGCGATGGAGCTCGCAGAGCGCCGCATCCGGGTGACCTGCGTCGCGCCCGACATGATCCCCACCCCGGGCGACGCGGACCTTGCCGGCGACTCGGCAGCGATGGAGCTGGAGCGCGCCTACGACCTGAAGCCGTTGCCCTACGAGGGTCACGTCGACGACTGCGCCGCCGCGGTGGTGTACCTGGCCGGCGACCTCGGGCGGTTCGTGACCGGGACGACCGTCCACGTCGATGGCGGCACGCACGCGGCCGGGGGTTGGCGCCGCCGCCACGACGGCGGGTTCGTCCTCTGAGCCCCGCTCGACACCTACGAGGGGGGCTAGCGTCGGCCCATGGCCATCGATCTGACCGCTCTCGTCGACCCGGCCCACACCGTGCTGGTCACCCAGGAGTGCCAGAAGGGCGTCATCGGTCCCGATGCCGCGCTGCCCCAACTGGCGGACGCGGCAGCGACCACCACGATCCCGAACGGGGCGCTTCTCCTTTCGGCGGCCCGGGCGGCGGGCGTTCCGGTCGTGCATTGTGTTGCGGCGCGCCGGACCGACGGGCTGGGCTCCAATCACAACGCTCGGCTCTTCATGGGCATGCTCAAGACCGGGGTCGCTCTCGCACCGGGCACCAGCGCGGTCGAGGTCATCGACGAGTTCGGTCCGGTGGCGTCCGACGTCGTGTTGTTGCGACTGCACGGGGTGGGCCCGATGGGTGGCACCGACCTCGATGCCGTCTTGCGCAACCTGGGCGCCCGCACGATCATCGGCATCGGGGTGAGCGTGAACGTCGGCATGCTCGACTTCGCCCTCGACGCGGTCAACGGGGGGTACCAGATGGTGATGCCGCGCGACGCGGTGGCCGGCGTTCCCGCCGACTACGCCGACGCGGTCATCGACCACACGCTCGGGTTGTTGTGCACCCTTCCGCTGAGCGAAGAGGTGATCGCCGCCTGGGGGTGACGGTCCCTCACTTCCGATTTCTGGTGGACTAGAAATGCCCCAATCGATGGGCGGCAACCCGGCAGAGGGAGCCACGGTATGACGGCGATGAAGTCGGACGACACGACCCGGGGTGGCCGGGTCTTCACCCGGAACACCGAAGCGAGCGCTCGGCGCCGGCTGCGACCCGACACCGACACCGAGGCCGATCGGCTGCCGGACGAGGTCGTCGCCGCCCTCGAACACCTCCGCTCCGAGCACGACCGACTCCAGGTCGAGGTCGTCCGGATGCGGACGCTGATCGGTCAGTCGATCCGCGTGATCGAGGAGCAGAACGCCCTTCTGCCGCGAGCATGGCCTCGAACCGGTGGCGCCCACGCAGATCCAGATCTAGCCGCCCCGGGGTCGGAGGATCGTGAAGTTCACCAACGCACTCATCGGCGCGTCATCCCTGCACTACGTCGACCTGGCTCGGGCCTCCGAGGAGGCCGGGTTCGATTCGGTCTCGCTCTCCGACCACGTGTTCTCCCCGCAGGAGCTCTCCTCGGCCTATCCCTACACACCGGACGGCAAGCCGATGATGCTCGCCGACGAGGACTGGCTCGACCCGTGGGTCGCCGTCGGGGCGATGGCGACGGCCACGACGACCCTGCGGTTCATGACCAACGTCTACATCCTCCCGTTGCGCAATCCGTTCGTGGTGGCCAAGGCGGTGGGGACCGCCGCCGTGCTCTCCGGCAACCGGGTCTCGTTGGGGGTGGGGGCCGGGTGGATGAAGGAGGAGTTCGACCAGATGGAGCAGCCCTTCTCGGCCCGCGGGAAGCGGATGAACGAGATGATCGACGTGCTGCGGGTGCTGTGGGCGGGCGGCATGGTCGAACACCACGGCGACGTCTACGACTTCGATCCGCTCGAGATGCGGCCGGCGCCCTCCGAACCGATCCCGATCATCATCGGAGGGCACTCGGACGCCGCGCTGCGCCGAGCCGCCGAACGGGGTGATGGCTGGATCGGGGTCGCGTACTCGGTCGATGAACTGCTCGGTCATTGCGAACGCCTGCGCCTGCTGCGCGAGGACGCCGGTCGGGCCGACGAACCGTTCGAGATCTACGCTTCGCCGCAGGCCGCTCCCAGTCCCGACCTGCTGGCCGAACTGGCTGCCGCGGGGGTGACGTCGATCCTCACCTCGGCCCAGAAGGCCCTGGCGCCGGGTTCGGACCCACACGACCTGGGAGCAGCCACGGAAGCGATCGCGTCGTACGGCGATCTCTTCCTCGGTTCGGCGTGACCGACGAGGCTCCCGCCGAGGACCTGCGCGCCGCCGACGGCCGCGTCCCCGGCCGCCGGGGCCTCGCCACCCGGACGAAGCTGCTGGAACAGACCCGATCCATGCTGGTGTCGACCTCGTACCGAGACCTGAAGGTGGTGGACATCGCCCGGGAGGCCGGCACCTCGCCGGCGACGTTCTACCAGTACTTTGCCGACGTCGAGGCCGCCATCCTCGTCCTGGCCGAGGAGATGGCCACCGACGGAGCCCAGCGGTTCAGCGACCTGGTGGTCGGGCAACCGTGGCGAGGGCAGAAGGGGTACCAGACGGCCCAGGATCTGGTGCGCGGCTTCGTCGGCTTCTGGGAGGACTACTCCGACGTGTTGCGGGTGGTCGAGCTCGTGACCGAGGAGGGCGACGGTCGGTTCCGCCAGATCCGCACCCGCATGCTCAACGGCCTGACCGTGGCGCTGGCCGATGTCATCGAGCAGCAGAAGCGGGCTGGTCGCCACCCCGACCAGTTGGACCCGACCGCCACCGCAGGCGTGTTGGTCGCCATGCTCGCCAACGTCTCGGCCCGTCGCTACGGGTTCGAGTTCTGGGGGATTCGAACCGACGACATCGAGTACTCGATGGCACGGGTGGTCTTCTCGGCCGTGACCGGTCAACGGGCGCCGAAGGACTGATCGTGGGATCATCGAGGGGACTACGGTCCGGCACGACCCCATGAGCAACGCGCCGATCAACGATGAGTGGTGGCAGGCCAGCGATGGACTCTGGTATCCGCCCCAGGCGCAATGGAACCGGTCGGCGGCCGAGCAGGGGCCCCATGGTTCTGCGCAGCCGCTGCCATGGGTGCCCTACGGCCCCCCGCTCCCGGCCGCCAACACCAAGGCGACCGCGGCGATCGTCACGGGCATCGTGGGGCTTCCGCTGAGCCTGCTGTGCGGTGTCTTCGGCGTGGGATTGCCGATCGCGGCCGTCGTGCTGGGCCACCAGGCCCGGGCCCAGATCCGGGTCACGGGCCAGCAGGGGTGGTCCAGCGCCACGTCCGGGATGGTGATGGGGTACGTCGGCGTGGCGCTCATGGTGCTGCTCCAGATCGTTCCCTTCGGTCTCGGTCTGGCCGGCGCGTGAGTATGCATCGACCGACCGGTTGCGCCGACCTACGGTGGGGCCCGTTCGCAGCCGACATTCCGACGGAGAGAAGACGATGAGCGACTACCCCGAGGGTCCGGGCTGGTGGCAGGCCAGCGACCAGAAGTGGTACCCGCCCGAGTCCTTTCCCAGCGATGCACCCGCTCAGCAGCCGCCCCCGGCGGCCGCGCCCGCTCCGGCGTATCCTCCGCAGCCGGCGGGGCAGGCGTATGGCGGACCCCCCGGCCCGGGCATTCCCCCGGCACCGGGCGCGGCCTACCCGGGAGGCGCCGGGTACCCCGGCGCAGCGCCACCGAAGAACAACGGGCTGGCGACCGGGTCGCTGGTGGTCAGCATCTTCTCGATCCTCTGCATCCAGCCGGTCGGGATCATCGGCGCCATCATGGGGCACGTCGCGCTGGGTCAGATCAACAAGTCGGGCGGGACACAGGGCGGTAGGGGGATGGCCATCGCCGGCATCGTGATCGGCTGGATCGCCTTTGCGATCTTCCTGTTGCTCCTGGTCCTGGTCCTGACGGGCGACGGTTTCGACTTCACGGTCGAGTGATCGACCGCCCGTGACCCTCCAGCGATTCACCGACCGCGTGGCCCTGGTCACCGGCGCCGCGTCCGGTATCGGCGAGGCCTGCGCCCGTCGTCTGGCGGCCGAGGGCGCCGGCGTGTGGTGTACCGACGTGGCCGGGTCGGTCGAAGCCGTCGCCGGCGATCTCGATGACGCCGGCTGGTCGTTCTGCGACGTCCGCGACCCGGATCAGGTCGATGCCGGCGTCGCCGCAGCGGTGGACCGGTTCGGTCGGCTGGACGTGGTGGTGAACAGCGCAGGCATCCTGCTGTTCGAGAACTCCCACGAGACCACCCTCGAGCAGTGGAACCGCATTCTGGCCGTGAACCTCACCGGGACCTTCTCGACCTCGATGGCGGCCCTGCCCCACCTCCTCGACGGCGGCGGCTCGATCGTGAACATCTCGTCCTCGGCCGCGGTCAAGGGAGCGCCGTGGGCCGCGGCCTACGCGGCGTCGAAGGGCGGTGTGCTCTCGCTGACGCGGTCGCTGGCCATCGAGTACGGCCGCCAGGGGCTTCGGGTCAACGCGCTGTGCCCCAGCAACGTGGCCACCCCCATCCGCGACGAGTTCCGGTTCCCGGCCGATGTCGACCAGTCGCTCGTGCATCGCCTGCTCCCGTTCCACGAGGAGGGGTATCCCGCCGACGTCGCCGCCGCGGCGGCGTTTCTGGCGTCGGACGACGGCCGCCACGTCAACGGTGCCGAACTGCGGGTCGACGGCGGTGACCTGACGTGAAGTTCGGGATCCTTCCTCCGTACCGGGCCGGCGTCACCACGGACGCCCGGTGGATGACGGCATTCGTCCAGCACGCCGAGGCGCTCGGATTCGAGTCCGTCTACGTCGTCGAGCACGTGGTCGTCGTGTCCGGCTACGCCGAGCGATACCCCTACGCCGCATCCGGTCGAATGCCGCTTCCGGACGACTGCGAGATCCCGGACCCGCTGGACCTCCTCTCGTACCTGGCGGCCGTGACCGAACGGATCGTGCTGGCCACCGGGATCCTCGTGATGCCCCACCACCACCCGCTGATGCTGGCCAAGCGGTTGGCGACGCTCGACGTGTTGTCGGGGGGCCGGGTGCGGCTCGGCGTCGGTGTCGGCTGGATGGAGGAAGAGCTCCAGGCGACCGGGATCGACTTCGCCTCCCGCGGGCGCCGCACCGACGAGATCATCGACGCCATGCGGGTCACCTGGCGGGAGGACGAGTCCACCTACGTGGGCCGGTTCTTCGAGTTCTCCCGCGTGCGGTCGTACCCCAAACCGGTGCAGGTCGGCGGCGTGCCGATCCACATCGGGGGCCACAGCGCCGCCGCAGCCCGGCGGGCGGGACGGCTCGGAGACGGATTCCAACCTCTGGGTCTCGATCCCGAAACGCTCGAGCAGCGCATGACCGTCCTGCGGGCCACCGCCGAGCGGTACGGTCGCGACCCCGAGTCGATCGAGCTGTCGCTCGGGGGCCACGTCAGCCAGGTCGACCGGGCCGCGGTCGAGGCGGCTCGGGAGCTCGGCGCGGAGCGCATGGTGATCAGCACGGCATCGGCCGACCTCGACACCCTGCGCGGCGAGATGGACGAGTTCGCCCGCCGCGTGATCGGATGACCCGATGGCTGACGACGAACTGACGGGACGGGTCGCCCTGGTCACCGGAGGGGGATCGGGCATCGGTGCCGCCACGGCCCGGCGGTTCGCCCGCGCCGGCGCGTCGGTGGTCGTCGCCGACATCGTCGAGGCCGGCGCCGCCTCCGTGGCCGAGGACATCACAACGGGCGGGGGACGGGCGGTGGCGGTCGCAGCCGACGTCAGCGACGGTGACCAGGTGGACGCCATGATGGGGGTGGCCGTCGAGTCGTTCGGTGGCCTGGACCTGGCCTTCAACAACGCGGGGATCTCCGGGACCTACGGGCCCCTGGCCGACCTGAGCGTCGAGGACTGGCAGCGGACCATCGACATCAACCTGACCGGCGTGTTCCGCTGCATCCGGGCCGAGGTCCCCCTGATGCTGGAGCGGGGTGGCGGCTCCATCGTCAACACCAGCTCGGCGGCCGGCCAGATGGGGTTCGCCATGCTGCCGGCCTACGTCGCGGCCAAGCACGGCGTCATCGGACTCACGCGCAGCGCGGCCCTGGAGTACGCACGGTCCGGAATCCGCGTCAACGCCGTCCTCCCCGGCACGGTGCACACCCCGATGCTCGAAGCGTTCGCCGGGAGCGTCGAAGGGGTGGAGGCCCTGGCCGGGCCGTCGCCTGCGGGCCGGGCGGGGACGCCCGAGGAAGTGGCCGAGGCCGCGGTCTGGCTCTCGACCGATGCGGCGCGGTTCGTCAACGGTCACTGCCTGGCGGTGGACGGTGGTGTCCTCGCGTCCTGAGTGGTCGTCTGGCACATCTTGAAGCGGCTCGATACCTTCGTGATCGGCGATGGAAGAACACGGGACGGGAGTTCGAGAGGATCGCGTCGCGGTTGCGACGCCGTCCATCCTCACGCCCGCAGACCAGCGACGCCGGTGGGGGTACGTCCTGGCGCTCGTCGCACTGAACGCCGCAGATCTCGTGACGACCCGCCTCGTGCTCGACGCCGGTGGCCAGGAGACCAACCCGTTGATGGCGCCGATCATGGACGGCTGGTTGATCCCGGTGCTGGCCAAGACGATGGCGTTGCTCGCGGTGGCGCTGTGCGTGGCGGCCCGGCCGGCCAAGACGAGACTGGTCGACTGGGCGCTGGTGATCTGCACCGGGTGGTACGGGGGCGTCGTGCTCTGGAACATGGTCGTGATCGCGGTCCTGCACTGACAGGATCATGGTCGTGGATCACGATCGAGCTGTTCGTCGGGCGCTGACCGCCGCCGACCCCGCGGCGGTCGGTCCGGTGCGCCTGACCGGGCGCCTCGGATCGGGTGGGATGAGCACGGTGTACGTCGGGGACCTCGACGGTCACGGTCAGGTGGCCGTCAAGGTGATCGCCCCGCACCTGTCCGACGACGAGGAGTACCGGCGTCGCCTCCGGCGCGAGGTGGACGCGCTGCGGCGGGTGGCGAACCCGAGGGTGGCGCCGTTGATCGACGCCGATGTCGACGGGTCCGAGCCATGGTTGGCGATGGCCTACCTGGAGGGGCCCACCCTGCACGCTCGGGTCACGGGGCAGGGCCCGCTCTCACCATCGGCGGCGGCCGCGGTGGCGGACGAGCTCGCCGAAGGTCTCGTGGCGCTCCATCAGGTCGGCGTCGTCCACCGGGACCTGACCCCGGCCAACGTGATCCTCACCGGCGCCGGTGCGGTGATCGTCGACCTGGGCATCGCCCGACTGGGTGGGGGAGCCCCGCTCACGCAGACGGGCACGACGCTGGGTACACCGGCCTGGATGGCCCCCGAGCAGCTCACCGGAGCACCGGTCGGCCCGGCCGCCGACGTCTTCGCCTGGGGCGGCGTGACGACCTTCGCCGCGACGGGGCGGGCGCCCTTCGGCGACGGAGATCCGGCGGCGATGGGCTACCGCATCGTCCACACCACCCCCGAGCTGGCCGGGCTGGACCGGGACCTGGCCCCGGTCGTGACCGCGGCCCTCGCCCCCGACCCCGCCGACCGGCCGGCGGCGGCCACGTTGCGCATGGCCCTGGCCGGAGAGATCGACGCCGCGCAGATCGCGGCCCCGCCGACCCGGGTCGCGCCGGCCCCCGTCCCGACCGACATCGGGCCGGAGCGCGACGGGGTGCCGCCGCCGGCGACCACCGTCGCTCGGAATCGGTCCACCAGTTCTCCGTCGATCGCCCGACCGCGCCGGGCCCGCCGCGGCCCGTCTCGGCAGTGGTGGGTCCTGGGGGTGATCGTCGCGGTCTGCCTCGTGCTGGTCGTGGCACTCGTCGCATCGGGGCCGTGGGTGGTCCTGGGCGTGGTCGTCGCCGTCGGCCTCGTGCTGATCGCCGCGCTCCTCGCCTCGGGGGGCTGACGGCGAGCGGCCCGGTACGGTGCCTGACGATGCATCCGCTCCCGAGGACCCACTGACGTGGCCTGGACCATGCGCCGTCACGCCGCCCGCGTCGTGCTCCTGGACCGGGCCCGCGAGCACGTCTTCATGATCCACGCGTCGGACCCCGCCGACCGGACCAAGCGCGATTGGTGGGAAACTCCTGGCGGTGGGATTCACCACGGTGAGGAGTCGGGTGCGACCGCCCTGCGCGAGCTCTACGAGGAGGCGGGCATCGTCGACGCCGAGGTCGGCCCCTGCGTCGCGACCCAGAAGGTCGAGTTCGACTTCGGCGGGTTGCACTTCGATCAGGACGAACGGGTGCACGTGGCGTGGATCGACGAGATGCCCATCGACGCTCGGCCCCAGGGACTGGAATCGCTGGAGGTGGCCGCGTTCATGGGCAGTCGTTGGTGGCCGCTGCCGGAGCTGCTCTCGTCCGATGTCCCCGTGCTGCCCGTTCGTCTGCGCGAGCTGCTGCCGGGCCTGGCCGAGGGGACACTCCCGGACGAGCCCATCGACCTGACGCCCCCGGCCGATCTCGTCTGGCCGTGAGGGAACCCGGGTGGGGCGCTTCGCCCTAAGCTGACGCCCCGTCAGGACCGCCGGACCGAGGGGAACTCCGCCATGCCGACCAGCCGATCTCTCTGGGGACTCGTCAGTGAGCGGGCCGCCGAGACGCCCGATGCGTTGATGATGGTGGACGAGCACGATCGCACGATGTCCTTCGCCGAGTACAAGGACGCGGCGGAGCGCACCGCCGCCGGTCTGGCCGGCCAGGGTCTGACCGCAGGCGATGTCGTGGCCTGGCAGCTCCCCACCTGGATCGAATCGGCTGTGCTGGTAGCCGCGCTGTCCCGCCTGGGGGTGACCCAGAACCCGATCCTGCCGATCTACCGCGAGCGCGAGGTGGGGTTCTGCACCAAGCAGGCCGGGGCCAAGATGCTGATCGTCCCCTCGACCTGGAACGGCATCGACTTCCAGGCCATCGGGGAACAGGTCGCTAGGGAGAACAGTGCTGGGGAGAACGGCCGGGGGATGGCGGTGCTCGTCGCCGACAAGGTCCTGCCCCAAGGAGACCCGGCGACCCTGCCGCCGGAGCCCACCGAGGCCGACGCCGACGAGATCCGGTGGCTGTTCTACACGTCGGGGACGACCGCCGACCCGAAGGGCGCCCAGCACACCGACGCGTCGATCGCGGCGATCGGCTCGGCGATGGGCGAGCGGCTGCGCTGCGGGCCCGACAGTCGCAACGGCATGGTCTTCCCGTTCACCCACATCGGCGGGATCACGTGGCTGTTCACCAGTCTCCAGACCCAGTGCGCCAACATCTTCATCGAGGCGTTCGTTCCCGACCTCATCGTCTCCACCCTCGGCGGCAACGGGGTCACCCACGCCGGGGCGGGCACGATCTTCCATCAGACCTACCTCGCAGCGCAGAGGGCGGCGGACCAGCCGATCTTTCCCGATGTCACCTGCTTTCCCGGCGGTGGTGCGCCCAAGCCACCCCAATTGCACTTCGACCTCATCGAGGCCTTCCCCATGTCGTCGGGTGTCCTGTCCGGCTACGGCCTGACCGAGGCGCCCATCCTCACCATGTGTGACTTCGACATGGACGACGACGCCCTGGCCGCCACCGAGGGGTACGCCATGCCCGGCGTCGACCTGAAGCTGGTCACGGTCGAGGGCGAGCCGGCCGGTGTCGGCGTGGAGGGTGAGGTGCGGGCCAAGGCACCGCAGCTGATGAAGGGCTACCTCGACGACTCCCTCGACGCCGCCGCCTTCGACGAGGACGGCTACTTCCGCACCGGCGATCTCGGCCGGTTGGACGACAAGGGCCACCTGGTCATCACCGGACGGCTCAAGGACGTGATCATCCGCAAGGGCGAGAACGTGTCGGCCAAGGAGGTCGAGGACGCCCTCTACGGCAACGACAAGGTGGGTGACGTCGCCGTGATCGGCCTGCCCGACGAGCGGAGCGGCGAACGGGTCTGTGCCGTCGTGCAGACCGCCGAGGGCCAGGTCGACCTGACCATGGAGGAGATGGTCGAGCACTGCAAGGGGACCGGCATGATGATGCAGAAGGTGCCCGAGCAGCTCGAGATCATCGACGCCATTCCCCGGAACCCGGCGGGCAAGATCCTCAAACACGTGCTCAAGGAGCAGTACGGGGGCTGAGCGGTGCCCGAACGGCCGGCGCCGGTCGCCATCGACCTGGCCCACCCCTCCTTCCCGCCCGAGATCGCCGAGCTGCGCGCCTCGGTTGCGCCGATGGCCGAGGGGCTGGAGTTCACCGCCGACGGCGTGATGGCGGCGGCGGCGGCCGAGACCGGGCTGGACGACTTCGGCGAGGGTGCGGACGGGTGCGTCGAGCGGCTGGGCGTGGTGATGGCGGCTCTGGACACCGAAGCGGGACTGGGGGCGTTCGGTCGTATCTCCTGTCACGCCCAGATCTCGCAGCACGTCCGCAACCGGTTGCTCGTGACCGACGTCTGGCGGCGCCACCCCGAGATCGAGGAGGTGGAGCTCACCGCGCCGATCATCATCGGCGGTCTGCCCCGGACGGGCACCACCCACCTGCACAACCTGCTGGCGTCCGACCCGGCCCTGCGGTCACTGCCGTACTGGGAGAGCCTGGAGCCGGTGCCGCCGTTGGACGAGCAGGGATCGTGGCCGTGGCCGACGCAGCCGCGGCGGGACCGCTGCACGGCGGGCCTGGACGTGGTCAACACCGCCCTGCCGCACTTCCGTCGCATGCACGAGATGACCACCGAGCACGTCCACGAGGAGATCCAGCTCCTGGCCCTGGACATGTCGACGATGTTGCTGGAGACGATGGCGCCGATGCCGTCGTGGCGCGACTACTACCTCGCCCACGATCAGACGCCGCACTACCGCTACGGACGGAAGGTCCTGCAGACGCTGCAGTGGGCCCGGGGCGGTCGGCGTTGGGTGCTGAAGTCGCCGCAGCACATCGAGCAGTTCCCGGCCATGCTCGCCGCCTTCCCCGACGCCACGTTCGTGGTGACCCACCGCGATCCCGTGGCGGTCACCCTGTCGATGTCGACGATGATCACCTACGCCAGCTGGATGGCGCTGGACCCGGTCGAACCGGACCGACTCGCCGGCTACTGGGCCGACCGCATCGAGACGATGCTGCGGACCTGTGCCGAAGAGCGCTCGGTGCTGCCCGACGATCGCACCATCGACGTGCGGTTCGACGAGTTCATGGCAGACGACGTGGCGATGATCGAGCGGATCTACGCCGTCGCCGACCAGCCCTTCGACACCGGCGTCCGGGCCGCGTTCGATGCGTACATGACCGACCACCCCCGCGGGCGCCACGGCACCGTGGCGCATGATCCCGAGCAGCTCGGCCTCGATCTCGACGAGCGGGCCGAGGCCCTCGCCTTCTACCGCGACCGCTTCGGGGTGTAGCGAGTTCGCCGCCGCCGCCCAACCGCTCCGGGTGCGTCGCCGACCACCCCGTGCAGCGAAGACGCGTCCGCGGACGCGTCCTGACCGTTCGGCTCTCTCCCTCCGTTGGCGGTTCTGCTCGCATAGCTGCGACAACCGACCGGGCCACGTGCCGCCGGGGATCGGCTGTCACACCCGCTGCGTACCGTTCGATCGCACGACGAGCCGGAAGGGGCCGTGGGTCGGTGGAGCTGAGGTGGTGGTGGCTGCGCTACGTGGCCATGGAGACGATGCGGGAAGCGGGTGGCGAGCTGACGATCCCCGAGCTCGTCTCGCGGATCGAGGCCCAGGGATTCACGATTCCGGGACGTGCGTCGAAAGCGCTGTCCGACGGGTTTCGAGGTGATCTGCGGCGGGGCCGAGTGATCCGGGTCGGGCGGGGTCGGTACCGCATTGGCCCGATGCCGGCCGGGACCCAACGCCGGATCGCCGCCGAGGTGCGGCGCCTCCGCATGTCGGCCCGGACCTGCTGACGGCTGGCCGATCCCGCCGTGAGTTGTCGCAGCTATGCGAGCAGAACCGGCAGGTGGGAGGGAGACGCCGGTTCGCCAACGCGTCCGCGGACAGCGTCGTCGCCATTTCGCGTGAGCAGCTGCGCCTCCTTGTCCCGTGTGGTGTGGGCCGCGGCGGATCGAGCGTCGTACTATCTGACGGCTCGTCAGAAACCACCAGAGGAAGAGAGTGGGCAATGGGATTGCTCGACGGCAAGGTCGCCATCGTCACCGGGGCCGGTCACGGCATCGGTCGGGGTCACGCCATGGAGCTGGCCAAGCAGGGGGCCAAGGTCATCGTCAACGATCTGGGCGGCTCGGTGGGCGGCGAAGGTGAGGGTCGCGACGCCGACCTCACCGTGAACATCATCACCGAACGGGGCGGTGAGGCGTCGTCCAACTACGGCAACGTCGCCAGCTTCGAGGACGCCGGCGCGATGATTCAGCAGGCCGTCGACACCTATGGCCGGCTCGACATCCTGGTCAACAACGCCGGGATCGTGCGCGACGCAGCCATCTGGAACATGCCCGAGCAGGACTTCGACGCCGTCATCGCCGTGCACCTCAAGGGCACCTGGGCCCCGTCGCACCACGCCGCCGTCTACTGGCGCAACGAGGCCAAGGCTGGCAACGCAGTGGCCGGCCGCATCATCAACACCACCTCCGGCGCCGGCCTGGTCGGCAACTTCGGCCAGACCAACTACGCCAGCGCCAAGGCCGCCATCGCCAGCATGACCCAGACCCTCAGCCTGGAGCTGGCCCGCAGCGGGGTCACGGTCAACTGCGTCGGCCCTGCCGCCGCCACCCGCATCACCGGCACCATGCCCGGCGCGCCCGAGGTGATCGAGGCCGACGACGTCCCCGAGGACGAGTTCAACCCCATGGACCCGGCCGGAGCCTCACCGCTCGTGGCCTGGCTGGCCAGCGACGAGGCCGACCACGTCACCGGTCAGATCATCCGGTGTGTGGGTGGCCAGATCGTTCTGATGGAGGGCTGGAGCGACGGTCCGGCCATCGACGCCAAGGGCAAGCGCTGGGATGCGACCAAGCTGGGCCAGCAGCTGGCCACCGACGTCTTCAAGACCCGGGCGCCCGGACTGCGCTACTAGTGCCGACTCGGCGATGCGCGTGAGCGCGCCGATCGAGCGCTCGGTCGGCGCCCTCCTGGGCGCGTGTCTGGCCGATCTGGGCGTCACGGCCCTGTGGGGAGGCACCCTTCCCGGCCTGGCCGAACGCGGCGCCCACGGCGACGACCTCGACCGTCTCTTCGCCGACGCCGAGGGTCGACTGGGTCCCGGCCCCGGCGCCGCGCTGGTGGCCGACGGCCGTACCCTGCACGTGTCGACCAAGCCGGGCGGAGACCGCTACCGGTACACGATCCTCGAGGTGGGCGAGCTGCCCGAGGCGGTCGCGCTCTGGCACATGCACGGGTTCCCGGCCACCTACGAACTGGAACTGGCCCTGGATCTGGAGGCGCCGGCCCCGCCCGAGTTGGGACCGGTGCCGATGGGCTCGGATCGCACCGTGCCGGTGCTCGATCCCAGCCTGGCCGACGAGCAGGTCGCCATCGTCGCGGGGCCCGGGGTCGTGCGCTCCGGGGCGACGGCCTCCCTGGCCACCACCGCCGGGCGTGCTGCCGCGGGGGTGCTCAACACCTGGGGCGCCAAAGGGGTGTTCCGATGGGACGACCCGCGCCACCACGGGACCTTCGGACTCCAGGCCCGGGACCTCGAGCTCAGTGGTCTGGCCGAAGCGGGGCTGATCATCGCCACCGGGATCGATCCGCTGGAGCTCCCCCCGGGCGGGCTGGGCAGCGGGCTCGTGCTCGAGGTCCCACCCACCCAGCTGACCGCGCTGGTCCACCACTGGCCCGACCCCACGCAGCCGGTCCCGCACCCGCCGCCCCTGTACCAGAACCTCTCGCTGGCCCTCGCTCCGCTGTACCGATCCGAGGGGATGCCGCTGGCTCCGCCCCGGGCCGCCGCCGACCTGGCCGAGACCACACCGCCCGGCGGTGTGGTCGTCGCCGACCCGGGAGAAGCCGGCCTGTGGGTGGCCCGCACCTTCCCGACCCGGACGCCGGAGTCGGTGCTGGTGCCGGCCACGATCTCGCCCGGGTTCGCCGCGGCGGCCTCCTTCGTGGGCTTCCGCCTGGGGCGGCCCGCGCTGGGGGTGACCGCCGCCCCGGTCGACGAGGTCACCCCGCAGGTACTGGACCTGGCCCGGTCCGAGGGTGCCGATGTGGCCCTGGTGGTCTGGGACGAGGAGGCCGCCCCACTGGCCGACGTGGACGACCACCCCCGGATGCTGCGCTCGTTGTGGGAGGGCACCGGCGTGCGGGTCCGGCACGTGCCGGTCGACCTGGACAAGCTGTCGGTGCTCACCGGCGTGGCCGGGCCGGTCACGGCCTTCACCAGCTGAGCGGGCCCCGACCGGGGGAGTGGCACGAAACTAGAACGTGTTATAGTTTTCCCCTCACCACCTGAGTCGAGTCCACCGAGGGAGTCCGATGGAATTCGGTATTTTCGCCCAGCTGTTCGTCCCCGATAGCGAACGGGAGGCCGATCCGCAGGCCGAGCACAAGCGGATCATGAAGAACGTCGAGATGTCGGTCGTCGCCGACCGGGCCGGCTTCAAGTACGTCTGGATCCCCGAGCACCACTTCCTCGACCAGTACAGCCACATGCCCGGACCCGAGGTGTTCGGCAGCTTCGTCGCGGCCCAGACCGACCAGATCCACATCGGCGCCGCCATCCTCAACGTCAACCCCAAGGTCAACCACCCGGCCCGCCTGGCCGAGAAGGTGGCCCTCATGGACCACCTCTTCGAGGGTCGGTTCGAGTTCGGCACCGGGCGCGGCTCCTCGTCCACCGAGGTCTTCGGTTTCGACATCGAGACGCTCGAGATCACCAAGGAGATGTACGACGAGGCCATCGCCGAGATCCCCAAGATGTGGGAGGAAGGCGAGTACCCCGGGTTCGACGGCCGCTTCTTCACGATGCCGCCCCGGATCGTGCTCCCCAAGCCGTACTCCGATCCGCACCCGCCCATCTGGGTCGCAGCGGGTTCACCCCCACCTTCACCAAGGCGGCCAAACTGGGCATGGGGGCGTTCTGCTTCAGCCACGGCAAGCCCTCGTCGATCGCGCCGCTGATCCAGGCCTACAAGGACGCCATCGGCGACGCCGAGCCCGTGGGCAAGTTCGTCAACGACAACATGGCATGCGTGACCAACATGGTCTGCCACGAGGACCGCAACGAGGCCTTCCGCATCGCGTCGGAGTCCGGGATGAACTACTACACCGGCCTCCAGATGCACTGGCTGGACAACATCCCCAAGCCCGACGGTGCCCCCGAGTGGCCCGACCACTGGCCCGAGCCCACCCCCGAGCAGGTCGAGAAGGCCAGCGCCGCGGGCCTGATCGCGGTCGGCGATCCCGACGACTGTGCGGCCGCCATCCGGAAGTGGGAGGAGATCGGTGCCGATCAGCTGATCTTTTCGCCCACCACCAACTTCACCGATGCCGAGACCATCACTCGCTCGATGGAACTGTTCGGCAAGGAAGTCATTCCCCAGTTCGACACCGATCCGGTGCACCGCACCACGCGCCAGCGTGAGGCGGCCAACGCCGCGGTCGGCTAGCCCGTGGTGAGGTGGGCATGGTGAGGTGGGCATGACGGTCGCGGCGCTCACCGAGAGCCAAGTGGCCCGGCGCCAGCGGATCCTGCGTGCGGCGCGGGAGTTGGCGGCCGAGGGCGGGTACGAGGCCGTCCAGATGCGCCGGGTGGCTGCCGAGGCCGACGTGGCCCTGGGCACCCTCTACCGCTACTTCCCGTCCAAGGAGCAACTGCTGGTCTCGGTCAATCTCCGCGCCGTCCGAGGGCTGGCGGCGCGCGTCAACGAGCACCCGCCGACGGGAGCCACCTCGGCCCAACGGGTGCTGTCCCTGCTGGGAGATGCCACCGCACGCCTGCAGGAGCAGCCGCGCCTGGCTGCGGCCACGATCCGTGCGCTCGTGGCGGGCGATCCCGACGTGGCGCCGGTCGTGGCCGACGTCCGCGAGGTCACCGGTGCACTGCTTCGCACGGCCATCGACGACGACCGGGTGGGCGACGACGTCGTCGCCCTGCTCGAGCACATCTGGCTGTCGGCCCAGGTCGGCTGGATCGGTGGGATCACGGGACCCGAAGGGGTCATGGAGACGATGGAACAGGCGGTCGGCCGCCTGATTCCGGACTGCTGAGGACCGATGGCAACGACACTGACGGGGGTACCCACTCCCGATACCGAGGCGACACCCGAGCTCCCGATGGGGCGGCGGATCGAGCTGCTGGGTCGGGGCGAGTCGTTCGTCCGCGAGGTCGAGGGCCCCGAGGGGGCTCCGACGATCATCCTGCTGCACGGCTGGATCGCCAGTGGGGGTCTCAACTGGTTCCGGGTCTTCGAGCCACTCTCCGAGCACTTCCACATCGTCGCTCCCGACATGCGGGGCCACGGGCGGGGACTTCGCAACCGGCGGCGGTTCACGCTCAACGATTGTGCCGACGACGTGGCGGCGCTCTGCGACCAGCTGGGGATCGAGTCGGCCATCCTGTGTGGGTACTCGATGGGTGGGCCGGTGTCGCTCCTCACATGGAAGCGCCACCGCCATCTGGTCGACGGGATGGTGCTGGCGGCCACCTCGTACAACGTCGTGCCCGGCGTGCGCGACCAGCTCATCTTCGTCGGCCTCATGGCGGCCATGGCGGGGTCCACCCGGATCGGTCAGACGCTCACCCACCTGCCCTTTCGCGCCGTGCGACAGTTCCAGGCCCAGCCCGAGGGGCCCATGCGGCCGGACTCGTTCCAGCGGTGGGCGGCCGCAGAGGCGGCTCGCCACGACATCAGGCTGCTCGTCGAGGCCGGCCAAGCGCTCGGCACCTTCAACGCCAAGAAGTGGTGCAAGGACATCGACGTGCCCACGACGGTGCTGATCACCACCAAGGACCGCGGGATCCGACCCTCGGCCCAGTTCCACCTGGCGGTCGAGATCCCCGATGCCGAGATCGAGATGTTCGACGAGGGTCACGCCGCGCCGATGCTGACCACGTTCGCGCCGCCGATCGTGGACGCATGCCTGGGGGTGGCCGGCCGAGTCGATCCCGACCGGCCGGTGGCTCACACCTTCGATCGCTCCTGACCCCGGGATCGCTCCAGGGCCGCGTCGAGCCGCAGCCGGTTGTAGCGCTGCACGGCGACGAACGGGAGGTGAGCCGCAAGGGCGAACAGGATCATCACCACTCCAAGCCAGGGCGGGCACCAGAGCAGGAAGAACGGTGCTGCGGCGATGTTGAGCCAGTGGGTGTATTCGGCCCTCCGGGTCTCGGCCGCCCAGCGGGAGAGGTGGGCCGGCGAGCGATCGGTGATGTGCCGCTTGGCGAATCCTCCCCGGAAGAACGCACCCGCCTCGGGGAGGAGATCCTTCCACCGATGGATGAGCAGCCGTGAGCGGTAGAAGCGGCGGGTCTCCCAGCGGGCCGTCCGAGGCAGGAGTCCGTCGTGGGTGAGCCGAGCCATCGGCGTGCGGTGCATCGCGAATCCCGTGGCGACACCGATGACGGCCCACGCAGACGCCGACACCAGCGCGGCGGTGGTGGCGTCGTCGATCACGGCGCCGGCACCGACGATCGACCCAGCGGGAGGACCCGGCCCCGCCAGACCACCGATCGCCGGATGTGGAGCCGGTAGGCCGAGTAGAGATAGACGGTGATGAACCCGACCAGTAGGAGCGGGTAGGCGGGAATCGTCCACCAGCGGAAGGCGCCGAGCTGGCGTTGCTGCCAACCGATCTGGCCGGCGAAGGCCAACGCCAGGAGGGACCAGGCGTCGATCCGGCCGTCCAGGCCGGCTTCGACCGCGCCGCCGGCGGCGCAGAGCGCTGCCGTCATCCACAGGACGATGGCAAGGGTTCGCCAGCGGGGGAGCCGGCCCGACCCGGACGCCATGTTCTTGCCCCAGCCCTCGATCAGCTGGCGCAGCCCCTCCGGATACATCCGGAAGCTGACCCGGTCACGACCGCCGTAGACCTCGACGGGACGATCGACCGCTCGGTACCGGTCGGCCAACGCCATGTCCTCGACCACGTCGTCACGCACCGAGGAGTGCCCGCCAGCGCTCCGATACGCGTCGAAGGTCGTGGCCAGGACCGGGCCGAATGCGCCCCGCGACTCGAGTCGGGACCACGAGGGAGCAGCGGCGCCGACACCCATCATGATCACCAGGTTGAAGGGGGCACTGAGCTGCTCGTCGAAGCGCTCGGTGCGGTGCCACGGTTGCACCGAGACCAGTCCGCCGGTGGTGACGGCCCGGCGAGCCAGGTCGGCGATCAAGCCGACGCTGGGAGCAACGTCGGCGTCGAGGAAGACGACGACCTCGGGCTCGCGACCCGAACGCTCGAGCGAGAGGATGCCGTGGTGGAGGGCCCAGTTCTTCGGCGCCCAGCCGGCGTGGCGGGCGGGGACGCTGATGACCTCGACCCCGTGGTCGTGGGCCAGAGCGACGGTGCGATCGGTCGAGCCGTCGTCGAGCACGATCAGGTCGAACGGGTCCGGATCGACAGCGAGGGCATCGAGCAGGTGGGGCAGGCTCAGCTCCTCGTTCCGCGCCGGCACGAGCACGGTCGTGCGAGGCAGAGGAGCCGGATCTCCCTCGGGCGGCCCGGGCACCCGCCACAGGAGCAACCAGCCGACCAGCCAGGCGGAGAGCGCGACGGCGAAGGTCAGGCTCGGATCCATCATCGAACGTTCGGAGCGGCCGGTGCGGGCGGATGGACGCCACCGACCGTGTCCATCAGAGCTTCAGCACACGCTCGGCGTTCTCGCGCAGGAACTTGGGCCACACTTCGTCCTTCAGCGGCACGTCGGGCAGCTCGGACATGATCCGCTCGTAGGTGAGGCCGGCGGGGAAGTACCCGGCGTAGAGCACCTTGTCGGCGCCCCGACTGTTGGCGTAGTCCAGGATGTGGGGGTCGTAGTGCTTCGGGGCGAACGCACTGGTGGAGTAGAAGAGATTCGGCCACTTCAGCATCAGTTTCACGGCCAGCTCGGTGTCGGGCTGGGCTCCGTGCCGCATCACGAAGCGCAGGTCGGGGAAGAACCAGCACACATCGTCGATGTAGGCCACGGTCTGGGGTTCCATCGGGACCCTGGGACCGGGCACGCCCACGCAGCTGAAGATCGGAAGATCGAGCTCGACGCACTTCGCATAGATGGGGTAGTAGGCCCGGTCGTTGATGGCGGTGCGGTAGCCGGCCGGGAAGGTGGTGACCGCCTTGAGGCCGTGGGCCTCGTGCAGGCGGACGATCTTGCGCACGGCCTCCATGCCGTCGCGCGGGTCGACCTCGGTGGCGGGAATGAACCGGTCGGCGTGGTCGGCGACGGCGCGCACGGTGTGGGCCCGTTCGGGCGCCTCGCTGACGCTGACCATGGCCCGGGCCACGTTGTAGGTGTCCATGTTGTGCAGGGTGACGGCGACCGGGTCGATGTCGGGATCGATGTTCTTGGGTACGTCCTTGAACATGTACTCGGCCGGCATGCGGAACTGCTCGAGGCTCTCGTTGTCCCGGAGCTCCGGGGCCAGGAACTGGTAGATCTGCTTGCGGTCGGCGGTGGGGAACCCGACCATCGTGTCGATGATGGGAACATCGGTGGGCATCGGCATGCGGCCACCCTACCCACCCCCGAAATTCCGTCCGAAACGTCCGGATTCCGACCCCTACTCGGGGGTAGTTCGGCCCTGCGGCGCCATGGAGGTAGAGCGTGTCGTCGATGCGGCCGTGGATGGTCGGGATCACGATCGGCTGCCCCTCGTCGGTCACGTAGCCGACGTGACAGAGGGGCGCCGCGTCGAGGATGGCGTGGACGGTGGCGGGGTCGTCGTGGCCACGATCCGGGACCCGGAGGACGCGGGTCCGTTGCGATGGCGGGGCTGTTACCGAATCGGCGGAGGATGCGGGTACGTCGGACATCGGGTCATCGTAGGGTTCGTCCCATGGCTGGACCGTTGGAAAATGCACGCATCGTCGAGATCGCCGGGATCGGGCCCGGGCCGTTCGCCGCCATGGTCCTCGGCGACATGGGAGCCGATGTCATCCGGGTGGATCGCCCCGGGGGGAGCCCGACCGGGCTGGGGGCCGCACCTGGCACCGAGCGCTTCGACATCCTCAATCGCAACCGACGAACCATCGAGATCGATCTGAAGCACCCGGACGGTCCTCCCACCCTGCTCCGGATCCTCGAGACCGCCGACGGGTTGATCGAGGGATTCCGGCCCGGGGTGGCCGAGCGACTCGGATTCGGGCCGGACGTCTGCCTCGAGCGGAATCCCCGCCTGGTCTACGGACGGATGACCGGGTACGGCCGCGAGGGTCCGCTGGCCGAGCGGGCCGGCCACGACCTGACCTACCTGTCGATCGCGGGGGTCCAGGCCCACATCGGGCGGGCCGGCCAGCCGCCCACCCCGCCGCTCAACCTGGTCGCCGATTTCGGTGGGGGCGGGATGTTCCTGGCCTTCGGCATGGTGTGCGCCCTCTGGGAGCGGGAGCGATCGGGTCGGGGCCAGGTCGTGGACGCTGCGATGATCGACGGCGCCGCCACGCTGATGGCGCCCCTCTTCGGCGCAGCGGCGGTGGGCGCGTGGGGCGAGCGCGGGGCCAACATGCTGGACTCGGGCGCACCCTGGTACGACTGCTACGAGACGGCCGACGGTGAGTGGCTCGCGGTCGGCGCGATCGAGCCGCAGTTCTACGTCGAGTTCCTCGACGGGCTGGGTCTGACCGACGAGATCGACCCCGCAGCGCAACACGACCAGGCCACCTGGCCTGCGTTGCGGACTCGGTTCGCCGAGCGGTTCGTCGAGCGCACCCGCGCCGCATGGGACGACGTCTTCCGGGACCGCGACGCTTGCGTGGCCCCGGTGCTGTCGATGACCGAGGCGCCTCGGCACCCCCACAACCGGGAGCGTGGAACCTTCGTCGACGTGGACGGTGTCGCCCATCCGGCGCCCGCCCCCCGCTTCGGTCGCACTCGACCGGATCCGCCCCGTCCCGGTCATCCGTTCGGCAGCGACGCCGAGGCCGTGCTGGCCGAGGCCGGCCTCGACGCCGCCGCCATCGCGGCGCTCCGAGCGTCCGGGGTGGTGCCCTCGGGCTGAGATTCGTCTGGTCCCTGCGCTCCGCTACGGTGCAGACTTCTTCGGAACGGGGGATAGGCATGTCGAAGCGATTCATCGGGATGGTTGCCGCACTGGCACTGCTCGCTGCGGCGTGCGGCAGCCGGGTCGACTCCGCCGATGGAGGGACCGAGGTCGCCACCGACCCGACGACCTCCGAGCCCACCGACACCGCGCCGGCCAGGTCCGACACGGGCGGCGAGACCGGCGGGGACGACACGGCCGGCTCCGACACCTCCGACCCGGACGGACCGCCCGCCGAGGTCGACCTGACCGACGGTTGGTTCGGGGATCTGCCGGTTCCCTGCGGTCCCACGCCCGAGGGCATGACGCTCACCGGCGGCCAGGACCGGGGGGTCTCGGAGGACGCTGTGGAGATCGCGGTCATCGCCGACGTCGAAGGGCCGCGGCCCGGCCTGAACAAGGAAGGCCTTGACGGAACCAGTGCCTTCGTCGACTGGTGCAACAGCCTGGGTGGGGTCAACGGCCGGACGCTCGAGATGACCTTCCTGGACTCCAAGCTCCTCGAGTACCCGCCGCGGGCGGAGGAGGCGTGCGGGTTCGCCTTCGCCGTCGTCGGGACGTCGGTCGTGCTCGACGATGTCGGCTCCCAGACCCTGGTCGACTGCGACGCCGTCCACGTCCCGGGCTTCACCGTCAGCGACAAGGCCGCCCTGGCCGACCGAATGGTGCAGTCCAACCCGAATCCCACCGATACGGCGATGGCGCTCTCGGGCCGCCTGCTGGCCGAACAGGACCCGGAGGGCGTGAAGAAGGCGGCGATCATGACCGGCAACATTCCCACGACCCAGCAGCAGCGGGACCGCATGCGGGAGTCCTTCGAGCACTTCGGCTGGGAGTTCGTCTACAGCGCCGAGCACGGGGTGAACGAGCAGAACTGGGGGCCGTTCGTCGCCGCCATGCAGGAGGCCGATGTCGAGTACATCCTGCATGTCACCGAGCCGGCGGAGACCAGCAACCTGCTGCGGGAGATGGTGAAGCAGGGTGTGGACCTGGACGAGGTCACGTTCGTGCACAATCCGAACTACTACGACGCCGAGTACCTCGAACTGGCCGGCGAGAACGCCCGGGGCCAGGTCCTCGACATGAGCTACGTGCCCTTCGAGGAGGCCGACGAGTATCCGGCCGCAGAGGAGTACGTCCGTATTCTCGCGGAGTTCGGCGGCTACCAACCGTCGCTGCTCTCGGTGCAGGCCTTCTCGTCGTCGCTCCTGTTCGCAGTCGCGCTGGAGAAGCTGGGCGACGACGTCACCCGCGACGCCCTGCTGGCCGAGCTCGAGAGCATCCACAGCTGGACGGCGGGGGGCATCACCGGGGACCAGGATCCGGGCGCGAACGTTCGCTCGCCCTGCGCCCTGAGTCTGCGCATCAACGACACCGGCACCGGGTACGAGCGGCTGTCCCCCGAGGAAGGGTTCGACTGCAATCCCGAGAACGTCGTTGCCGTCAGCGGTGACTTCATGGGTGCGACGGCCGGCGGCTGACCGTGGACATCGAGACCGCAGCCCAGTTCGTCGTCTCGGGCATCGTGCTCGGCGCCGTCTATGCGGTTGCGGCCTCCGGTCTGGTCGTCACGTACACCACCTCGGGCATCTTCAACTTCGCCCACGGCGCGTTCGGCATGTTCGGCGCCTACTTCTACTGGCAGATGGTGGAGGACTGGGGCTGGCCCAAGCTCCCGGCGCTGATCGTCCTGCTCGGCATCCTCGCCCCGTTGTTCGGGGCCGTGATCGAGCGGGTCATCATCCGCGGGCTCCAGGGCGTTTCCGCGGTCACCCGGTTGGTGGTGGGCATAAGCCTGCTCGTGGGCCTGCTCCAGCTGGCCCAGGTGATCTGGACCAGCGAGGTTGGTCGGACCGGCCCGGAGTTCTTCGAGAGCGAGCGCTTCAGCATCCTCGGCTACGGCGTCAGCTACCACGAGGCCATCACCATCGTGGTCGCGGTCGCGATCGCCGTCGGGCTCCGTCTGTTGCTCTATCGCACCCGGCTGGGCATAGCGATGCGATCGGTCGTCGATGACCGCAGCCTGGCCAGCCTGAACGGCGCCCGCCCTGACCTGACCGCCATGGCCAGCTGGGCCCTTGGGGCCATGTTGGCCGCTCTCGCCGGCGTCCTGGTGGCCGGCGCGACCTCGCTGGACCACCTGGCGCTGACGCTTCTCGTGATCAACGCGTACGCGGCCGCGATCTTCGGGCGGCTGCGGAGCCTGCCGCTGACCTTTCTCGGAGCCCTCGTGCTCGGCCTGATCGACTCGTTCATCCTGGTGTATTCCGGCGACATCCTGCAGGAGATCGGGTGGGAGGCCGACTGGGTGGCCACCAGCTTCCGGGCCGTGGTGCCCGTGCTGGTCCTGTTCGGCGTGCTGCTCATCATCCGCCCCAGTCAGCTGCGCACGCTGGGTGCCGCGCAGAGCCGCGAGTTCGTCCCGAGGCCGGCGTTGCTGAAGGTGGTCCGCTGGGGCGGCGTCATGGTCCTGGCCGCCCTTGCCCTGGGGTTGTGGTTGGAGAGTGTCAACGCCCTCTGGGGTTCGCAGGACCTGGACGACCTCATCAAGGGGGTGGGGACCGCGATCATCATGCTCTCGCTCGTGCCCCTCACCGGGTACGGCGGGCAGATCTCGTTGGCGCAGATGACCTTCGCCGGCATCGGTGGGGTGAGCATGGCCTACTGGGGCGGCGACAACCAGTTGCTCGCCCTGCTGGCCGGGGTCGCCATCGCCACCGTCGTCGGCGCGCTCGTGTCGCTGCCGGCCCTGCGCCTGCGTGGGATCTACCTGGCCCTGGCCACCATGGCCTTCGCCGTGTTCATGGAGTCGTTCGTCTTCCAGGAGCTACCGCTGCTGGCCTCGGGATCGGCCCGGGTCGACCCCTTGTCGATCCCGTTCTTCTCCCTCGAGAGCGACACGGCCACCCTCGTGTTCCTGTCGGTCGTGTTCGTCCTGATGTCCCTGTTCGTGGTGTACCTGCGGCGCAGCCCCTTCGGTCGGCGGCTCCAGGCGATGAAGGACAGCGAGGCGGCGTCGGCGACGATCGGGATGAGCCTGGTGCGGACCAAGCTGTCGGTCTTCGCGCTCTCGGCCGGCATGGCCGGTCTCGGGGGTGCGCTGTACTTTTCCAGCATCGAGACCGTGGGCACCACCGACGTGGCCATGATCAACAGCCTCATCGTCATGTTGATGGCCGTGGTCGGCGGCATTGCGTCCGTCGGCGGCGTGTTGTTCGGCGGCATGGCGCTGGGTGTCTTCGAGATCATCAGCACCCACATCCCGGCCCTCACCGACTTCTTCAAGGTCGCCCCGGGGCTCGTCGGTATCAGCCTGGGTCGCAACCCCAACGGTGCGGTCAACGAGATCGCCCGCAACCTGCAGGAGCGGGGCGACGTCGACACGACCGGCGACGGGGAGGACGACTTGGATCTCACGACCCTCGGGGTCGATCGTCCGTTCGGCGAGTCCGACATCGAGATTCTCGACCGCGCCCTCGATCTGGCCGAGGAAGCCGACCGCGCCGTCACGGCCGGGTCCGCCCGGTGAGTGTCGTGACCAACCCGGTCGAGCCGCTGCTTCCCGATGTGATCGACGGACTCGAGCTGCGCGGCGTGACCGTGCGGTTCGGTGGGCACACCGCCGTCGATGCGGTGGACCTGGCCGCGCCGGTCGGTCGGCTCACCGGCCTGATCGGCCCCAACGGGGCGGGCAAGACGACCACCTTCAACGCCATCTGCGGGATGGAACCGATCGCCAAGGGCTCGGTCTACTTCGACGGTCACGACGTCACCGGTCTTCCCACCCACCGGCGGGCACGCGCCGGGATCGCCCGCACGTTCCAGCGGCTCGAGGTCTTCGGTTCGCTCACCGCCGCCGAGAACGTCCAGGTTGCCGCCGAGATGCGCCGCGGCTGGCAGAAGGATCAATCCGATCCCGGATACGAGGTCGAGACGCTCCTGGAACGTGTGGGTGCCGAAGACCTGGCGGCCGAGCGGTGCGACGGTCTCCCCACCGGTCAGGCCCGCCTGGTCGAGCTGGCCCGTGCACTGGCCTGTCACCCCAAGCTCCTCCTGCTGGACGAACCCGCCTCGGGTCTGACCGAGGCCGAGACCCACGCCTTCGGCCGGCTCCTCACCGAGCTGGTGGACGAGGGCATCGGCATTCTCCTCGTCGAGCACGACGTCGCATTGGTGATGGAGGTCTGCGAGTACCTCTACGTACTGGACTTCGGCGCCGTGCTGGCCCAGGGCGCCACCCACGAGATCCAGGCCAATGAAGCGGTGCAGCGCGCCTATCTGGGGGCGTCCGCGTGACCGCCGAGATCGAGCCGCCGCTGCTCGAGCTGCGCGACGTCACCGCGGCCTACGGCCGGATCCAGGTGCTGCACGGCGTGGATCTGACGCTCGACGAGGGTCGGGTCCTGGCGTTGTTGGGACCCAACGGCGCCGGAAAGAGCACCACCCTCAAGGTGACCGGCATGCAGATGCAGCCGACCGGCGGACAGGTCCGGATGGCCGGCCACCTGGTCAACGGCCAGGCACCGGACGAACTGGCCCGGCTGGGCGTGTGCACCGTGCCCGAGGGGCGGGGCATGTTCCCCAGCCTCACCGTGCGCGAGAACCTCCGCATGGCCACCTTCTCGGGCCGATCGCTGTCCGAGATCGAGGACGTCGCCTACGAGCAGTTTCCCCGCCTGGGCGAGCGTCGCTCGCAGGTGGCGGGCTCGATGTCGGGCGGCGAGCAACAGATGTTGGCCATGGCCCGCGGGCTGGCCACCGATCCGGCGCTGCTCCTCCTCGACGAGCTCTCGATGGGTCTGGCGCCGATCATCGTCGAGGAGCTCTACGCACTGGTCGCACAGATCGCACAGCGCGGGACCTCGATCCTGGTGGTCGAGCAGTTCGCCCGCACCGTCTTGGGCGTGGCCGACGAAGCGGCCATCATGCTCCACGGAACTGTCGTGCGGACGGGCCGACCGGAAGACATCGAGTCAGAACTGTCCGACGCCTACCTGGGCGGCTCGGGCGGCGCGGCCACGAAAGGGTAACGACATGTACGACAACCAGCAGCGCATCGACGAGTTCAAGACCGAGCTCGCCGCCCTGCGCACGAAGAGCACGGCCAGCGTCACCGGCGACCGTCGGTTCCTCGTGTTGGGCATCGCTCTGATGGCGGTCGGTCTGATCGCCATCATGCTCGGGTGGTGGGGCGCGTCGGGGACCACCGAGACCTACGAGGCGATCTCGTACATGGTGTCGGGCGGGATCATGGGGATCGGGCTGGTCATCATCGGCGTCGCTCTGTACCTGCGCTACTCGCTGGCCGGGTTCCTCAAGTTCTGGCTGGTCCGGTGGGTCTACGAGCAGCAGGCCCAGACCGACCGGCTCCTGGCGGCGATGGACCCGGAGGCGGTCTCCCCGGAAGCGGCCGATGCCGGTGCGCTCGCCGCCGCCGACGCCGGCCTGCCCGACCCGCTGCGCCCGCCCCAGGCGCCGGGACCTGTGAGCTGATGGCGGGGGATCCCGTCGCCATCACCGGATCGGCGTCCGGGCTCGGTGCTGCGCTCCGGGCTCGGCTCGAGGCCGACGGCATGGACGTCATCGGCGTCGACCTGCACGATCAGGAGATCGTCGCCGACCTGTCGACGAGCGACGGTCGGGCGGCCGCCGTCGACGCCGTACGCGACGCCAGTGGGGGCTCCTTGAGCGGCGCCGTGGCGTGCGCGGGGTTGGGTCCGCAGGTCAGCCCGGCCCACTTGATCGCCGCGGTCAACTACTTCGGCGCGGTGAGCTTCATCGACGGAGTCGGTCCGCTCATCGGGCGGGGCGGCGCCGCGGTCGCCGTGGCATCCAACTCGGCGACAATGACACCGCAGGACGAACTGGGCTTGGTGGACCTCCTGCTCGAAGGCGAGGAGGCGAAGGCACTCGAGGTGGCCGACCAGCTTCACGGCGCCTTCGTGTACGGCATGTCCAAGCTGGCGCTCTCTCGCGCCGTCCGCCGGCGGGTCGGCGAGTGGGGGGCACGCGGCGTGCGACTCAACGCCATCGCACCGGGCCCGATCGACACGCCACTCCTCCAGGGCGGTCTCGACGACCCCGAGCTGGGGCCGGTGATCGAAGCGCTTCCGGTCCCGCTCGACCGGCGGGCGTCGGCCGACGAGATCGCGGCGGTGGCCCAATTCCTCCTCTCGGACGGTGCGGCGTACGTGCACGGCAGCATCGTCTTCTGCGACGGCGGCAGCGACGCCCTGGCTCGTCCCGACGGGTTCTAAGGCCGTCCGGCCCGCCGAACCGCCGGGTACGACGATACGCGCTGGAGGGTCAGTCGGTCGGATCGTCGACGATCAGTTCCCAGTAGTCGACGTCGACGTCGAAATCGATCACCTCGAAGAGTCGTCCTTCGGGGCGGCTTGAAGTGACCTCGATCGCGAAGAAGACCATGAGCGGGAAGAGCCCGCCGCCACCAGCCGGTCCTGCGCCGGCGCCCAGTACGTCCTTCATCTCCTTCGCCGCCTCGCCGACGTGCTTCATGACGTACGGGAACTTCTGGAGCGTGGTGATGATGATCTGCGCCTGTTCGCCGGCCAGCGCGTTGGCCAGCTGGGTTGAGCTCTCGTCGATCTTCTCGACCACGCCACGGGTGTGGTCGATGCGGTAGATCGTGTCCTGGAGCTGCTGGTCCAGCACCATGCGGTCGGTGATGACGACGACCTTGTCGAAGACCTTCTCGTCGTCGGCGTGCAGGTTGGACAGCCGGTACGCCAGCCAGGCGATCGTGTTCGACTTGCCCGATCCGGCTGAGTGCTGAACCAGGTACGACTGACCCGCGCCCTGTGCCCGGGCGGCCTGCTCCCGCGTCAGCACGGCGTCCCACTGGTGGAACCGGGGGCAGATGGTTCGCTCGTCTTCGTCCGTTCCGGGTTGCCGGCTCGCTGACCGTCGGCTTGATCGAAGGGGAGGTGGACCACCGCCCGCTTCGCAAGCGTGAGGTTCGTCCGGTCCCGGTCCCGGCGATACTGCTCGCAGGCGTGATGGAAGGTCTGGCCGGTCAACGGATTCTTCAGCTCGGCGGTCGCCACCGGGATGCCGTTGACGAACAGGCACAGGTCCAGCGACTTCGTCGTTGCCGCCTCGAAGGCACGCTGGGCCCGGTCGGGGTCGCCGCCGTTGGACTTGAGGACGTTCTGCCATTCCTCGGGCTGCGTGGCGCCGATGAAGGTGAAGAGTTCAGCCCGTGTCGATGCCGCTGGCCGGATCGAAGTCGTGCTGGCCTGCGGCGAGCCCGACCTTGACCGCGTCGTAGCCGCCGTAGTCCAGGAGCCATCCGGCGATGAGGGACTCGAACGCTTTCTCGTCCGGGTTGCTCAAGCTGGATCCCCTCCTGCACCCGCATCGGTCCAGGTTCGGGTACCCAGCCCAATCGGTTTCGTCCCGCCGGACGTTAGTTGCGCCACGCGTCCGCGGACGCGTTTCGGACACGCACCGTGGCTCACGGGGCACGGTGCGCGGCGGCTCGGGTGCGGTCCGTCGCGGGTCGGAGCACCCCGGTGGGTCGATCTGCTCGCATAGGTGCGACAACGGTGCGCGCCGGGCCGCGGGACCGTCATGCCCGGTGCCTCCTTCGGCGGGCGGCCCGCGCCGGCGGCTCGCCGAGCGGGCGCGGGGCTCGTCGATCGAGGAAGTTGTCGCAGCTATGCGAGCAGAACGGCCATCACCGGCAGAGCCGACCGGCGCGTTCGCGGGCCCGGCCACGGTCACACCCCCTGAATACGCTGGCCGAGTACAGCTCGACCAGCCTGCTGCGAAGGCGGTCCTCCCGAAGAAGACCGGCGCTCTTCGTTCAGGCGAGCGCCTGCACCCCTGAGGTTCCCATGGCACTTGCACAAGCAGAGCTGATCCGGACCGGTCCCACCGTGGCCGACCAACTCGTCGAGGCGGGCCAGAGCATGGCCCACTCCCAGCACCGGGTGGTGGTGCTGGCGGCCCGGTTCGAGGAGAGCGACGAGTGGTGGTGCTCGCTGGCCGGGACCGCAGCGCATTGGATCGCCGCCCAGCTGGATGTGTGCGTGTCGACGGCGCGGGAGTGGATCCGGATCGGCAAGGCGCTGCGCACGCTGCCGGCGGTCGATGCGGCGTTCCGATCGCGGCAGCTGTCGTACGCCAAGGTGCGGGCACTGACTCGTGTGGCGCAGCCCGAGAGCGAGGACGAGCTCGTCGATCTGGCCCGGTCCGTGCCCGCTGGGCGCCTCGGTCACGCGCTGGCGGCCTGGACGCAGCGGCACGAGGACCACGATCAGCGGACCGCCCGCCACGAGCGGGACCGGAGCCTTCGGCATCGGGTCGAGGCCGATGGCATGGCCACGTTCACCCTCCGCCTGGCCCCCGAAGACGCCACGGCCGTGCTTGCTGCGGTCGAGGCCACCGTGATGCGTCGATCCCAGCAAGCGAAGTCGCAGAACGTGGCTGGTTCAGCTGCGGAGCGTGACGACCATGCGTCCGCTGACGCGTCCGACTCGTTGGCGCAGCCGGCACCCGTCGGTGCGCCAGAAGCGGGTCATCAAGGAACGCGATCGCTGCTGCATCGACTGCGGCGCCACCGAGCTGCTCGAATACGACCACGTCCCCAGCTTCGACGAGACCGGCCACACCATCGTCGAGGAGGTGCGGCTCCGCTGCGCCCCCTGCCATCGCCGAAGGCACGGTCGGCTCGGATAGCGAAGAGTACGCTGCCGCCATGGCCGAGGACGTGGTCTACGACGAGTGGATGAACGACAGCGACGCGATCATCTGGCACATCGAGCGCGACCCGGTCCTGACCTCGACGATCACCTCGGTGTGGCTGATGGATGCCCAGCCCGATCCCGAGCGCTTCGACGACATCACCACCCGGTCGCTGGCCACGATCCCGCGACTGCGGCAGCGGGTGGTGGCCGACCCGGTCGGTCTCAGCACCCCGCGGTGGGAGGACGACCCCGACTTCGACCTCGACCGTCACGTCCGAGAGCTGGAGCTGGACGAGGGTGAGGACCTCTTCGAGCGAGCGGCAGCCTTGGCGGCCGATGGCTTCGATCGGGACCACCCGCTGTGGGAACTGCACCTGATCACCGGCCTTCCCGACGACCGGGCCGCGGTCATCATGAAGATCCACCATGCGGTGGCCGACGGCGTGGGCATGCTCCGGATGACCGAGGGTCTGATCGAGACCAGCCGCGAGTTGGATCCCGCCGAGCACCCCGAGATCCCCGAGCCCGAACCCGAGCCGGAGTCCAGCGGGCGGCCTCAGCCGTTCGGCGGGATGGGCGAGGTGCTGAGCCACCGCATCCAGTCCGATGTGGAGATGGCGGGCCGTCTGGGTCGGGCGGTGGTGGGGCAGTTCTTCCACGCCGCCCGTCACCCGGTGACCAGCACCCGGGAGTTCGTCGGAGACCGCCGGATCGGTGGGTCGGATGGTCGAGCCGGCGTCGGCGCCGCTCAGCCCGCTGTTCCAGGCCCGTTCGGCCCATACGGAGTTCGACGCGCTCAACATCCCGCTGCGAGACCTGAAAGCAGCGGGCAAGGCGACCGGATCGACCCTGAACGATCTGTTCGTCGCCGCCGTGCTGGGTGGCATGGGTCGCTACCACGATCACCACGGCGAGAAGGTGTCCCCGAGCTGCGGATGAACATGCCGATCAACGTCCGCGGCCGAGGGCGAGGACGTCGACGCCGGCAACCAGTTCGTTCCGGCCCGGTTCCACGTGCCCATCGATATCGAGGATCCGGCCGAACGAGTGGCTGCGCTGCACGAGATCCTCGCCGCAACCCAGGCCGAACCCTCGCTGCCGCTCCTCGACGAGATCAGCGCCAGCATCAACCGCATGGGCATCCTGGCCGCCACCCGGATCCTCGGTGGAATGTTGAAGGCGGTCGACCTCACCACCTCGAACGTGCCCGGGCCGTGGTTCCCCGTCTACACCGCCGGTGCCCGCATCGAGCACATGTACCCGTTCGGACCGCTGGCCGGGTCGGCGGTCAACATCACGCTGCTCAGCTTCGACGGATCGTGCGAGATCGGTATCAACGCCGACCGGTCCTCGGTCGAGGACCCCGACGTGCTGACCCGCTGTGTCACCGAGGGATTCGCCGAGATCGTGGCGCTCGGCTGGGGCCGGTCGACCTGACCGGTGCCGCAATCGGCGACGGGAGACCTACGCCGGACGGTGGACCGACACGGCATAGTCGCCACCCTTGCGCCACGGAGCCCGATCCCAGGTGGCGAACCGTTCGGCCAGGACCAGGCCGGCGTCCGCACAGTGACCGTCGTAGGTGTCGAGGTCGTAGCGACCGGCCAGCAGCTGGAATCCGGCGATCAGCCGACCCTCGGGGGCCAGGTGCTCGGCCAGGGTGGTGACCACGTCGGCTTCTTCGCCAGGGGCGACGAAGATCATGACGTTGCCCGCTGCCACGACGACGTCGAATCGGTCGGGGTCGGGTCCGTCGTCGGAGTCGAGCCGGTGGGTGGCGAGGTCGGCCTCGACCCAGCGCAGGTGTGGGGCGTTGGCCCGAGCCGCGTCCAACATGCCGGGGTCGAGATCGACCCCGACCGTCTCGATGCCCCGGCGAGCCAGCTCGATCGCCACCCGGCCCGTGCCGCAACCGGCGTCCAGCACGCGCCTGGGATCGAACCCGGCCACGAAATCGGCCTCGCCGTGGACCTCCTCGCCGGCTGCCTCCATGGCGCGGAATCGGGCGTCGTAGTCATGGCCCCGGGGGGCGTCGTCGGAGGACCAGCGGGAACCGATGGCCGAGCCTGACACGACCCGGATCGGCGGGTCAATCGCCGGTGTCACCGCCATCGGCCGACTCGGCGACCGTGGTGGGTGCCACCGTCGTGGATGCCACCGTGGTGGGCGGCGCCGTGGTGTCGGAGGTGGCGTCGGGATTGACCACCACCGCCGACGAGGTCCGGGTGTCGATCCCGAGCCGGGTCATGACGTCGATCAGGTCCGGGTCGACCGCCCGAAGGAGGGCCTTGGCCTCTCGGATCGAGACGTCGCCGGCCGCGACCAGGGAGGCGGTGTCGCACTCGGAACCGCCGCGGTGCGCGGGTACCGAGACGGTCGACGCCACCTCGGGATCGGCGGGATGGGTCACCTCGACCGTTCCGACGTCGTCGGCCCAGCGCAGCGTGAGCTGCCCCTCCGGGCCGAGCGCCACGTCGGGCGCACCGAATATGGCGTCGAGTTCGGCCGACTGGAACGGGGCCACCACTCCGCAGATCGGTTCGGGATCGCTGATGAGAAGGGGTTCGGGTTCGGGAGACGCCGGCCAGACCAGCCGCTGCTCGACCTCCTCGAGCACCAGGCGACCGCCTTCATCGACGCCGGCGTCGAGCCGGAGGACGATGTCGCAACCGGCCGGAAGGTGCATGCCTGCGAAGCTCAACTCGGTGAGCCCCCTGGCGCCGAAGAGGTTGCGTTCCACCTCTCGCTCGGTGGACCCGACCGTGATCCACTCGAACCGGCTCTCCCTCATGAGGAAGTTGTCGAAGTCCAGCTGGTTGGAGTCGGTGATGACCAGCGTGTGTCCGTCGACCGACCAGGTCCGGTCGTCGACGGCCTCGAAGCGGGTGGCATCGAGATCCTCGGGCGTGGGAAACGCGCCATCGCAGGCAGAACGGTTGATCTCCGTCCTGCCTGCGACGACGGTGTCGGGCGACGAGTCCTGTACGAGCGAGAGTGCACCCACAAGGAGGGCGGAGGCTGTGAGCACACCCCCGCTCGCGGCCAGGACCCGCCGCTTCCGAACGCCCTTGCGGCCCTGTGACTTTGCGGCAGCAAGAGCGACGGTCTGATCGATCGGTAGGAGCTCGGCGGCGTCGTCGAGCCCGGTGCGGAGCTCGTCGTCAAACGACATCGGACGACGCTCCCTGGAGAATGCCGGCCAGTTTCGTTCGGCCGCGGTGGAGATGGACCTTGGCGGTGGCCTCGCTGCACCGAAGGGTGGCGGCCACGTCGCGGACCGGTTGGTCCTCGTAGTAGTGGAGGACGACCGCGGCCCGCTGTTGGGCGCTGAGGTGGCCCAGTGCGTCGATGAGGTCGAGGTCGCGTGGCACGTCGTTCTGGGCCGGCTCGGTGAGATCGATGAAGTCGCTGGATGCCGCCGAGACCCGGCGACTGCGGTCCCGGTGCTTGACGGCTCGCCGGATGGCCACGCGCCGCACCCAGGCGCCCGGGCGGTCGTACCCCTTCACCTTCCGCCAGTGGATGAAGAGCTGGCCGAACGCGTCCTGGGCGACTTCCTGCGCTACGTCACGATCGCCGGTCACGAGGAAGGCGGCGCGCACGATGCTGGGGTACTCGGTTGCGAACAATCGGTCATACGCCTGCTCCTCTCTCTCCTTCATCGCCCCTCCACCCCATACACAGCCCCGCCGGGCGCGGAAGGTTTACCCCCTCGCCGAGAAACCCTGGCGATCACGGGCGGGTCAGCGAGAGCAGGAACCGTGCCAGCTCGACCGGCATGTCGCCCTGGATGCTGTGGCCGGCCTCGGGGAAGATCTCGACGTGGGCATCGGGTCGGAGGCGACGGAGCTCGGCGACGTCGTCGTCGTCGACGACCGGTGAGGTCCCGCCCCTGGCGAGGACCAGCTCTCCGGGGTGGTCGCGGACGGCGTCCCACAGGTGGGAGGGATCGAACCCGGCGAGGTCGTCGGGTACCTCCTCGGGCAGGTCGTAGCGCCACTCCCACCGGCCATCGGGGCGTTCGCGGGCGTTGTGGAGGATGCCGCGGCGGAGCGAGGACTCGCTGCGGGTCGGGTTGAACAGCACGGTGCGTTCGAGGATCTCGTCGAAGCTGGCGAAGGTCTCCGGGCCTCGCAGGAACGCTTCGATCTCCGATGCCTTCTCCCGGTTGACCCCCGGCGTGACGTCGACGAGCACCAGCCGCTCGGGGGCCGGATGGCCGTGCAGATGGAGCGCCAGGGCGGTCAGTCCACCGAGGGACATGGCGACCACCGTGTGGGCCTCGGGGGCGTGGGCCATCAGGGTGTCGGCCACGTCCGGTGCGGTCGCCTGGGGGCGGTAGTCGTGGTCGTCGCGCCAGTCGGAATGACCGTGCCCGGGAAGATCGACGGCGAGCAACGGTTGGTTCAGGGCCAGGGCGACGGTGTCCCAGGTGTGCGCGTTCTGCCCTCCCCCGTGGAGCATCACGAACCCGGCCGATGCAGCGCCCCAGCGCAGGGCGCTGACCCTGCGACCCGACCCGGCGACATGGTGGACCCGTTCGACGTCCGGCGTCTCGGTCCAGGTCAGGCCGGCCTCGTCGGCGTTGTCACGGAAGTAGGCGAACTCGTCGTAGGCGCTCACGCCCGCATCGTAGGGTGGCTCAGCCGTCATCCCCGGGCAACGGGGCCTCGCTGGGGCCCAGCCAGAACCCGCCGGTGTCTTGGTCCTGCGGTAGCTCGGCGCCGTGGCCACCCACCGCCGCCCGGACGGTGGCGACGAGCAGTCGCAGGTCCTCCTTCGGCGATTGTGTCGCGACGTAGTCGAGATCGACCTCGAGCCGCTCGGCCCAGTCCAGGTGGTTGCGCCCGCTGACCTGGGCCCGACCGGTCACGCCGGGTCGGACCGAGACCCGCCGCCATTGATCGCCGGTGTATCGGGCGATGGTCACGTCGCACGTGGGTCGGGGTCCGACCATGCTCATCTCGCCCCGGGCGACGTTGATCAGCTGGGGCAGTTCGTCCAGCGAGAGTCGCCGGAGCCACCGTCCCACCGGCGTGGTGCGAGGATCGCCCAGTGGTGGATGATCGTCATCGACGTCGACCGTCGTCCGGAACTTCAGCATGCCGAAGCCCTCACCGCCCTGCCCGACCCTGGGGATCGTGAGCACGGTCGGGCCGGTCGAGGTCAGCCGGATGGCAGCGGCGATGACCAGACCGAGCGCGCCGGCGGGAAGTGCGGCCAGCGCGACCAGCGCGAGGTCGACCGCTCGTTTGCCCGCGTAGCTCCCGTCGGCGACCGCGGTCAGGTCAGGACCCCTCGCCGTTGGCGACGGCCAGGGCCCAGCGGTAGTCCGGCTTGCCGGCCGGGGAGCGCACGATCTCGTCGACGGGATGCAGCTCGCGCGGCACCTTGTACCCGGCGATGAGGCTGCGGGCGTGGTCCTGTAGCTCGTCGAGCTCGACGCTGGCCTCGGGCCGCAGCTGGACGACGGCACAGACGCGCTGGCCCCACCGCTCGTCCGGACGACCGACGACCACACAGTCGTAGACGGCCGGGTGGGCCTTGAGGGCGTGTTCGACCTCTTCGGGGAAGATCTTCTCGCCGCCCGAGTTGATCGAGACCGAGCCGCGACCCATCAGCGTGATCTGACCGGGCGTCGCCCAGCGGGCGAAGTCGCCGGGAACGGAGTACCGGTTGCCGTCGGCCGCCGTGACGAAGGTGGCCGCCGTCTTCTCCGGATCCTTGTAGTAGCCCTGCGGGATGTTGCCGCCGCGGCCGATGTGGCCGACCTCGTCCGACCCGGGCGGGATGAGATTGCGATCCTCGTCGAGGATCACGACGTTGGGTCCGGCGGTGACGGTCGGACCGCCGGCGCTCATGGCGGTGTCGCCCTTGGCCACCATCTTGATGCCGTTGAAACCGGACTCGCTGGACCCGATCGAGTCGGTGAGGACCAGATCGGGGAACCTCTCGAGGAACCGGTCCTTCACCGACGGGGAGAACACCGCCGCCGTGCTCGACAGGCTGAGCACCGAGGACACGTCGATCTCGGGGTGGTCCTCGAGGTACTCGATCAGCGGGCGGCCCATCGCGTCGCCGGTGATGAGGATGGAGTTGACTCCCTCGCGCTCGACCTGACCCCACAGCTGCTCGGGCGAGAAGTGGGCCATGAGGACCGTCCCGTTCCCCACGAAGCCCTGGCCCATGACGGCCCACTGGGACGCACCGTGCATCATCGGAGCGGGGGCCAGGAACATGATCGGTCCGCCACTGGCCGCGGCCCGCTCGGCCAGTTCGTGGTCGTGCGTCGCCCGCTCTCCGGTGAGCGCATCGATCCCGCCGCCGAGTGCGAAGATCACGTCCTCCTGGCGCCACATCACCCCCTTGGGCATTCCGGTCGTCCCGCCGGTGTAGAGGATGTAGAGGTCGTCGGGGCTTCGGGGCGCGAAGTCGCGGTCGGGTGACGCAGCGGCCAGCGCTTCGTCGTAGGGCACCGAGTCCAGGCCGCTCAGGTCGGTGTCCGAGCCGTCGTCGATGGCGATCAGGTGCCGCAGGGTGCTGATCTCGTCGCGAATGTGGGCGATCCGGGGCGCAAAATCGCGGTCGTGCACCACCGCAACCAGGTCCGCGTTGTCGTAGAGGTAGCGGAGCTCGTCCTCGACGTAGCGGAAGTTGACGTTGATCGGAACGGCCCGTGCCTTGTAACAGCCGTACATCGCCTCGACCCATTCGGCCGAGTTGAGGGCGTGGATGCCGACATGATCGCCGGGCTCGATGCCGGCCGAGATCAGGTGGTGGGCGAACCGGTTCGAGCGCTGGTCGAGTTCGGCGAACGTGCGCCGCTCGTCGTCGGCGATCAGGGCGATGCGATCCGGAACCGCATCGGTGGCGTACTCGAACAGGTCGGCGATGTTGAAGGCCATCGCAGAAGTAGAACAGGCGTCGGTCGCTCCCGGCAACCGACCGGGATCGGCCCGCCCCGTCGGCGGTCGGCTGGCGGGACTGACGGCCGGCGCCCCCGCGTTCCAGGCCGGGTTCGAGGACGCCGACACCTCCGTCATGGCGGCGGTCCCGTTCTCCGCACCGTTCGACCTGACCGATTCGGCCGGTCACCACGGACCGGAATTCGTCCGCTTCCTCGAGCGGCATGTCCTTGGGGGTCGGTTCGACGACCACCCCGAGCGGTTCATCTCCTATTCGCCCTACGAGCGGATCCACCTCGACGCACCGCCCTTCTTCGTCCTGCGCGGCGACCTGGACACCCTCGTTCAAGTCGCCGACGCCAGGCGGTTCGTGGCCCGGCTCCGCGAGGTGTCGCGCTCGCCCGTGGCGTACGCCGAGGTGCCCGGAGCCGAGCACGCCTTCGAGGTGTTCCGCAGCCCCCGGACCAACCAGGCCGTCGAGAGCGTTCGGGTCTTCCTCGACCACGGGGCTGCCGGTCAGCCTGGGGTCACGGCCTCCGCTCGGGACCTGGTGGAGGTGGGCTGCGGGGTCAGCCGGCCCTTCGGGCGGAGCCAGAACGCGACCGCCACGGCGACCAGGGCGAGGGCCTGCGCACACTCCCGGATCTCGGCGATGCGCTCGAGTGCCACCTCGTCGAGTCCGAGCGGCCGGTAGGTCTTGGACAGCACGAAGTTGGTGGCCATGACCAGGCCGAACACCAGGGCCGGCACAGGGAGGCGGATCCGGTCGACCAGCGGCCGCGCCCGGGTGACCTCGTTGAACAGGACCGGGAGGATCACCAACCAGCCGGTCCAGAAGAGGGCAAACAGCCGCGGGAACTTCAGCCAGCCGCCCTCGACGGTGTCGAACACCTCCAGGTTGTGCAGGGTGGTCTCCCCCTGGACGTTGGTGGCACGGTCCACGTCTCCCCATCCGAACAGCCGCTGACCCCAGCTGATCTCCTCGCCGGCAGCGAACAGGAACAGCCCCGCCAGCGCCAGGAACCACCAACAACGATGACTCTTCCACGTCCGCACGAAAAGGGCGCCGAAGAGCAAGCCGGCAACGGCGAAGGCGGCGGCCCCCACCGTCTCGTACGGGCCGTCCTCCTGGGTCAGCCGGAGTGTCGTGTCGCTGGAAACGAGGAACGGGACCACCCAAGCGATGACGCCGACGGCCATCGCGGTGATGGCCAGCCTGCGGTCGGTGGGAGAACCCACCCAGTGGGGAACGAGATCGAGCATGGCCTATGGGGATGGTGGTATCGGAACCGGGCGGGATCCGGTCGACACCGTCTCTCGCAAAGCGACACCAAGGGTAACCAACGCGATTCCCGCAACCTCAGGGCCGGACGGCACCTGGCCCAGCGAGATCAGGCCGATGACGGTCGCCGTCGCGGGGAGAATGGCCAGCAGGACGGCGAAGCGGTCCGCGCTGACCCGCCGGAGCACCCATTGGTCGAGGGCATAGGGGATCGCACTGGACAGGATGCCGACGGCGACCGCGGCTGCCAGCCAGCCGAGGTCATCGGTGACGTCCGTGGCCATCGGGGCGAGGACCGGTGAGGTCGCGAGCGCGCCCGCTGCGATCCCGACGGCGAGCCCGTTCAGCCCCACTGTGCGATCGGCGACACGATGGCCGAGCGCGATGTAGCCGGCCCACAGCAGGGCGGCGGCGAGGGCGAAGCCGACACCACGGGCACTGCCGTCCAGCTGGACGCCCGCCAGGAGGACCACGCCGAGGCCGGCGAGGGCGATGGCCGCCCAATTGCGGGCCGTCCGGGTGGCCAGCGCCGCAAAGGCCACCGGCCCGATGAACTCGATGGCCACCGCTGTACCCAACGGCAGCAGGTCGGCCGCCGCGTAGAAACAGGCGTTCATGCTGACGAGGACCGTGCCGAATGCCGCGGCCCATCCCACGTCCGACCGGGTCCACCGCTGCCGCCACGGTCGAGCGATCGCCAGGAGGATGACTGCAGCGAACAGCGAACGGAGCCACGCCACTCCGCCTGGCTCGACATGGTCGAAGAGGCCGACCGCGATGGCAGCTCCTGCGTAGAGCGAGACCGCCGAGACCACGAAGGTGGCCACCGGGGCGGCCGGGTGATGCAACGCGTGGGACGCGTCGGGTGAGGACGCGCGGTGGGATGTCATAGGTGGAGAACCCGTTCTACAGTGCGGGGCCGTGGACTTCGAAGACACTCCCGAAGCGGCGCAGTTCCGAGCCGATGCCCGAGCCTGGCTCGAGGACAACGCCAAGCTGAAGCAGGCGACCGGGAACTGGTCCGAGCAGCACCTGTCGACCGAACCCGGGGCCCGCGAGGACTACGAGCGACGCACCGCCGAGTGGCAGCACACGTTGTTCGACGCCGGGTGGGCCGGTATCACCTGGCCCACCGAACACGGCGGCCGGGGCGGCACGGTCGTCCAGCAGATGATCTTCAACCAGGAGCAGGCCGCCTTCGACGTGGCCCAGGGATTCTTCCTGGCCACGATCCAGTTGGTCGGACCCGCCATCCGCCGGCACGGAACCGACGCGCAGAAGGAGCGGTACCTCCGGCCCTTGCTGCGAGGCGACGAGCGGTGGACGCAGCTCTTCAGCGAACCCGGCGCGGGGAGCGACCTGGCCGCGCTGGCCACCAAGGCCGAGCTTGACGGCGACGAGTACGTGGTCACGGGCCAGAAGGTGTGGAATTCGGGTGCGCACATCGCCGACTTCGGCATCCTGCTGGCCCGGACCGACCCGTCGGTGCCGAAACACAAGGGCATCACCTTCTTCATTGTCGACATGACCAGCCCGGGGATCGACGTTCGTCCGCTGGTGCAGCCGACGGGGACGGCCGAGTTCAACGAGGTCTTCCTCGACGAGGTGCGGATCCCGGTGGAGAACGTCGTCGGCGAGGTGAACGGTGGGTGGGCCGTGGCCCGGACGACGCTGGCCAGCGAGGCGGTCATGATCTCGGGCGGATCGGGGCGGGGCGGATTCGATCCGCTGGTGGCGATGGTGCACGAGCAGGGGCCGATCGAGGACCGCGTGGTCCGGCAGCGGCTGGCCGACATCTACGCCCGGGAGCGCATCCTGAAGTACCTGGGCTTCCGGTTCCAGACCGCGGTGGCCACCGGCGACTTCTCCGGTGCGCCGGACGGATCGGTGATGAAGTTGCTGAAGGCCGAGCTGGTCACCCGCATCGGTGACTTCGCCACGGACGTGCTCGGTCCGGCCGGTGCGCTGGTGGACGAGGACGCGTACGAGAACGGCTACTGGCAGCGGCAGTTCCTGAACCAGTTCGCCACCCGGATCGGTGGTGGCACCAGCGAAGTCCACCGCAACAACCTGGCCCAGCGTGCGCTCGGCCTCCCGCGGGAACCCTCCAACGACCGCACCGTCCCCTTCAGCGACCTCCCCAAGGCCTAACGAGCAAACCGGGGGTCAGGCACCCCGCTTGCTCGTTTCGCTGCGGTCCGTGGTGGCGAGGTCGGTGCGGCAAGCCTCCACCACCGACGCCAGATCGGCGTCGGCTCGCAGGCGGGATCGCGTGCGGTGGACCGCAGACCAGACACTCGACGTGCCCACGCCGTAGCGGCCGGCCAGATCCTCGATCGTTGCGCGCCCGCTCTCCACGGCGAGGACGAGCGCCAGATTGCGGACGATCGTGTGGCTGCCACGGCCGGTGAGCACGCCGGGAGCACGGTTGGCTGATCGGACCACGACGGCTTCGATGGCGTCCATGGCGCGGGCGTTCGACGAGTCCTCCACCGCAGGAGGCGCCGGCGCCCCGCTGTCCACGTAAGCGCGGTACCTGGCCTCCCCGCCTGCCAGGTCGAGCACGACCGATCGCCGCAGCCACGTGGGCGATCGCCGGTGGCCCAGGTAGGCGCCGTAGCTCGACCATCGGTAGGTGGCGAGGTCGACACCGTCGTTCAGATCGAGCGGATTGCGATGGACGTAGCGGGAGGCCTGCAGCAGGTACTGGTCGGTTTCGATCTGCTTCGAGCGAAAGCGACCGCGGAAGACCGATCCGTCGAACCCATGGCGTCGGTTGAACCGCTGGGCGTAGGTGGATCCGAGGTGGTGCATGCCGGGGGAGAGGTTTCCTTCGGGGCAGAACAACACGAGGTGGTAGTGGTTGCCCATGAGGCAGTAGGCATGAGTCTCGATCCCTTCCTCCCGGTCGAGGTCTTCGAGGAGCCCGAGGAACCGCCTCCGATCCCGATCGTCGAGATAGATCGGTCGATGGCGGGCGCCGCGGTTCATCACGTGGTGCCAGGCTCGGGGCGGGTCGGTTCGGAGGGTTCGTGCCATCGGGTCAACGGTACGAACGAGGTGTGACAGTCGAAGCGAGCAAGCCGGGTGCCTGACCCCGGTCTTGCTCGTTAGTCGATGCGAGCTCGGGGCGAAATGGGCCATTTGGCTCATGTCCCGCAGCTGGTGACCGATTCCCTAGGTATGGGACAGAACGCACTGCACCATGACCACAACGGCTCCGACGAGAAGCTGGTCGACCTGGCCACGGAGTCCGACTCGGTCGTGATCTCCGAAGCCGACCTCCGCGGATACGAGGAGGTCGTCGACTTCCTGGCCACCGCCAACCCCGTCGCCCACGACCGCACGCTTCGCGTGCACCGGCTGGTCGTGGCCCATCGCCGCATGCATCTGCGGGCCGGGTCATGGGAGACCGAACTGGCCGCCGCCGTCTCGGGCGTGGGGCTTGCGTCCGTCCCGGCGACGCTGCTCGTGCGCCATCTCCAGGGTCAGCCGCTCCACATCGACGAACATGTCCTGATCGACGACGTGCCGCGTCAGCGGGACCGCGTCGTGCGGCGGCTACCCAACGGCGAGGCACTGCTCCCGATCCTGCACGATGCCGATCGTCGCTTCGACGAGGGTGACGAGCCGTCGTTCAGCGGCAGCCTGATCCGCATCGCCTCGGCCATCGACACCGGTGAGCGGCGCGGCCTCGAATGGGCCGAGCTCTCCGATTGGCTCCACGACGATCCGGGCTCGCTCGATCCCGATGTGCTCGAGACGGTCCTGCTGACCAGTTACCGACCGCGGGCCCGCCACGAGGTCCTGCAGCTCTGACGAGCTGAGCCGCCCCTGTCGCGGGCCACAATGGGTGGGTGAACGAGCCCCAGGCCCCCGATCAGCCCGACGACGTCGAGTACGCGCAGCAACGATTCACGCCACCTCCCGGGAGCACCCAGCTGCTGCTGGTGCGCCACGGAGCGTCGGCTGCGGCCCGCCCCGGCACGACCTTTCCGCTGGTCGACGGGCAGGGTGATCCGCCCCTCGCCAGCGAAGGACACGAGCAGGCCCGACTGGTCGGCGCCCGTCTGGCGTCCGAGCCGGTCGACGCGCTCTACGTGACGACCCTGCAGCGCACCCATCAAACGGCTGCGCCGCTCGTCGCGGCCACCGGGCTGGCGCCGCGGGTCGAACCCGACCTGCGCGAGGTCTACCTGGGGGAGTGGGAGGGAGGGCGCTACCGCGAGCACGTCGCCAACGACCATCCGATCGCCCGCGAGATGTTCGAGAAGCAGCGCTGGGACGTGATCCCCGGAGCCGAACCGGACGAGGAATTCCGCGCCCGGGTCGTCGCCGGGATCGAGCGCATTCGCGACAACCACCCGGGGGAACGGGTGGTGGCCGTGGTCCACGGTGGGGTCATCGCCGCGGCGGTCGGCCACGCCACCGGGGTCAGCGGCTGGATGTTCGCGGGCGCCGAAAACTGCTCGATCCACCACCTGGTGCTGATCGACGGAATGTGGATGCTCCGCGCTTTCAACGACGTCGCCCACCTGGGCCCACTCCTGCAGTAGCGGTCGGGCAACTCACCCCGAGAAAGGGTCGCAATCCGGACCCGCCGGACGGAATTTCGGCTGGGCTGAGGGGGTCAGATCTGGCGGTCGCGGCCTTCCCAGAACGGGTCTCGAAGCTTGCGCTTGTAGAGCTTGCCGTTGGGATCGCGCGGCATCTCGTCGATGAAGTCGATGGTCCGGGGCCGCTTGAACTTGGCCAGCTGGGTCTCGCAGAACGCGGCGATCTGCTCTCGCGCCGTGTCCTGATCGGGAGCGTCCGCGGTCAGCTGGATCACCGCCTTCACCTCTTCGCCCCAGTCGTCGTGGGGAATGCCGAACACGGCGACATCGTCCACGCCGGGGGCGTTGTACAACACCGCTTCGATCTCGGCCGGGTAGATGTTGACGCCGCCCGAGATGATCATGTCCGACTTCCGGTCCTTCAGGAACAGGTAGCCGTCCTCGTCGATCAGGCCCCAGTCGCCGACGGTGAAGTACCCGTCGGCGGTGCGGTTGTCCTTGGTCTTGGTCTCGTCGCCCTTGTATTCGAAATCGGCGGCGCCGAGGGTCATGTAGACGGTGCCCTCGGTGTTGGCCGGCACCTCGTCGCCGTTGTCGTCGAGGATCTTCACGTCGAAGCCCGGCCACGGGAGGCCCACGCTGCCCGGCTTCTCCAGCCACTGGGCCGCCGTGATGATCGTGCCGCCCCCCTCGGTGGCGCCGTAGTACTCCCAGATGGCGTCGCCCCACCACTCGATCATCTGGCGCTTGATGTCGGGCGGGCACGGCGCCGCAGCGTGGACCATCGCCCGCAGCGACGACACGTCGAAGTCCCCCCGTCGTTCCGGCGGCACGGCCTGGAGGATGCGATGGAACTGCGTGGGCACCATGTGGGACCAGGTGACCCGGTGCTCGTCGATGAGCTCCATCATGCGGACGGGATCCCACTTGTCCATCAGGACGACCTTGTGCCCCATGTGCAGTGCCGAGCCCGACCACATCAGCACGGCCGTGTGGTACAGCGGTGAGCCGCAGATGTGCACGCCGTCACCGTGGGGTTCGATGCCGAACATGCTCTGGAAGCCGGTGTAGAGGGCGAACATGTCGTCGGGGTCGATCTCGACCAGGCCTCGCTTGACGCCCTTCGGCTGCCCGGTGGTGCCCGACGTGTAGTGCATGGTCATGCCGGCGATGCGGTCGGCCGGCGGATCGGCCGACTGCCCCTCGGTCAGCTCGTCGTAGCTGCGGTACCCGTCGAGGTCGCCGACGGCGAACAGCCCGCTGTCCTCGAGGGTGATCTCGGCCCGGGCGGCGGTGGCTTCGGTGGCGAATCGGGCGTCGGTGATGAAGACCTTCGCGTCGCTGTCGTTGACGATGTACGCGATCTCGGGTCCGACCAGGTGCCAGTTGATGGGAGTGCAGTAGATCCCCACCTGCAGGCAGCCCAGGACGACCTCGAAGTAGTGGACGGTGTTGGGCAGGGCCACGGCGACGGTGTCGCCGGTGGTGAGCCCCATGGCCCGCAGTCCGTTCGCCACGCGGTTGGCCCGGGCGTGCAACTCGCCGTAGGAGTAGGTCTGTCCGTCGGCGTCCGCGTAGAGGGCGGGGCGGTCGGGCTGGTCGGTGGCGATTCGCCAGAATCCCAGGGGTGCTTCGGTCATGGTGGCCTCCGATGCGGGACCCTAGAACGCGTTACTGTTCGCGGCAACAACGACCGAACCACCCGAAGGGGCCCCCGACATGAAGGCAGCCGTCCTGCGCAACACCGGCGACACCGAGCTCGAGATTCGAGACGATGTCGAGGTCGCCGATCCGGGTCCCGGTGAGGTCAAGATCGACATCAAGGCCACGGGGATCTGCCATTCGGACCTGTCCGGCATGAACGGCACGCTGCCGCAGCCGGCCCCCGCCGTGCTGGGCCACGAGGGCTCGGGGGTGATCAGCGCCGTCGGCGACGGGGTCGAGCACCTGGCCGAGGGAGACCACGTCATCGTGGCCTGGTCGCCGCCGTGTGGTCAGTGCGTGTACTGCGTCGACCACAAGGCCCCCAACCTGTGCGCCGACGTGCAGATCACCATGGCCGTGACGCCGAACTTCAGCATCGCCGGCGAGCCGGTCTTCGGCTTTGCCGGTGCCGGGACCTTCGCCGAGTCGCTGGTCGTGCCCCATCAGGCCGCCATCAAGATCCCCGAGGACGTTCCGTTCGAGGTCGGCTCGCTCATCGGGTGCGGTGTCATGACCGGCGTCGGCGCCGCCATCAACACCTCGGCCATCGTCCCCGGCTCGTCGGTCGTCGTGTTCGGCTGCGGTGGGGTCGGCATCAGCTGCCTTCAGGGAGCTCGAGCCGCCGGGGCGGCCACGATCGTGGCGGTCGATCTCGTCGACGAGAAGCTCGAGATGGCCAAGAAGTTCGGGGCCACGCATGCGGTCAAGCCCGACGGGCTCGACGAGCTCAAGGAACAGCTCACCGCCAACCAGGGGTTCGACTACTCGATGGAGGCCATCGGCAGCTCGGTCACCATGCGGGCCGCCTACGACGCCGTCCGCCGGGGCGGCACGGCGTGCATCGTCGGTGTCGGCCGGGCCGAGGACATGGTCGAGCTCAGCGCTCTCGAGCTCTTCTACAGCGAGAAGACGCTGGTGGGCTCCTACTACGGGTCGGCCGATGTGCGCAGCGACTTCCAGCGGATGATCAACATGTGGCGGGCCGGCCGGCTCGACCTCGAGGGCATGATCTCGAAGCGCATGACCATCGACGACATCAACGAGGGGCTCCACGCCATGGAGCGGGGCGAAGTGATTCGGCAGGTCATCACCTTCTGACCCGGTAGAACCACCCAGGAGCGGTGGGCCCGACATCCCATCAAACCGGAGCCCATCGGCGACGTAGAAGCTCTCATGGCCTACACCCCCGACAACCTGGAGCGGCTGCAGCGCACCTTCGTCGCCGACCGCACGTCGGTCCGGTGGGTGCAGGAGCATCAGCTGGTCGCCATCGACAACGTCGTCACCTGGCGCAAGCAGAGGATCGCCACGCCTCCCACGATCACGATGCTGGCCCAGGCCCCGACCGGCTGAGGAGCCCGGCCCCCTCGACGATTGGGAGGGAATCCGGTCGAGCCCGGTAGTGTCTGACGACCCGTCAGATTCCCACCGGGAGGACCAGGACGTGCCCAGTCAAGACGTGCCCGACACCGATGTGTTGAGCGCACCGCTCGTCATCGAGTTCCCGTTCAAACGAACGCTCGGACCCGTTCTGAGTGCGTTCTTCACCGGTCTGCGGGAGCAGACGCTGATGGGCGTCCGGATGTCCGACGGCCGGGTGATGTGCCCGCCGGTCGAGTACGACCCGGCGACCAGCGAGGCGCTGACCGAGTTGGTGCCGGTGGAGGAGACAGGTGTGGTCACGACGTGGTCGTGGGTCGGCACGCCGCAGGGCGACCAACCCCTGGATCGGCCGTTCGCCTGGGCGTTGATCAGGCTCGACGGCGCCGACACCGGCATGTTGCATGCGGTCGACGCCGGCTCGCCCGACGCCATGTCCACCGGCATGAGCGTCCGGGTCCGGTGGGCCGAGGAGCGCAGCGGCCTGATCACCGACATCGCCTGCTTCGTCCCCGAGGAGGCCGCATGAGCGACGAACGAGTCAGCGAGCTCCCCGAGGGGCTCTGGTCCGCACCCGAGGCGGACGCCAGCGCCATCCCGGCGCTGGCGGACGTCGAACCGATCCTCCGGGTTCGGATCCCGGCGCGGCTGGACTACCGGTACACCGCCGGTGAGGCCACATCCCGCTCGTTGTTCGGTATGGCCGAGAAGCGGATCATCGGCGAGAAGTGCCCCAAGTTCGGTTACGTGTTCGTGCCGCCCCGGGGCGCCTCGCCCAACTCCGGGCTTCCCACCACCGAGCAGGTCGACCTCCCGCACATCGGGACGGTCACGACCTTCTGTGTCGTCAACGTCGAGTTCACCGGGCAGGGTCTCGAGGTGCCGTACGTCAGCGCCAACATCCTGATCGACGGGTCGCATGTCACCACGTTCGGTCTGATCCAGGAGATCCCGCCCCACGACGTGCGGCTGGGTATGCGGGTCGAGGCGGTCTGGAAGGACGACGACGAGCTGGAGGCGTCGTTCGAGAACATCAAGTGGTGGCGACCCACGGGGGAGCCCGACGCCGATTACGAGTCCTACCGGGAGTACGCATGAACCGCGACGTCGCCATCGTGAGCGCGGCCCAGTCCGACCATGTCGCCGCAGAGGATCGTCGCAACGAGGTCGAGATGCTCATGCCGGTGTTGGCCGAGGTCAAGGCCAATCTCGACTTCACCCAGGCCGACATCGACTTCACCTGCTCGGGCAGCACCGACTACCTGGCCGGCCAGGCCTTCAGCTTCGTCATGACGTTGGACGGTGTCGGACCGTTGCCGCCCATCAGCGAGTCACACGTCGAGATGGACGGCGCCTGGGCGCTCTACGAGGCCTGGGTCAAGATCCAGACCGGCGCCGCCGACACGGCCCTGGTCTACAGCTACGGCAAGAGCTCGCCGGGTGATCTGCCCCGCGTGCTGTCCCGCCAGCTCGATCCGTACCTGTACGGACCGCTGTGGCCCACCAGCATCGACCTGGCCGCACTGCAGGGTCGGGCGGTTCTCGACGCCGGACTGACCACTCGGGACGAGCTCGATGCCATCGCGGCCGCCCGACACGAGGCAGGCGCTCGGAATCCCCATGCGACCGAGCGGGAACTCGATCCCGACGACCGCGGGTACCTGGCCGAACCGCTGCGTCGGGCCGACTGCTGCCCGATCAGCGACGGCGCCGTCGCCGTCATCCTGGCGGCCGACGCTCGTGCGTCCGAGCTCAGCGACCGTCCGGCCTGGATCCGGGGGATCGATCACCGCATCGACCCCCACACGCTGGGCGCACGGGATCTCGCCACCTCGCCGTCGACGTCACTGGCCGCCGCCAACGCCGGCGTAGGCCAGGGCCCGGTCGACGTCGCCGAGCTCCACGCCTGCTTCACGCCCCAAGAGGTGATCCTGGCGCAGGCGCTGGGCTTGCCGGAGGGGTGTGACATCAACCCGTCCGGCGGCGCCTTGGCGGCCAATCCGATGATGGCAGCGGGCCTCCTGCGCATCGTCGAAGCCGCACAACGCATCACCGACGGCTCGGCCCAGCGGGCGGTGGCCCACGCCACGTCCGGACCGTGCCTGCAACAGAATCTCGTCTGCGTCCTGGAAGGTGACGATTCATGAGGGAAATGTCATGAGCGGTAAGGAACGGGTCGCAATCATCGGCTGCGGGCAGACCCGCCACGACACCGCCCGCGGTGACGTCTCGATCGCCGGCCTCGTGCGCGAGGCGGCCATGCGGGCGCTCATCGACGCCGAGCTCACGTGGGCCGACATCGACGCCGTGGTGATCGGGAAGGCGCCGGACTTCTTCGAGGGTCTGATGATGCCCGAGCTCTACCTGGCCGAGGCCCTCGGCGCGGTCGGGAAGCCGATGCTGCGCGTGCACACGGCCGGATCGGTCGGTGGCTCGACGGCGGTCGTCGCCTCCAGCCTGGTCGAGTCACGCGTCCATCGTCGGGTGCTCACCGTCGCGTTCGAGAAGCAGTCCGAGTCCGAGGCCATGTGGGCGCTGTCCATGCCCATCCCGTTCCAGCAGCCGCTGCTGGCCGGCGCGGGTGGGTACTTCGCTCCCTACATCCGGGCCTACATGAGGCGCAGCGACGCGCCCGACGACATCGGGATCATGGTGGCGCTGAAGGACCGGCTCAACGCGTGCAAGAACCCCTACGCCCATCTCCATCAACCCGACATCACGTACGACTCCATCAAGGAGTCGATCATGTTGTGGGACCCCATCCGGTTCGACGAGACCTGTCCGTCGTCCGACGGTGCCTTCGCCATGGTGATGACCGACGAGGCCGGCGGTGACGCCCATCCCAACCCGGCATGGATCCACGGCAGTGCGCTCCGGAGCGAGCCGACGATCGCGCCCGGACGCGATCAGGTGAATCCGCAGGGTGGCCGCGACTGCGCCGCCGACGTCTACGCCCAGGCCGGGATCACCGATCCCCGCCGCGAGCTGGACACGGCCGAGGTCTACGTGCCCTTCTCGTGGTACGAGCCGATGTGGTTGGAGAATCTGGGCTTTGCCGCCGAGGGCGAGGGCTGGAAACTCACCGAGCAGGGCGCCACCGCCATGGACGGGGACATCCCCTGGAACTGTTCGGGCGGCGTGCTCTCGACCAACCCCATCGGGGCGTCGGGCATGATCCGCTTCGGCGAGGCCGCCATGCAGGTGCGAGGTCAGTGCGGCGACCACCAGGTGGACGGTGCCCGCAAGGCGCTGGGCCATGCGTACGGCGGTGGCGCCCAGTTCTTCGCCATGTGGGTCGTTGGCCGCGACAAACCCTGACCGGTCGGACCCCGAAGCGGGCTCGCGGGAGCCCTGAGTAGCGAACCCCCAGAATTGAGTAGTCGCTACTCAGGTTCACGGTGGTGAGTTCGGTCAGAGTTGAAGGCGCGTGGTGCTGATGAAGTCCCCGCCTCATCAGCACCACGCGGGTTCTCCATTCGAGGGCGGGTCCGGGCCGGGCGCGACGATCGGGCCGCGAACCCCGTATCAGCCCGGCGCCGTCACCATGATCGACGGCTGACGTCGGTCGTCAGGTGCGGTCGCCGTGGCGGGCGGCGGCGGTGCCCTTCTCGCGTTGGACGTAGTCCTCGAGGTCCGACCACCGCGCGTCGTCAGGAGCCCAGACCTCGGTCTGATCGTCCACACCCTCGGCATAGAATTGTCCCGCCCACTTGCGGAACTTCATGAACGGTCCGTCGGTCGAGGCCAGCGCGGGGCGCACCAGGTGCGCCTTGTTCTCCCAGACCGGACGGTCTTCCTCGACCTGCTTGTCGATCTCGGCCACGAAGGCGTCGCCGACGGTGCTGGTGCCTGCGCCGATGTCCCGGACCACGAACGTGAAGCGCATCACGCAGGTGTCGTTGGTGAGCGGCGTGTTGCATCCCATGAGGAAGGTGTCGACGATCCCGCTGAATCGGACGAACGACAGTCCAGGGCCGAACGAGTCGACGTCGATACGTCCCTCGGTGGTGCCCTGCGGTGTCACGAAGTGCTGCACCGAGCGCATCTTCGAGTGGTGGCCGTCCGCTTCGTAGGTCTCCAGCACGGGGACGTCGGCCGTGTCGTGCACGTAGCGGAAATGGGCCGAGTCGACACCGTTCTCGGCCAACTCCTGCCAGTGGGCGCCGATCTCGTACGACTTGTGGGTGACCTCGCTGTAGCCCTCGGCCGAGGTGAAGGGCTCCAGCTCGGGGATGTCCCACATCGGTGGCTTCTCGTCGGGGTGGTACCAGGCCATGATCAGGCCGTTGACCTCGGTCACCGGGTAGGTCCGCAGCCGAGCCTTCCGGTTGGTGCGTTCGGCGTAGGGGATCTCGGCGTTGGCCCCGTCGGCGTCGAAGGTCCACCCGTGGAACGGGCACTCGATCTGGCAGTCGCGGACCTTGCCCCCGTGGCCGAGATGGGCGCCGAGGTGGGGGCAGAACGCCTCTTGGATGTGCGCGTCGCCCTCCTCGTCCCGCCATGCGACCAGGTGCTGATCGAAGTAGAAGAGGGGGCGAACGTCGCCCGGCGCGAGCTCATCGGACCAGAGCACCTGGAACCAGCCGAACGGGATGGGGAACGGATACTGCATGGCGATTCACCCCGGGGAGGAAGAAACTAGAACGTGTTTCATTCTAGGCGCGGCGCGGTTTTCGTGACGAATGGTCCGGTGGCGACCACAATGTCACTGGGGAACGGGCGCCCATCGTTCGGCCCGACCGCCGGGAGGTCAGATGGACCGAGTCACCGTGGTGCGAGCCGGCATGGCGGCGCTCGCCGCCCCCAACATCGTCATCGGCGCCTGGGCCGCTCTGGCGCCCCGCGGCTGGTACGACACCTTCCCGTCCAGTGGGTCCCCGTGGATCTCGCCCGATGGGCCGTTCAATGAGCATCTCACCATCGATGCTGGGGCGGGCCTGCTGTTGCTGGGCGTCCTGCTGCTCGGCGCCGCATTCGCCGGGCGCACCGCACGCCGGGTCGCGCTCATCGCGGCGCTCTTCCACGCCGTGCCGCACGTCCGGTACCACCTCGCCAACCCACTCCCGGACGGTTCGACCTTCGATCAGGTCGCGTCCACGGGCCTGCTCGTGGTGCAACTGGTCGCCATGATCGCCCTGCTCGTGGCCGATCGAGAGCCGGCGGAGGTCGCCGAACCCGAATCCACCGTCGAGGGGGCCGTCACGTGAGTCTGCGCGCCTATCTCCGCTTCGCCCGAACCGCGCCGAGGCGCATGCCCACGCCCTACCGTCGGGCGGCCCGGAGCCTCCCGGCCCTCGCCACGAAGCTGGCCGGAGAGTCCCTCCTGCCCGCTGCCCGCCAGGTGCCCTTCGACCTCAAGCAGCTGGCGTCGCTCCGTGCGGCGTCCTTGGTGGGGTGCACCTGGTGAATCGACATCGGCTCGGCCGTGAGCCGGGCAGCGGGACACGACGCCGAGAAGTTGCTCGCCGTCAACGAGTGGATCGGCGACGACCGGTTCACCCCGATCGAGCGTGCCGTCCTGGCGTACACCGACGCGATGAGCGCAACTCCCGCTTCGGTGACCGACGACATCCGGGCCGAGCTCGCCCGGCATCTGACCCAGCAGCAGGTGGTCGAGCTGACCCACCTGGTCGCCTGGGAGCATCTGCGGGCCCGCTTCAACCGGGGCCTCGGGATCACCTCGGACGGGTACAACGAGGGCCATGCCTGTGTCCTGCCGGCCCATCTGCAGGCGCCGGGGGATGCCTGATCCGAACGGTCAGTGCAGCCGCGGCGTGCTGTCGGCCTCGGCCTCGACCTCGACCTTCCAGCGCGGGTCGAGCAGTCCGGCGACGACGACCATGGTGGCGGCGGGCATGGCCTCGGCGAAGATCTCACGATGGGCCAGGCCGATCTCGTCGGCATCGGCCGGGTCGACGATGTACATCCGCGTCCGCACCACGTCGTCGATGGACGCATCGGCCTCCTCGAGCGCTTCGGCGATGATGCGGCCACAGAGCAGCATCTGGTCGCGGGCCGATGCAGGGACCTCGTCGCCATCGATCGGAGCGGTGCCGGCCACCCAGGTCCGCTCGTGGATGCGGACGGCCCGAGAGAAGCCGTACGCAGGTTCGTAGGGGGACGCGGACACCACGTGGTGGAACATGGCGTGCCAGAGTAGATCGTCATGGAGCGCGTGGTGCGGACGATCGACGCCATCGAGATCGCGCCGGGAGCACGCAGGGTCGTCGGGCTGGCCGGCGGCGTGGCGTCGGGAAAGACCACGTTGGCCGAGGCGATCGCGGCCCGGCTCGGAGACACGGCGATCGTGTCGACCGATGCGTTCCTCCTCCCCAACGCCGAGCTCGATCCGCGCGGCCTGTCGATGCGGAAGGGGTTCCCCGAGAGCTACGACTGGGACCGGTTGGCGGCGACCGTCGCCGCGCTCCGACGGGACCGGGAACCCGTGCGGGTCCCCTCGTACTCCCACGTGCGCTACGACATCGAGCCCGGGATCGAGCACGAGGTCCCGGCTGCGACCACCGTCATCATCGAAGGCGTCAACGCCCTGCAGATGCCGCCCGGCCGGGGGCATCCGCTGGCCTACGACCTGGCGATCTATCTCGCAACCGCCGAGGCCGATCAGCGTCGCTGGCTGACGGAGCGGCTCGTGGCGAGCATCCGGGCGGCGGCGGGGCAACCCGAGTCGTTCTACCACGCGATGGCGGACTGGCCGGTGGAACGGATCGAGGAGTTCGCCGGTCAGGTCTGGGAGGCGATCAACGGCCCCAATCTGCACGAGCACATCCGGCCCAGCCGGGCCTTCGCCGACGTCGTCGTGACCAAGAACGGCGCCCACGAGATCACCTCGGTGGACTAGCGAGCAAACGGGGTGCCTGACCCCGGGTTTGCTCGTCAGGGCATCCGGCCGCCGACTCCTCGCACCGGCAGCTCCTCCATCTCTCCATCTCTTCCATCTCCTCGGCCTCGTCCTCGGGCATCTCCTCCAGGCGCCGGCCGTAGAGCCGGGACAGCGGCTGTGCCGAGAAGCCGTGGAACAACGATGCTGAGCGCGACGGTGAGGCACGCGGCGACGATCAGCTCGTCCGTGGCGAGCAGCTCCGTCTCCTCGATCGATCGTCAGGATGAACACGATCGACGCCAGACCCCGTGGGCCGAACCAGCCGATGAAGAGCACGGTGTCGCGCCGCAGGCCGGAACCGATCAATGACAGGGCGACCGGCAGCATCCGGATCACCGTGAGGCTGAGCAGGGCGTACACCACCGCCCTCGGGGTGAGCGACGTCAACGCCACGCCCGCCAGTGCGACCCCGAAGATGAAGAAGGCGATCTGGGTGAGGAGCTCGCCCTCGCGCTCGAGGAACTCGTAGAGCCGACTGCACGAGGCCGGCGCCACCCGGCGCAGGGCGGCCCCGGCCACGAACGCGGCGATGAACGGGTTGCCACCGATGGCGGCGGATCCTGCCGCTGCCGCCGATCGGCGAGGGTCAGCGCGGCGACCCGCCGGGAACCTGGCTCCGCCGTGCGGCCCTCGCTGGCCCACTCGACCAGCTTCCCGCCGGCCACACCCACCACCAGGCCCGCAACGATGCCGAAGCCGATCTGTTCGGCGGTGAAGCGAGCCCAGCTCAGAGGGATCGCTCAGGTCCTCGCTCGTCTCGACCAGCAGGCCGATGAACACGGTCAGGAACGGCACCGCCAACCCGTCGTTGAGGCCGCTCTCGACGTTGAGCGTGGTGCGGATGCGCACCGGCACGATCGGACTCGACACGACGGCCTGGCCCAGTGCCGCATCGGTGGGGGCGAGGATCGTCGCGAGGAGCGCGAGCGCCCAGATGTTCATGTCGCCCCAGAGCAGCCAGCCGACCGCGGTCCCGGCCGCGACGGTGAGCGGGAGCGCGATCAGCAACAAGCGGGCGGGGAGGGCGGCCTGGCGTTGCAGCAGGCCGAGATCGATCGCGCGACGCGTCGGAGAAGAGGACCATGACGAGCGTGACCTCGGCCAGCAGCTCGATCGCAGCGGTCTCGATGCGGATCTGGACGATGTCGAGGACGTCGGGACCGAGGATCAGGCCGGCCGCGGCGAACATCAGCGGAAGGGTCAGATACCACCGCCGGAGCCGGGCCGAGATGAGGTTGAGCCCGAACGCGACCAGTGCGATCAGCGCGACGTCGGTGGCGGTCATGTGCTCGCCCTCGGTCGTGAAACGAGCACGGTGGTGCCTGACCCCATGGTGCTCGTTACGGCAGACTCGCCGCGAAGGCGATGATCGTGGCAGCCAGTTGGGGCCCGCAATCCTCCTGGAGGAAGTGGCCGCCGCCCTGGGTGATGACGTGGGGCTGCCCTTCGGCGCCGGGGATCCGCTCGTGGAACACCCGGTCGGTGCCGGCCGTGATGGGGTCGCCATCGGAGTGGGCGGTGAGGAACGGCTTGCTCCAAGAGCTCAGCACCTCCCACGCGGCGAGGTTGTCCGGCACGGCCGGGTCGTCGGGCCGGATCGGCACCAGCGCCGGGAACTGGCGGGCCCCCTCCTTGTAGCGCTCGTCGGGGAACGGAGCGTCGTAGGCAGCGATGACCTCGGGGGCGAGGTCGCCGGCCGAACCCATGTTGACGATGCCGCCGATGGGCAGCTCGGGTGCGTTCTGGGAGAAGTCGAGCCACTGCTCGAACGCCGGGCCGGGGCCGGCCTGGCCATCCGGGAGGAACGTGTTGGCCGCGACGATGCCTGCGAAACGGTCCGGGTTCTGCGCTGCGATACGCAGGCCGATGAGCCCACCCCAGTCCTGGCCGAACAAGATCGCATCGGACAGTCCCACCGCATCGATGAACTCCTGCATCCAGGCGACGTGGCAGGCGTAGGTGTAGTCGGTGCGATCGGCGGGCTTGTCCGACTTGCCGAAGCCGATCAGATCCGGGACGATGCATCGGAGGCCGGCGTCGGTCATGGGCGGGATCATGTGGCGGTAGAGGAAGCTCCAGGACGGCTCGCCGTGGAGGAGGAGCACGGTGCGTCCGTCGGACGGGCCCTCGTCCAGGTAGTGCATGCGCAGCTCGGTCCCGCCGGGGTCGGTGATCGTGACGTGGTTCGGCTCGAACGGGTAGTCGGGCAGGTCGGTGAAGTGCTCGTCGGGCGTGCGTAGGACGTCCATCGGTTCCCCCTCGGTCGTTGGTGGGCACCGTCGCTGGTGGGCACCGTCGTTGGGGGCACGCTAGCGGAGCGAAGTGAGCACGCTGGGTGCCTGGCCCCGAGCGTGCTCAGGTCAGCTGGGGAGGAAGTCGCCGGCGGGATGGTTGGTGTCGAAGACGGCCAGCGCGGCACCGTCGGCGTCGCGCCAGAAGGCCAGCTGCCAACCCGGTTCGGTGGTGGGGTGGGCCAGCTCGAAGGTCCAGCCCTGCTCGGGGTCGGTGGCGGCCACCTGCTGGACGTGCGGCCCGTGGGAGACGAGCAGCTGCGCCGAGACGGCGTCGGGGAACCGCTCGTGCACGGCGGCTATGGCGTCGTCGTCGGGTTCGGCCCGGATCCCGAAGTCGGAGGCCATCCGCCGGCCCTCGATCACCACCGCGGCGGACCACTCGCCGTCGACCACCGATCGGGCGCCGCACACTGCGATCGGGCGACCGTCGTCGGCGGGAAGAACCACCAGCTCGACCGGGTCGTCCGCGGCGCGGCTCGCGATGCGGACCACGGTGACCGGTCCCTCGGCCTGCTCCTCGACGACCTGCACATCGGGCCACCCCAGGACCAGGCGGGCGAAGTCGTCGATCACGTCATCTGCTTCCGGCGACGGCACCCATCGTTCGGTGGCGGGGTTGGGGTAGATCGGCACGCGCGGAGCGGTGCACGCATCCGGCAGGGTCGCTGCCACCGCTGGCGTGGGGGTGGGGAGCGTGCTCGTCGTCGTGACCGACGAAGCCGGTTCCGACGTCGATGAGGTGGCCGGGGTGATCGAGGGCTCCGTCGGGGAGTTGCTCGCCACGGTCGTGGTCGAGCCCGGGGACGCGGTCGGGTCGTCCGAACAGGCGGGAATCATGGCGCCGAGCGCGACGGCGACCACGAGCAGCGGGAGCGGCCGGGACCTCACGCCGCCATCCTCGCACCGCGACCACCGCCGGATCGGGCATGATGGGTGGGATGCGACCCAGGAGGAAGCAATGCGAGTAGTGGTCGACTACGACCTGTGTGAGAGCAACGCCGTCTGCATGGCGGTGATGCCCGAGGTCTTCGAGGTCCGCGACGACGATTTCCTCTACGTGCTGAACGAGACCCCGCCCGAGGATCAGCGCGACAAGCTGGAAGAGGCCGTCCGTCGCTGCCCGAAGCAGGCCATCGCGATCGCCGACGACTGAGGGCCGCACCACCACCCCGACCGACGGAGCGCTGAATGGACACCATCGTCATCGTCGGCGCGTCCCTGGCCGGCCTGCGCGCCGCCGAGGCCCTTCGCGCCGAGGGATTCGAGGGCACGATCCGGATGATCGGGGGCGAGGACCGACTCCCGTACGACCGGCCGCCGCTGTCGAAGCAGATCCTGGCTGGCGACTGGCAGCCCGATCGCCTGGTGCTGCAGCCCGATCCGGTGGCCGATCTGGAGGTCGACCTCCATCTGGCCACGTGGGCAACCGGGCTCGACCTCGATCGCAGGGTGGTGTCCACCACCGGCGGTGAGCTGGCCTTCGACGGATGTGTCCTGGCGACGGGTTCGCTCGTGCGCACGCTGCCGGGCCAGCCGGATCTGGCGGGGATCCACACGCTGCGCACCGTCGACGACGCCCTGGCGCTGCGCGCCGACCTGGACGCCGGTCCGGGACGGGTCGTGGTGATCGGGGCCGGCTTCATCGGGGCCGAGGTGGCCGCCACCGCCCGCGGTCGCGGGCTCGACGTCACCATCCTCGAAGGCTTGCCGGTGCCGCTGCAGCGGGGCCTGGGTGATCGGATGGGCATGCGGATGGCCGACGTCCACCGTGCGCACGGTGTGGACCTGCGTCTCGGCGCGTCGGTCGAGGCCATCGAAGGTGGCACGCGGGTCGAGCAGGTGCGGCTGGCCGACGGCACGGTGGTGCCGGCCGACGTGGTCGTCGTCGGCATCGGTGTCCGGCCCGCCACGGACTGGTTGGAGCGCTCGGGCCTCGTCGTGGACGACGGTGTGGTCTGCGACCAGCGGCTGGTCGCCGCCCCCGGCGTCGTCGCGGCCGGTGATCTGGCGCGCTGGCCCAACGAGCGTTTCGAGACGGTGATGCGCGTGGAGCACTGGGAGAACGCGGTCGAGCAGGGCCGAGCCGCCGCTCTGGCGCTGCTCCGGGGCGACGCCGCCGATCCGTTCGCACCCGTCCCCTGGTTCTGGAGCGATCAGTACGACACCAAGATCCAGCTGGCGGGCTGGCCCGGGGCCGACGCCACGGTCGAGGTGGTCGAAGAGGACGAATCCGCCGGCCGGCTGGTCGCGCTCTACGGCCGGGGTGGCAAGGTGGTCGGCGTGCTCGGCCTGAACCGTCCCCGTCAGGTGATGCAGTACCGGATGCAGATCGAGGCCGGACTGGGTTGGGACGACGCCATCGCCGCAGCCCGGGCATGAGCCCGATCGTCCTGCTGGCGGCGGCGGGCGTCATCGCCGTCATCGACTGGATCGCCGTTGCGGTGGACAATCGCAAGGTCGAATACGTCGCCAAACCGCTGACCATGGTGGCGCTCCTGGGCTACGCGGTCGCGCTCGACCCCACGGTCGAGGCCTCCCGGTGGTGGTTCGTGGTCGCGTTGGTGTTCTCGCTGGGCGGCGACGTGTTCCTCATGCTGCCCGGCAACCGATTCGTCGAGGGTCTGGCGTCGTTCCTCGTGGGCCACCTGGCGTACATCGGCGGCATGGTGGCGTGGGGACTCGACATCGTCCCGGCCTGGTTCGCCCTGGTGCTCCTGCTCTTCGGTCTCATCGCCACGATTGGCGGGGCCATCGTCCAGGCGGCGGGGGAGCAGGACCGCCGGCTCCGGCTCCCCGTCGGGCTCTACATCACGGTCATCACGATCATGGTGCTGGTCGCAGGCGCCACCGCTCACTGGTGGTTCCTGGTCGGGGCACTGCTGTTCTACATCTCCGACGCAACCATCGGGATCACACGCTTCGTGCGCGACTTCGCGTACTCGCGGGTCGGGGTCATGGTGACCTACCACCTGGCCCAGTTCCTGCTGGTCTACGGGCTCACCCGCTAGTCGGCGGGCCGGTCCCACCGGGCGACGAATCGGCGGTCGTCCAGCCGGCCCGGGGTCCATCGCCCCCAGGCCCCACCCGTACACCGGCGTGAGTACTCGAGCCACTCGACACAGTCCCGGGCCTCGATGCGACGGTTGACCTGCACCAGCCCACCCTCGAAGACCTCGTAGCTGCCCCAGACCCCCGGGTAGTCCTTCGTCGAGCCCACCTCGGTGTAGACGAGACCCGACCGGCGGCGAACCCGGTTGCGGTGGGTGTGTCCGGCCGTGATCACCGAGCGGGGGTTGGCCTGAGCCAGCCTGCGACTGAAGGGAATCCCCGACATGGGTGGGATTCCGTACGGCCAGAAGTAGAAGAACGGAAGGGGCTGGAGGTTGTGATGAAGCACGACGAGGCACGGGGTGTCCGCCTCGGCGGCCAACTGGCAGACCTCCTCCGATGCCGACTTGATCCGACCGAACCCGAACGTGGGAACCGAGGTGTGCACCAGGATGATCCTGATGCCATCCAGATCTCGGTGCCCCACCCGCGAGACGACGTCCATGTCGACGTCGGCCACGCCCTCCTCCCAGGCGATCCTCCGGTGGAGATCGCCGTCGTGGTTGCCGACGATCCCGACGCAGGGCAGATCGGTCTCGGCGAAGAGCTTCTGCACGAGCATCCAGGTGTCGTGGGTGCTGTGGTGGGTGATGTCGCCCTTCACGACGACCTGTTCTGCGCCCCACTGGCGTGCCGCTTCGAGCGACGCACGCGCGCAGCGCACCGGATAGTCCTCCTCCGTCGCGCTGTGCTCACGCATCCGGCCGAAGAACCCGAAGTGGTCCTCGCCGATGTGCAGGTCCGACACGGTGGCGAACCGGGTGAGGCGCTCGCCGAAGGGGCGTTCGAGGAGCCGGACCCGGGTGGCGAGCAGCGTGTCGCCGTTGCGCCGGAGCCTGACGTCGACGGGCTCATCGGTGGGCTGGATCCCGACCGTGACGGCGCCGGCCCCACCCCGGTGCTCGATGGAGGTCGTCGTCCTCCCCGCGTCGACCGTGTAGCTCCCGGCCGGGAGACGACCCCACCAGAGTTGGATGTCGTCGACGCCGGTACTGAAGACCGCCGGCCGGGTGGGACGGGGGAAGATCACGCGTCCGGCAGGGTGGCGCGCAGGCGGGGCCGTTCGCGCCGGGTCAGCTGCACGGTGACCGCCATCCGCTCGAGGTGCTGGGCCAGGGTCTGGCCGGCCTGCGGGAGAGGATGACGGTCGAAGAACGCGACGATGTCGTCGGCGGTCACAGGATCGCTGATCGACCGCACCCCCTCGAGCATGCGGGCGAGGCTGTTGGAAGGGAATCGCTCGGTGATGTCCTCCCAGCGGTCGCGGACGAAGGCCCAGGTGGCGGGGCCGGCCGTGCGATGACCGAGCAGGCGGCCGAGGACGTAGGGGGCATTCTGGGTGCGGACATCGTCGGTCAGGGTGAGTAGACGGGTGCGCGCCGTGAGCTCGGCGTCGTTCGGTGCGGTCAGGGCGTACAGGTAGCGCAACATTTCCTGGGGTCCGTCGGCGGTGCGGAATCGCTCGACCAGCAGGTCGTAGGTTGACGTGTCGGCATGGGCGGCCACGACATTGAGCGCGGCCGACACCAGGGACGGGTCCACGCTGGCGTGGTCGTCGAGGTAGCGAGTGTGCAGGGTCGTCGCCCGTTCGATGGTGGCCGGATCGTCCGCCATGGCCCCCAGAGCGCCGAGCAGGAGCCCCCGGCGTTCGAGCGTCAGGTCGTCGTCGTCGATGCGGGGGTCCGGACCGACGACTTCGAGCGCGGGTCGCAGGAGCACACGGGTGCGCTCCTGGAGCGCAGGCCGGGTGACGTCGTCCACCAGCCGGTCGAGGGCGCCCAGCGCCGCGACGATGCGATGCCACACGACGGTCTCGGGCTCGTCTGCGAACGATTCGAGCAGCGAGAGGTAGGTGACCGCGTCGAGATCGCCCCGCACGACCTGGGTCCAGGTGTCGTCGAGAAAGGCGAAGCGCTCGGCGGTCGATCGGGAGGCTCGGGCGGTCGTTGCTGCGGCCCGAGCCTGGTCGGCGTCGAACCCGACCCGGTAGAACCCGGCGGCGGACTCGTTCACCACGAGGGTGTCGGGTCGGATGGGGGAGTCGAGGTCGAGCTCGGTCGAGGCACGGTCCAGCAGGACCCGGCGCCGCACCTCGCCGCCTTCGGCGCCGGTGGCGCGGACGGTCACCGGCACCACCCAGGTCGGGTCGCCAGCGCCAGCGCCGGCGTCGTCGGGAGCGGCGAAACGGCTGGGACGTTGGTCGAGCCGCATCGAGGTTCCATCGTCCGACACCGTGGCGGTCACGACCGGGTGGCCACCCTGGAAGATCCACGAGTCCATGATGCGGCGCGCCGGCTGGCCGGTGGCGGCCTCGATGGCGTCCCACAGATCGGTGGTCTCGGTGTTGCCGTACGCAAAGGCGTCGAGGTAGCGGCGGATACCTTTGCGGAACGGTTCCTCGCCCAGGAACTGCTCCAGCATCCGCACCACGGCCGCCCCCTTCTCGTAGGTGAGGACGTCGAACATGGCCTCGGCCTCGTCCGGGCTGACGACCGGGAACTCGATGGGCCGCGTCGAGGCCAGCGAGTCGACGCCGAACGCCCCGGACCGCTCCCGGGCGAAGCTGTCCCATCGCCGCCATTCGGGCCGGAAGGCGTCGGTGGCGGAGACCTCCATGAACGTGGCGAACGCTTCGTTGAGCCAGATCCCGTTCCACCACTTCATCGTGACCAGATCGCCGAACCACATGTGGGCCAGCTCGTGGTTGATGACATCGGTGACGTTCTGGAGCTCGGCCTTGGTCGCCGACTCGGGATCGACCAGGAGGAGTGCCTCGCGGAACGTGATGCACCCCAGGTTCTCCATGGCGCCGAAGGCGAAGTCGGGTATGGCGACCAGGTCGATCTTGTCGCCGGGGTAGGGGATCCCGTAGTAGGCGGTGAAGAAGCGAAGAGCTGCGGCGGCCACGTCGACGGCGTAGTGGGTCAGATGGGTCTGACCGGGACCGTGGACGACCCGCACCGGGACGCCGTCGACGTCGACCGGTGCCGTGGCCTCGAGGGGACCCACCACGAAGGCGACGAGGTAGGTGGACATCACCATCGTGTCGGCGAACGTGACCGTGCGGCGGCCGTCGTCGGTGGGTTCCTCGGAGACGACGGTGGCGTTGGAGACCGCCAGGTGGTCGGCGGCCACGACCAGGGTGACCCCGAAGGTGGCCTTGTACTGCGGCTCGTCCCAGCACGGGAACGCCTGACGAGCGTGGGTGGCCTCGAATTGGGTCGTGGCCAGGGTTCGGGTGACCCCGCCCGGATCGGTGAAGGTGCTGCGGTAGAACCCGACGAGCTTGTCGTTGAGCTCGCCGGTGAACCGCACGACCAGGGTGTTGGCGCCGGCCGGGATCGTCTCGCCGTCCGCGAACGTGACGCGCTCGAGATCGGCGTCGAGGGTTGCGTGCAGCGCCCGGGTCCCTCCCGACGCGCTGCGCAACTCGGCGGAGAGGACCTCCAGTTCGAGCGCGTTGCACACCAGCGCCTCGACCGGTGTGCCGACGGTCAGCTCGATGTCGACCTCACCCCGGAAGACCGCACGATCCAGGTCGGGCTCGAGGCGAATGGTGTAGTGCGAGGGAACGGCGTCCCCCGGAAGCCGATGGCGATCGCCGGCGTTGGTCACTGCGTCTCTCCCGTCGAGTGTCGGTCGAGACTACCGGTGGACCTGCCGGATTCCCGTTCTCCCAAGTGTCTTCGATACCGTCGCTCCGCAACCGAGCAGGAGCAGGCATGGCAGTACCGTCCGTAGATGTGGTGTGTATCGGCAACACGATCGTCGATGTCATCAGCCAGGTCCCCGAATCGTTCATCGATCGCTTCGACCTGGCCAAGGGGTCGATGACGTTGATCGAGACCGATCGGGCCGAGGAGCTCTACGGGGCCATGCCGGATCGTTCTGAGTCATCCGGGGGGTCGGCCGCCAACACGGCGGTCGGCATCGCCTCGCTGGGCGGTTCGGTCAGCTACATCGGCCGGGTCGCCGACGATCCGCTGGGCGACTTCTTCCGCACCGACCTGCGGGCCGCCGGAGTCGGCTACGACGTCCCCGGTGCCACCGACGGGGTGCCCACCCCGCGTTCGATGATCTTCGTGACCCCCGATGCCGAGCGCACGATGAACACCTACCTGGGGGCCTCCGGTCTCATCGCTCCCGACGATGTCGACGCCGGCGTGGCCGGAAGCGGGAAGATCACGTTCTGCGAGGGGTACCTGTGGGACCGCGATGACGCGAAGGCGGCCATCGTCAAGGGGATGGAGGCGGCTCGGGCAGCTGGGTCGAAGGTGTCCTTCACGCTGAGCGATCCGTTCTGTGTCGACCGTCATCGCCACGATTTCCGCGCCCTGCTCGGCGATCAGGTCGACATCGTGTTCGCCAACGAGCTCGAGCTGCTGTCGCTGTACGAGGTCGATGACATCGCGGCCGGGGTCGAGCACATTCGTGGTCACGTCGAGGTGGCGGTGGTCACCCGAAGCGAGCTGGGCTCGGTCGTCATCACCGCGGACGACGTCATCGAGGTTGCGGCCGAACCGGTGGACGACGTCGTCGACACGACCGGGGCCGGCGATCTCTACGCCGCCGGCTTCCTCTACGGCTGGGCGGTGGGGGCCGAACCGGGTGCCTGCGCCCGCCTCGGACACATCGCAGCGGCCGAGGTGATCAGCCACGTCGGCGCGCGCCCGCTCCAGCCGCTGAGCGGGCTGATCTGACCCCTCCTGCGGCCCGGTCGGGGCTCAGCGGGGTGCGAGGGAGGCCGAGAGCAGCTCCCGGAGGAGCACGATGTCGGCCTCGGTGGGTTCGGCGCCGGTGCCCGCCCAGTGGTCGGTGCCGTTGACCCAGGTGGCGATCGTCTCGGCCAGGTCGCCGGCCGGGCTGGCGTAGTCGTTCTCGCCGCTCTCGGGCCACCAGTCACCGTCGACGCCGAAGCCCCGCTGGGTCATCCAGCGGGTACGGAGCGACTGGTCGAAGTACGTCACGTCGAGCCGCGTGACCGAGTTCGTGCGCAATCACGTGGCGGACCTGCCCGACCGACTGTTCCGGGCGGATCCAGATCGTGATGTGCTCCTCCCGCCAGGAGGTTCCGCCCAGGAGATCGTCGTGATGCCCGCCGAACTCGATCGTCCAGCCGGGGAGCAGCCGCTGCCAGTCGAACGGAATGGTGTCGAGGGCCGCCGCTCCGGAGGTCGAGGGCGAGGCGGCGGTCCGGTCGAAGTCGGGGAGCGGTGTACCCAACGTGGCGGCGGGCAGCAGCGCGGCCAGTTCGGTCGTCGGCTCCGCGGACGGATCGTCGGCGCTGGGCACGATCTCGGCCCGAGGTTCGGGGGCGGTGCCGGCTCGGGCCAGCATGGTCGATCCCACCAGCGAGGCGCCGCCCACCATCAGTGCCGCCGCCACCAGCATCACCCGCTGGGTGCGGAGGGAGAGCCAGGACCGCTCGACGGTCTCGGTGGTCTCCAGGTCGAATTCGGTCACACCTCCAGCAGTACCAGCTGCCGCTGAGCCCGGTCCTGGGCAATCGGCCTGTTGCGCATGGGCCGGTCGGTCCGCGCAGCCACATAGCCTGGGCCGATGTCCGAGGCGACCTCCCCCACCGCCGACCCGACGGTTGCCGACCGGCTGATCGAGGCGGCGGGTCAGGTCTTCTCCGAGGAGGGGTACGAGGGGGCCACCGTGGCAGAGATCGCGCGACGGGCCGGACTCACGACCGGTGCGATCTACAGCCGTTTCGACGGAAAGGCCGATCTGTTGCTGGCGGCCATCGACCGCCACGCCGCGCCGGGCTTCGAGCTGCTGTTCCGCGAGCCACGATTCGCCGGACAGTCCGAGCAGATCCTCAGCGTCGCCGGCCGCCACCTCGTCGATGTCGACGCATCGGAGGCGGGGGAGCTGCTGCTCGAGGCGTTCGTCGCGGCCCGCCGAGATCCGAAGGTGGCCGAGCTGATGCGGAACCGTCTGGAGGAGCGCGCCGGACTGGTGGCCGAGGTCGTCGAGCGCGCTCAGGCCGAGGGCAACATCGATCCCGAGCTGGACACCGAGGCCCTCACCCGCTTCGCTCACGCCATCGGGCTCGGGTTCCTCCTCTATCGCGCCGTCGGCGCATCGTTGCCGGCCAGCGAGCCCTGGGAGGAGCTCATCGACCGGGTGGTCGCAGGGCTGACGGGCCCACCGGCTCGCTGAACGGGTGCGATCGAATTACACTCGTGTCATGCGGAGATCCTGTGAGCGACCTACGTGTAGTTTCCCGGCCACGGCGTCGGTCCTGATCGAGCTGGACCACCAGCGGGCCGAGTTGGTCGACCTGGCTGATCCGCCGCTCGGCCACCATCATCTCTGCGGTCGCCACGCGGCCTCGACGTCCGTGCCGTTGGGCTGGACGCTGGTCGACAGCCGCTCGCCCGAGATCGCGTTGTGGACCGAACTGCCCGAGCGGCAGGCGGGCGCCGCCGTGCGGGTGTTGCACCCCAGGCCGGTGCGCAGCGAGGAACCGGCCGATGCGCCCCTCGAGCCGTTGCCGTTCGGCACGACGGTCGAACCGACGGCGGCGGCGACCCCTGCCGAGGAGCCGGCCGAAGTCTTCGCCCGGCACGCCGATCTCGAAGCATCCGAAGCGCTTGCCGCCGCGCTCGATGCCGCGACCCCGCTGCTGTCGCGGGCATTCTCTGAGGTCCAGGCCAGCTGACCCGCTACCTGCCAACGAACTCGTGAACCCCGACGGCGCTCACCGGCCGGGGCCCTCGCAGATCGAAGGGCGGTTTGAAGTCGAAGGTCAGGTCCCCCAGGCGTACCAGCGTGGCGCTGATCCAGCCGCCCATGGCGCCGAAGTCGCGATCCAGGCGGTTCCCGTCCTCGAGGACGTCCTCGCCCAGCTCGTAGCTGCCCTCGTACGAGACCTCGATGGCGAATTCCACCTCGCTGAGATCGCTGGTGAAGAGCTGGCCGATCGTGGGCCCGGAACGGACCAGGCGATCGCCGCCGATGGTGGGTGATTCGGTCGGCAGCCGGTCCAGGACCGCGCCGGGATCGGGCCGGTCCGCCAGCCGTTGGACGCGCAGGACCAGCTCGATGTCGATCCGGGGCGGGTCCTCGATCGTCTCTCCGATGTACCACGACCGGTATGCGGTCTGGGCCCACGTGGGCCAATCCATGGTGATGTCGGCCTGGACCCGGGGTGGTGTCCCCTCGCCGGGAAGGGCGTAGCTGGTCTCCCAGGTGAGGTCGCCGAGGAGTACGTCGGCCTGGAAGCGTTCCTCGAAGGCCTGGCGCTCCAACAGGGCGCCGTGGAGCGCTTCGCGGAGAGCTCCGATGGCGTCGGTGAAGACGTGGTCGAGCATCAGCCCGGTGCGGACATCAGGAGGACCGGCACCGAGAGACCGAGGCGCTCGTGGCGGAGGCCGCGACGGTCGCGGCCCTCCTGGACGGCGGGCTTGCGGTCGCCGACCGCATCGCCCAACAGCGCGGCGGGAGCGTCGAGGTCGGAGAGGGTGAAGGCCAGTCCGAAGAAGGAGGCCGGCTCGTCCCCGGCGGCCCGTGGCGGTCCCACCACCTCGATGATCACCTCGCCGGCGCGGTGGAACACCTGCGTCATGGGTGAGCCGTAGGACTCGGTGTGACGTCGCCGCCGCTCGGCCAGTCCGACCGCCTCCAGGGCCTGGACGGTCCGGTCGACGTCGGGGGTCTGGATGACCAGGTGGTCGATCGAGGTCGCGGTGTTGGGATGGTCGACGGGCGGAGCGGGCTCGCCGGCGGCCGTCACCGGCAGGCCGTCGATCTCGGTGAGATCCGGATCGAGCCCGGTCAGCGACCAGGCTCGAATGCCGCCGTCGCCGCCGACGTCCGGCCGGAAGCGGAGGGTGACCAACCCGACCAGGCAGTTGCCGTCGCCCCCGGTGGCGAACCCGGCGGCACCCCAGGCCGGGGCCGGATCGTCGATCTCCAGCTGGATGAGGACGGGCGGTGCGGTGGTCATGCGTATCGGAACGCGACCTTAGTGGTCGTCGTCGGCGCTCGGTTCGGCGCTGGCGGCGGGCGGGCGCTGGGTCTGGTCGAGGCGGGTAGGTCCCGACCGGCCGCAGCCGGTAATCTGACGGTCCGTCAGATTCTCGGAGTTGACGTCATGTTGGATCTCGTCATTCGTGGTGGAACGGTGGTCGACGGCACGGGAGCTCCCGGCCGTCGAGCCGATGTCGGAGTGCGCGACGGCCGCATCGTCGAGGTCGGTGACATCACCGAGGACGCAGCCGAGACCGTCGACGCCGAGGGGATGGTCGTGTGCCCCGGTTTCGTCGATCCCCACACCCACTACGACGCCCAGCTGTTCTGGGACCCCAGGGCGACGCCGTCGAACCTCCACGGCGTGACCAGCATCGTCGCCGGCAACTGCGGGTTCACCCTGGCGCCGGTCCATCCCCAGGACGTCGACTACCTGGCTCGCATGATGCAGAAGGTCGAGGGGATGCCGCTCGCTGCGCTCGAGCAGGGGGTGCCGTGGAACTGGACCAGCTACGGCGAGTATCTCGACCGGCTCGACGGCAACCTCGCCGTCAACGCGGCGTTCCTGGTGGGCCACTGCGCCATCCGCCGCCATGTCATGGGCGAGGCCGCCACCGACGGGCGAGGCCACCGAGGAGCAGCTGGCCGAGATGGAGGCGCTCCTCCACGAGGCGATCGAGGCCGGCGGGCTCGGATTCAGCACCACCCTGGCCCGAACCCACTCCGACGGCGCCGGCGAACCGGTGGCCGTCGCGGTGGGCGAGCACCGAGGAGGTGCTCCGGCTCTGCGAGGCGGTCGCCACAGCACGAAGGCACCACGCTGGAGTTCGCCAGCGACGGCAGCCTCGACGGCTTCGACGAGGCCGACATCGACCTCATGACCCAGATGTCGCTCGCGCGGACAGCGCCCGCTCAACTGGAACGTGCTCACCGCCCAACTCGGCCGAGCGGGACCGCTATCGACAACCAGCTCCAGGCCATGGAGCGGGTCGCCGAGCGCCGGCGCGAAGGTGGTGGGCCTCACCATGCCCATCATCGTGGGCATGAACATGAGCTTCCTCAACTACTGCGCGCTCAACATGCTGCCCGACTGGGGCGACGTCCTCGGCCTGCCCGTTCCCGAGCGGATCGAGAAGCTGACGCGACCCGCAGGTGCGGGCCATGCTGAAGGAGCGGGCCGCGTCACCCGATGCCGGTGTCTTCAGCCGGCTCACCGGCTGGGACACGTACATCATCGGCGACACGTTCTCCGAGGCCAACGAGGGTCTCAAGTGGCGCACGGGTCAACGAGATCGCAGCGGAGCGGGGCGACGACGATCCGTTCGACACCCTGCTCGACGTCGTGCATCGCCGACGATCTGCGCACCGTGCTGTGGCCGTCGCCCACCGACAGCGACGACGAGAGCTGGGCCATGCGAGCCGAGTCGTGGGAGCACCCCGGGATCATGATCGGCGGCTCCGACGCCGGCGCCCACCTCGACCGCATGTGCGGCGCGCCCTACACGACCAAGTGGCTGGGCGACAGCATCCGCGGCCGCAAGCTGACCACCATGGAGCGCGCCGTCCAGCAGCTGACCGACGTGCCGGCCCAGCTGTTCGGCCTCCGCGACCGCGGCCGTCTCGCCGAGGGGTATCACGCCGACATCGTCGTGTTCGACCCCGAGACGGTCGACGCCGGCGAGGTCGTACCTGCGCGCCGACCTGCCCGGCGACGAGAAGCGGCTCTACGCCGACGCCATCGGGGTGCACCGGGTGTTCGTCAACGGTATTGCCACCGTCGTCGACGGCGAAGCGGTCGAGCCCTCCCGGGCATCGTGCTCCGCTCCGGCCGGGACACCCGCACCGTCACGCCCGGCGGAGCGTGACCGGGTCAGGAGTTCAGCGGATCGGCGCAGCGCGAAGCGCCTCCCCACCGGCCCGTGATCGACGGCATCGTCGCCTCGGTCGAGGAGCTGACCGGACGGCGGGTCGTCGCCCGTCACGATCCTCCCGGGGACGGGTACACGCCGGCCATCCGGTTCGTCGCCGAGCTGGACTCGGGCGACCGGGTCTTCGTCAAGGCGCCGCCCGACCTGCACATCGGCGCCTGGATTCAGCAGGAGATCGACTTCTACCGTGCGGTCGACGGGCCATTCCTGCCGACTTCGTCGGCGCTCGCGACGCCACGCCGACCGAGCTGCCGGTCCTGGTGATCGAGGATCTCTCCGGGGCACACTGGCCGCCGCCGTGGGACGCCGGCGTCGGTCGAGGCGGTGCTCGCTGCGCTGGATCGGCTGCAGCGCCGACCCGGGCGTCGCGGACGGCATGCCGGCTGTCGAGGGGCTGCATGGCCCGACTCTCTCGTCGGGCTGGGACGAGGTCGCCGACGAACCGACGATCCTGACCGATACCGGACTGTGCTCCGGCGAGTGGCTGGCCGAGGTGCTGCCCGCACTTCCGGCGGGCAGCTCGCGGCGCCGCCCTGGCTGGGGAGGCGATCTGCCACCTCGACCTGCGCAGCGACAACCTCTGCCTGGTCGCCGACGGTTCGGCCCGTCTGGTCGACTGGAACCACGCGTGCCGGGCCGAACCCGGAGCTGGATCTGGCGTTCTGGGTACCCAGTCTGGCCCTCGAGACCGGCATGGACCCGGAGGAGCTCGGCATCGACATCGATCCCGGCGTTCGCCGCGGTCGTCGCCGGGTTCTTCGCGGCACGGGCCGGCATGCCGGACATCCCCAAGGCGCCGGGCGTGCGCGAGGTCCAGCGGGCCCAGCTCGCAGTGGCCCTTCCGTGGGCGGCTCGGCGATGTGGCTTCGCTGCGCCCTGACCCAGCCCGACGCGGCATGATGGCGCCATGAGCCAGCTGGACGTGACCGCCGACCCCTACGTCGGCAGCGGACATCGCCGCGGCGGCGTTCACCGAGGCCGTCGGCGACGATCACGACGCAGCCATCGTGCTGGGCTCGGGCTGGGGCGAGTCGCTGGCGTCGCTGGGAACGGTCGGCGCCGAGGTTCCGGCCGCCGGACCTACCCGGATTCGCCGGCAGCACGGTCGCCGGTCACAAGGGCACCATCACATCGGTGACGACCGCCGGGGGGCGGAAGGTGCTGGCCTTCGCCGGGCGGGTCCACCTCTACGAGGGTCACGGGCCCGAGCTGGTCGTCCACGGCGTCCGCACGGCGGTGCGGTCCGGCTGTCGCACGATCGTGTTGACCAATGCCGCCGGGGGCCTCGACCCGGAGCACCACGTGGGCGACGCGGTACTGATCTCGCCGACCATCTCAACCTGCAGGGCGCGTCGCCCATGGCGGGCGTGGCTCCGCCGGCCGAGCTGGGCGCACGGTTCGTCGACCTCACCGACACCTACTCCGACCGGCTGCGCACGATCGCTCGCTCTGCTCGACCCGAACTGCGGGAGGGCATCTACTGCGGCCTTCGGGGACCGCACTACGAGACGCCGGCCGAGGTCCGGATGGTGCGTCGGACTGGGGGCCGACCTGGTCGGGATGTCGACCGTGCTCGAAGCGATCGCGGCCCGCCATCTGGCGCCGAGGTCCTGGGGCTGTCCATCGTGACCAACGCGGCTGCCGGGACTCGGGTGGCGAGCAGCTCGATCACCGGGACGTGCTGGTGGTGGCGAAGGCATCGGCGGCCCGCGCCCTCGCCCTGGTCGGCGACGTGCTGGATCAGGCGTGATGGCGTCGTCGCTCGACCCCCGCCGACCTTCGGACCCAGGCGGCCCGGTGGCTCCAGATCGATCCCGACCCCGAGACGCGAGCCCAGTCCAGGCGATGATCGACGCGGACGATCTCGAACGTTCGCGTCCACTTCGGATCCCGGATCGAGTTCGGTACTGCCGGCCTGCGGGCGCCGCGGGGTCCGGGGTGTAACCGGATGAACCGGGTGATCGTTCGCCAGACCGCCGCCGCGCTGCGCCGTCATCTGGGCGCCGGTGCCACGTTCATCGTCGGCCTGCGACGCCCGGTACGGATCGGAGGAGTTCGCCGAGGACACGGCCCGGGTCCTGGCCGCGGCGGGCTGTCGGGTCCTGCTCCTGGAGCAGCCGGTCATCACGCCGGTCCTGGCGTTCGCCGTCCATCGGCTCCAGGCGGCCGCCGGGGTCATGGTGACGGCCAGCCACAACCCGGCGGCCGACAACGGCTACAAGATGTACGACGGCGAGGGCATTCAGATCGTGCCGCCCACCGACGTGGCCGTCGCAGGCCGCCATCAACGAGATCCTGCATCGAGGGCGGCGACCCGCCGCTGGCGCCCGGTCGATCATCCGGCCATCGAGCGGGTCCCGGTCGATCTCCACGCGGGCGGTCGTGGGCGCGTACCTATGTGATGCCGCGCTGCGGTGTCTTCGCACGTCCGGAGACCGTCGGGATCCGAGCGGTGCAGACGTCGTTGCACGGCGTGGCCGACCCGTTCATCCGTGAGGCGTTCGAGCGGGCCGGGTTCCCGCCGCTGGAGGTGGTCGAATCGCAGGCCCAACCCGATCCGGACTTCCCCACGGTCCGCTTTCCCAACCCCGAGGAGCCGGGCGCGCTCGACGCGGCCTTCGAGCTGGCCGCCGAGCGTGACGCCGACATCGTGCTGGCCAACGACCCCGACGGCGACCGGCTGGCGGTGGGGATTCCCACCGGCTGACGGATGGCGCCGACTCGCCGGCGACGAGACCGGGTCGCTGCTGGCCGACCATCTCCTGAACGCCACCTCGGGGTCGTCGCGGTTGGTGGTGCGGACGGTGGTGTCGTCGCACATGCTGGACCGGATGGCGGCTCACCACGGGGTGCAGTCGGCGGTGACGTTGACCGGGACCAAGTGGATTCCCCGCCCGGCGCTGGACCGGCCGGACGCTGCGGTTCCTCTTCGGCTACGAGGAGGCGCTGGGGTACGTCGTGTCCAGCGAGATCCGGGAGAAGGACGGGGTGGCGGCCGCACTGTTGATGGCCGAGATCGCGGCCGGTCTCGCGGCCGAGGGACGGACGATCCAGGACCGCCTCGACGATCTGGCGGTCACCTACGGGCTGCACTATACCGGCCATCTCTCGATCCGGCTCGAGGGTCCCGATCCCACCGCGGCCCGCAACGAGCTGATGCAGCGGTTGCGTTCGTCGCCGGCCTCCCACCTGGCCGGGAGCGAGGTCGTCCGGGCTCGCGACCTGCTCGACGATCCCGACCTACCGCCCAGCGACGTCCTGCTCTTCGATCTGGCCGACGGGTCCTGGGTGGCGGTGCGCCCGTCGGGGACCGAGCCCAAGGTCAAGGTCTACGCCGAGGCGGTACGTGCACGTCGCCGAGCGCAGCGAGCTGGATGCGGCCCGGGCGGACGGCTCTGCCCGCATCGACACCCTCCTCGCCTCGATCCAAGCCCTCCTCTGAGCCGGATTTGGGGTCGATTCTGGCACCGTCAGGGTGGCAGAATCGACCCCAGAATCAGCGCAGCGCCGGCGGTTCGAAGGCGGGGACCAGGACTTCGTGGATCAGGGCGGTGCGCTCCGGGAACGGGGCGAACGCACTCTTGGCCGCGTTCGAGCGTGAATCGCTCGAGGTCGTTCCAGCCGTAGTCGAACGTGGTGACCAACCGGTGCAGCTCCTCGGAGGCCGAGGTATTGGACATCAGCCGGTTGTCGGTGCTGATCGTGACCCGGAACCCCAACCGGTCCAGCAGGTCGACCGGGTGTTCGGCCAAGCGAGCGGGGCCGCACCGGAGTGCACGTTGGACGTGGGACAGATCTCCAGCGGGATTCGGCGGTCTCGTACGTACGCGGCCAGCTCGCCCAACACCGGCTCCAGGTCGCTCTGATCGATGTCGTCGACGATGCGGATGCCGTGGCCCAGCCGCTCGGCGCCGCACCACTGGATGGCCTTCCAGATCGAGGGCAACCCGTACCCCTCGCCGGCGTGGATCGTGATGTGGTGGTTGGCCCGGCGCAGCACATAGAAGGCGGCGAGGTGCTCGTCCGGGCGGATAGCCGTGTTCGGGCCCGGCCAGATCGAACGCCACCACCCCCTGGTGCCGATGCCGCACGGTAGCTCGGCCACCTCATCCGACCCGGGTGTCTCTCGCATGGCACAGCAGATGGCGTACACGGTGATGCTCGCGCCCGGCCGAACCACTGGTGGAACCCCGCCAGGACGGCGTTGACGACCTGATCCATGGTCAGGCCGCGCCGGGTGGAGAGCTCGGGAGCGAACCGCACCTCGGCGTAGACGACGCCGTCGGCGGCCAGGTCTTCGGCGCACTCGGCTGCGACCCGCTCCAGGCCTTCCTCGGTCTGCATGACGCCGGCCGTGTGGGCGAACGTCTCCAGGTAGAGCTCCAGGTTCTTCCGCGCTGCTCCGGCCGTGAACCAGTCCTGGAGCTCCTCGACGTCGGTGGTCGGGAGCGGTGTGGCCTATCTCGGCGGCCAGATCGATCACCGTCGCGGGCGGAGGCCCCCGTCGAGATGGTCGTGCAGCAGGACCTTGGGGAGTCGCCCGGATCTGCTCGAGGGTGGGCCGATCCATCTCAGGACCACCCGTACTGGCGGTCGCCGGCGTCGCCCAGGCCCGGGCACGATGTAGCCCACCTCGTTGAGCCGTTCGTCGACCGAGGCCACGACCAGCCGCCTGGCGCTCGCCGTGCGCATCGACGGCGGCCACGCCCTCGGGTGAGGCCAGCACCCCGACCACCACGGCGGATCCACCGTTGCGTTCGGTGACCACGTCGAGGCCCGGCCGACCGTGCCGCCGGTGGCGACCATCGGATCGAGCACGAAGACGGGCCGCTGCTCCAGGTCCTGCGGGATCGCAGCCAGATAGCGCTCGGCCTCGAGCGATGCCTCGTCGCGGCGGAAGCCCAGCATGGCCACGTGAGCCTGGGGGAGCAGCAGCTGGGCGGCGTCGAGCATGCCCAGCCCGGCCCGCAGGACCGGAGCGATCAGCGGTTCGACCCGGCAGCTCCCGTCCGTCCGTTGGCTGGAGCGGCGTGGTGACCTCGACGGTCTCGGTGGGCAGGGTGCGCGTGGCCTCGACCAGAGCAGCAGGCTCAGGTCGTGCAGGGCACGCCGGAACCCGGCAGACCGGGTCGGTGGCGTCGCGCAGGATGCGGAGCCGATCGGCGGCGATGGGATGATCGACGACATGGACGTCCATGACGTGAGGTCTAGCAGAGCGCCGGTCCGGTCGAGCGGGGCAAAGCCGATCGTGCGTCCGTTTCACCGGGCATCGATGCGCCCGCGAATCAGCGGAACGGGTGGGGGCCCACTGCCGTCGATGGTGACCGCCGCCTGGCCTCGGGGCGGGCCCGCTCCAGTGCGTCCTCGTCGTCGGAGTGGAGCGTCATCACCGGCTGGCCGACGCTGACCGAGTCGCCGATCTCCACGTCGAGGCGCACCCCTGCGGTGGGGGAGACCGGGTCGGTCTGGACCGACCTACCCGCGCCGAGATCCCATGCCGCCCGGCCGACACCCATGGCGTCGATGTCGGCGACCACACCGTCCTGGGCCGCGGCGATCGTCTCGGTGTGGCGAGCCACCGGAAGGGGAGCGTCCGGGTCGCCGCCCTGGGCGGTGACCATGGCGCGCCAGCGATCCATCGCGTCGCCGCTGTCGAGCATCGCGGCCGGGATCGGCGTCGACACCGGCGAGGTCGAGCATCTCCTCGGCCAGCGCCAGGGTGACCTCGCGGAGATCGGCGGGACCACCACCCGCGAGGCACTCGACCGCCTCGGCGACCTCGAGGGCGTTGCCCGCGGTGCGGCCGAGAGGAGTGTCCATCCCCGTGAGCAGGGCGCGCGTCCGGACACCGTGCGCCTCGCCCAACTCGACCATGGTCCGGGCCAGCCGTTCGGCTTCCTCCGGGCCGTGCAGGAACGCAGCCCGCCCGACCTTGACATCCAGCACCAGCGCATCGGTCCCGCTCCCGATCTTCTTCGACATGATCGACGAGGCGATCAGCGGGATCGAGGGCACGGTGCCCGTGACGTCGCGCAGCGCATACATCCGCCGGTCGGCCGGTGCAACGTCTGCGCTGGCGGCCATGATGAAGCAGCCGACATCGGTCAGCTGCCGTCGGGCCGCGATCAGGTCCAGCGTGGAGGACCACCCGGGGATCGACTCCATCTTGTCGAGGGTGCCCCCGGTGTGGCCGAGACCGCGGCCCGAGACCTGGGGCACCGCCGCACCGCACGCCGTCACCAGCGGGCAGAGGACGAGGGAGACCTTGTCGCCGACGCCACCGGTGGAGTGTTTGTCCACCGTGGGTCGACCGATCGTCGCCGAGATCGATCCGGTTGCCGCTCCGCACCATCGCGTCGGTCCACGTGGCCAGTTCGCGCCGGTCGAGGCCCCGGAACACGATGGCCATCAAGAGTGCGCTGGCCTGATGATCCGGGCACCCGATCGGCCGTGAACTCGGTGATGAACCACTGGATCTCGTCGTCGTCCAGCGGATCACCGTCGCGCTTGCGCTCGATCAGGTGGACGACGTTCAGATCGGTCACGTCCGGCCGCCTGGTCTCGATCATGACTGGGGAGATCCTCCGGCCCGAACGCGTCCGGCAGAAGCTCGGCCAGCGCGGCTGCTCGTCGTCGCCCCGGGCCACCCGGAGGTCGGCACCGCCGGCCTCGAAGAGGATCTGGCGGCAGGCGCCGCACGGCATGAGGGGTTGGGCGGGCGCGTCCGGGCGACCAGGTGGCGACGGCTATCAGCTTCTCGTAGCCCCCGGCGTGGAGCGCGGCGACCAGACCGGCCTCGGCGCAGGTGCCCACCGGATAGCTCGAGTTCTCGACGTTGCAGCCGGTGACGATCCGTGCCGGACTCGGTCAGCGCGGCGGCACCGACCCGCAGGCCCGAGTAGCGGCGCATAGGCCCGCTCGGCGACCGCCAGGGCCTCGGCCCGCAGGAGCGTTCCAGTCGGGTGCGGTCACTGCTTGATGTACGGCTGGCCGTCGGCCGCCGGGGGCCGAGCTCGGCCGACCACGCCGGCGACGACGATCACGGTCACGATGTAGGGGGTCATCGCCAGGAACTCCGACGGGATGGGCGTGCCGAGGATGCCGAGCTTGCCCTGGAGGGCCCGGGCGAAGCCGAAGACCAGACCCGCGCCGAGGGCGCCGATCGGATTCCACCGACCGAAGATCATGGCGGCCAAGCCGATGAAGCCGACGCCGGCCGTGATGTTCGCCTCGAATCGGGAGACCTGGGAAAGGGTGATGAACGCCCCGCCGAAGCCGGCGATCATGCCGCCGAAGATGACGTTGCGGTAGCGGATCCGGTAGACGTCGATGCCCAGCGTGTCGGCCGCCTCGGGGTGCTCGCCCACCGAGCGGGAGCGCAGGCCCCAGCGGGTGTAGAAGAGCCCGAGGTGCAGCGCGATCACCAGGATGAACATGCCGTAGACGAAGAGGCTGTGGTCGAAGAGCACCGGACCCGACGACGGGAATGTCCGAGAGGAACGGGATCGGGTGGGAGCTGAACCGTCCGGGTGAGTTGAGATGAGGGGCGTCGGTGAGCAGCCGCGAGTCCAGGAACGACGTGAGGCCCAGGGCGAAGATGTTGATGACCACGCCGACGATGATCTGGTCGACGAGGAACTTGATGCTCAGCACGGCGAGCACGAAGCCGAGGAGCGCGCCCACCGCCACGGATGCGATGAGGCCGACCCAGATGTTGACCGCCGAGCCGACCACCGTACCGACGAACGCCGCGGTGAGCAGTTGGCCCTCGATGCCGATGTTGATGACCGCGACCCGCTCGCAGGTCAGACCGGTCAGCGCGCCGAGGGTGACCGGCACGGCCAGGATCACGGTGCTGCGCAGCATGCCGACCAAGCTGAAGGAGGTGCCGGCCGCAGCCCAGCCCAGGAACGCCAACACGAACAGGCCCAGCCCGATGGCCAGCCGCAGGTTGGTGCGCCGCACCGTGACGCGAGCGAACTGGAGCCCGGCCAGGAAGGCGAGAATGGCGGAGACGGCGTAGCTCAGGTACCGGGTGTTGATCGTCCACTCCAGGTCCTCGAACCGCGCCCCGGCCAGCGAGAGGTTGAAGGTCGGACTCGAGGTCGGGGTCGACATTGATGCCGAACGCCCAGAGGACGAAGGCGGCCAGGACCCAGCAGGACGACACCGATGACGGTGGCTCGCCGCTCCTCGGAGGTGAGTCGGGTCACTCGGTCCGGATCGATGTCGGTGTCGAGCTCCTCTGATGAGCCGGGGGCGGTGTCGGTCATGCGCCCCATCCGCTGGAGACGACGGGGGTGTCCTCGGCATCCTCGGAGGACTCGGGCAGTCGGTAGATGGCCCGGATCACGGCGGGTGCGGCGATGAAGACGATGATCAGGGCCTGGATCACGATCACGAGATCGATCGGGACGCCGGCGACCCCCTGCATCTCGCGGCCGCCGGCCCGGAGGGCACCGAACAGGATGCCGGCCCAGAGCACGCCGACCGGGTGGGAGCGGCCCAGGAGGGCGACCGAGATGCCGTCGAAACCGGTGTTGCCGGCGAAGTTCGATTGCGCCCGGAACGGCTCGAGTCCCGAGGATCTGGTTGGCGCCGGCCAGCCCGGCCATTGCTCCGGCGATCCCCATCACGAGGACGAACACCAGGCGTGGTCTTCATTCCCGCGTAGCGGGCCGCTTCGGGATTGGCTCCGACGGCCCGGAACTCGAAGCCCAGGACCGCCCGATAGAGCAGCCAGTAGGTGAAGCCGACGGCGGCCAGTGCGATCAGGAACCCGACGTGGACCCGGTAGTCCGGACCCGAACAGCCGGGGCAGTTCGGCTGCTTCGTCGACCGGCTTCGAGATGGGGTCTTCACGTCCGGTGGCCTGGAAGAAGCGGGTGGTCAGCAGGTAGTTGACGAAGAAGAGCGCAATGAAGTTGAACATGATGGTGGTGATCACCTCATGGGCGCCGGTCTTTGCCTTGAGGTAGCCGGGGACGGCACCCCAGATCCCGCCGGCGACCACCGCGGCGAGGAGGGCCAGCGCAATCAGCGGGATCGCGGGGAGATCGACGGTGAAGCCGACGTAGAGGGCCGCCATCCCGCCCATGTGGAGCTGTCCGTTGGCCCCGATGTTGAACAGACCGGCCTGGAACCCGAGCGCGACTGCGAGTCCCGTGAGGATCAGCGGGGTGGCCGAGAACAGCGTCTCCGAGAGGGCCCGGCCCGAACCGACCGACCCCTGGACGAGCGCCTTGTAGGCATCGGACACCTCGGTGCCGGTCTGACTGAGTGCTTCGCCCGGATCGTCGCCCCAGAGCCGCAGCGTGTCGATGTCGGTGATGGCGATGATGACGGCGCCCACGACCAGCGCAGTGAAGAACGCGAGCGTGGGGATGAGGAGCGACTTCGCCAACTTCGTGCCCACGCCGGTGGTTCGCTCGAAGGCGCTGATCCTTCCTTCTTCACCGGCTTCCCCGTCGAAGCTCCGAGGCTCCTCGTCTGGTTCGGGTGCCAGTGGGTCGTCGCTCACGAGGTCGCCCCCGAACCCAGCATGGCCATGCCCAGCTCGGTCGTGGAGGCGGTCGCGGCGTCGAACTCGCCGGCGATCCGGCCGGCATGCATGACGATGATGCGGTCGGCCAGCGCCATGACCTCCTCCAGCTCGGACGACACGATCAGCACGGCCGAGCCGGCGTCTCGCTCCTCGACGATCCGGCTGTGGATGTACTCGATCGATCCGACGTCGATCCCGCGCGTCGGCTGGGACGCGATCACGAGAGCGGTGTCGCGGGCGAACTCGCGGGCGACGATGACCTTCTGCTGGTTGCCGCCCGAGAGAGTGCTGACCGTCGTGTCGATGCTGGGCGTGCGCACGTCGTACTGCTCGACCAGCTCGTCCGACGGCGCGCCGCGCCTCACTCCAGTGCATCTGGACCGGGCCGGAGAACGGTTCGTGGTAGTAGGAGTCGAGCACGATGTTCTCGTACACGGGGAACTCCATGATGAGCCCCATGTGCTGTCGATCCTCCGGGACGTGCGCCACGCCGAGGTGATGAACGGCGCGAGGTGAGTCGTCGGTGGTGTCGCGACCGGCGATGCGGATCGACCCCGCCGCTGCCGGCCGCAGTCCGGTGAGCGCTTCCACCAGCTCGGACTGGCCATTCCCTTGGACGCCGGCGATCCCGACGATCTCGCCGCTGCGCACCTGGAAGGAGACATCCTTGACCGTCATGTGCTCCCGGTCGTCGCGGACGGCGAGGCTTGCCACATCGAGGACGACGTCAGTGGGTTCGGCGACGGTCTTGTCGACGGTCAACGAGACCGGTCGGCCCACCATCAGCTCGGCCAGCTGTGGCTCGTCCACCTCGGACGGCAGTACCTCTGCCACGGTCTTTCCGTTCCGCATCACGACGATCCGGTCAGCCAGCTCCAGGGCCTCGTGCAGCTTGTGGCTGATGAAGACGATCCCCTTGTTCTCACTGCGCAGGCCGTAGAGGATCTGGAAGAACTCGTCGACCTCGGGCGGGGTGAGCACCGCGGTGGGTTCGTCGAAGACGAGATACTCGGCGTGTCGGTGCAGCACCTTGATGATCTCGACCCGTTGCTGGACGCCGACGGGCAGGTCTTCGACCACGGCCTCGGGGTCGACCTGGAGATTGAACTGATCGGAGATCTCTGTGACGGCCCGCTCGGACTTGCGCCGGTCCAACCACCCGGTCGGGCCGGCCGGTTCGTTGCCCAGGATGACGTTCTCGGCCACCGTGAACACCGGGACCAGCATGAAGTGCTGGTGCACCATGCCGATGCCGGCCTCGATGGCGTCGGCCGGCGACGAGAGGGGGAGGGGCTGGCCGTCGACGAGGATGTCACCCTCATCGGGCGTGTAGAGCCCGTAGAGGACGTTCATCAACGTGGTCTTGCCTGCTCCGTTCTCGCCCAGCAGCGCCACGATCTCGCCGCGTTCGACGGTCAGATTGACGTCGTCGTTGGCGATCACACCCGGGAATCGTTTGGTGATCCCCCGAAGCTCGAGTTGCACGTCACCTCCGACGCAGCTGGGCGGAGCTGTCGGTGGCGGACCCGAACGGGGCAATCCACCACCGACAGCTCAGGCGGGGTCATTCGGCGGCGGCGAGCACCTCGTTGTAGTACTCGGCGCCCCGCGTGAAGCCGTCCATGAAGATGGAGACGGTCGGGATGTTCTGGCCGCCGTACGTGCCGATCACGCCGGTCTGGCTCACGCCTGCCGCGAGGTATCCGGCCAGGAAGGCCGCCTCGTCGGTCTGGTAGACGTTCTGGACCACGTTGTCGTATTGGTTCTCGAGCACGTTGTCGACCATCGTCCAGTTGATGTCGGGATTGGCGGCCGCATTGATGTCGGTCACCTCGCCCAGCAGGAAGCCGACGGTCACGATGTGCTCGCAACCCTCCGAGAGGAACACGTCGATGTTGGGCTGCCAGTCCTCGGCGTCGGAGGACTCGAGGAAGGTCGAATCGTCGGTGGCGAAGCCGGCTGCCATGGCGTCCTGGACGCCCTGCCAGGCGCTGGCGTTGAAGCTCTGATCGTCGACGCCGGCCGTGTCGGTCACGAGGCATGCCTTGACCGGGGTGGCCTCAGCCGCATCGGGCTCGTCGGGATCGGGGAGGGGTGTTCCGGCCCCGCCGGTCGGATCGGCGAACGCGGCTTCGACCTCGCCGCTCGCGATGGCCTCGGTCACTGTCTCTAGCTCGGCGCGCAGCTCTTCCGGGACCCGGTCGTCCCAGCTGTGGAACGGGGCGAGTCCGACACCCTCGTTGGCCAGGGTGCCCACCCGGAACCCGGGTTGGAAGTTGTCCGTTGCGTGGGCGGCGATCGAGTCGGTGACGTACCGGGACAGGTCCTTCTCGATCGTGGTCAGCCAGAGGTCCTGGTACTGCTCGGGCATGGCGTCGAAGGCGTCCTGGTCGACGCCGATCAGCGCGGCATCGAGGCCCCGCTCGATGATGGCGTCACCGGCCGGCTGGTTGATCGCGCCGCCCACCGGGAGGATGATGTCGACCTCCTCGTCGAAGAGGCTCTCGGCGGTCGATCGCGCCACGGTCATGTCGGTGAACGACTCGGTGAAGACACCGTCCTGGTCTGCGACGATCCAGCCCTTCACCTCGACCTCACCGCCGGCCGAGTCGTCGTCGTCACCGCAGGCGGCGGCGATGAGGGTGAACGCGAACATGAGGGCGAGCAGGCGGAACCACCGTGATCGCAGCATGGGGTGACCTCCAGGGTCAGGGATGGGCTCGGCAGGGCACCGGCCGGTCAGGTCGGCAACCTACTCCGACCGCGTAGGACCCCACCAGCTCCACCACGGTCGGTGGCGGCACGATCCATCTCGTGAACTCTCGACGCCGAGAGAGCGCCGATAGTCCACGAGTTCGGCGGGTCAGTAGAAGACGCAGCGGCAGCGGTGACGGGGGCGGGCCTTGTACCTCGCCTCTCCGCCCCGGTTCCACAGGACGTAGTCGAGGCGGCCCGAGGTGGCCCCGGCGTGGCCGGCGGCGCGGAGGATCCGGCCGATCTGCTCGACCGCGTGAACCGCAACGGCGCGGATCTCGACCTCGGCGGGTTCGCCGGACTCGAGCAGCTCGCCCCGGTCGATCCGACGGACGAGCTCGTCATCGAACGTGAGCACGCCGTCCAGACGCAGCACGTGGGGGACCAGGTTGTCGGCGTAGATCGTGAGCCGGTCCAGGTCGTCGAAGTGCCCGGGGCCCGAACCGGCGAACGCACGGTCGAGGTCGCCGGCCACGATCTGGGCCCGTTTGTAGAGGGGCACGTCGACGGTGGTCCCGTTCGGAAGCTCGTACGGCGAGCGGTCGTGGAAGAACGGGAGCTGATCCAGGATGCCCACCAGCGCGGCGGCGGAGTGGTCGGCGCGGTCGATCAGGGTGAGGAACGAACCGCCGGCCTGGTCGTCGACCAGCTCGCCGAGGTCGTGCCAGGCGGTGACGAACAGGGCCATCAGCTCGGCGGCCTCACCGGCCGGGTCCTGGCCGAAGATGTCGCAGACCTGGGCCGTGGTGCACGACCGCAGCCCGCCGCTGGTCTGCGGCCCGGTCGCTGCGACGTGGTCCTGCAACGACGAGGCGACCGTGTGGTAGCCGCTCATGCCGGGCCGCTTCAGGAGCACGGGGAACCACCCGCTGCCGAAGTTGACGGCGTCGAGCGCGATGACGAAGGCGGCCGTCGCCTCGGGGTCACCGTGTGGTGTGTGGGCCGGGTCGTCGAACGGTGCGCCCAGAAGATCGACGGGGAACGAACCGGCGTACCGCTCGAGTGCGTCGCCGTCGACGTGGACGTGGCGCGCTGCGTCGGCGACCTGGGCGCATCGGGTCCGGATGTCGTCGAGGACGGTCGAGCTCACACCTCGTCGGAGGGCTCGGGCATCTTGCAGGCCGGGGTGCCGCCGGGCATGCGGTGCCGGTTCTTGGCCACGATCGAGTAGACGCCGGCGGCCAGCCAGGACACCGGCGGAATCAGCATGATGCGACCGATGATGCTCCAGGCACCCCCGGTGGTGGCCATCAGCGCGTGGGCGATGCTGCGGGCGCCACGGTGGCGGGTCCCGTCGGGGTCGACCCAGTAGGCGGCGGTGGTGACGTCGGCCACGCTGAGATGGAGGGACTCGAGGTCGGTCCACTGCCACGGCACCACGTCGACGTCGTCGGGGAGACGTGCCTCGATCCAGTTGGCGCTGGACGTGCAGAACGCGCAGTCGCCGTCGAAGATCAGCATGGGTCGGGCGGCTTCGGCCGGAGGGTTCATGAGGGGACCGGTGGCCGGTCGCTATCGACCCGCGTTGGGCTTGCGGCGATGGTTGGCCTTGGACCTGCGGGCCTTGGCCCGACGCTTGCTGGTGCGCTTCGACATGATGATCAGGCTATCGGGCGTCGTGGCTGTCGGCCCACGCTGTGAGCTCCTCCGCCCCCCACGTGTTGACCACGGTCTCGATCGGGACGTCGCAGCCGGCGGCCTTGGCGCACCCGTAGGGCTGCCATTCCAGCTGGCCCGGTGCGTGCGCGTCGGTGTCGATCGCCACCTTGCAGTCCCACTCGACCGCAAGGGCGAGCAGCTCGTCGGGGGGATCGAGCCGTTCGGGCCGGCAGTTGATCTCGACCGCGGTGTCGAACTTGGCGCACGCAGCGAACACGATCTCGGGATCGAAGTCGGACGGCGGTCGCCCTCGGCCGGTGACCTTGCGATTGGTGCAGTGCCCGAGGATGTCGACATGGGGATTGGCGACGGCCATGACCATCCGTCGGGTCATCGCCTCTCGATCGAGCCGGAGCTTCGAGTGCACGCTGCCGACCACCAGATCGAGGCGGCCGAGGAGCTCGTCGGACATGTCCAGCGAACCGTCCTCGAAGATGTCGACCTCCATGCCGGTCAGGATCCGAAACGGTGCCACCTGCTCGTTGACGGCCTCGACCTCGTCGAGCTGCTCGAGCAGGCGCTCCTGCGAGAGCCCGTGCGCGATGGTGAGCCGGGCCGAGTGGTCGGTCAGCACCATGTACTCGTGGCCGAGGTCGCGGGCGGTTTCGGCCATCTCGATGATGCTGGCGCCACCATCGGACCAGGCGGAGTGCAGGTGGCAGTCGCCGCGGAGCGCTTCCCGGTAGGGGCTGGCCTCGGGCGTGAGCTCGATGACGCTGCGAGCCTCGAGGTCGGCGACGTACGGCGACGGCGCGCAACGAACCGCCGCTTCGATCACGCTTCCGGTGCTCTTGCCGATGCCGTCCAGCGCCTGGAGTTTGCCGGCCTGCACCCGATCGGTGACGGCGTCGGTGCCCAGCTCGTCGACGATGTCGATCGCCCGCCGAAACGCCTTGACCTTCGGCTGCGGCGCCAGCTCCCGATCGAGGAGGTACACGCAGCGCCGCAACGCGGCGATCGGGTCGCCGAGCCAGGTCGGCTCGCCGTTCCCGCCCGGACCGCCGATCGTGTCGCCCATCAACCGCACCCTACAAGCCGAAACTTCGGCAGATACCCCACACATGTGCGGGAATCTGCCGAAGTTTGGGAGGAGGACGGGGTAGGGCGGTGGGCCGACGGGGTGGGCCGACGGGGTGGGCCGGCCGGTCGGTGATGGGCTATCGGCCGCCGCGGCCGCTGCGGCGGCGGGGCGGGCGACGGCCCTCGCCCTGCGCCTGGCGCTGTTCCTCGCGTTGGCGGTCGACGGCGTCGGCTTCGGCGACCAGCTTGTGGTAGCTCTCCAACCGACGGGCCTCGAGCTGACCGGACTCGACCGCGGCGCGCACGGCGCAGCCGGGTTCGGCGTCGTGCTGGCAGTCGCGGAAGCGGCAGTCGGCGGACAGCGCGTCGATGACCGGGAAGGCCCGCTCCAGTCCCGACGACGCCTCCCACAGGCCCAGGGCCCTCAGGCCGGGCGTGTCGAGGATGACTCCGCCGCCGGGCAGGGGGAGGAGATGGCGGGTCGTGGTGGTGTGGCGGCCCTTCGCGTCGCCGCCGCGGACGTCGGCGGTCTCCTGCTGATCGTCGCCGATCAGCGCGTTCACCAGGGTCGACTTCCCGGCGCCCGATGCCCCGAACATGGCCACGGTGGCGTTGTCCTCGAAGTACGAGCCCAGCGCGTCGACGCCCTGGCCGGTGACGGCGCTGATCACGTGGACGGGGTCGTCTCCGGTGACCGATCGAACCTCGACCTCGAACGAAGCCGCCCGGTCGCTCACGTCGGCTTTCGACAGGATCACTGCGGGCTTGGCTCCACTCTCGTGGACCAGCACCAGCGACCGCTCGATCCACGCCAGCGAGGTCTCGCGGTCGAGCGGCACCAGGATGAACACGTGGTCCAGGTTGGTGGCCAGGATCTGCTCGCTGGCCCGGTCGGCCGGGTCCCGTCGTGCCAGCACACCGTGGCGGGGCAGCACCCCGATGACGGCGGGTCGCCTCCCGTCGGGGATGAACACGACCCAGTCGCCCACGCCCGGCTGCTCCAGCACCCCGGCCGATCGGGAGGTGCGGCCGTCGGTACTGACCCGTTGGAGCCCGGTGTCGGTCATGACCTGGGTCCCACGGCGGTCGACCCGGGTGACCCGGCCGACTCCGGTGCCGTCGGGAACGTCGAGGCCTGCGAGGTCGGCGGCGACCTGGTCGGTCCAGCCGAAGGGTGTCAGCGGGTGCGGGGATGTGATGGGTCGCCTCCGGTGGAGCAGGTCGGTGGAGTGGTTCCAGGCGAGGCTAAGGGGATGTCCGGTCGGGCGCTATGCCCCGGGGGCATCCTTGGGAGTTCGGCGCCGTCTCCCGCTGAAACCCTGGCGCGCCGGTAGCCTGCCGCCGATGGAACGCTTCGGATTCGTCGGCCTCCCCAACGCGGGGAAGTCCTCGTTGTTCAATGCCCTGGCCGGCGGGGGTGCGCTCGCAGCCCCGTACGCCTTCGCCACGACCGACCCCAACGTCGGCGTGGCCACCGTTCCGGACCATCGCCTCGACCTGCTGGCCGAGATGAGCAAGAGCAAGAACGTCGTCCATGCCACGGTGCAGTTCTACGACATCGGGGGCCTGGTGGCCGGCGCCAGCCAGGGCGAGGGTCTGGGCAACAAGTTCCTGGGCGGTATCCGCGAGGTCGACGCCATCGTCTATGTCCTCCGGGCCTTCCCCGACGACGACGTTCCCGGGCCGACCGATCCGATCGAGCACCTCGAGGTCCTGGAGACCGAGCTCACCCTCGCCGACCTCGAATCGGTCGAAGACAAGGTGAAGAAGCGCCAGAAGGCGGCCGAGCAGGACCCGTCGCTCCGGTCCGAGGTGGAGGCGCTCGAGGCCGCCGTCGACAGTCTGGCCGAGGGCACCCCGCTCTACCGCAGCGCACTCGACGACGAGCAGCGCGACCTGCTGCGGCCATGGTCGCTCCTGACCAACAAGCCGGTGCTGGCGCTGGTCAACGTGGGCGAGGACCAGCTCGACGACGTCCCCGAACTGATCCAACCGGTCGAGGCGTCCCTGGGAGAGGCCGCCGACGTGTTCGGCGTCAGCGTGCAACTCGAGGCCGAGGCCGCGCAGCTGGATCCCGACGAGCGCACCGAGATGCTCGAAGGCCTCGGTCTGGGGGAGGGGGCGCTCCCACGATTCATCAAAGCCGCGTACCACCAGCTGGGACTGCGCACGTTCCTGACCACCGGAGAAAAGGAGAGCCGGGCTTGGACCTTCCGGGCCGGGTCCACGGCACCGCAGACCGCCGGTCGGATCCACACCGACTTCGAACGTGGCTTCATCAGGGCCGAGGTCATCCAGTGGGACGTGCTCCTCGAGGCCGGATCGTGGCATGCCGCTCGCGACGCCGGCACCCTCCGGGTCGAGGGCAAGGAGTACGTCGTCGTCGACGGCGATGTCATCGAGTTCCGTTTCAACGTCTGAACGGCGGGCCGGATGGATCAGCCCACCCTCGAGACCGACCGGCTGATCCTGCGCCCGTTCGTCGACGACGACGCCCAGCGGTACTGGGAGATCCTGACGACGCCGCAGGTCAGCGCCGCCCTGTACGTCCCCGACGGGTTCGGCCCCGATCAGGCCTGGGCCCAGATGGCCATGTGGCGGGGCCAGTTCGCCCTGCGGGGGACCGGCCAGTGGGCGGTCGAGGAGAAGGCCACCGGCCGGACGATCGGTCGGGCCGGTACCCACCGCCCCGTCCGCGACGACTGGCCCGGCATCGAGATCGGGTGGGTCCTCGACCCCGCCGACTGGGGACGGGGATTCGCCACCGAGGCTGGTCGGGCGTCGGTGCAGTGGGCGTTCGCCCACCACGACGTGGCCGAGCTCTTCAGCGTGATCCTGCCGGAGAACGCACCGTCCGCCGCCGTGGCGGAGCGGCTGGGATTCTCGATCGTCGAGAGGCGCATCGTGTCCCACTTCCCCTCGGCCCCACACGACATCTGGCGGCTGCGCCGGCCGTAGGGGCGCCGTTCGTCGGGCCCGGCGCTCTCGCCCTTCCCGCTGGGTTCCTTAGAGTGTCGGCATGGCTTGGCTGGTGCACGAGGGCGAGGTGCTCGCCTCGCTCGAGGTGGCGGTCACCTCCGGTGATCGGCGGCGGGGCCTGTTGGGGCGCGAAGAACTGGATGGTGCGCTGCTGCTGAGGCCGGCCCGCATGGTGCACACGGTGCGTATGCACTTTGCCATCGACGTCATCTTCTGCGACGGCGACCTCCGGGTGGTCGACGTGGTCACGATGGTGCCCAACCGGCTGAGTGCACCCCGTCGGAAGGTCGGTGCCGTCGTCGAAGCGCCGGCTGGTGCCGCCGAGCGCTGGAAGCTCCGGCCCGGTGATCAGCTCGAAATCAAGGAATGACCGGCCGGCTGGCCGTGGTGGCCACCCCCATCGGCAACCTCGGTGACCTCGGTGAGCGCGCCCGTCGATGGCTGGCCGACGCTGACGTCATCGCGTGCGAGGACACCCGACGGACGCGTGCGTTGCTGGGTCACCTGGGACTGGCGGTGCCGACCCTCCGGCGCGTCGACGACCACACCGAGTCGGCCGAGGTCGAGCGCATCGTGCGTCTGGTGAGCGATGGCGGGCAGGTCGTGCTGGTCAGCGACGCCGGCACGCCGGGTGTCTCCGACCCCGGGCAACGGGTGGTCGACGCGGTGCTCGACGCCGGGCTCGAGGTGGAGACGGTGCCGGGACCCTCGGCCATCCTGGCTGCCCTCGTCGCCAGTGGCATGCGGGCCGATCGGTTCGCGTTCGAGGGGTTCGTTCCGCGGAAGGGCCCTCCACGGTCGCAGCGGCTCGACGAGGTGGCGGCCGAGACGCGCACCACGGTGCTGTACGAGGCACCACACCGGGTTCGGTCCCTGGTCGCCGATCTGGCCGGTCGCTGCGACGGGGCGAGGCGCGTCGCGCTGTGCCGGGAGCTGACCAAACTGCACGAGGAGGTGTGGCGGGGCCGGCTCGCCGATGCCGGTGCCCACCTCGACGCCACCGCACCTCGGGGTGAGTACGTGATCGTCCTGGCAGGTGCGGCACCGGCCGCTGACGCCACCGATGCGGAGCTGGTGGCTGCGCTCGAGGCCGAACTGGCGACGGGGGCCAGTCGTCGTGACGCGGTGGCGGCCGTCAGCGCCGGGTTCGGGGTCGGCCGCCGCCGCGTCTACCAGTTGGCGCTGGGCCTCGAACCGGACGCCGCCGGCGGGCCCGGTGGGTAGGGGTCATGCGATGCTCGACCCCCAAGGCCTGCTACGGCGCGAAGCGCCTCGCCGGCGGGCCCGTCAGCCGGACACGAACTCGTAGTCGCTGTTGCTGACCATGCAGGTGTCGTTCTCGTCGTAGGCGCCGTCGGGGATCTCACAGGGGAAGGTCCAGCTGCCGGTCTGTGCGGCGTCGGCGGCGGCGTACTTGCCCGGCTCGAACGACATCGGGATCATGTGGTTGCCGTCGACCGGACCCAGCGCGTTGAGGGCGTCGCCGATGGTGTCGCGGGTGGGGTTGTCGCCGGCGTCGTAGATGGCCCGTGCCATCACCCGGACCTCGGCGCAGACCACGGCGAGCATGCCCTCGACCGTGCCGCCGTACTCGAACTGCTCCCCGCCGTTGGCGGCGTAGGTATCGATGCACAACTGGTTGAAGGCGGGCACCGGCCACTCGGGATCGGACCGGAAATTCGAGGTGGCCGCCGAGTCGACGATGACCGCCCCGTTGTACAGCGCGCCGGCGGCCTCGCCGCCGAACGCGGCGACTTTCGACGAGACCAGGTCTCCCGACTGGGTGTTGAAGTTCGAGTTGTAGAACTCGACGTCGCCGGGGGCGAAGCCCTGGGTGACCATCTCGGCGACGTAGCCCGGGAGCGAGAGGATGTTCAGGGTGGGGAACAGCACGTCGACGCCGGCGTCCTTCATGGTGCCGACGGACTCGGACAGGCCCTCGGCGCACTGGGTCTGGCCGCCGCAGCCGATCGTGTCGTTGACGGCGACCTCGTAGCCGAGATCCTCGAGGGTGTCGATCATGCCGGCCTGCACCGCTTCCTGCTGACCGGGCGTGTCCTGGCCGACCACCCCGATGGTCTTGCCCTCGAGGTCGCCGGCGGCGTCGATGCGCTCGACCAGATAGCGGAGCTGGTCGCTCTGGGTGAAGTCGAACGAGGTCAGCTTGCCATCGGCGCGTTCCATGAAGTCGTCGGGAAGGCCGATCGTCCCGATGTAGGGCGTGTTCTGGTCCTCGGCGATGCACAGCGTGGCGGTGCCCTGCAGGCCGGTGCTGCTCATGATGAACGCGGCGTTCTCGTCCTCGGTTGCCTTGACGCAGGCGGCGGTGGTGGCCTGCTCGATGTCGGGGCTGAGCGGGTCGTAGTCGGTGGTGTTGATCTCGAGCTGGCGGCCCCGGATCCCACCGCACTCATTGTTGATCACATCGATGTACAGCTCGAACATGAAGGTCGGGTCCCCGACGTCCACGCCGAATCCGATGTCGATCAGGTTCTCCAACTGCTGGCGGATCTGGTGGACCTGGACGGTATCGATCTCGATGCCGGGTTCGGTGGCCTGGCGATCGGTGGCCTCGTCGTGGGGCAGGCAGAATGCGTCCAGGGACTGGAACGGGTGCGAGCGGTCGAACTCGGCCTGGAAGTCGGCGAAGATGCCGCCGCGGGGATCGGCCCAGATCTCGCCGCCGCCTCCCGTGTCCGCGGCGTCACCGGTCTCGGCGGTGTCGCCTGTGTCCGAGGTGGATCCGGTGTCCGCCGTCGTGTCCCCGGTGTCGGCCGTCGTGTCAGCGGTGTCGGTACCGGTGTCGGCACTGGTGCCGTTGTCGTCACTCTCGCCCGAACAGCCGACGGCGACCAGCGCCGCCACCGCAAGCACCCCCAGGAGCCGGAACGCGGTCACTCGGGCGCCTCGCATCGGTGTCCGTCGCATGATGGTGTCCCCCTCGGCAGCGAAGTGACCTGCGTCACAAGTGCGGAAACCCTACTGCGCGTCACCCCGCCGCGGACAGCACTCCGGGCGAAGGGCCCGTCAGCCGACCACGAGTTCCCAGTTGTCGTCGGGCACGAAGCACGTGTCGTTCTCGTCGTAGGCGGCACCCTCGATCCGACAGGGCGAGGTCCAGGTGCTGGTCTGCACGACATCGGCGGCGGCGTACTTGTCGGGGCCGAACGACATGGGCAGGCCGCTGTTGCCGTCGATCGGGCCGAGCTCGGCGATCGCGGTGCGGATCGTCTCACGGGTCGGGTTGTCGCCGGCGTCGTGGATCGCCCGGGCCATCACCCTCACCTCCGAGCAGACCACGGTCAGCATGCCCAGTTTCGTCGCACCGTCCGGGTCCCGGTAGTCGTACCGCTCGCCGCCGTGTCGGGCATAGGTCTCGTTGCAGAGCTCGGTGAACGGCGGGACGGCCCAGTCGGTCACGAACTGGTTGTTGGTCGGAGCGAAGTCGACGACGACCGCACCGTCGTAGAGCGCACCAGCCGCTTCACCTCCGAAGGCCTTCACCTTCGACGAGACGACCTCCGAGGACTGCGCATTGAACGCCGAGTTGTAGAACTGCACGTCGCCGGGAGTGAACCCTTGCGTCACCATCTCGGCGATGTAGCCGGGGAGCGAGAGCGGGTTGAGCGTCGGGAACAGCACGTCCACGCCGGCCTGTCGCATGTTGGCGACCGATTCCTGGAGCCCGACCGTGCACGACGTGCCGCCGCCGCAGCCGATGGTGTCGTGTACCGCGACGTCGTGCCCGGCGGCGCGGAGGGTGGTGATCAGGCCCGAGTCGACCGCCGCCAGCTCGCCGGGTGTGTCCCCGCCGACCACGCCGATCGTCCGCCCGTCGAGCGCCCCGTCGGTGTCGATGCGGCGGACCATCTGGCGCAGGCTGTCGTTCAGGGTGAGATCCATCGTGATCAGGTTGCCGCGGCTGCGCTCCATGAACTCCTCGTCGACGCCCAGGGTGGTGACGATGGCGGTGTCGTGCTCCTCGGCGACGCAGAGGGTGGCCGTCCCCTGGAGTCCGGTGCTGCTCATGACGAACACGGCATGGTGGTCCTCGGTCGCGCTCACACAGGCGCCGATGCGGGCTCGGTCGATGTCGGCGCTGAGCGGGTCGTAGGCGGTGTGGCCGATCCGGACCGTCCGGCCCCGGATGCCCCCGCACTCGTCGTTGATGACGCCGACCAGCGTGTCGAACATGTGGGTCGGGTCGCCGACGTCCACGCCGAAGCCGACGTCGATCAGCTTCTCGAGCTCCTGACGGATGTGATGGACCTCGACCGTGTCGGCCTCGATCCCGGGCTCGGTCGCTCGGCGGTCGGGGGCCTCGTCGTGGGGGAGGCAGAACGCATCCAGGGCCTGGAACGGGTGGGAGCGATCGAAGCCACGCTGGAACTCGGTGAAGAGATCACCCCGCGGGTCGATGGTGGCCTCGGCGCTATCCGCCCCGGTAGCGTCGTCCGACTGGTTGGCCTCGGGTTCCGTGGCCACGGTCGACGTGACCTCGGCCCCGCCGGCGACGGGCGCCGGATCCCCCGTTTCACCCGAGCACGCGGCCGCGACCACCGTCACGGTCAGAAGTGCGACCCGCGCCCTTCGTCCGATCTGCGCCATGTGTCCCCCCGGAGTGTCGGCGCTCGACCGATCCTACGGGAATCCGGCGAGTCGAACCGTCCCGCCCGGCACGTGGCTCAGATTCGGCGCCTGATCTCCTCGATCACCTGCGCCGCGCACGCCTCGACGGTCCCGGCCGCGGTGTCGATGCGGAGGTCGGGATCCACCGGTGGTTCGTAGGGAGCCGAGATGCCGGAGAACTCGGGGATCTCACCGGCGCGGGCCTTGGCGTACAGGCCCTTGACGTCGCGCTGCTCGCAGACCTCGAGCGGGGTGTCGACGAAGACCTCGAGGAAGCTCCCGTCGGGGTGCAGCGCCCGGACGTTGTCGCGGTCGCGTCGGTAGGGAGAGATGAACGAGGAGAGGACCACCAGACCCGAGTCGTTCATGAGCCGGCAGACCTCGCCGATGCGGCGGATGTTCTCCTCACGGTCCTCGGGGGAGAACCCCAGGTCGCGATTGAGCCCGAATCGGACGTTGTCGCCATCGAGGACGTAGGCCATCGTCCCCTCGCTGACCAGTTGGTGCTCGACGGTGAAGGCCAACGTCGACTTCCCCGAACCGGACAGGCCCGTGAACCACACGGTGAGGGATCCGTGGCCCAGGAGGCGAGCCCGTTCGCCCGGATCGAGATGGCCGTCGGCTCGCACGATGTTCTTGCTGACCGGCTCGCTCATCGAGGGTCGCTCGCCGCCAGGAAGCCTCGACCGTCGAGCACCTGGATGATCCGGGCCACGCACTCGTCGACGTCCAGCCTGCTGGTGTCGAGCACGAGGTCGGCGTCGTCGGGCCGATCGTAGGGAGCCGAGACGCCGGGGAACTCGGCGACATCGCCCCGGTCGGCGGCCTCGTACAGACCGTGGATGTCCCGCTGACGGCACACCTCGACCGGCGGGTCGAGGAAGACCTCGACGAATCGATCCTCGCCGATCAGCTCGCGGGCCCGGGCCCGGACATCGGCCTTGGGCGCGAGGTGGGCGACGACGACGATGATGCCCTGGTTGTTGACGAGATGGGCGGTCTCGGCGACGCGCCGGAGGTTCTCGGAACGCTCCTCGGGCGAGAATCCCAGGTCTCGTGAGATGCCGAGACGGATGTTCTCGCCGTCGAGGCGGATCGACGCCCGACCGCGGTTGAACATGGCGCGCTCGAGCGCTTTGGCGATGGTGGACTTGCCGGCGCCGGTGAGCCCGGTGAGGAACACGGTGGCGGGCTGCTGGCCGTAGCGGATCGAACGCTCGTAGGCGGTGACCTCGCTGACCTGCGGGCTGACCCGTGCGTCGGTCTCCTTGTCCCATGATCCGGCGCTCTCGCGGATCATGCCTGCGCCCACCGTCGCGTTGGTCAACCGGTCGATGAGGATGAACGAGCCGGTGGCCCGGTTGATCTGGTACGGGTCGAAGAGCAGCTCGGCGTCGGCCACCAGCGTCACGCGGGCGATGTCGTTGAGCTGGAGCTCCTCGGCCGGAGCGGAGTCGAGCGTGTTGATGTCGATGCGCTCCAGCACCTGGGTCACCCGTGCGTTCAGCCGGCGGTTGCCCTGTTGCACGAGGTATTCGCGACCGATCTCCATGGGCGATTCGGCCATCCAGACGAGCATCGTGTCGACATCGTGGGACCGCAACAGCGGGTGGTCGGGTCCGATCAGCACGTCGCCCCGGCTGATGTCCACCTCCTCGGTGGTGGTGAGCGTGACGGCTCGTCCCGGCCCGGCCTGGTCCAGGTCGCCGTCGAACGAGACGATGCGCTCGATGGTCGTCGGCGTGCCCGAGGGCTGGACCCGGACCGAGTCGCCGGGCCGCACCACGCCCGACTCGATCGTTCCGGCGAAGCCGCGGAAATCCAGATCGGGCCGGAGCACGAGTTGCACCGGGAACCGGAACCGTTCGAGGTCCATGTCGGATTCGATGTCGACGTTCTCCAGGTGCTCCATCATCGTCGGACCGTCGATACCAGGGCAGGTGGTCGCTGCGCTCGACGACGTTGTCGCCCAGCAGGGCGGACATGGGCAGGAAAGCGGCTCGTCGATGCCCAGCGTGGCGGCGATCGCTCGGTAGTCGGCGACGATCTCGTCGTACCGCTCCTGTGACCAGTCGACCAGGTCCATCTTGTTGACGGCGACGACGATGTGACGGATCCCGAGGAGCGAAGCGATGAAGCTGTGGCGCTTGGTCTGGGCCAGCACCCCGTGCCGGGCGTCGATGAGGATGATGGCGAGTTCGGCAGGTGGAGGCGCCGGTGGCCATGTTGCGGGTGTACTGCTCGTGGCCCGGGGTGTCGGCGATGATGAACTTGCGCTTGGCCGTGGAGAAGTAGCGGTAGGCGACATCGATGGTGATGCCCTGCTCGCGCTCGGCCTTGAGCCCGTCGGTGCAGCAGGGCCAGGTCGACGTGCTCGCCGGCGTTGCCGACCGTGGCCGAGTCCTTTTGCAGCGCGGCCAACTGATCCTCGTAGATCATCTTGGTGTCGTGCAGCAGCCGCCCGATCAGGGTGGACTTGCCGTCGTCGACCGACCCGCAGGTGAGGAAGCGCAGCAGGTCCTTCTGCTCGTGCTCGGCCAGGTAGGCGTCGATGTCGGTGGCGATGAGGTCGGACTTATGGGACACGGGCCTGAACCTCCATGGTCCCGCGCCCGGCCTGCGTGGCCGGGGAACGCAGAGGCCGCATCAGAAGTATCCTTCGCGCTTCTTCTCCTCCATGGAGCCCGACGGTCGTGGTCGATCACCCGGCCCTCACGCTCGGAGCGGGTGGCCAGCAGCATCTCCTGGATGATCTCGGGGACGGTGGCGGCCATGGATTCGACGGCACCCGACAGCGGGATAGCACCCGAGCGTGCGGAACCGGACCGATCGCATCTCCGGCGTCTCGCCGTCCTCGAAGCGGAACCGGTCGTCGTCGACCATGATCGTGACGCCGTCGCGGTCCACGACCGGTCGCTCGGCCGGAGTAGTAGAGCGGGACGATCGGGATCTCCTCCAGCAGGATGTACTGCCAGATGTCGAGCTCGGTCCAGTTGGAGAGCGGGAAGACCCGGATGGACTCGCCCGGGGTTGACGCGGCCGTTGTAGAGATTCCAGAGCTCGGGCCGCTGGTTCTTGGGGTCCCACCGGTGGAAGCTGTCGCGGAAGCAGAAGACGCGCTCCTTGGCCCGGGACTTCTCCTCGTCGCGGCGGGCCCCGCCGAAGGCGGCGTCGAAGCCGTCCTGGTCCAGCGCCTGCTTCAGCGCCTGGGTCTTCATGACGTCGGTGTAGTTCTTGGAGCCGTGGTCGAACGGGTTGATGTCGTTGGCCAGGCCCTCGGGGTTGGTGTGGATGATCAGCTCGAACCCCATCTCGCTCGGCCATGCGGTCGCGGAACTCGATCATCTCGCGGAACTTCCAGGTGGTGTCGACGTGCAGCAGCGGGAACGGGAGCGGCGCCGGGAAGAAGGCCTTGTGGGCCAGATGCAGCATGACCGACGAGTCCTTGCCGATCGAATACAGCATCACCGGGTTCTCGAACTCGGCCACCACCTCGCGGATGATGTGGATGCTCTCGGCCTCGAGCTGCTGGAGATGGGTGAGCCGGTGCTCGGTGCTGGTCGCCACGAGGTCAGAGGATACGAGCTGCCGCGACCAGAACGGAATCCCCCAGGCGGCGGTGGGGGATTCGCCTGATTCCGGGTGGGAGCGGTTCGTGTCACCGTGGGCCGCATGGAGCCCACCGTTCGTACTGCGCCGACATCGAGGGTGGCGTTCGTCGATCACCGTGGTGGCCCCTATCTGGTGCTGCTGGTCTGGCTGAGCGGGCTCGTCGCAGCCTTCATCGTCGGCATGGAATACGTGGAGTCGATCGAATCGGATCCGGACTGTTCGTGGGACTCCTGCATCCAGCCGTTCGTAGGGCCGCTCTTCTGGCTGTCGCTGGGCGCGACCATGACCGGGCTGGGCTTCCTCGCCACCGTCGGGACCGTGGCGCTGCTCGAGCTCGCGGGGCCGACGGCCCAGCGCGCCCGCTTCTGGATCGCTGTCGCCGGTCCGGGGATGGCGGTGCTCGGCTACCTGTTCCTGGCCGCATCGGCGGCGCTGACCTGACGGCGCCGCCGATGCGGCTTCGGTTCAGCGGGAGACCAGCTCGTAGTTGTCGTCCATCACGATGCAGGTGTCGTTCTCGTCGAACGCCGCTCCCTCTATGCCGCACGGGGACGTCCACGTCATGGTCTGCACCGCGTCGGCCAGGGTGTACTTCCCGTCGCCGATCGAGGCCGGGATCATGTTGTTGGTGTCGACGGCGCCCAGGCCGGCCAGGGCCGCGGTGATGTCGTCACGGGTGGGGTTGTCGCCGGCGTCGTAGATGGCCCGAGCGGTCATGCGCATCAGCGAGCAGACGTTGGCCACCATGCCCGCAGGGGTGTTGCCCTCCTCCTGGAACCAGTCGTATTCGACGCCCGTCCGCTCGGCATAGACGTCGAGGCAGAGCTGGTTGAAGGCGGGAACCGTGGCGCCATCGAGCCGGAAGTTCCCGGCGGCGGCGGCGTCGACGATGATCGTGCCGTCGTAGAGCTCGCCGGCGGCCTCGCCGCCGAAGGCCGCCACCTTGGAGGAGACGAGGTCGCCGGCCTGCGAGGCGAAGTTGGAGTTGTAGAACTGGACGTCGCCGGGGGCGAAGCCCTGGGTCACCATCTCGCTGATGTAGCCCGGCAGCGACGTCACGCTCAAGGTCGGGAACACGGCATCGACGCCGGCGTCCTTCAGGTCGGCGACCGACTCCGAGAGACCGTCGGCGCACGTCGTACCGCCTCCGCAGCCGATGACGCTGCTGACGGCAACCTCGTAGCCGAGCTCCTCGAGCGTCCCGATCAGACCGGCTTCGACGGCCTCGGGCTGGCCGGGAACGTCGGCGCCGATGACGGCGATGGTCTTGCCCTCCAGCTCGCCTTCGGCGTCGAGCCGCTCGACCATGAAGCGCAGGCTCTCGTTGAGACTGAAGTCGAGGGTGAGCAGCCGGCCGGCGCCGCGGGTCATGAACTCGTCGCCGAGTCCCTGCGTGGTGAGCAGAGGGGTGTTGTGTTCCTCGGCGACGCAGAGCGTGGCGGTGCCCTGGAACCCGGTGCTGTTGAGCACGACGGCCGCTTGGTTGTCCTCGGTGGCGGTGATGCAGTTGCTGATCCGGGCCTGCTCGACGTCGGAGTTGAGCGGGTCGTAGCTGCTCTCGGTCATGGAGATCTGCCGACCGCGGATCCCGCCGCAGTCCTCGTTGATCACGTCGGTGAAGGTGTCGAACATGAGGTTGACGTCGCCCACGTCGATGCCGAAGCCGATGTCGATCAGGTTCTCGAGCTGCTGGCGAATCTGGTGGATCTCGATGGTGTCGGCCGTGATGCCGGGCTCGGTTTCCTCGCGATCGGCAGCTTCGTCGTGCGGGGAGCAGAAGGTGTCGAGCCCGCCGAAGGGGTGTGATCGATCGAAGCCGGTCTGGAAGTCGGCGAAGACTCCGCCGCGGGGATCCTCGTAGACCTCACCGCCTCCGGTGTCGGTGCCACCCGTGTCCGTCCCGCCCGTGTCGGTGCCTCCGGTGTCGGTGCCTCCGGTGTCGGTGCCGGCCGCAACGTCCTCGGTGTCGCCCGAAGCATCGTCCGACGACTCGCCCGAACAGGAGGCGGCCAAGAGCACGAGAGCCACGAGGACGGCGATCCGGCGAACGAGGGGTGAACGCAGCATGACGAGACCTTTCCGGCAACCGACGGCGCACCCCGATGTGCGCCGGAAAACGGTAGCGCGACGGGTACGGGGCTGCGGGACGGCCCATCCTTGCCACGGGCCGGTTGGGCGGCCAAGATGCAGCACCAGCCCAACCGGGCCGGACCGCTTGGGGGGACCACGTGGCCGGGCAGGACACCGAGACCGATACCGCTGACCTCGCGGCCGCCGTTCTGGCCGAGGAGTCGAAGCGCCGAGCCACCCAGGCCGAGCGCGACGCCCGCACCGTCCTTCCCGACGACCTCCTCCCCGGCGTGGGGGGGGAGGCGATGTCCCTCAGGGACGCGTTGGCCCAGGGCGGCCTGACGATGGTGCTGTTCATGTTCCTGTTGAACGTGATCGACGACCTGCCCCGTGTGGTCCGGGTGGTCGCCCCGGACATCCAGGACACCTTCGGGATGTCGGACACTGCGCTCCAGGGCGTCCTCAGCTTCGGTGGCGTCGCGTTGGTGCTGGGCGCGGTTCCGATGGCGACGCTGGCCGACCGGATCAAGCGGGTCACCATCATCCCGATCGCCTCCGTCGTGTGGTCGTTCACGATGGCCCTGAGCGCGCTGGTCGCCAATCCGTTCCAGCTCTTCTGGACCAACGCCGCCACCGGACTGGGACAGTCGTATCGCATCCCGGTGTCCAACTCACTGCTCTCGGACTCGTACCCGGTGGCGGCTCGGAACCAGGTCTTCGCCTTCGAGGGCACCGGTCGACCCCTCGGCCAGCTCCTCGGGCCGTTGCTCGTGGGGGGCGTGGCCGCACTCGCAGGGGGAACCGAAGGGTGGCGATGGGCGTTCGTCGCGCTGGCCATCCCGCCCCTGCTCGTCGGGCTGGCCTCGATCCGGTTGACGGAGCCCCAGCGCGGTCAGTACGACCAGGAGGCGGTGCTGGGCCGCAAGCTCGAGCAGGTCGACGAAGAGCAGCTCCCCATCTCGACCTCGCAGGCCTTCGAGCGGCTCAAGAAGGTCCGCACCTTCTACTACCTCTCGGTCGGCGTCGGGGTGGTCGGCTTCGCGCTGATCGCCGTGCCGCTGCAGTTCAACCTCCTGCTCGAGGACAAGTACGACTTCGGGCCGCTCAAGCGTGGTGTCGTCGAGTCGTTGATCTGGGTCATCGCCATTCCCCTGTTGCCCTTCGTGGGACGCCTGTTCGATCGCACGTTCCGGGTCGACCCGCCCCGGATGATGAAGCTGGCCGGGATGATGATCATCGGGGCGGGAGCCCTCTACGCCATCGGTCTCCCCCTGAAGCCGATCGGCCCGCTCGTGCTCTTCGTGGCGCTGGCCCAGGCCGCCATCACGGCGGCCTTCGTCGCCGCCGGACCCATCATCGCCGCGGTGTCGCCCTTCCGGATCCGCGCCCTGGCGTTCGCCTTTCTCCCCGTGTTCATCTTCCTGATGGGCGGCTTCGTCGGGGGGCTCTTCGTCGGCCAGCTCTCCGACTCGTTCGGCAACCGCACCGCCATGCTCGCCGTCGCACCGTTGGCGTGTCTGGTCGGTGGGCTCGTGATCATCTACGGCGCCCGGTTCATCCGCTACGACGTCTCGCTGTCGGTGGAGGAGATGCTCGAGGACCGCGACGAGCTCGAGCGCATGGTCGAGTCGCCCGACGACATCCCGGTGCTCCAGGTGCACAATCTGGACTTCAGCTACGGGCCGGTCCAGGTGCTGTTCGACGTCGACCTGGAGGTCCGGCGCGGCGAGGTCCTCGCATTGCTCGGGACCAATGGGGCCGGCAAGTCGACGCTGCTCCGGGCCATCAGCGGGCTGGGTGTGCCCGAGCGCGGGATCATCCGTCTCAACGGTCGCACCATCACCTACACCGACGCCGAGCACCGGTTCGCCGAGGGCATCGTCCAGTTGCGGGGAGGGGCCGGGATCTTCCCCGACCTCACCATCGGCGAGAATCTCGAGACCTCGGTGCTCGCCTCGGGCCTCGAGAAGGCTGAGATCCAGCGACGGGTCGACACCGCCGTCCAGCGGTTCCCAGCGCTCGACGGCCGTCTCGAAGAGCGGGCCGGCGATCTGTCCGGCGGTCAGCAGCAGATGATGGCGCTGGCGATGGCGCTGATGCACGAGCCCGAGGTGCTGATCATCGACGAGCTGAGCCTGGGGCTGGCGCCGCTGGTGGTGCAGGAACTGCTCCGCGTCATCGAAGGACTGCGGGCCGAGGGCATGACGATGATCATCGTCGAGCAGTCCGTCAACATCGCGCTCTCGCTCGCCGACCGGGCGGTGTTCCTCGAGAAGGGCTCGGTCCGATTCGAGGGCACGGCCCAGGAGCTCACCGAGCAGGGGATCTGGCCGCCGCCGTGCTCCTCGGAGGCCACACGGAGCCTCCGGCCGGCGGGAACGGGTCCGGCGACGACACCGTGGCTCCCGGTGATCCCGACGGTGGGGAAGGCACCGAGTCGTGATCGAGATCTTCGGGATCGCGATCGAGTCACAGGACATCGTCATCGGCCTGGTGACCGGTCTGACCTACGCCGCGCTCGCGGCCGGGTTCGTGCTGATCTACCGGGCCACGGGCGTCCTGAACTTCGCCTACGCCGAGACCGGCGCGCTCGGCGTGGCGATGTTCGTGCTCCTGCTGGTGCGCTACGAGCTGAACTGGTGGTTGGCCTACGCCTTGGCCATCGTCGCGAGTGCGATCGTTGGCGGGATCATCGAGCTGACGGTGGTGCGCCGGTTGTTCACTGCGCCCCGACTGGTGCTGCTCGTGGCCACCATCGGGGTCGCCCAGTTGTTGACGGCGGTCAGGATCAACCTGCCCCAGGTGACGACGCCCGGACCCATCCCGCTGCCGTTCGACTGGACCCTCGAGATCGGCGGGGTCGAGCTGCTCAACCGCGACCTGATCGTGCTGATCGTCGTGCCCGTCCTCATCCTGGGTCTCGGCGCCTTCCTGAATCGCACCCGGTTCGGTCTGGCGGTGCGGGCGACCGCGTCCAACGCCGACACGGCCCGCATCTACGGCACCAGCCCCAAGAAGACGTCCACGATCGTGTGGACCATCGGCGGGGCGCTCGCCACCGCCACGGCCGTCCTCTTCGCCCCGTTCCAGATCAGCAATGCGGCCGCCGCAGGCTCCGCCGCCCTGGCCGCCCCGCTCCTGCTGCGGGCGATCACGGTCGGCCTGCTCGCCCGCATGCAGTCGCTCCCGAAGGTGCTGGTCGGTGGTCTCGCCGTCGGTGTCGTCGAGCAGATCGTGCGGGCCAACGTCGAGTCGACCAACCGCACCATCGTCGACCTCTACCTCTTCCTCGCCGTGCTGGTCGTCGTCCTGTTCGTCGGCCGGAGTCAGACCGAAGGGGCGGCGTGGTCGCTGTCGCCTCAGCTCAAGCCGGTGCCCGAGCGTCTCAAGCAGGTCTGGTGGGTGAAGCACCTCAATCTGATCGGGTTCGGTGTCCTGTTCAGCTTCTTCATCGCGCTGGGCCTGATCCTCGACAGCGCCACCAGCCTGTTCCTGTGGAGCAGCATCGCCATCACCGCGATGGTCGGGGTGTCGCTGTCGTTGCTCACGGGCTGGGCCGGGCAGCTCTCGTTGGGTCAGTTCGCGTTCGTCGGCCTGGGCGGGCTCACCATGGGCACCCTGACCAACGGCTACGAGATCCCCCTGATCGGGTCGGTCACGCTGGAGTGGGGCGTGGCGCTCGTGGTGGCCACGCTCCTGGGCGTGGTGGCTGCGTTCATCATCGGCGTTCCGGCGCTGCGGGTTCGAGGGTTGTATCTGGCCGTGGCGACCCTGGCGTTCGCCGTCGCGGCCGCCAACTGGCTGTTCGTCCAGGACGTCTTCACGGGCGGGAGCTCCGCCACCCGGCCCGTGGTCAAGCCGGTCTTCGGTCCCATCGACTTCGGCGATCCCGAGTCGGGGCGCCGCTCGTACTACTGGTTCTGCGTCCTGGCGCTGGTGCTCGTCTGCGCGTTGGTCGCCCAGCTGCGGCGCACGGGGATCGGTCGCAGCATCATCGCGGTCCGGGAGAACGAGGACATGGCTGCGGCGTCCACGGTCTCACCACGCAAGATGCAGCTCACTGCGTTCGCCGTCTCGGGCGGGATCGCCGCCTTCGCCGGTTGCCTCTTCGTCACCCTGCAATCGTCGATCCAACCGGCCACCACCTTCGCTCCTGACGTGTCGATCCGCATGGTCGCGATCGCCATCATCGGCGGTCTCGGATCGGTCGCCGGTCCCGTACTGGGGGCGCTGTGGGTCCAGGGCATCCCCGCCCTCTTCGACGCCTCGTCGCCGCCGGAACTGGTCGTCCTGCTCACCAGCAGCATCGGCCTGCTCGCGTTGTTGATGTACTTCCCGGGCGGGCTCATGCAGATCGTCTATTCGATCCGCGACGGCCTGCTCACCGCGGCCGAGGATCGATTGCCCGACGACGTCGAGCGGGCGGTGCAGCGACCCGACGTGGCGGTGCTGACCCGCGACCGCGAGCCGGTTGCGCTCGCGGAGGGACAGCCCGCACTGGTGACCGAGCGGGTCTCGGTGCAGTTCGGCGGAAACCGCGCCGTCGCAGAGGTGGACTTCCACGTCATGCCCAACGAGCTGGTGGGCCTGATCGGCACCAACGGTGCCGGCAAGTCGACGCTGCTCAACGCCATCAGTGGCTTCGTTCCGTCCACCGGGACCATCGAGGTGCTGGGCCGCGAGGTCAACCACATGAACTCGTGGGTGCGACACCGGTTGGGGCTGGGCCGCGGGTTCCAGGCCGCCAAGCTCTACCCCGAGCTCACGGTCCGCGAGACGCTGATGGTGTCGTTGGAGGCGCGCGGTCGCTCGTGGCTGGTGCCGTCCATGCTGCACGTGCCGCCGTCACCGGCCGCCGAGCGGCGCAAGAAGGGCGAGGCCGACGACATCATCGACTTCCTCGGGCTCGGCATCTACGCCGATAACTACGTCTCCGGACTCTCCACCGGCACCCGCCGGGTCGTCGAGCTCGGCAGCCTTCTCGGGGTCGATGCCCAGGTGCTGTTGCTGGACGAGCCCACCGGCGGCGTCGCCCAGAAGGAGACCGAGGCGTTCGGCCCTCTGATCCGGAGGATTCAGCGCGAGCTCGAGGCCGCCGTCGTGGTGATCGAGCACGACATGCCGTTGGTGATGAGCATCAGCGACCGGGTCTACTGCCTCGAAGCGGGCGCGGTGATCGCCGAGGGCACGCCGGAGGCCGTGCGCGAGGACCCGCAGGTGATCGCCTCGTACCTGGGCACCGACGAACGGGCCATCCAGCGCTCCGAGCAGAGCCAACCCACCGGGTAGGGCCGAACTCACGAGTCGAGTCGGTTCGGTACGGTGCTGGCGTTCGAGGTGCGTGACGAAAGGTCGGAGATGTCGGAGCAGCTCCTGGGCGGCAAGCGGATCGTGGTGTCGGGGGTGGGCTCGGGCCTGGGGCGCGAGGTCGTGCTGCGGTGCTTGGCCGACGGTGCGTCGGTGGTGCTGGCGTCGCGCACGCTCGGCCGACTGGAGGAGGTGGCGGCCGAGGCCGATCCCACCGGCGAGCGGGTCGTCTGCGCCCCCTGCGACATCACCGACCCGGACGATTGCCGCACCCTGGTCGACGCGGCGGTCGAGCGCTTCGGCGGTCTCGACGGGGTCGCGCAGGTCGCCGCGTTCGAGTACGCGATGGGCACGCTGGACGAGGCCGACTTCGAGGCCTGGCGTATGGCGTTCCAGACCAACGTCGTGGGGTCGATGACCCTGCTGCGACCCGCGGTCAAGGCCATGGACCAATCGGGTGGCGGGTCGGTGGTCCTGGTGGGTTCGCAGTCCTCGAAGGTGCGGTCGATGGACCAGGCCGGGTACGCCGCCTCGAAGGGTGCCCTGCTGTCGGCCATGTACTACCTGGTCGAGGAGCTGGGGCCGAAGGGCATCCGGGTGAACACCGTGTCCCCCAGCTGGATGTGGGGACCGCCCGTTCAGGGATACTGCGACTGGCAGGCCGGCGAGCGCGGGATCACGGCGGACGAGGTGAGGGCCGAGATCGAGGCGAAGATCCCCTTGGGTTCGATCGTGCCCGACGAGGAGGTCGCGAACGCCATCGGGTTCCTCCTCTCGGACCGGGCCCGGATGATCTCCGGGCAGAACCTGACCGTCAACGGCGGGGAGTACATGGGTTAGAGCGGGAACCCGCCTTGGGCGGGTTCCTCGGGAGTTCCGCTTTGCGGAACTCCTCAGAGAGGGAAGCGGCGGCGGATCCAGTCGGCGAGCAGGGGGTCGACGACGGTGAGCTGGTCGTCGCGGCGGACGAGGAAGCCATTGCCGGTCAGTGCGTCGGCGGCGGCCTTGGCCGTCCCCGGGGAGAGTTCGAGCACCCCGGCGGCGGTGCCGTAGATGCTGCCGCTCGTGGCCACCGCTCGCAGCGTCTTCTGGTGGCCGCGAGGGAGCAGGGCGTAGAGGCGGTCCGATCCGATGTCGACGGTGGCCCGCACGTCGGCGGTCGCCTCTTCCCACGTCTCCGGCCCGGCCGTCCCGTCGGGTGGCGTGCGACGCCACGTCGCGTCGGCCAGCTGCATGGCGCGCTCGGGGGTGTCCCTCGGCGAAGGCCACGATGGCGCCGGCGATGGCGCCGGCATCCCGGCCCGTTCGCTCGAAACCGTCGTGGACGATGCCGGACACGGCCTCGTCGGAGAGCGGCCCGATCTCGATGAGGTCGGCTTGGGCGAAGAACGGTTGCGTCTGGTCGCTGAACAGCGTGCGCATGGTGGACGGCTGCGACCCGGCGAACACGATGCCCAGGTCTCGGTAGTGGTGCTGCAGCTGGGTCCGCAGCACCCCCGCCGCCCCCTCGACCCCGGCGATGCCGGAGAACTCGTCCAGCACGAGGATCAGGTCGTGCCGCTGGGCGGTCTGCACGAGCACGTCGAGCAGCGACCGCAGGGTGAGCACCGGGTCGGGACGGTGCCGTTTGTCCCGCGAGTAGCTCGACGCCGATGACCCCCAGCCGGAGGGAGAGGCTGCCGGCGACGGCGTCGAGGATCCTGCGGACCGGGCCGGTGACGCCGGCCAGGCCCCGGTCGACGGCCCCGGCCAGGTCGGCCATCGAGGTGAGCTCGTAGAGGTCGATCCAGATCGTGGCCGGACCCACCGCCTCGAGATCGGCACCGACCCGTTTCAGCAGGCTGGTCTTGCCGTACCGCCGAGGGCCGAGGAGGGCGGTGAGCCGGCGCTCCATGAGGCGTTCGGCCAGGTCCTGGACCAGGGACTCCCGGCCCGAGACGGCTTCGGCGGCGAGCGGGCCGTGGTGGGGGAATGGGCTCGACTCCATGAGAGTGAACATACTCGACTCAACCGAGGGTCTCGCCCCGATCCCGTGGGTCCGCGTGACTGTCACACCCCCTGCGTACGGTTTCGGTATGACCTTCCTCGCCATCTTCTTGGCCCTGTTCGCCGTCCTCGCCCTGATCGCGGTGGCCGTGCTGGCCGCCCGCCTGGCCGCGTTGCAGCGTCAGCCCGTCACCCCGCCCGGCGACGTCGAGCCCGACCGGGCCACCGTCGACGCCGTCAACGAGGCGGTCCGCTCGGTGGTCGGCGACGCAGCGCAGCGCATCGACGAGCAGCTCGGCCACAGCCGGCGCGAGATGGACCTGCGGGCCCAGGCCATGGACCGGCAGATGCTCCAGGCCGCGCACCACCTCACCGAGACCCAGCAGGCCGTGCAGGACCGGCTCGGCACGGTGGAGACCTCGATCGAGAAGAAGGTGGCGGCCGTCGATCGGATCGTGGCCGAGCGGGTGGGGGGCGTGCGCCAGGTGGTCGATGCCGGCATGACCGGGGTGGGCAAGGAGCTCGGGACCCAGATGTCGGCCATGGACGCCGAGCTCAAGCGGGTGCATCGCGAGCTGACCGAGGTGCAGGAGAAGAGCGCGGCCCAGCACAGTCAGTTCGTCGAGGGGATGCAGGCGGCGGTCGAGGGCCAGCGCCTGCTGGCCGACACCACCGCCGAGCTCCGTCGCGCTCTGGCGCAACCCCAAGGCGCGCGGGCAGTGGGGCGAGCGCATGGCCGACGACGTCCTCCGGAGCGCCGGGTTCCGGGAGCACGTCAACTACCGCAAGCAGCGCCAGCTGCCCGGCGGGACCACCCCCGACTTCACATTCCTCCTCCCCGACGACCAGCAGCTCCACATGGACGTGAAGTTCCCGGTCGACAACTACCTCCGCTACCTCGAGAGCGAGCGAGACGACGACCAGCAGAGACTCGCAGCGCTGTTCAAGCGTGACGTCCGCGGCCGGGTGAAGGAGCTGACCACCCGTGGGTACGCCGACCCCACCAACACGCTGGGCTTCGTCCTGCTCTTCATCCCCAACGAGGCCGTCTACAGCTTCATCCACGAGCACGACCCCGGGTTCATCGACTACGCCATGGGCGAGGGCGTCGCCGTCTGCTCGCCCAACACGTTGTTCGCCGTGCTGGCGGTGGTCCGGCGCCAGGTCGACGCCGTCGCAGTGCAGCGGGCCTCCAGCGAGATTCTCGAGCGGCTCGGGAAGTTCTCCGATCAGTGGCAGCGGATGTCCGAGCACATCGACAAGGTCGAGAAGCAGCTCGCAACCGTCAGCAAATCGGTGGGAGAGCTGTCGGGAACCCGGCGACGCCAGCTCGAGCGCGAGTTGGACAAGATCGAGGACGTCCGCGGCCGGGCCGGACTCGATCAGCTCGAAGTCCTGCCCGAGGATCGGCGTCCCGTGCTGCGCGAGGTCTCCGGGAGCTGAACCGCTTCAGGGAACGACGACGGTCCGGAGGCGGCGGGCCCAACAGGGACCATGGGCCCTGGCGCCCCGGCACGCCTCCGGGGCAGGGTGGAGACAACCGGGAGGTGTACAGCGCGTGACCGCGTCGGACGTCGGCTTGATCGTGCTGTTCCTCGCCCTCTTCGCGGCCGCCGGCGTGCTGGCCCTGTCGGAGGTCGCCATCCTGCGGGTGCAGCGGGCCCAGGCGGTCGTCGCCCGCGATCGGGGTGATCGAGGCGCCCGCCAGCTGCTCGACCTGATCGACGAGCTTCCCCAGGTCCTGGGCACCGTTCTGCTGGTCGCGCTCCTCATGCAAGTGGGCGCAGCGACGGTCAGCGGCTCCCTGGCCAGCCGGTGGTTCGGCGGGGTCGGCATCACGGTCGTGTCGGTGCTGGTGACCTTCCTCCTGTTCGTGTACGCCGAGGCCATCCCCAAGGCGATCGCCATGGCCTCGCCGCTGCGAACCGCCCGCCTGACGGCTCCGCTGCTCACCGGACTGGTCCGGATCTTCCGACCCGTCGTGCGCGTGCTCCTGAAGTTCGCCGATCTCCAGGCCCCCGAGTCGGTCCAAACCGTCCGGAGCGTGTTGACCGAGGAGGAGCTCCGAGCGGTGGCCGACGAGGCCGCTCGCGCCGGCGAGATCGAGCCGGATGATGCCGCGCTGGTCGAGCGGTCGCTGGACTTTCGCGACATGGTCGTGCGCGACGTGTTCATCCCCCGCGAGCAGGTGGTGAGCGTGTCGTCCTCGCAGTCGGTCGACGACGCGCTCCGCCTCGCCATCCGGCACGGCCACCGTCGGCTCCCCGTCCACGCCGGCGACCTCGACCACACCGTGGGGGTGGTGCGGCTCCGCGACCTCGCCGCCGCCAACGAGCAGGACGGTCCCATCTCGGCGTCGGGGGTGATGACCGACGCCCTCGAGGTGGGCATCGACGAGCGGATCGTCGACGTGCTCGGTCAGATGCAGACGTCGGGTCGCCGCTTCGCCCTGGTGAGGGAGGGCAGTCGGGTGCTCGGCATCATGACGATCGAGGACGTGGTGGCCGAATTGGTGGGGGAGATCGCCGAGGATTCCTGACCGGCGTCCCGGTGCCCGATCGGTAGGGTGGCGCCGTGCCCCCGTTCTACGTCACGACCCCGATCTACTACGTCAACGACATCCCCCACATCGGCCACGCCTACACCACCGTCATCGCCGACGGGGTGGCCCGGTGGCACCGGCTGGTGGGCGACGACGTGCGGTTCACGACGGGCACCGACGAGCACGGATTGAAGGTCTTGCGCGCCGCCGAAGAGCAGGGCCATGGCGCCCGGGAGCATGCCGATCTGACCAGTGCCCGGTTCAGGGACACGTGGGATCTGCTGGGCATCACGTACGACGACTTCATCCGCACCAGCGAGCCCCGCCACCACCGGGCGGTCCAGGAGCTGCTGCAGCGGGTGTACGACAACGGCTGGATCTACAAGGACACGTACTCGGGGCTCTACTGCGTGGCCTGCGAGGCGTACTACAACGACGACGATCTGGTCGACGGCAACTGTCCCATCCATGGCCGGCCCGTGGAACACCTCGAGGAGGAGAACTGGTTCTTCCGGCTCTCGGCGTTCGAGGGGCCCCTGACCGAGTGGTACGAGGCGCATCCCGACGCCGTGCAGCCCGACGGCAAGCGCAACGAGGCGCTGGGGCTCATCCGCCACGGTCTCGACGACGTCTCGATCACCCGGACGTCCATCGACTGGGGCGTCCCGGTCCCGTGGGACGAGGACCACGTCTTCTACGTCTGGTACGACGCCCTCATCAACTACGCCACCTCGGTGGGGTTCGGCGTGGACGACGAGCAGTTCCAGCGGTGGTGGCCGCACGTGCACCATCTGCTGGCCAAGGACATCCTGCGCTTCCACTGTGTGTACTGGCCGGCCATGCTGCTGGCCGCCGGGCTGGATCCTCCGCACAAGCTGCGAGTGCACGGCTATCTGCTGGTGGGCGGGGAGAAGATGTCCAAGACCCGGCTCAACCAGATCTTCCCGGCCGACCTGGTCGAGACGTTCGGCGTCGACGGGTTCCGCTACCACTTCCTGCGCGACACCCCGTTCGGTCCCGACGGCGACTTCAGCTACGAGGGCATGGTCGCCCGCTACAACGCGGACCTCGCCAACCAGTACGGCAACCTGGTCGCTCGGGTCAGCACCGTCGTGGCCAAGAAGTGCGACGGGGTGGGTCCGGCCCCGCCGCGCCGACAGCCCGCTCGCAGCGGAGGCGGCACGTGCGGTCGAGGAGACCAGCGCGGCGTGGGCCGACATCGCTCCCAGCCGCGCCCTCGACGCGACCTGGTCGTTGATCCGGGAGACCAACGCGTTCCTCGAGGAGCACGAACCCTGGAAGATGGAGCCGGGCCCCGAGGTCGACGCCGTGCTCGGCGACGCCCTCGAGGCGGTGCGCATCGTCACCATCCTGGCCAGCCCCGCCATCCCGGCGTCCGCCGACGAGGTCTGGCGCCGGATCGGGCTGCCCGGGACCCCTACCGAGCGGCCGCTGGCCGACGTGATCGCCTGGGGCGGGTATCCGGGGGGCCTTCCGGTCGAGAAGGGTGATCCACTCTTCCCGCGGCTGAAGTCCTCGGCATGACCGAAGGATGCTGCTCCGTCCGAGGGGCGACCGGGGTGCGCTGGTTCGACAACCACTGCCATCTCGAGCCCGGCCCGGAGGGTGCGGCCGCGGTGGCGCGTGCGTCGGCCGCCGGCGTGGATCGGCTGATCGACGTCGGCACCGATCTGGCTCGTTCGCGGCAGGCGATCGCAACGGCGCGTGCCCACGACGGGTGTGGCCGCCACCGCCGGCGTGCATCCCGCACGACGCGGCGGGTGGGATCGACGGGATCGAGGCCCTGCTGGCCGAGCCCGAGGTGGTCGCGGTGGGGGAGTGCGGACTCGACTACCACTACGACCACTCGCCCCGCGACGCGCAGCGCCGCGTCTTCGCCGCCCAGATCGCCCTGGCGCACGCCCACGAACTGCCGCTGGTGATCCACACCCGTGAGGCGTGGGACGACACGTTCGCCATCCTCGACGAGGAGGGGATCCCGGCCCGCACGGTGTTCCACTGCTTCACCGGCGGACCCGCGAGAGGCCGAGGCGCTGGCCCGGGGCGCGGTCATGTCGTTCAGCGGGATCGTCACGTTCAAGGGTGCGGTCGAGCTGCAGCGAGGCGGCGCGCGCGCTGCCCGCTCGACCGGATGCTCGTCGAGACCGACGCTCCCTACCTGGCGCCGGTCCCGCACCGGGGTCAGACCAACGAGCCGGCCTGGGTGACCCACGTCGGGGCCAAGGTGGCCGAGCTGAAGGGGATCCCGGTGGCGACGGTGGCCGAGGCCACCTGGACCAACGCCGACCGCTTCTTCACCCGGTCGCTCCCGACCCGCCCGAACGGGTGAACTCTCGTGGCTCAGGGGGCGCCGAAGGCTCACGAGTTCGTCGTCTGGTTCGGTGGGGAGGTTGCGATCGCGTTACGATCGTCATACCGTCGACGGTCGGTGCTCTGCTTGCCGGACCGCCGGAGCATCTGTCGAGGGCACGAGGAGTAGCGCCGTCCAACGCACGCAACCCAGCTTGGGAACGAGCACGGTCGTCATCGGCGTCGCCGCCCTGCTTGCGGTCTCGTTCTTCGTCGTCGACTTCGTGACCGACTTCGGTGAGACCGGGTCGGGTCCCACCGTGCGCACCGCCGGGGCGGCCGAGCCCACCGAGAACGAGCCGGACCTGTCCCAGGTCGAGCTTGCCGCACCGCCCACCACCGCGTCCGAGGTGGTCGTCTCGACCCCGCCTTCCTCCGACGCCGATCTGACCCGCTGGTCCGCAGTGGTCGATCTCGATCGGCTCCCGACGGAACCCGAAACCAACCAAGCGACGGAACCCGAGCCCGACATCGTCGAGACCGAGATCGTCGAGACCGACGACAGCCTCGTTCCAGGCGTCGACCGAGGCCACGTCCCCTCCCGCCACTGATCCACCGGCGCACCCAGGCCACCACCCCGGCACCACCGCCGACGACGCAGGCGCCCCCTCCTCCTCCGCCGGCCACCGATCCTCCGGCCCCGCCTCCGGCGACCGGCTTGAGCCGCGTCGGATCTCGCCACCCTTCGAGCCTGCGAATCGGGTGGAAACTACGGCGCCTACAACCCGGCGGGGCCGTACATGGGCGCCTACCAGTTCCATCAGGCCACATGGAACGCCGTGGCCAACTGGCTTGGCCGCGGCGACCTGGCCGGCCTTGCACCGAGCGATGCCAGCCCCGCCGTGCAGGACGCCATGGCCGTGGGCCTGTGGCGCATGTCGGGTCCGGGCCAGTGGCCCCACTGCGGCAAGCACCTGCCGCCCCAGCCCTGATCGGTTTCGTTGACCCATAGCCCCCGGCAGATCCGCGACCTGCTCGACACGGGTGGGCTCGCTCCCCGGCGCTCGCTGGGTCAGAACTTCGTGGCCGACCCCAACACGGTGCGCCGTGTCGCCGCGGCTCGCCGACGTCGGTCCCGGCGATCGTGTGGTGGAGATCGGCGCCGGTCTCGGCTCGCTGACCCTGGCGCTGGTCGAGACCGGGGCGCAGGTGACGGCCGTGGAGACCGATGGCGGACTGGCCGGTGTGCTCCGCGACGTGGTGGCCGACGCCGATCCGCCGGTCACCGTCGTCGAGGCCGACGCCCGCACGCTCGACTGGGACCAGACTCTCGATCCGGCCGAGTCCTGGACCGTCGTCGCGAATCTGCCCTACAACATCGCCACCCCGCTCCTGCTGGACCTCCTCGACGGCGTGGCCCAGATCGAGCGGTACCTGGTCATGGTGCAGCGCGAAGCGGGGGAGCGACTGGTGGCGGGGCCGGGCTCGAAGGTCTTCGGCGTGCCGTCGCTCAAGGTGGCCTACTGGGCGACCGGGCAACTGGTGGGCCGCGTGCCGCCCGATGTGTTCGTCCCCCGGCCCAAGGTCGAGTCGGTCCTGGTCGCACTGGAGCGCCGCCGCCAACCGCCGGTCGACGCCGATCCGGACGTGATGTTCGACCTGATCCGAGCCGGCTTCCAGCAACGGCGGAAGATGCTCAGGAGCGCTCTGAAGGGGAGGGTCACCGTCGAGCAGCTCGAAGCCTCGGGCCTGCGACCCGAGGCTCGAGCGGGTGAGATCGACCTGGCGGGCTGGGCGGCGCTCGCTCGTAAGGTGGCGGGATGATCGAGGTGGTGGCGCCGGCCAAGCTCACGGTGTCCTTGCACGTCACCGGCGTGCGCGGCGACGGCTATCACCTGATCGACGCCGAGATGGTCAGTCTGGATTTCGCCGACCGGCTCTGGATCGACCCTGACGGCGAAGGCATCGAGGTGACCGGGCCAGCCGGGCCCGGAGCCGTGTCGGCCGATACCGACAACCTGGTGACCCGAGCGCTGCGCCTGTGCGGCCGTTCGGCCGGCGTCCGGATCGAGAAACACATCCCGGCCGGCGCCGGGTTGGGCGGCGGATCGGCCGACGCCGCCGCGATCCTGCGGTGGGCTCGGTTCGACGATCCAGAGGGCGCGGCCGGCATCGGCGCCGACGTCGCGTTCTGTCTCCGCGGGGGTCGTGCCCGGGTGACGGGAATCGGCGAGCGGGTCGAGCCGCTCGACCCGGCGCCGGCCACCTACACGCTGCTCACGCCGCCGGTTCACTGTGCGACCCCGGTGGTCTACGCCACCTGGGACGACCTGGGCGGCCCGCAGGGAGACCATCACAACGACCTGGAGCCCGCGGCGCTCGCTGCGTACCCCGAGCTGGCCCGGTACCGCGACCAACTCGGCGACCACACGGGGGTCCGTCCCCGACTGGCCGGGAGCGGCGGCACCTGGTTCGTCGAGGGGGACTTTCCGGGACCCGCCCGCCGGGTCGTGGCCACGACCGGCCCCGCTTCGGGCGACCCGGCCGACGGCTGATCGCCCGCGCCGCTCCCCAATCGGCGGTGGACCGGCGGCGATTGCCTGTACGGTCTGGCAGTGCCGATGACGGCACCCCGGTGGCCGGTAGTTCAATTGGTAGAACGCCTGGTTTTGGTCCAGGAGGTCGCAGGTTCGATCCCTGCCCGGCCAGCAAATCCAGTCACTGCCAGGCATCAGGGCCGGGTACTACCTTGTCGCCGGGGGGCATCTTGTGAACAAGCGAATCGCGGCTGTTGTCGTGGTGGTGTTGGGGGCGTTCCTGGTTCTCGCCGGGTGTGGCGACGACGATGACGACGCTGCGACCCCGACGACGGCGGCGGCAGGTTCGGACGAAGTCGCCGATGACGGCGCAGGCGGGGACGAGGGTGGTGGCGCATCGATCAGCGTCGTGCTGACCGACGGTGCCGTGGTACCCGATCCGACTTCGGTGGACGCGGGCAGCATGGAAATCGTGGCAAAGAACGTGGGCGGTGACCTCCACAACTTGGTGATCGTGAAGGGTGACGACCCAGCGGCACTTCCGGTCGACGAAGACGGCGCGGTGATCGAGGACGATCTGCCCGAGGGTGACGTCATCGGCAAGATCGCCGTGGTCGATGCGGGTACCGAGGAGTCGGCGTCGTTCGATCTCGATGCCGGGAGCTACATCCTCTTCTGCAACATCGTGACCCCAACTGCGGTCCCCCCGCTCCCGGTCAGCCACTTCCAGGACGGCATGGTCAGTACCTTCACGGTGACCTGACCACGAGGCACCTACCTTGCCGGCGGGCGTTCGGGCAGAACAGGGCGTTCGATCCCCGCCCGGCCAGCAGAACGGTGGCATGCCCGGGCAGCAATCGCCGTCCAGGGGTCCCAGAGGCTTGGATTCACAGCGAGTCGCCCCTGTACAGTCCGCCTTCTGAGCCGCGACGGCGGGGAGAACGGGCTCGTGACTGATGTGCCGCAGGGAGACGGCTGGTGGCAGGCCTCCGACGGGCAGTGGTACCCGCCGGAGCAGCATCCCGATCACCGCGAGCCGGCGGCGCCGATTCCCACGCCGACGCCGACGCCGACCCGCACCTCCTCGGCCGGACTATTCGACTCAATACCCCGCAGTGCGGTCGCATCCGGCGACTCCGATGAGACCGAGTACATCGGCGCATCCGAGTCCCCGGTGGTGTCGTCTCCAGGGTGGTTCTCGCGCTGGGGCAAGTGGGCCGTGCTGGCTGCGGCACTCGTGGCGATCCTGGGCATTGCCGGTGTGATGCTCAGCAGCGGCGGAGGCGACGACCCGGACACCGAGGTTGCGTCCGCCACGACGATCCGGTCCGACCCCGAGACGAGCACCACCACCTCCTCACCTCAGACGACGACCACGACGACGACCTCGACGACGACCACGCCGGCATCGGCGACGACCGCGCCGGCGACCATCACGGTCCCCGGCGCGCCGACGGAGTCGATCTCACGCTCGGGGACCGGCGACGCGGAGTTGGACTTCGAGATCCCGAACGCGGATTCCTACGTCGCCACCCTGACTCATTCCGGCAACGGCCCCTTCATCGTGGACGTGGTGGACCGGGATGGTGAGGATGCGCAGCGGCTGGTCAACGAGACCGGTCCCTACCTCGGCCAGTCCCCGGTGAACTTCCTCGTCGGCGAGCAGTTCTCGGCCGTCGAGGTCACCGCGGACGGTCCTTGGACGCTGGAGATGGAACCGCTGCTCCGCTGGGCCTCGCGCTCCGGGGCATCGGCCGGCGTCGACGCCGGAGCGATCTATGCGGGCACCGGCGATCGACTCTTCGCCTTCGTGCTCGACGGCGTCCGCGCCGCCCGGTTCGCCTGCCCCGCCTGCAACGCCGACGTCGTCGTCGACGCCTACGGGTCGGATCAGTACAGCCTCGTCACGCACGCCGGCGCGTTCGACGGCGAGGTCGTGGTCCCTGCCGACACACTCGTCGTCCGCGTGCAGGCGATGAACACGGACGGACGCGGGGCCGACTGGACGTGGGAAGTGGTCGACGCTCCCTAGTGCCGCGACCGGCACGAGATCGCAGAGCGTGAACCGGAAACCTGATCTCAGCCGGTAAACGTGGGCTGACCGGCGACGGCGTCGGCGGCCGCTGCCTCGGAGCCCGGAAGGGCGTCGTTGCCGATCACGGCCGTCACCGAGGGCCCGGGCTCCAGCTCGGGTTCCGGCTCGCCCACCGTGGTCGTCGGCGCGACGGTGGTGGACGGCGCAACGGTGGTGGACGGCGCGACGGTGGTGGTGGTCTGCGGCGGCTGGCCGGCACCACTGGCCAGCGAGGGAAGGAACAGCAGCGCCGCGATGATCGACGCAACGAGGACGGCTCGGACGGCAAGGGTGCTGCGGTTCATGGGAACTCCGATCGGAGGGCTCGTTCGGGTGAACGCCGTTCGACCCTACTCGGCGGGCCGAAGTGGCGAGCGGATCACGCTTGGCCGGGGGCCGCGGTGGTGGGCGGGACGCTCGAGGGTGGTGCTGCGTCGAGCGCCGCCTCTTGGGCGTGCTCGCGTTCGAGCTTCCGCTCTTCGAGATCGAGCCGGTAGAGGCGGTAGGTGAGCCAGCGGATGAACGCGTGGACGAGGATGGCGAGCAGGCCGTAGATGATCATGGCGAACAGGATCGAGGCGTCGAAGACCGACGCGACCTCCTGGTTGTTGTTGCCGGTCAGCTCGATCGGGTTGAAGATGCCGCGGAACGGTTCCATGGCCCGGTTGAGGCTCCGGTAGATCCACTGCACGAACTCCGATGTCGGGTTGGCTCCGAAGAGCAGCAGGAAGAAGCCGATCGAGAGAATCACCTCGACGACGACGACGTACGCGTAGACCAGATAGCTGATGGCCCGCGTGACCCAGACGATCACCCGTCGCGCAGTCAGTGCGTTCGATTCGGCCATGGTGGTGCTCCTTGGTGGGGCCGGTCGCGATCCGGCGTGAACGGGGCAGGTCGGCAACATCGCTGCCCCGGAGAAGCGATCCTAATCAGCGGTCGCGTCCGCGGTCTGCGAGGGGATGCGTCATCGCCGGTGCCGCTACGCTTTCCATCGACCTCCGGAGTGGCCATGACCCAAATCGCTGACGAATCACCAGCTGCACAGAGCGCTGCGACGTTGGGAATCCAGGCCGCGCTCCTCGCCGGCGATCCGGGTTTGGCGTACGGACTGATCTCCGAGCTGATGGCCGAAGGCGTCTCGTTCGACCAGCTGCTGTTCGAGGTCCTGGCCCCGCTGCAGCGCGACGTCGGAACGAGGTGGCTCCGGTCCGACTACCGGATCGCCGAGGAGCACGCCGCGTCGGCGGCGGTCGAGACCGTTGTCGCCCTGCTGGCCGGGGCATTCGACATGCCCGACGACGGCCTGCACGTCGTCGTCGCCTGTGCGGAGGGGGATGACCACTCCCTTCCGGCCCGAATGGTCGCTGCCTACCTCACCTACCTCGGCTGGCGGGTGACCTTCCTCGGTGCGACCCTTCCGGCCCACGACCTGACCGCCTACCTCGGCGACGAGCAGCCCGCCGCGCCGTTGCTCAGCTGCACGTCCACCGCCAACCTGATCGGGGCGCGGGCGCCGCTGTCCGGGGCGCCCACGCCGCCGGGATTCCCGTGGTGGCCGGGGGCCGTGCCTTCGGTGCCGATGCGGACCGGGCCAGAGCCATCGGGGCCGACGAGTGGATCGGCGATCCGAAGATGCTCGATCTGATCAGCGAATCGGCGTGGGACATTCAGGCTGCCGAGTCGCAGGCGCTTCCCGAGGACGAAGCCGCTGCGTTGGCCGAGAAGGTTCCGGCGCTCGTGGAGGCCGCCATCGCCTCCGAACCGCTCGGTGTGTCCGTCACCTCGGCGCGCGACGATCTCCTCCTGCTGGGTCGCACGCTTGCCGCTGCCGTCCTGGTCGACGACGCCACCGTGCTCGAGGAACTCCTCGAATGGCAGAACCTGCGGCATCGGAGCCACCCCGATGTGCTTCCGACCGACGAGTTGATCGCCCGGCTGTCGGCTCAGATCCCGGCCGAGGCGCCGAAGGCCAGAGCCCTGCTCTCGCTGATCACCCACCACCGGACGGTCAGTCGGCGGAGAGCGCAGCGATGCCCTCGTTGACGACGGCCATGTCGAAGAAGTCGCCGTGCGACAGCGAGATCCCGCCGTCGCCTCGTGGGCCAGGAGCAGCCCGGTGTCGGCACGGGGCGGGTGTACCGTCCCGGCCATGCAGCACGCCCTGTATCTCCCCCCGTTCGGCGAGCTCGCCGACCCGGCGGTGCTCCTCACCATCGCCGAGGACGCCGAGGCCGCCGGCTGGGACGGCGTGTTCCTGTGGGATCACATCCTCCGAAGCGGGCATCGCGGACGAGGACATCGCCGACGTGCTGGGTGGCGCTGGCCGCCATGGCAGCGCTGCACCGAGCGCATCACGCTGGGCCCGATGATCACCCCGCCGGTGCGGCGCCGGCCGCAGATCCTGGCCCGACAGGCGGCCACCCTCGATCACCTGAGCCGCGGGAGGTTGTCGCTGGGTCTCGGCCTGGGAGTGGACACGAGCAGGGAACTGTCAGCGTTCGGGGAGGTGACGGACGCACGCGAGCGTGGGGAGATCCTCGACGAGGCGGCCGAGCTGCTCTGCCGTTCTGGTCGGGCGAACCGGTCGACCACGACGGCCCGCACTTCACCGCCGATGGGGTCGACCTACCGGCCGCGGCCGTTCGGCCGCGACCGTGTGCCGCTCTGGTTCGCCGCGCGTGCGCGATGCCCGGCGCCCGGTGCGGCGTGCCGCCCGCTACGACGGCCTGTTCCCGATCGAGGTCGACGAGGAGGGTCTGCGGTCGATGTTGGCATTGGTCCGTGAGGAACGTGGCACGCTGGAGGGCTTCGATGTTGCGGTGGTCCAGCCCGGCCTCGACCTGGAGTTGCTCGGGGACCTGGGCGTCACCTGGGCGATGCGCGCCTTCTGGCCGGGCGAATCGCTCGACGAGATCCTCGCGGTCACCCGGGCTGGTCCGCCGACGTCGTAGGGGACACGGCCTCCACGCGGTCGACCTCGGTGGAGGGAACGGTCCCGTTGGTCGTGTCCGGCCGGTCACCGGTGGCCGCCAGGCTGATGGCACCCACCGCCACACCCGTCGCGGCGGCGGCGGCGGCGCCCAGCGCAAGGGCCCGCATCATGCCGCGGAGGGCGGACGGCTCGTCGGCGGCCACTTCGACAGCCGATTCGCCGGCTGCTTCCTCGGCGGGTTCGTCCGACCGCCCGGCGCGGTCCCTCTGCCGGTTCGGGTGCCGGTGATGGCGGCGCCGGCGCTGTCCGTGTCGGGGGCCGCGTGGGGGGCGCTTCGGCGGCCCGTTCCTCGACAGCGGACGATGGTGCGTCGAAGACGTGACGCGTCCCGTCGGCCTCGAACCAGACGAGCTCCTCGGATTCGGTCATCGTGGCCGGATGTTACCCGGCAGCATCAACGGGGCTCGGGGGCCGATCCTCGACCTCGTTGATGGATGCGGCGGCGGCCCGGCCCAGAGCGACCAGGCGCATGTCGCCCACCGGGGTGCCGGTCCCGCGGTTGCACACCATCGCTACCGAGAGCTCCAGGTCGGGGTCGGCCCATGCCTCCGCTGCCGCCGAAACCGAAGTGGCCGAACGCAGTGGGCCCGGCCGGAATCCGGTGGTACCCCAGCCGCCAGAGCATCGGGAGCACCAGGACCAGGTCGCGGTGGCGATGCTGGATCTGGCGAGCCTCCTCGACCGTGTCGGGCGACATCAACGTGGTCTTCCCGATCGTGCCGAACCCGGCCAACATCGCGTAGATCTTGGCGAGCGACCGGGCCGGTGAAGCACCCGTTGAGCGCCGGAAGCTCGGCGCCGAGGAGTTCGTCGTCGACGAACACGTCCTCGATGCCGCGCGGGACCAGCGCGTTCATGATCCGGCGCGGATTGACCGGGGATCCGACTGCGCTGACGGCCTTGCCGGCCTGGCGGTTGAGCCACTTCGCCGCTCCACCGGCCGGACCCAAGTTCACGTTGGGAAGGCTCATGAACGGAGCAAGGGGGGCCAAGCGATGCCGCTGATCGTGGGGGAGGCCGACCCAGCACCCGTCCAGCTCCAGGGGCGAGACGATCTCCTGCTGGATGAACGCGTCGACCGGTTGCCCGCTGACCCGCCGCACGACCTCGCCGACCAGCCAGCCGAAGGTGAGAGCGTGGTAGCCGGCGGCCGTTCCCGCCTCGTAGGCGGGAGGCGCCGCAGCGAGCGCGTCGACCATGTACTCCCAGTCCAGCATCCGATCGGCCCGGTCGATGACCGACCGCAGTCGATGCAGTCCGGCCGAGTGACTGAGCAGGTGCCGGACCGTGACGTCGTCCTTGCCGTTCGCGGCGAACTCCGGCCAGTAGCGGGCCACAGGATCGTCCACGTCGACCTCCTGGCGATCGACCAGCAGATGAAGCGCCGTCGCAGTGATGCCCTTGGTGGTCGAGAAACACATCGCCACCGTGTCGGACTCCCACGGATCGTGTTCGTCGTCGCGGGTTCCACCCCAGAGGTCGACGACGAGCTCACCCCGGTGGTAGACGGCGACCGCCGCCCCGCCTCGGGTTCGTTTCAGCTGCCGTTTGAATGCAGCTCGGACCTTGCGGAAGTCGGGATGGCTGAATCCGTCGATGGGGCGGCCCTCCGGTCGCGGGCCGTCATGATCGCATCCCGGGCGACGCTCGACGCCAATCGGAGCCGATGGCCGGGCTCAGGCCCCGGTCGAGAAGAAGACCGGCAGGGCATCCGGGGTGCCGCGGCACGTAGAGGACCAGGGCGTCGGCGTCGTCGGGGGGCACGTCGAAGCACACCTGGCCGGTCAGGGCGCCACGAGTGGTCACCGTGGTGGCGCCGGGGAACGGTTCGGGCTCGGCCGCGGCGCATCCGGCCGAGCTGTACCCCACGTTGTGCACGCCGACCGCGTTGAACCGCATGTCGAGTGCGTCGCTCTCGCCGGCGCCGGTGTAGACCGCCGTGATGTCCGCAAGGGCGAAGGCGCCGTTGACCGGCGGCTCGTTGAACGGGTTCGTTCCCACCAGGTCCCGCTCGGCGTGTTGGGTGACCCGATCGACCCGGAACAGCCAGGAGCCGCCCACGTCGGCCGCTTCGCCGAGTTCGATGGGTGTCGAGCGCGACCCCGGTCCGGCTCCCGTGGGTTCGGGCGGTGGTGCGGGCGGGGTGGCCTCGCTGGAGCCGCGGGCGGTGAAGGAGAAGTGGACGCGCTCGCTCCCCGGCGCTGAGGACACCTCCAGGAGGAGACCGGACCGGTCGACGGCGGCGACGTCGAAGCACTCGTCACCGGCCATCGCGGCGCCGGGGAAGATGTCGACCCGTCGATCCAGCGGATGGGGCTCGGTCGCCCGGCAGTCGAACGCCGAGTGGCTCCGACCCGAGGGGGCCACTGCGGCGAGGTTGAGGTCGAAGAGCGTGGTGGGGGTGTCGCCGGCGTAGCGGAGGTCGAGGCTGGCCAGGGCGTAGCCACCGTTGCGCGGCGCCGGGTTGAAGTCGGCTGCGTCGGTCAGGATCGCGTCGGCGTCGACCTCTGCGTCGGAGACCGACAGCCACCAGCCGTCGCCGATCTCCGCCCAGTCGCCGAGGCCGTAGGGCGCGTCCGGGGTGCCGTCCGGGTCGACCGCCAGGAGGGCGGCTTCGTTGCCGGGCTCCGGTCCTGTGGTCTGGTCGGACTGCCTCACGACCGTGCCGATGCCGAGTACCAAGGCGATCAGGATCGCTGCGCCCGCGACGACGGCGATCTGCCGTCCCCGGCTCGGCGTGCGGCCGGCCTCGGCCACGGTCAGCCAGTCGACCTCGTCGGAGCCTTCGCGTTGGGCCACGCTCGCAGCGATCAGGTCCTCCATCGTCAGCTCGGGTTCGGGCCGGCGACGAGGCGCCTGGTGTGGCCGCACCACCGCCGGTGGCGACGACTGCGGCAGCGGTTGCCGTGGCTGAGGCCCGGAAGCCGGAGGAGGCGATGCCGGCGGCGGGGGAGTACCGCCGCTGGTGGGAATCTCGGTGCGGATCGGCGGCGGTGCAGGAGGCGAGTCGCGTACGGGGAGCACCGACCCTTCGGCGCCCTCGGCCGGCGGAGCGATTCCTTCGGGGGTGGGCGGCGGAGGAGTTCCCGGGGGCGGGGGCGGAGGACCGACTCGGATCTTCGGCGGGGGCGGCGGCGGGCCGGGGTCGATCGGCGGAGGGGAGTCGACCGGCAGCGGCGGTCGCGGGGATGGGGGCGGCGGTTGCTGGTCGGGACGGGGGATCGGCGGGTACACGGGGAGCTCGTCGAATCCGTGCCGACGAGCCGATTCGGTCGGCGGCGCGAGCTCGACGGTGGGCTCCGGTGCCTGCGGCTCCGGTAGCTCCTCGACGAAGTCCGCCATGTCGTCGTCGACCGGATCCAGCTCGGCGGGCTGGTAGGCGGCGACGGTGGGGAGTGAGGACAGTTGGGGTGGAAGCCGGTGGAACTCGCCGGGTTTCAGGTCCCGGGCGGAGGCGAGCCCCGCAGGCCCGGCCGGCTCCGCCGCACCGCCGGAGGCGGGCTCCGGGTCGGCAGGGGGTTCGGTCCCGGTCGACGATCTCGGGCGACGCCTTGCCCCGATGGGGGAGGGGTCCTCGTCGTCTCCGGTGTCCAGCTCGGCCGGCTGGTACGCAGCGATCGACGGGAGTGACGACAGATCGGGTGGTGGGCGGTGGAGCTCACCGGGTTTGAGGTCGCGCGCCGAGGAAAGCCCGACCGGCGGGCCCGGCGGCTCGTCCGGTCCGCCGCTCGTCGGCGGGGCCTCGGCCTCGTCGGGGACATCGGGTTCGTCGGGGACATCGGGTTCGTCCCGATCGAGGAAGAGGGGCTCCTCGTCCGGGAAAGAGGCGGATCAGGCAGGGGCGGTCCCCGGGTCTCGTCGCTCACCTGATCTCCTCGGTTGCGATGGGAATGCCCTGCAGGGCGCGAACGTATGGGAGCTTCGCTGACTCTCATCGGCGGTGGGAGGGACATTCATGAGCCGGAAACGCCTGCGCCGAGTGCCCGATCGGAGCTAGAACGGGGGTCATGGCACCGAGCGGACCGACGTCGGCCATCGTGCTGGCGACGGGCCGGGACCCGCAGATGCGGTCCTCGCGTCCCAAGGCGCTCCACCGGATCTGCGGTCGCGCCATGGTCATGTACGTCCTGGACGCTCTGGTCGACTTCGGTGTGGACCGGGCGGTCGTGGTCGGCGAGGTCCTCCGAGCTGCTCAGCAAGAAGCTGAGCGCCACCGGGACCCGACCTGTTCGTCGAGTTCATCGAGCATGACATCGACAGTGGGTCGGCCGAAGCGGCATTGATCGGGCTGACGCCGTTCCCGTCCGGACCTCGAGGACAGCCGCGACGTGATCGTCGTTCCTGCCGACATGCCGCTGCTCGAGGACGATGCGCTGGCCGCCCTCGTTGCGCACCATCGCATGGCTGACGCGGTGTGCACGGTGCTCACCGCTGATGGATCGGTGGTGGACGGTCCAGCAGTCGTGCGTGGCGCTGACGGTCGGGTGAAGCGACTCGATGCGGCGCACACCCTGACCGAAGGCGAGGTTGCATCCGGGATCTTCTGCTTCCGGCAGAGTGTGCTCGGCCCGGCGCTGCGGCGCATCCGGCCCGGGCTTCGAGCACTCCGAGGCGCTCCACGCCGTGGTCGAGGTCCTCGATGTGACCGGTTACGCGGTCGAGGCGGTGGAGTGCGAGGACTCGACCAGCTGAAACGGGTCGTCGATCGACTGGATCTGGCCGATATCGAGGCGGCGATGCGCCGCCGCACCAACCGGCGTTGGCTCAAGGCGGGTGTGAACATGGTCGATCCCGGACCGCACCGCCATCGACACGACGGTGCGGCTGTCGCCCGACGTGACGCTGTTCCCCGGCACGCTGCTCCAGGGCGACACGGTGGTGGGTGAACGGGCCGAGATCGGGCCCGACACCCGTCTGGTCGACTGCGCGGTCGGGGCCGGACGCCATGATAGAGAAGACGATGGCCCGCGATGCCGAGGTCGGAGCGGGCGCTCACGTCGGTCCGTTCGCGGTGCTCGAGCCGGGGGCGCACGTCGACCCTGGCGTGGCGACCGGCGCCTTCTACACTGCGTGACAGGCTGGCAGAGGGGCACACATGGAACTGGTGACGAAGAAGCGATTGCAGATGCTCGCGGGTCGGGTCCATCTGACCGCTGGCAGAAGAGATCGCCGCCGAGCTCGGCGTCGATCTCGGTGACGCCAACATCGCCGAGTTCGCCAACGGTGAGATCCACTGCCGCTTCGGGGATTCGGTCCGTGGCTCCGACGTGTTCATCGTCCAGACGCACGCCGACATCGCCGGAGATGTCCGTCAACGACGCCATCATGGAGCAGCTGATCATGGTCGACGCTGCCAGGCGGGCGTCGGCCAAGCGCATCACGGCGGTCTGCCCCCACTACGGCTACGGCCGGCAGGACCGCAAGGCCGAGGGCCGCGAGCCCATCACGGCCAAGCTGGTGGCCAACCTGTTCAAGGCGGCCGGATGCAGCCGTCTGGTCAGCGTCGACCTGCACAGCGGGCAGATCCAGGGGTTCTTCGACGGTCCAGTCGACCACCTCACCGCCATGCCGGTCCTCATCGACTACCTGCGCAGCATGGGCGAGGACATCGTGGTCGTGTCGCCCGACGCCGGCCGGGTGAAGGTGGCGGAGAAGTACTCGGTGGCCCTCAATGCCGACCTCGCCTTCGTGCACAAGCGGCGGGTCAAGGGGGCCAAGAACAAGGTCGAGGCCAAGGGGGTCATCGGTGACGTCGAGGGCCGCATCTGCGTGATCATCGACGACATGATCGACACGGCCGGCACCATCGTCGCCGCCGCCGAGGTGTTGAAGGCGCAACGGGGCCGAGTCCGTGGTGGCGGCCGCCACCCACGGCGTGTTCTCGGGCCGGCGGTCGATCGGCTCAAGAACTCGGTGATCGAGAAGGTGGTCGTCACGGACACCCTTCCGCTGCCCAGCGAGAAGCGGTTCGACAAGCTCGAGGTGCTGTCGGTCGCGCCGCATCATCGCCGATGCGATCGAATCGGTCTTCGAGGACACGTCGGTCTCCGAGATCTTCGGCGGCCACAACCAGAGCTAGTCCCGAATGGGCACGCCTGGTCCGTCAGTCGGCCGTGCGTCGAGCGATGTAGAAGCCGTAGCTGACGAAGGCCGAGAAGCGCTCGTAGAGGTCGCCAACAGGACCGAGGCAGGGAGAAGTAGCCGACCGGGGAGTAGCCGGCTACTTCGAGGGCGGCGAGCTTGGCGGACGGCGTGGCAACTTCGGGGTACTCGTTCTCCCAGTGGTGCTCGAGCGCGGCCGGCCGCTTGTGCGTGAGCCAGGTGATCTCGGACACGGCGAGGACACCGCCCGACTTCAGGTACGGCCTCCACGAGCTGATGCCGTTCTCGAAGGCGATGTTGTAGATGGCGCCTTCGGACCAGATGACGTCGAGCGAGCCTTCCTCGAAGCTGAGTTGGTCCATCGACTCGGAAACCGTCGTGATGCGGTCGGCCAGGCCGTGTTGTCGAGCGGCATCGTCGAGTCGGGCCAGGAACGGCGGAAGGAAGTCGACGGCGGTGACGTGAGCGTCGAGGTCGTTCGCCAAGACCAGGGAGGACGCACCGGTCCCGCAGCCGATGTCTGCGATCGTGAGGTCCGATTCCTGCTCGAGGCGAGCGAGCGCAATCGCGCGCCGGGTGGCCTCGTCGCTCCCAGGTCCTTGGCGCTCACCGTCGATGTGGAGGTCGACGAGGAGATCGAACTGGTCACTCACCGCGATCTCGACTGGGGGTTTCGCACATCGTGACGAGCGTAGGGCGGGCCGCCCCGCTCGACATCCTCACCCCTGATCGGGGCACACCATCGCCGACACGTCGTCGAGCACTTCGGCGATGCAACCCCAACGCCACGGCGCCCCGTGTGACCAGGCGAAACTGCGAGACGCCGTGGGGGTTCGTGTCGGTGGAGCTAACCTCACGATCCCGTACCACCCACTGGCGGCTCGTCGCCTGAGGTGTGGCGCTTCGTGCCGGAGGACCGACACCGTCGGATGCGGACTGGCGAGCCGAGCCCTGGCCGCTGGCTGCATTGCATCAGCGGTGTCTCAGAATCGAGCCAAGTCGACTGTCAGGCGCCGTAGGTGACGTCAGATGACCGTCGCGCTCAGGACAGCGCAATCCGTCGCGTCATTGATGTCGAGCACGGTAAACCCTGCTGCGAAGCCACTGATCGTTGCCTCACCGCCGGCCGGAACCGTGTCCGAAGTATTCCCGCCGGTCCCAAGTCGCTCGCCGCCGGCGTTCAGGATCTCAAAACCCAACTCGACGTTGATCGGACCGCCAGACGAATTCTCCACCCGGAAACTCGCCTCGTACGTGGCCCCGTCCTGACTTGGCGCACATTCGATCAACTCCACCTGGCCCACCGAGCGCGGCATCGATGTACTCATCCTCTGCCACCGGCAGGACCGTGGGTTCCTCGGCGAACTCGCATGAATCGAGGCCAGAGAACAGATCCGCTGATGTTGTTTCGTCAGGCACCAAACCGCCCTGTGTCGGCACATCGAATCGGATCGTGCTTCGGTTCACCGTCTGACCCGGCGCAGCGGACAGCGATGGTGGATACGGCTCGTTCAATACCTCTTCCGCTATCACCCCGCCCGACTGGTCGACGTAGCTGATGACCGCCTCGGGATCGACTCGCATACTCGAGTCCGATCCATTCTCCACCGTGACTACCCGTTGCACCCACGCCGTGTCGTCGGCGACACCGTCAAGGAGCGCGATCGCATCCGTGTCCACCGGCGCAGTGGCGAGCGTGGCGCCTTTCGCGCATCGCACCGTCGCCTCGACGGTGCCCCCGCCGGCCGCTTCATCTGGAACCGTCGCTTCAGGAACCGTCGTTTCGGGAACTGTCGATTCCGGCCCGCCCGAATCCTCACCAGAGGAGCAGCCGAAGAGGACCATCGAAAGTACGACGGCGGATGCGGCGAAACGGCTACGGCTCTGCATCCGCAGGACAGTAGCGCCGCCGACGACATGCACATCGCTCTTCGACGCTGCGACACGATGGCGGTCAGAGGGAACATCACCAATCCCCGAGCGGAGATCGTCGGCTGAGGTGATTCGGGTGCGTGTTCTGTACCGCAGCACCCTCAAACTGCATGGGGAGCGGCAGCGAGCCCCCCGAGTCGCCCTGAGCAGCTGGTGAGATCCGCCGAGCTCAGGCCCGCGGCAGCGACCGACGCCCGGCCGGGTCAGCTTCAGGGGCGACATGCGACGTCGATAGGGCGGCAATTCGGTCCGTCGATCGGCGGACCCACCAACCAGGCCAATGCACCCCCGCTGTGCAAGCCCCACAACCTGTTCAAACAGAACCACCACTTCACCATCACCCTCGAAGACGACGGACAGTTCCACATCTGGCGCCCCGACGGCACCGAACTCACCTGACCCGGCGCGCCCGAAAGCACCGACCTCCATGGGATCTTTCGGGAGCGCCGTCCCCGGGGGATCGAGAACTTCCCTGCGATTGGTGGACGAGTCGCAGGGGCCAGCCGGGCGGCGGTAGAGTGATCGGCCGCTCTGCGAGCGCGGCCCCGCCACCCTGGCCGCCCGTACGACGACCCATCCCAGACGTCAGCAATGCAGCGCCGAGGAGCGCAATCCCCGATGGATCAGGTCACGCTCACCGCCGATACCAACCGCGCCCTGGGATCCAGGGCCAGCCGCCGCCTTCGCCGCACCGGCCAGGTGCCCGGAGTGCTCTACGGACTCGAAGCCGATCCGGTGGCGCTCAGCGTCGACTACCGCGAGCTGCGCATCGCACTCACCACCGACGCCGGACTCAACGCGCTGGTGTCCCTCGAGATCGACGGAGACACGCAGCTGGCCATCCTCAAGGACCTCCAGCGCGATCCGGTACGCCAAGAGGTCACGCACGTCGACTTCTTCCGCATCGATGCCACCGCACGCGTATCGGTCGAGATCCCGGTCATCACCATCGGTGACCCGGTCGAGGTCACCCGCGGCGAGGGCATCGTCGACCAGCTCATGCGACTCCTGCCGGTCAGTGCGCCGGCCACGTCGATCCCACCGCAGATCGAGGTCGACGTCTCCGAGATGGAGATCGGCATGACCATCACCGTTGCCGACCTGGCGCTGCCCACCGGCGTCGAGGCCGAGATCGAGCTCGACGAGCCGGTCGTCATCGCCCAGATCACCCGTGCCGCTCTCGTCGACGAGGAAGTCGTCGGCGAAGGCGAAGAGGGCGAGGAAGGCGAACTGGGCGAGGAAGGCGAAGAGGGCGAGGGCGGCGGCGACGCCGACGAGTCCTCCGACGACTGAGCCCGGCGTTCATGGCCCGGCGACTGTTCGGCGGGACCCGCCGACCCGAAAGGCGAGGTACCCCGGCCGATCTCCTGGTCGTCGGACTCGGCAATCCGGGGCCGAAGTACGACGGCACGCGCCACAACGTCGGCGCCGACGTCATCCGGCTCCTCGCCGATCGCCACGACGCCCGTCTCAAGCAGGCCGGGCATGAGCCGGCCTTCGCCGCCGAAGTGGCGGTCCAAGGCGCCCGTCTGGCCCTGGCCGTCCCCACGACCTACATGAACGAGTCGGGCCAGGCCGCGGTGGCGCTGGTACGGCGCTACGGCATCGACGACCCCGAACGACTGGTCGTCGTGCACGACGAGCTCGATCTCCCGCCCGGCCGACTCAAGATCAAGCTCGGCGGAGGCCTCGCCGGCCACAACGGACTCAAGTCGATCGACGCTCACCTACACACGCGCGACTTCGGTCGGGTGCGGATCGGCGTGGGCAAACCGCCCACGTCCCAAGCCGGCCGCGACCACGTGCTCCGTCGGGCGGGGAAGGCCGAGCAGGCCGTCATCGACGAGACCATCGTGCTCGCCGCCGATGCGGTCGAGGTCATTCTCGCCGATGGCTTCTCGGCCGCCATGGAACGGTTCAACGCCACGTCGTGAGCACGCTCCCCCCGATCAATCCCCTCCGGGCCCTCCTCCCGCTCGTCGCCGACGACCCGGGCCTCATCGCGGTCGCGGGGCGCAGCGACGCCGTCCTCGCCGTCCCCGAAGTGGCGCGAGCGATGACCATCGCCGCGGTGGCCGAGACCGCCGAGCGTCGTCCGCTGCTGGTGGTGGTACCCACCACCCCCGAGGCCGAGCGGCTCGAGTCCGACCTGGCCGCCCTGTTGGGTCGCGACCGCGTCGAGGGGTTCCCCGCCTGGGAGACCCTCCCGTTCGAGCGGGTCAGTCCCAGTATCGACACGTCGGGCCAGCGACTCGAGGTGTTGTGGCGGTTGGGCGATCCGGCCACCACCCCCTGGGTGATCGTGGCGCCCATTCGCTCCCTGCTCCAACGAATCTCTCCCACCGCCATCGAAGCCGAGACGGTCATGGTCGGCGTCGGCGACGAGATCGACCAGCACCAGCTGATCGAGCAGCTCGTCAGCATGGGATACCGACGCGAGTACCAGGTCGAGCACCGCGGCGAGGTGGCGGTGCGCGGCTCGATCGTCGACGTCTACCCCTCCACCGCCGATGCGCCTGTCCGGATCGACCTGTGGGGCGACGAGGTCGACCGGCTGACGGAGTTCGCCGTCGCCGACCAGCGCACCACGGCGACCCGCAGCGAGGTGACCCTCTTCGGGTGTCGGGAGGTGCGACCGTCCGACGCGATCGTCGCCCGCGGCCGCGAGCTGATCACCGAGGCACCGTGGGGACGCGAGCAGTGGGAGCGACTGGTCGAGGGCCAGCTCTTCGACGGGATGGAGTCCTGGCTGCCGTTCCTGATCGACCGCACCAGGCTGCTCCCGGACCTGCTGCCGGCCGACGGCCAGGTGATGGTCATCGATCCCCGACGGTGTCGTGATCGCACCGAGGACATCCTGGCCGAGGAGCGCGACCTGTCGGTGACCCTGGCCAAGACCTGGGACGCCGGCGACGACCTCGACGCGGACCTCCACGTGCCGTTCGACCGTCTGCTCAGCGAGTGCCCGGCCCCGGTGTGGCACCTTCCCGCCGTCCCCGACGCGCCCGACGTGGCGCGGGTGGCGGCCACCGGTTGGGGTCAGCTCGGCGTCGACGGCGGCCTGATCGCGCAGCTCCGGGCCGAGATCGAGCGGGGCAGCCGAATCGTCATCGCCGCCGACGGTGAGGGATCGGCCAACCGCCTGACCGACCTGTTGATGGACGAAGGCATCTCGGTCGAGCGGGCCGACGGCGCCACCGACCTCACCCGTCCCGGTGTCCGGGTGGTCGTCACCCCGCTCGAACGCGGGGTGGTGCTGACCGAGGTCGGCGTCGCGGTGCTGGCCGAGCCGGACCTCACCGGCCGCCGACGCAGCCGCCGCCCACCGAAGCGACGGGTCGCCACCGGCTATTTCGACGATCTGGCTCCCGGGGACTACGTGGTGCACGAGCAGCACGGCGTGGCCCGCTACGAGGGGATGGTCACCCGGGCCATCGGCGGCGTCGAGCGCGACTATCTCCTGCTCCAGTACCGGGGCGACGACCGGCTGTACGTGCCCAGCGACCAGATCGACGTCGTGCGCCACTACACCGGGGGCGACACGCCGTCGGTCAGCAAGCTCGGCGGCGCCGACTGGCAGAAGACCAAGGCCCGGGTCCGCTCGGCGATCAGCGAGATCGCGCAGGAGCTGGTCGTGCTGTATCAGCGCCGGGTCACGACACCGGGCCATGCCTTCGCCGCCGACACGCCCTGGCAGCGCGGAGCTCGAGGACAGCTTCCCGTGGCAGGAGACCCCCGACCAGCTCGTGGCCATCGATGCCGTCAAGGACGACATGGAGGTGCCGTCGCCGATGGACCGGCTGGTCTGCGGTGACGTCGGCTTCGGCAAGACCGAAGTGGCGGTGCGGGCCGCGTTCAAGGCCATCCAGGACGGCAAGCAGGTCGCGATCCTGGTGCCCACCACGCTGCTGGCCCAGCAGCACCTCCAGACCTTCCGCGATCGGTTCGCCGGGTTTCCGGTGCGGGTCGAGGCGCTCAGCCGGTTCCTGACGGCCAAGGAGGCCCGCGGCGTCGTCGAGGGCGTCGAAGCGGGCGAGGTCGATCTGGTCATCGGCACCCACCGGCTGCTGTCCGAGGACGTGCGGTTCAAGGACCTGGGCCTGCTGGTCGTCGACGAAGAGCAGCGGTTCGGGGTGAAGCACAAGGAGTCGATGAAGCACCTGCGGACCGGCGTCGACGTGCTGACCCTCACCGCCACGCCCATCCCGCGGACCCTCGAGATGAGCCTCACCGGCATCCGCGACCTGACGCTGCTCAACACGCCGCCTGCGGACCGACAGCCCATCCTGACCTACGTCGGCGAACACGAGGAGCGAGCCATCGCCGAGGCGATCCGGCGCGAACTGCTGCGCGAAGGGCAGGTCTTCTTCGTACACAACCGGGTCATGGACATCGAGCACGCCGCGGCCCGAGTGCGCGAGCTGGTCCCCGAGGCCAGGGTGGCCGTCGCTCACGGCCAGATGGACGAAGGCACCCTCGAACAGGTCGTCTACGACTTCTGGGAAGGCCAGTACGACGTCCTGGTGTGCACCACCATCATCGAGTCGGGCATCGACATGCCCACGGTCAACACCATGGTCGTGGATCGCGCCGATCTCCTGGGACTGGGCCAGCTCCATCAGCTCCGGGGCCGGGTGGGGCGAGCCGGCATGCGGGCCTACGCCTACCTGTTCTGGCCGGCCGATCGGTCCCTCACCGAAGAGGCCTACGAGCGGCTGCGGACGATCGGCGAGACCACCGAGCTCGGGTCCGGCTTCAAGATCGCCATGCGCGACCTGGAGATCCGCGGCGCCGGCAACCTCCTGGGCACGGGACAGTCGGGCCACATCGCCGCCGTCGGCTACGACCTCTACTGCCAGATGGTCACCGAGGCGGTCGCCGAGCTGAAGGGTGAGGCCCCGCCCGAGCACGTGGAGATCACCGTCGATCTCCCGGTCGATGCCCACGTCCCCGCCGACTACGTGGCCAAGGAGTCGTTGCGACTCGAGGCGTATCGCCGGTTGGCCGCAGCCGAGACCGACGGCGCGGTGGACGACATCCGGCAGGAGTGGGTGGACCGGTACGGGCCGGTCCCCGAGGGCGCCGAGGCGTTGTTGGCCGTCGCCGCGTTGCGGGTGCAGGCCCGGCGGCTGGGGATCACCGAGATCTCGGTCACGAAGGGCGACGGCTTCGGCGGACCCAAGTTCATGGCCGTGCTGGCGCCGGTGCAGCTGCGACAGTCGGCCCAGATCCGCCTGGACCGAACCGTCCGTCACGCTCGCTACCAGGAGTCGGCCGAGCGGTTGTTCCTGCCCGTGCAGGCCGCAGCCACCTCGGCGGTCGAGCTCCGCGACGCCCTGTTGGGCCTGGTTCCGCCCGGCAAGGAGGTCGTTCCGGCGTGAGCAGAGCTACGATCCTCGCCGTCATGCC
>CAWCAL010000010.1:0-319926 GCA_963793475.1 uncultured Acidimicrobiales bacterium
CCGAGATCGACATCGGCGACGATGATGGCCATGGCACCGGTCCCCTGCACCGCCATGAAGGCGGTGCTGGTGAACAGGGCGCCCCCGGCCACACCGAAGAGGTAGGCGTACAGCCCGGCCACCGGGTTGACGCCGGCCAGCAGCCCGCTGGCGAGGCCGTCCGGCACGCTCTCGACGCCCAGGACCAGGCCGGCCATGGCGTCCTTCCCCACCGCCTTGCGGCGGAACAGGGAGCGGGGGTCGGTGATCGGAAAGCGCATCGGGGTCTCGCTCCGGCCGGGCCGTCGACGGTCCCCCAATGTCGCAGACGGCGGGCAGCCGAGCCAAGGGTTGGTATCGGTGGCGCGCTCAGACGAGAGCGATGGCGGCGAGGAGCCCGATCGAGAGCGAGGGTCCCAGGGCCAGCCGCGCGCCCCACTGTGCATGGCGGGTGACGAGGAATGCGGCTCCGACGAGACCGTTGATGATGAAGCCGGCGCAGAGTCCGAAGAGCACCACCGGAGCGCCGAAGAACCCGCCGAAGGCCCCGAGCGCGAGGCCGAGCTTCACGTCCCCCCATCCCATGCTGCGTCGGAACATCAGCTTGAGCAGGAACAGGACCGCGAAGGTGCCACCCGCCCCAAGGGCGGCGCGGCCCAGACCGCTGCCGCCGTCGACGAGGAAGGCGGCGAACAGGCCCAGAGCGGCGGCGCTGAGCGTTCCCTCGTTGGGGAGCCGATGGACCTTGGCGTCGATCGCGCTCAAGGCGACGAGGCAGACCCCTCCCATGATGACGACGGCCAGGTCATCGCGCCCGAGATGGGCGACGACGGCCCAACCGGCGGCGAGGACGACCGCTCCAACGGCGACTGCGTAGCTCCAGCGGCGGGAGGCCGACGGCGCTGCCGCCTGCGCCGTCAGGGCCGACAGGTCCGGCGCAGCGCTCACGACGGTCCCTCGGTGGGGAGGTCGTCCATCAATGTGTCCGACACGAACTGACCCTTCGGATCGAAACGGAAGTTGGCGAAGTCCTTCGAGAACTCCATGTTGATGTCGGTCGGGCCCCGGCGGTTCTTCTCGACGCTGACGACGACCTGGTTTCTCGCCTCGTCGATCCGCGTCGTGTCATACGCCAGGTGCACCGGCGAGGTGGCCGTCACCTTTTCGTTGAGGAGCAGCGCAACGTCGCATTCGTGGGCCAGGCTGGCGCCGCCCTCGAGGTGGTCGAGTCGGAGTCGGCCCCGGGCGATTCCAGCGTTGGAGGCCGCCGCGGCAACCACGACCGTCACGCCCAGCTCGTTGGCCATGTCCTTCAACACCTCGGCCACCTCGAACGTCGCACCACGGTCGGTGTGCTCGGGCGCAGGGATCTTCTGCAGGTAGTCGATCAGCACCAGATCGCCGGTCGATACTGCGGCAGAGCCGAGCTCGGTGATCACGGCCAGATCGGTGGTGCGGTGCGATGCGGCCACGACCTGGAGGCGCTCGCCCAGCGAGGCCAGCCGATCGGCGGAGACCGAGAGCCGGGGATGGTGGGCTCGGAACTCGGCGTCGGTGGTGCCTCCGAAGCAGTACGAGCGGATGCATCGGCGCATCGTGAGCAACATGGTCGCATCGAGGTCGTCGGCGTTCTCGGCGAGCTCGAGGGTGAGCAATCGGGCGAGCATGGCTCGCTCGCTGTGTTCGTAGCTCACGTAGACGGCCCGTCGGCCGGCCAGCGCCGCCGTCCTGGCCAGCTGGGTCATCATGACGGTCTTGCCCACCCCGGGGCGACCGCCGACCAGCACCAGTTCCTCGGCGTTGAGACCGCCATCGAGGGCGAGATCGAGCGGGTCGAACCCGGTGGCCTGAAGGTCGAGCGGCTGCGACGAAGAGGTCGCAAGCGCCTCGAGAAGCGCTCCCACATGAGGCATCGGGGCCGAAGTCGAATCGGGTGACATGTGCCGTCCCATCAGCCCAGGACCCCGCCGTGCTCGAACCATCTCACGATCGCGGGACCCAGGAGCGCCACGAACAGCGCCGGCATGATGCAGAGGATCAGGGGGAAGACCAGCTTGACCGGGAGTTTGGTCGCCGCTTCCTCGGCTCGGATCTTTCGCCGAACCCGCATCTCGACGGCCTGCACGCGCAACGCGTGCGCCAGCGGTACGCCCAGTCGGTCGGCCTGGTCCAAGGCCACGATCAGCTGCCGTAGGTCGGGGGCGGCCGTCCGTTTGGCGAGCGCGGCCAGGGCTTCCTGTCGGGACAGGCCGAGCTGGACATCCTGGAGCGTCCGGCCGAATTCCTCGGCCAGCGGCCCCTCCGATGACGACGCCATCCGGGCCACCGCGGCCTCGAAGCCGAGACCGGCCTCGACCGTGACGGTCAGCTGGTCGAGTACGTCCGGCAGCTCCCGTTCGATCTGCTTTTGCCGATCATGGGCCCGGCCGTGAAGGAAGATGTCGACCCCGAACCAGGGGAGCGCCACCGCCACCAGCACGAGCAGCAGCGTCCCGGGACTGGGGTTGGTCAGGAAGTTGAGCACGGCGATCCCACCGAGCACCGTCGCTCCGATCATCTTGATGGCGAGCACCCGCTCGACGTTCCACTTCGATGCATAGCCGGACTGCGCCAGGCGAGCCTCGATGGTCTCGATGGATCCGGCCGGGGTCAGTCGGCGTGCCTTCGCTGCCAGGCTGCCGACCAGGGGCTGGACGACCCGGTCGGTCGCTGACTGCTCCAGCACCATGCCGCGCATGTCGGACGGTCGGTCTCCGACCAGATTGCGACGGGCGTCTCCGGAGCGGGCCAGGACCGGCCCGCCCTGGTTGGCCGCCCAGGCCAGGGTGCCGAGGGCGGCGATGATCATGGCTGCACCGAGCCAGACGACGATGGGCATGGGAGATCCTCTCTCAGTACTTCAGCTGGACGAGTCGGCGGATCCAGAAGGTGCCGACAGCCATCAGGGCAAGGGAGACGAAGAGCATGACTTGCCCGAGTGGCGTCCCGGTGAGCTCTCCGACGTATTCGGGGTTGATGATCCGGGTGGCGAGGATCACCACGAACGGGAGGGCGAGCAGGATCACACCCGACAGGCGGCCCTCGGCGGTGAGCGCACGTACCTGCGCCCGGAGGCGAGTTCGTTCGCGGATGGTCTTGGCGACGTTGTCGAGGATTTCGGCCAGGTCGCCACCCAGCTCCCGATGGATGCTGATCGCACGCGCGACCCACTCGAAGTCCTCGTTCTCCATCCGTTCGGCGGTTGCCTCGAGCGACTCCGAGACGTCGCGCCCGATCCGGGTCTCGATGACGACCCGACTCATCTCTTCGGCCATCGGTGCCTCGGACTCCCGAGCCACCGCGTCGAGCGCCTGGAGGACCCCGTGGCCCGATCGCAGCGAGCCGTTCATCGTCATCAGCGCATCGCCGAGCTGGTCCCCGAACAGCCGGGAGCGCTTGTCGCCCTTCATCGAGACCCAGAGGCGAATGCCGACGAGGGCGATCCCGCCGCCAAGGAGGCCGAAGAACGGCCCGCCGAGCAGGAGGAAGAGGAACGCCGTGCCGCCTGCGATGGCGGCGGAGAGGACCACGAACTCGCCGGGACGAAGGTCGACACCCGCTCGATCGAGCGATCGATTGATCCACCCGTCCTGCGAGCGGTTCTCCAAGGCTCGGTCGGCAGCAGCCGTGGCTCGGTGTTGGAGGTCGCTGAGCGCTCCCGGCGCACCCTTGATGTGTGAGGCCGCCATCTGCCCGATGTGAGCTCGGGGCCGGTCAGGGACGAGAGCGAAGCCGGCGGCCAGAGCGATCGCCGTGAAGATGATCAGCGTCCCGACGATGAGACCGGTGCGACTTCCCACGAAGCCGGGTTCGGTCACGACGACCGCCTCGCCGGTCAGGCCGCTCGTCCCGTCGCGCGTCACCTCGATCGCGCCGCCGGTGCCGGCCGTGGCGGGCCCGAACTCGATGTCGTAGCGGGTCGTGAGCACACCGCCGTCCGCGGCCAGCGAGACGAGTAGCTTGGTCGATCCCGAGGCCGAGGACTCGTAGGCGAGCACGTATTGGTTGGTGAGCCGGTTGGCGACCTCGCCGAAGCTGGTGAACAGCGCCTCGAGGTTGTTGGAATCGACCACGACACCCTCGGTGCCGTCGGCCAGACGCTGGAGCCCGGCGGAGTCCGACTCTCCGGTCTCCAGAGCGATCGCGTAGAGCGATGAATCCGATTCCAGGATGCCGTCCCGGCTCAACTCCAGCGTGTTCTTGCTGACCGTGTCGCCGCCGTCGGAGAGAACGACGACCGAGCGACGCGCGTCGCGATCGAACGAACGGGTCGCTGAACTCACTGCGTCGTAGAGGGCCGTCTCACCGCCCGACTGGAGCGAGCGGATCGCATCGGTGGCCGCTTCGCGGTCGGTGGTGAAGCCCACTGCCTGGTCGACGGTCTGGCCGAAGCCGGTGACGGAGACGCGTGCGTCGGCCGGCAGTCGGCTGATGAAGGCCGCAGCGGCGACCTTGGCCACCTCGAGTGGCTCTCCGGCCATGCTGCCCGACGTGTCGATCAGCAGCGCGACGTCGATGGGGTCCCGGACCAGAGCGCTGCGCACCGACCGCGGCTCACCCTCCTCGGTCAGCGCGAATGCGTCCGGGCCCAGGGCCTCTGCGGAGATCGCGACCGGGACCGAGACGGTGAACGTCACCTCGGGGTACCCGGTGGCGTCAGCATCGATGATTTCGAGCTCGGCGCTCGAGCCGTCGCCCAGCTCCTGGGCGGCGGCCGGCGCAACGGCAGCGGCGAGCGCGATGAGTCCGATCACTGGGAGGGAGAGGAGGCGGCGCATCATCGCCGCCGTGCCTTGGAGAGGTCGGTGGCTCCCAGGACCTCGGCCGACAGCTCGATCCCGGCGTCGCGGAGTCGATCGCTGAATCCCGGACGGATGCCGGTCGGTCCCAATGTGCCACGGTGCATCCCGTCTTCGTCGACGCCGGCGTGGAAGTCGAAGCGGTAGATGTCGGAGAGCGTCACCGTGTCACCTTCCATGCCGACCACCTCGTCGACTCCCACGACGCGGCGGGTTCCGTCTCGCAGTCGATTGAGGTGCACGATCACGTCGATCGCCGAGGCGATCGTTCGCGGATGGCCCGAAGCGGAAGATCCACCCCGGCCATCAGGACCATGGTCTCGAGCCGGCTGAGCGCATCCCGCGGCGAGTTGGCGTGCAGCGTGGACAGCGAGCCCTCGTGGCCTGTGTTCATGGCCTGCAACATGTCGAGAGCCTCACCGCCGCGGACCTCGCCGACGATGATGCGGTCGGGTCGCATGCGGAGGGCGTTGCGGACGAGGTCTCGGACGGTGACTTCGCCTCGGCCCTCGATGTTCTCGGGCCGACTCTCCAACCGGATCACATGCCGCTGATGGAGTCGGAGCTCGACCGCGTCTTCGATCGTGACGATTCGCTCGCTCTCGGGAATGAAGGACGACACGACGTTGAGGAGCGTGGTCTTGCCGGTACCCGTACCGCCGGTGACCAGGATGTTGAGCTTGCCCTCGACTGCGGCGCCGATGAACTCGACGAACTGGTCGCTGAGCGTGTGATTGGCCAGGAGATCCGCTGTCTGGAGCGCCTGGTGTGAGAACTTCCGAATCGTGAGCATCGGCCCGTCCACCGACAGGGGCGGCACCGACCGCGTTGACGCGGGACCCGTCGGGAAGGCGGGCGTCGACCATCGGCGACGACTCGTCGATCCGCCGTCCGACCGCAGTGACGATCCGCTCGATCACCTGGCGCAGGTGGGTGGTCGAGTTGAAGCGGGCATCGGTCATCACGATGCGGCCCGCCCGTTCGATGAAGATCGCGTCGTCGCCGTTGGCCATGACCTCGGTCACGGTTGGATCGGTCAGGAACGGCTCGATCGGGCCCAGCCCGAGAATGTTGTCGGAGATGTCGGTGACCAGCCGGTGCCGCTCGTCGTCGGTCAACGGCACCTTCTCGGTCATGAGGACCGAATCAAGCTCCTGCACGACCATCGCGTGCAGTTGGGACTCGCTCAGAGACGCGTCGTACAGACGGTTGCCGAGTCGACCGAAGAGCGCGTCCTGGGCTCGGTCCTTCAGGTCCTGTACGGGATTGCGTGCCACTGCGGGCGGGGCCGGTCGATGGACGGGAGCCAGTGGCCCCTCGACCTGATCGGCCGACGCCTGCTTCAACAGGTCGGTGATACTCATGCCACGTCCTTCCGACGAGAGAACCAGCTGATCGGGGTGTCGGCTGCGGCCGACTCTCCGTTTGGCTTGAATGTGTGGACCAGATCGATCAGCGCTCGCCCGGCTGGCTCGCGCGGATTGCCTTCGACCACGGGCTGACCGGTGTTGGTCCCGGTCGTGACCGCTCGACTCTCGGGAATGGCGAACTCGGCCTTCATGCCGACCGTGTCCTCGATGTCAGACTTGCTCAGGCCGGTCCGGGCGTTGGCCCGGTTGAGGAGGAAGTGACGCGAGGGGCCGTCGAGGCTGATCGCGTCGAGGGCGTCGAGCTGGCGGCGGAGACCACGGACGCTGGGCACGTCCGTCGAGGCCACGAACAGCAGGTCGGTGGCGAACTCCATGGAGAGGAGCGCTCGCTCGTCGATACCTGCCGCCGTGTCGATGACGACGTGCTGGAACTCGTCGGTGAGCACCGCCATGGCCTGCTTGAGCCACTCGGGGTCCACGTCCTCGGCCTGGGCCAGCGACTCTGGCGCAGCCAGAAGGAGCGCACCCGAGGGATGGGGAACGAGAAAGGACTTGAGGGTGGCGCTGTCGAGGTGTCCACCTTTGGCGGCGTCGACGATCGTGTAGTCCGGCACGATCCCGAGCGCCGTCGCCGCGTCACCGAACTGCAGGTCGAGGTCGACCAGGAGGGTGTCCTGGGCGTCGCGATCCGCGAGGCCGACGGCGAGGTTGGTGGCGACCGTCGTCTTCCCGCTCCCACCCTTGGGTGAGAGGATCGAGATGACCTGGTTGTGGCTGATCCGCCCGTCGACCGGCATCTCCCGGCGTCGTGTGGTCGCGTCCAACGCCCGATCGAAGACCTCGCGCATCTCGGTCTCGACCGCGTCGGGGTCCATCATGTCCCGGGCTCCGGCTCGCAGTGCCTTCTGCATGAGTTCGACGGTGGGGTGTTCGACGGCCACCAGGGTCAGATCCGGCCGATCCCGGTCGAGCGCCGAGGCCAGCTCGATCAGGAGATCCGGGGACAGCCCCGGGCCGAGGGCGACGACATCGGCCGGTTCCCGGCGGAGGGACCGGATTGCGTCCTCGAGCCCATCGGCGGCCCACTCGTCGCTCCACACCGGTCGCACCTCGACATTGGCGTCGAGCGAACGGCGCAGGCGTTTCGGGAAGGCCGTGTCGGCCGTGACGACGGCGATCAGGGTCACTTGATGTCCTTCTCGTCGGTCGGGAGGTACACCGAGCCCCGGGTCTGGACGTTGGTGCTGTCCTCCGGAACACCGCTGCCCTCAGCGGCGAGCCAGACATGGCCGAACTCGGCGGTGAAGACGACACGCTCGGCGTCGGCGGGCGACACGGCGAGGGTCACCAGGAGCTCACCGCCGGGTGCCTGGGCCGGACCGGTCTCATCATCGTCGTCACTGTTCTGAACGATGCCCTGGTTCGGATCGATCTGAACACTGGTGACCAGGACCTTGTGCAGGATGATATGGGTCGACGTCGGTGTCTCGACTGCGTTCTGGGCGGAGATTTCGACCGGAAGGGCGACGGCTTCACCGTCGACCTCGACCTGGCCGGGCGTCACGTCGAAGGGGTCGAACGAGGACAGGACGGCGACCGTCTGTCCAGGGGCGACCAGACCGCCGACGGCCCGCTCAGGCGACAGGGAGACCGTGACTTCGACCGTGCCGGCTGGTGCGGAGACCCCGGTCGGTCGCGTTTCGAAGGCCTGGGGCGCCACGAAACGGGTCGAGAGCAGTGGCTCTCCCGCATCCAGGTCGATCGAGGTCACCAGACCTTCGAGCTCGGAGAGGTCGGTGACCGCAGTAGCGGCCCGCACCTTGTCCGGCACCTTCTCGACCGTGATCGAGTCGGCCAGCTCGGCGGCGGGCGTGCCCGCTCCGACCGAGTCACTCACGACGTAGACCTCGACCAGCTCTTCGCCGGCCAACGCTCGGTCCTCCGCTCGGCTCACGTAGCTCACGAGAAGCATCGTTCCCACGAGGGCGAGTACGAAGGCGCCGATGACGCCAAGCACTTTCTTGTTCATTGGTGTGTCCTCCTGAGGAGCATTCGGACCGTGACGGTTCTGGTTGTCATGGCTGGCATTGGCTGACGTCGTCGGGGTCAACGGCGCAGATGGCGGTCGAGCGGATCCCGGTGTCGATCGATGGGGTCTCCACGCAGCACTCGCCCTCGATCAGGCCGGGAAGGAACTCGAACTCGATCCACCGCTTCGCCGCCGGGCCGTTGGCCTTGAAGTCGACCAACTTGACCTTGGCGAAGGCGATCAGGTGGAACTCGGCGTTGGCGCCGTTGCCCTCGACGAAGTCGAACAGCGGGATGGCAAACTCCTCGTCGGGGATGAGTGAGTTCATTGCGCTGCTCAGGCTGTTGCTGAAGGCGCCGGGGTCGCCCTCGTAGCAGGCCCACGACTCGGTCGTGCAGTTTTCGCCGATGGTGCCGGCGTTGACCAGTCCGTCGTAGCCGTTCTCCACCCAGTCCTTGGTGTCGTTGTTGGAGTTCGCTCCGCCGTCGAAGTCGATCAATCCCCAGTTGCCAGGGACATTGTCACCGTCGTTGCAGGCTTCGGGGTTGTCGTCCTTGCCGTACGGGATCCGGATCACCTCGGGCTCTGACGGATCGGCCAGCCAGGCGAAGAGATCGGCCAACCACCCGGTCGGTGTCTCACCGTCGGGGAGTGCGCCACACAGCCCGAACGGGCGGAGTCCGGTGACCGCGTAGGGGATGCCCCACTTCACGCTGGTGCTCGAAAAGACCTGCCCGTCGTTGTGACCCAGGACTCGGGCGAAGAAGTAGTCGACATCCGTGAAGGCGTCGACGGTGACGAAGCCGAACTGCGAGGTTCCCGTCGCCGAGCAATCGGTCAGCTGGGCCGTGGCGTGGTTGCGGTCGAGGTAGTCCACCGCGGTGGCCGGGCACCCGGTGTCGTCGAACGCATAGTCGCGAGCCGCGGCCAGGGCGGCGGCGTCGGTGGCCGTGACCATGTTCCGTCGTTGGGACCAGACGTAGCCGAGGTCCACCGCCAGGGCGGCGGCTCCCATCAGCACGATCAACGACAGGGCGATCGTGATGGCGACGGCCCCTCGTTCCGGGTGTTCGTTCCGATTCGTGGCGATCAGCGTTCGCATCGGAACTCACCTGTGCTCTGCAGATCCACCGTGGCGACGCCCCAGAGGGGAATCTCGAGCGTTGTGGTCGCCTCGACCTCGACCACGACCGTCTGGGATCCGGTCGCGGAGGAGCACGGTTGGCCGACCGAGGGGCTGATGGTGATCGTGGGGGTCGCGGCGAGCGGCACGCCGTCGAGGGCGTCCATCACGCGGTCTTCGATCTCGGCGCTCGTGGTTCCGGGGAGCGATCCGACCCGGGCGCCTTCGCGGGCTGCGGCGTGAATGCCCTGCTGGCGATTGAAGGTGATGCCGAACTGCACGATGCCGAAGAGCAGCACGACGAGAACGGGGAGAAGAAGTGCGAACTCGACGGCTACGGCGCCTCGCTCGGACGGACGACGCAGCCGGAGCATGCGGCTAGAAGACGCTGGAGACTTCATCGAAGATCCAATTCAGTCGAATGCCGATCGTGGAGGCCCCGAGAACGATGCCGACGGCGACGAGGGCGGCGAGCAGGCCGTACTCGATGGCGGCTGCGCCTCGCTCGTTGCGGGCTTGCTGATCCTTCGTTCTACGCACGGGTCCCTCCCTTGGGTCTGAGACTGGGTGCGGTGCCCCATCTCGGCCGACGTTTCGACCGAGATAGGGCACTGCGCACGATCAGCAGGCGGCCGAGGCCGCGGGCAGCTCGGCCGCAACGCCGCAGAACTGGTCGTTGAGGCTGACACCGAGGACGCCGGCGCCGACGATGATGGCGACGGAGATGAGGGCGGCCAGCAGGCCGTACTCGATCGCCGACGCGCCTTCTTCGTCCTGCCACATCTCGGTGAGCAGCTCACTGTGAGTATCCATATTTGGTTTCCCTCCAATTGAACGGTGGATATCGGGTTCAGCGTGGGCAAGGAAAGGGCCGCCGGCATCACCAATTGTGAGGAAATACCCGTTCCGTAGGCCGGGCGACTCAGCCAAATGGTCTGTCGTGCTCATACAGGTGGCCGACCCGCCGTCCATCCTCTTGTGCTGGTGGCAGGTGTCGAATCCTTCGGGGAACGGCATCGAGAAGTGTTCTCGATCCAGGGCGGAAGTCATGGCGAGCTGGCGATCGGCCATGAGGATGACGGCGAGGCGGCGCGACCCGTTCGGGCGCCTCTTCGTCCTGACCGCGCCCCTCCTGCTCGGGCTGCTCGTCGTGGCGCTCTCGCTCGGCCCCGAAACCGGCACCGTGTGGACCGGCGGCCTCGGCCCGAGCGCCGCGGGTGGCCAGGCGGCGACGTTCCTCGTCCTGCTCGACGCCGTCGCCGTCACCTTGCTGGCCGGCGCCGGGTGCAGTGCCATCCTGCGATGGCGGCTCACCGGGGAGTCGGTCTCGCTGCTGGTCGGGTTGGCGCTGGTGGCGCTCGGGGTCGTGTGGATGGTGCCGACCCGGCTCCTCGGTCCGGCCTTCGCACTCGAGGCCTCCCGGACGAGCGGGATCGCCGTCGTCGGTCTCGTCGTCACGGTGGTGCTCCTGCTCTGCGGCCTTCGTCACGGTCGGGGCATGGAGGCCCGGCCGCTGGTTCGAGCCCGGCGCTGGGGCGTTGTCGTCGTGATCGGAGGGATCACGACGGCCGTGGTCATTTCGATCTGGGGTCGCCCCTTCGTGATCCGACCACTGGGAATCGAGGAGCAGCTGGCGCTGCTCGTGTTCGCCTCCCTCGGCTCGCTCTACCTCCTTGTCGGCCATCAGCAACGGCGGTGGCTGCACGGCTGGGTGGGTCTCGGCCTGATGGCGCTCTGCTACGCCGAGCTGCAGGAGACGTTTTCGGGGGGCCGGTTGACCTTCCTCGTCGCAGCGGGGGTGTTGCGCTTCGTGGCGGCCGGCATCGTCCTGAACGGTGTGGTCCGGGAGCTGATCGACGCCTACGTCGCCCAGCAGCAACGTCTCTTCAGTGCCGTGCTCAATGTGCAGGCGGTCGAGATCGGCAAGGCTGCAACCCAGTCGCGCGAGGCCGAGATCCGCCACGATCTCCGGTCGGGACTCCTGGCCATCCAGGCTGCAATCGGCGCGTTCTCCCGGACCAGGGCAACGAGTGAGTACCTGTCCGGGACGACGCTCACCGATGCGGTCTCAGCGGAGATCAAACGGCTCTGGTCGCTCGCCGACGACACCAACGACGAGCCGGTCGTCTACGACCTGGCCGGGGCGCTCGAGCCGTCCGTCGCCTGCCACGGCGCGCTGCTCGATCTCTCGGCCGATGTCCCGGATGGTCTTCTGCTCCGGGGTCACCCCGACGCGTTGGTCGGTGCGATCGCAAATCTCCTCGCAAACGCCCGCGTGCACGCACCTGGTTCATCGGTCCGTCTGGAGGCGGCGCGCGTCGGGCCCTTCGTCGAGATCGAGGTCACCGACGATGGACCGGGAGTGGCCGACGCCGTTCGACCCCGGCTGTTCGACCGCGGTTTCACCACCCGGCGCGATGGCACCGGCCTGGGCCTGGACATCGCTCTGCAGCTCGTCCGGGCCGAGGGTGGCGACCTCTTCTGCGACCGGCCCGAGGTGGGGGCGCGGTTCCGCATGGTGCTCCCGGCAGCGCGGAGTGAGTCCGATGCGCCGATCATCGATCTGATCGTGCCGTCGGAGACCTCGTCGTGAGCCTGATCTCGCCCCACGCATCTGCGCCGACTCCGACCGACGGGAAGCCGGGCGTGTTGATCGTCGACGACCATCGCCTGCTGGCCCAGAGTCTGGCGGTGTCGCTCGGGCTGGCCGGCATTCCCTCGGAGGTGGCGCCGGATCATGATCCGGTGGCGGTGCTCGAGACAATCCGGCGCCAGGCTCCGGCCGCCCTGGTACTCGATCTCGGATTGGGCGACACGGCGACCGGCGACTCGATCATCGCCGATGTCGTGGCCCAGGGCGTCGACGTGGTTGTCCTCACCGCTGAGCAGGATCCGGTGCGGCTGGCCGAATGTCTGGTGGCCGGTGCGAGCCGCATCGTACCGAAGACCCTCGATCTCGAGGTCCTCATGGCCCAGCTGGCCGACGCGTTGGAAGCGCCACTCGAACGGTGGACGGCGCGCGAGCAGCGCATTGTGGCCGAGGCGTCGGCCCGCTCGGAGCAACGGAAGCTCCAGCTAGCGCCTTTTGCTGCGCTGACCGGCCGGGAGGCCGACGTTCTCGCCGGCCTCATGAACGGCTGTGCCGCCACCGAGATCGCCGAAGAGTCCTTTGTTTCCCTCTCGACGGTGCGCAGTCAGATCCGGGCGATATTGGCCAAGCTCGGCGTCCACAGTCAGCTGGCGGCCGTGGCCCTCGCCCATCAATCCGGCTGGACCCCTTCGAGCTCGTGAACTCTCGAGGTTCTCTCACCCTCGAGAGTTCACGAGTTCACGGTGGGGAGGGGGCGGCCAGGTCCGACAGACCGCCGGTGGTTCGTTCCTGGCCGAGGTCGACGGCACGGTCCCAGTAGGTCTCGATCCGGGCGACGAACGCGAGCGGTTGGCTCGGCGTAGACGGTGGCGCCCAGGCGGAGGCTGCGGGCACGGACCCGGTCCCGCTCGATTCTCGTCTTCCGGAGTCGCTTCTTCAGCACCTTGCGGCGTTTCGCGGCCGAGACGTCGCGCTCGGACCGGAGTCGGCGCATCTTCTCGGTCAGTCGGCGGTCGCGCTCGAGTGCACCCCGGAGGTCGTCGAGCCGCGTCACCAGCGGGACCAGCACGCTGGGAGCGATCGGAGCGAGGAGCCGCATCTGGGCGGCCAGGCCGCTCACGGCTCCGAGCCAGGCGCGGATCGCGTCGTCCGAGCCTGCGGCGCGGGCGCGGTGCAATCCCTTGCGCCCACGACGGTAGGTCTGGGACAGATCGTCGCCCACGGCAGTGAATCCGTCGGGTAGCGGGCCGACGGAGCCGGTCTTGGGTTCGGGGCCGAGCTCGACCGCGTTGTTCCAGTAGGCCTCGATGCGAGCGACGAGCGCGGTGGTGGGCTCGGCGTAGAGGGTGGCGCCCAGTCGGAACGCGCGGGAGCGGAGCTTGTCCTGCGCTTCGCGGGCCAGGCCGACCGCCTCACCCGCGGCGGTGTCCCCGCCGAAGCGGTCCGGATCGAGCTCGAGGCGCTGGACCAGGACGGCGAGATCGTGGTCGTCGCCCAACGCCTCGGCCAGATCGTCGAGCCGATGGCTGAGTGGCCCGAGCAGGCTCGGCGCCGCGGCTCGCAGGAGCCGTACCTGGTACCAGAGGTTCTTGACCGCCTTGCGCCATTCGTGCATGCGGTCGTCGGTCGGTCGCCGTCGGGCCCGCTTCATGGCGCGATGGCCGCGCCGGTAGGTGCGGTCGAGACCCTCGCCGAGCGGCCCGAAGCCGTCGGGAACCTGCCAATGGCGGACCTGGGCGCGTGCGTCGACCAGGAGCCGACGTGCGTCGTGGATGCGCGGGTCGCCGGCGTTGATGGCTCGGGTGGCGGCGTCGGCCGAGGCGGCCTGGCGGGACCGGACGCGGTCGAGCATCGGATCGTCGTCCCGACCGGTGGTCTCACGCAGATCGTCGAAGGTCCCGAGGAGCGCATGGGCGTCGCGGATCGAGGAGAGCTCGTTGGCCGCGTCGCGCACCGTGTGGTTGAACCGACCGAACCGCTCGCCGAGGGCCGGCCGCACGAGGCGCGCCAGTCCCCGGGTTTCCTTGCATCGTTTCCGGACCTCGTGGACGGCCTCCTCGATCTCGTCCGGGCTCGATCCCCGCAGCCCGTCGAGGAGCACGATGCCCTTGGTCAGGCGCTCGTCCGCGACCCTCCGCACCTCGTCCTGCGTGGACGCCGATGGGTCGAGTCGGTACGCCAAGACCCCTCCTCGTCGTCGATCGGGCCTGTGTTCAAGATAAGGATCCGCCCACCCCGGGTCGAACTCGGCGGTGTGGGGCTCGGTCAGCCGGTGGGGCCCGTCGGCGGCGGGAGGACGGCCACCAGCAGCCGGTCCCAGTCGTCGATGCCGCAGCCGTTGGCCCGGTCGACCGTTGCATCGATGGCCTGTCCGTCGATCTCACCGACCAGCCGGGCGGTGTCGGGCCCGCCGTAGATCTCGGTGCAGACCTGGTCGGCCGGCGGACCGTCGACCAGCCGGGTCAGGACCTCGGCCCGGGCCAGCGCGGCGCAGGCGGCGTTGGCGTCGATGGTCACCTCGCCCTCAAGCGTCGCTGTGTCGCCCTGGCAGCCGATCGTGTAGGTCACGGTCCCGGTGTCGGGGTGCTCGACGGTGATCTCGAGGGTGCCCACGGCGAGGTTGCCCATCTGGATGGGACCACGCGGAGGGTCGTCATCCTGGGGCGGGTCGGCGTCGCCGGGTGTACCCGCCGGTGGGCCGCCGGCAGGATCCTCGCCAGGTTCCTGGATGCCGTCGCCCGGGGTCATGATCGATTGGTCATCGTCGTCGTCGCCGCAGGCCGCGAGCCCGAGGAGGGTGAGGCAGAGGAGTCCACCGGTCGCGAGTCGTACGAGGAGGTGCATGGCATCAGGCCATCGTGTAGCGGACGGGGAGGTGCTTCACGCCGCCGACGAACCCGGCCGCCGCCCACTCGGGGTCGCCGTCGAGCTCGATGGTGTCGACTCGCTCGAGGAGTCGGGGCAGGATGGTCCGCAGCTCCCGGCGAGCGAATTGCGACCCCAGGCAGTAGTGGGCGCCGAGCCCGAACGAGATGAGCTTGTCGGCGTCGGGTCGGCGGACGTCGAACGTGGTGGGATTCTCGAACACCCGCGGATCACGATTGGCGGCCGGATAGGAGAGCAGGACCCGATCGCCGGCCGGGATGGTGATGCCCGAGACGTCGAAGTCCTCCTGGGCGTAGCGCATGAAGTGCCGGACCGGTGTGGTCCAGCGGATCATCTCCTCGGCCGCATTGACCGTCAGATCGGGATCGGCCCGGAGCGCCTCAATCTGATCGGGCTGGCGCAACAGCGCCTCCATCCCCCCGGACAGGGCGTAGGAGGTGGTGTCGTGTCCTGCGGTCGCGACGATGATGTAGTACCAGAGGCGAGCATGGTCGTCCATGGGGCAGCCGTCGATCTGGCCGTTGGCGATGACGGTGGCCAGGTCGTCGGTCGGATGGGTCCGCCGATCCTCGGTGATCGCGTCGAAGTACTCCTCGAACTGTGCGATCGTGCCGGTGAGCAGCTCGAGCGGATCGGTGGCGTCGCCGAGGAATTCGGGGTCGCCGGCGCCGAAGATCCCCTGCGTCAGCTTCAGCATCAGCTGCTCGTCGCTCTCGGGCACGCCGTAGATGCTCATGATGACCCGCAGGGTGTAGGGCACGGCGATGTCCTGGGCGAAGTCGCACGATCCACCGTGGTCGGCCAGGCGAGCCACGTACTGGTCGGCGATGGCCTCGATGTCCTCCTGCCGCTTCCGGACCGCGGCGGGCTTGAACCAGTCGTTGGCCACGTTGCGGTGGTCGCGGTGCTCGGTGCCGTCCATGTGGATCAGCGTCTTCGGCTCCACCGCGATGCTCTCCAGAACCTGGAACATGAGCTCGGGCCCCAGCACGGACTGACGGGTGTTGTGCATCACATCGCTGCGGCGGGAGATCTCGAAGACGTCCTCGTGGCGGGTGACCGCCCAGAACGGCGCGTAGCCGTCGGCCTCGACACGGAGTGCCGGGGTGTCCTCCCGGATGGCCGCAGCGGTGGTGTGCCACGCATCCATGTCGACGAAGGCGGCGGGGTCGATGAAGATCGCTCCCCGGGTGTCGTCGCTGGTGACGTTGACCATCTGATCGGTTCCTCCCGCTCGCGGTCCGCGATCGGCATGCTGCCAGATCCGGTCGTCCCGCGACCACAGATGGCATCATGCTTCGACGGGGTGGCCGAGGGGAGCGGTTCGGATGCTGATTGGTGTGCCTCGCGAGGTCAAGGACGCCGAGCGACGGGTGGGTCTGACTCCCAACAGTGCCCGGGAACTGGTCGCCCACGGGCACGAGGTGATGGTCGAGTCCGGCGCCGGAGCCGGGATCCTGAAGTCCGACGACGACTACGCCGCTGCGGGAGCCAGGGTGGTGTCGGTGGACGAGGTGTGGTCCGACGCCGAGCTCGTCGTCAAGGTCAAGGAGCCCCAGCCCGAGGAGCGGGCCCGACTCCGCGCCGAGCAGGCCCTGTTCGCCTACCTCCACCTGGCGCCGGATCCCGACCAGGCCGCGGACCTGATGGCCAGCGGTGCGACGTGTATCGCCTACGAGACGGTCACCGACGACAGGGGAGCACTCCCGCTGCTCTCGCCCATGTCCCAGGTGGCGGGTCGGATGGCGATCCAGGCCGGTGCCCACAGCCTCGAGGCGGTCAACGGCGGCGCGGGCCTGTTGCTGGGGGGTGTTCCCGGGGTGCGGTCGGCGGTCGTCGTCGTGATCGGCGGCGGAGTGGTGGGGGAGAACGCGATCGAGATGGCGGTGGGGCTGGGTGCATCGGTCACGGTGCTGGACCGGAACGTCGCGGTCCTGGATCGCCTGGCCCGCCGCTTCGGAGCGGGGCTCGAGACCGTCTACTCCACGAAAGCGTCACTGGAGGCGCTGGTGCTGTCGGCCGATCTGGTCATCGGCGCCGTCCTCGTGGCCGGGAGTCGGGCGCCCCGCCTGGTCACGGCCGAGATGGTGCGCCGGATGCGGCCGGGGTCGGTCATCGTCGACGTGGCCATCGACCAGGGCGGCTGCATCGAGACGGCCCGACCCACCACCCACGAGGACCCGACGTACATCGTCGACGACGTGGTCCACTACTGCGTGGCCAACATGCCGGGCGCAGTGCCCAAGACGTCGACGTATGCGTTGAACAACGTGACCCTGCCGTTCGTCCTTGCCCTGGCCGACCGTGGGATCGAGGAAGCCCTGCTGGCCGACGATCACCTGCTCAACGGACTCAACGTCTGTCGCGGCGTGGTGACCGAGGCGCACGTGGCCGACGCCCTCGATCTGCCCTACGTACAGCCGGCGACGGCACTGGAGGCGAGCTGAGCGATGCGGCAACTCATCATCCCCGAGGCCGGCGGTCCCGATGTGTTCGAGATGCGCGAGTCGGCCGACCCCGATGCCGGAACCGGTGAGGTCCGTATCCGCGTGCGAGCCGCAGGTGTGAACTTCGCCGACCTGTCGGCGCGGATGGGGACCTATCAGGATGCCCCCCCGTTCCCCTGCTGCATCGGCTACGAGGTGGCCGGGGTCGTCGACCAGGTCGGCCCCGACGAGGCCGATGGCTCGCCCGCCACGGTGGCCGTCGGCGACGAGGTGTTCGGCATGACCATGTTCGGTGGCTACGCCGACACCGTCGTCGTGCCCGCCTACCAGGTGCGAGCGGTGCCGGACGGCCTGGATCCGGTGGCGGCGGCCGGTGTCCCCGTCGTGTCGCTGACGGCCTACATGATGGTCGTCCGGCTCGGCTCGCTGCGACCCGGCGAGTCGATCCTCATCCACGGTGTGGGCGGAGGCGTCGGCATCGCAGCCCTTCAGTTCGCCCTCGATCGCGGCGCCACCGTGATCGGCACCGCCAGCGCCCGGAAGCACGAACGGCTGCGCGAGCTGGGGGTCGATCACCTGATCGACTACCGCACCCAGGACCTGCGCACCGAGGTCCGGCGGGTCGTCGGCGACCGCGGGGTGGACGTGATCCTCGATCCGATCGGTGGACCGACCACGAGGACCAACTACAAGCTGCTGGCTCCGCTGGGGCGGCTGTTCCTCTACGGCGTGTCGTCCACCAGCGCCCGGGGCGCCAGAACCCGCAGCTACCGCCAGATCGCCTCGGCCGTCGCCCGGACACCGATCTTCCATCCCTTCCAGTTGATGAACGCCAACAAGGGGGTCTTCGGTATCAACATGAACCGGCTGGCCGCCGACGTCCCCTCGGTCACGGCGGCGTTCGACGACACCGTCGCTGCCCTCGAACGGTCAGTGCTGGATCCCATCATCGACGCGACGTTCCCGCTGGAGGAGGCCGGCCGGGCCCATGCCTACCTGGCCGACGGAAACAACTTCGGGAAGGTGGTGCTCACCGTCTGACCGGCCCTCGGCCGAAACTCGGTGCTCCACGCTCGCGAGCTCGGCCAGACTGGCGTATGCGGCAGGCACTCCCCGAGCGCGTCCCGTCCCGGCGGCTCGAGATCAGGAGCTGGCGGCCGGACGACGCACCGGCGCTGGTCCGGGTGGTGACCGCCAACCTCGACCACCTCCGGCCGTGGATGCCGTGGATCGCCCACGAACCGTCGACGGTCGACGATCGGGTCGCGCTCTTCGCCGCGTGGGAGGAGGCCCGGCTGGCCGGGTCGGACGTGGCCTACGGCCTCTTCCTCGAAGGAGAGGTGGTGGGAGGGACCGGTCTGCACGGGAGGATCGGACCGGGTGGTCTCGAGATCGGCTACTGGGTGACGGCCGAACGGACCCGCCAGGGGATCGCCAGCGAAGCGGCGCGGGCTCTGACCGGGGTGGCACTCGACCGGTCGGAGACCGATCGAGTCGAGATCCACCACGACCAGGACAACGTCGCCAGCGCAGGAATCCCGCGCACGCTGGGCTATCGGATGATCGAGCACCGTGCGGTCGAACCCACGGCACCCGCCGAGAGCGGTGTGCACTGGATCTGGCGCCTCACGTCGTAGGGGGCCGGGCCGGCTCGGCCGGCGACGCGACCGGCTCGGTCAGCGCGAGGGACGTGGCGATCCCCATGTTGTGGATCGATCGCTCGAAGCTGGCGGCCAGCTCGGCGTCGATCAGCTGGATGACCCGATCGACGGCCACGTCGGTCCGGACGACGCCGGGTTCGTCGATCACCCATTCGGCACCGGCTTTGTCGAAGAGCCGGCGCATACCGACGTTGTCGGAGAGCACCTCGCCGCCCAGGCGGGTGAATCCGCTGGCCCGGGCGGCGACTCCCAGCGCTCCCATCAGGATCGTGCCCAGCCCCTGCCCCTGGAACTCGTCCGCGATACCCATGGCCAGCTCGGCGTAGTGCGGTGGGGAGTCGTCCGAGTTGACGTAGCGGGCCACCCCCACCCCAGGGTGCTCGCGGTTGGCCGGATCGGTCACCACCCACGCGAAATGGCGGGCGTAGTCGATGTCGAGCAGGTAGTCGATGACCGATGCCGGGGGCTGGCCGGGGGTGAAGAACCGATTGCGCAACGATTCCTGCGAGAGGCGACCCAGACCGTCCAGATAGGCGCTGCGGTCCTGGGGGAGCAACGGCCTGATCTGGACCGTCACGCCGTTGCGGAGCGCGGTCTCGACCGGTTCGGCCATCCGAGCCAGCCGTTCGGCCGCGGTGAGCGCGAAGTGCCGGCGGACGGGCTCGACATCGAGCAGCCGTTCGAAGGCCGCCTCGTCGCCGGCGAACGCCGAGACCTCGTCGACGGCGATGACCGTGTTGGCTCGGGGGGCGTCGGTGAGCAGGGAAAGCTCGCCCAGGAGTGCGCCCGGCCCCACCTCGGCGATCTCGCGCTCGGCACCGTCGTCGAGACGCCGGACCCGGGCGCGACCGCCGGCGAGGATCAGGAACTCGTGGCCCACGTCGCCCTGCTGGAACAGATACTCGCCGGGCACGTACGTGACCATGTGAAGGTCGTCGGCGACCTGCGACGTTCGAGCCGAAGCGAGCCAGTCGGGTTCGGAGTCGGTCACGGCGCCGATCGTACTGCTGAGTACGCTCCGGCGATGGCCCGATCGACGCGTTTGATGAGGGGAGCACGGCGGAGGCGACGTCCGGCTCGAGGTGGGCTACCAGGAGCCCGAAGCGGTGGACGCGGCGTCCGGCTTGCGGACCACCCCGATGCACTTGTGAGCTGGTGAGGTGACCGACCCCAGCGCACCCTGGAAGGCCAACGCCGACCGGCCCGACTACGAGGACGTGCGTGCTGGCATCGTCGACGCGGCCGAGGTCCTCATCGCCCGCGACGGTGTTGCCGCGCTGCGGCTGGACTCGGTGGCGCAGGAGGTGGGGCTCCACCGGTCGTCGTTGTACCGCTACTTCGATACGAAGGAAGCGCTGATCAGTGCCGTGGTGGTGCAGGTGACCCTGCGAGTGGGGGAGCACGTGATCGCCGGACTCGAGGGAGCCGACGCCGCAACGCTGTTGGTCGAGGGCATCCCACGAGCCATGGCGCTGTTGGCGGCCGAGCCGGTGCACGCGTCGCTGCACGCACCGTCAGCCAGCGAGGCCCTGGGTCGGATCTCCCGCAACGTGCTCGTCGACGGGACGGGTCCGCTGCTCGAGCCGATGTTCGCCGCGGCCGCACGGCAGGGTGTCCTGCGGGCCGACGTCAGCCCCGCGGACGCCATGCGCTGGCTGATGCTGGTGGCGTCGGGGCTCGAACGCTCGCCCGATCTGGTCGCCGACCAGGACGACCTGCCGCGACCTGCTGCGCCGCATGCTCGTCCCCGCCCTCCTCGAGACCGACTGACGGGATATGGATGCGGAAAACCCACCGGAGGGGTGGGTTTTCGCATCCATATCCAGCTCAGGTGGCGGTGAAGGTCACGGGGAGGGTGGCGACGCTGCGGAGCACCATCCGCTCGGACCAGGTGGGCTCACCGGCCAGCTGCAGGTTGTTGCAGCGGCGCAACAGCTCGCCCAGCGCGACCTCGGCCTGGACCCGGGCCAGATGGCCACCCAGGCAGGCATGGATGCCGGCCCCCAGCTGCAGGTGGCTCTTCGCATCGGGCCGGTCCACGTCGATCTCGTCGGCCGTCGGACCCCACCGCTCGGGGTCGTGGTTGGCGGCCGCCAGGCTGACGTAGAGCACGTCGCCCGGTTGGATGACGGTGTCGCCCAGCCGGGTCTCGCGCATCGCGACCCGACGGACGAACTGGTTGGGTCCGTCGAAGCGCAGCAACTCCAGCACCGCGTTGACGAGCAGTCCGTCGAGGTCGCCCTGGAGTTGGTCCAGCTGATCCGGCTGCCGCATCAGGCCGAGCAGGCCGTTGCCGATCAGCGCCGTGGTGGGTTCGTGGCCGGCCACGTACAGCGTGATGAGCTGGGCCAGCAGCTCGCCGTGGGTGAGCCGTCGACCGTCGTCGTCGGTGGCGAACACGAGCTGGGTCAACAGGTCGTCACGCGGGTTGTTCTGGACCTCGATGATCTGCTGCTCGAGGTACTCGTACATCTCGTCGGTTCCCCGCGTACATTCCTCGCGCTCCTCGGGGGTGAGCACGGGGTCGAGGTTCTTGGCCACGCACTGCGTCCAGTAGCGGAACTTGGGGGAGTCCTCTTCGGGAAATCCCAGCATCCTGCAGAACACCGTGACCGGCAACGGGTAGGCGAAGTCGGTGAGCACGTCCATGGCGCCCGGCTCGCCGGACGGTGGAACGATCCGGTCGAGGATGAGGTCCACCTCGGTCTGGATCATCTCTCGCCAGCCCTCGATCGAGCGGGCCCGGAACGGCGGTGCCATCAGCTTGCGGATCCGGGCGTGCTCGGGGTCATCCAGCAAGACCAGGGTCATACCCCGCTCGTCGCCCTCCTCCTCCTGGTCGTGGCGCCGTTCGATCTCGCCTTTCGTGATGTCGTTGGGGACCGCGTTGTCGATCTCGACGCTGAGCGTCGGATCCTTCAACAGGGTGGCGATGTCCTCGAACCGCGTGAGCACCCATCCCTGGAGCAGATCGGACCGGTGGACCGGCTCGGCGGCCCGTAGGCGCGCGTACTGGTCGTAGGGCCACTGCAGGAACCCGTCCTCGAAGGGATCGAAGGCGACGGCGGTGTCGGTCATCGCTGGCCGGCGAACATCTTGGCCGCGGCGAACGCGGGGCAGCGCAGGGCCTCCTGGGGGATCTCGTCGACCGGCAGCGGTTGGTCGACCTCGGCCACGGTGGGGCCGAAGCGCTCGGCCAGCGGGGCCAGGACCCCCAGGTCCAGGCGGTAGACCTCGGCTGCGTTGCCGCCCACCATGGCGGCCACGTCGTCGGAATCGACGCCCGCGAACGCCAAACGCAGGTGCTCCTTCGAGAAGGGCCAGCAGCCCTCGAGGTGGGGGAAGTCGCTGCCCCACATGATGCGATCGACGCCGATGGCGTCGCGCATCGCCACCTCGTGCTGCCGGATGAAGCTGGACCCCAGGTGGCACTGGCGGGCGAAGTATTCAGAGGGCTTCAGCGAGAGACGCTTCATGACGTCGCCGCCGAACGCGGCCTCCTGTGAACCCGACGCTTTGCTCATGCGCCCGTGGTAGTAGTCCAGCCGGGTCAGCTCCTCGGGCACCCAGGCGGATCCCTGCTCGGTGAAGACGAACTGGAGTGACGGGTGGCGCTCCATGACACCGGCCATGATGAGGTGCCAGAGCGTGCGGTGGGCCCACCAGGTGACCTCGAGCAGGAAGATCACATTGGCTTCGGGGTACGGCCCCATGTCGGGGGCCGCGCTGCCCGAGTGGTGGGTGATGGGGAGCCCCAGCTCGGCGCAGGTCGCCCAGATGGGTTCGTAGTCGGGGGCGTAGAGAGGGGGGACGCCGGAACCCGGAGGTGCGCCGGGAAGCAGCACGCCACCGGTCAGGCCCACGTCGGCGGCCCATTCGATCTCGGCGACCGCGGCGTCGACATCGTGCAGCATGATCTGCGCGATCCCGGCCCGCTGCCCGGGAGCGGCGGCGCAGAAGTCGGCCAGCCAGCGGTTGTGGGCCCTGATGCCGGCCATCCGCTTGTCGAGATCGCCGGCCCCGGCGCCCGGGGGCTGGTTCACCAGGGACACCTTCGGGAAGAACGGCGGGATCGTGTTGGGGAAGATGACCTCGGCCACGATCCCGTCGGCCTGCATCTCGGTGAGGCGTCGGTCGGAGTCCCAGTTGCGGTCCGCATCGTCGCCCTTGACGTCGTCATACGGGTTCTCGTAGCCGGCGATCCACGCGTCGAACTCATCGTGGTACGCCGACTCGAGGTACGGGCGATAGTCGGCGATGTTGGCCCCGCCGTGGCAGTCGGACGAGATGACGGTGTAGCGGTGGTCGGATGCCAACGGCATGCGGCGGGTCCCCCTCGTGGTCGAGCGCTGGTGCGAGCGCGGCGAACCAGGCGTGGAGCGCACTGGTCACGAACGTGGGTATAACACGGCCCCTCCCGGTCGACAAGACGAAACCGGAATCTGTCTTGTCAGGCCGGAACGGTCGTCGTGCGCCGGTCGCGGTAGCGAGATCAGAAGTTGGACGCCGCGTACCAGAACCCGGAGGCCCAGCCCATCGCCCAGAGGCCGACGGCGACCACCTGGAGCAGTCGCGGTGGAACACCGAGGAGCGCTGCGGCGTGACGACGGCCCGGGAAGGACTGGCAGGCCAGGCCGATCGACGCGGTCTGTTCCATCGGCTCGGACCGGTTCTCTCGGCGCGTCTGGGCCAGCGGCGGGCCGACCGGGCCGCGTTCCACCCGTGAGCGGTTGGCCCGGTTGAGGGCGAACACCCCCGCGAACACGAGCACGGTGAACAGGACCGACCAGAGCGGCGGCGCCTCCCCGTTGGTTCCCGTGACGGCCGCGCTCACGAAGAACGCGATCAGCAGCAGGTTGACCACCAGGGGCCCCAGCACCAACTGCACCGCCTCGGCCCGGTCGGTCGCAGCCATCCAGTTGGGCCACGCCATGGCGCCCAGGTCCTGTTCCGCCCGCCACCGACTCCGGACGTCCCAGATCAGGGCAGCGGCGAGAATGGCGACGATCAGCCACTTCATGGCACGAGCTCCCGTGGGATGGACGGGCAACCCTAGAGTGCCGTCGATGGAGCGCGTCGAAGCCGTCGATCCCGCCGACGACGTCATCGGACCGATCGATCCCGTCGACGCAGGCGAAGTCGACACCTGGGACGACGAGGCCGACGTCGTCGTCGTCGGCCTCGGGTGCGCGGGAGCGTGTGCCGCCATCGAGGCGGCCGAAGCCGGAGCGTCGGTCCTGGTGCTGGAACGGGCGGGAGCCGGTGGCGGGACCTCGGCGATGGCGGGCGGGATCCTGTACCTGGGGGGCGGCACCCCGATCCAGGAGGCGTGCGGCTTCACCGACACGGCCGACGACATGTTCGCCTACATCGTGGCCGCCTGTGGGCCCGGCGTGGACGAGGCCAAGGCCCGGCTCTACTGCGACGAGAGTGTCGCCCACTACCACTGGTTGGTCGACCACGGCGTTCCCTTCAAGGCGGAGTTCTTCCCGGAGCACGATCGGGAGCCGCCCACCGACGCCGGCCTGATCTTCAGCGGTGGGGAGGACGCCGCTCCCTTCGATTCGATCGCCACGCCCGCGCCGCGCGGCCATCATCCGGAGTACCCGGATGCCGCCGGCGGATTCCTGATGGACCGTCTGCTCGCCGCCGTCGACGCCACCGCTCCCACGGTGCGAACCGACAGCCGGGTCGATCGACTGGTCGTCGAGGACGGACGGGTCGTCGGGGCGGTCGCCCGCGAGGCCGGGCGCGAGCGTGCGGTCCGCGCCCGACGGGGCGTCGTGCTCACCGCCGGAGGGTTCACGTTCAACTGGCAGATGCTCCATCACCACTGCCAGCCCGCCACCCGTTGTCTCGTGCCGGTCGGCACCGACAACGACGACGGCTCCGCCATCCGGATGGGGATGGGCGTCGGGGCCGCAACCCGTGCGATGGGCGTGGCCGAGTGTGCGCTGCCGATCATGCCGCCCCGGGCCCTGGCGCGGGGCATCCTCGTCGACGGCGAGGGCGAACGGTTCCTCAACGAGGACACCTACACGGGCCGGATCGGCCAGCACGCGCTGTACGAGGCGGAAGGCCAGGCGTTCTGGCTGGTCGACGAGTCGCTCCACGAGGCCGTCGACGGCCGCAACGTGGTGGGCATGCGGGTTCAGTGGGTGGCCGAGACCGTCGAGGAGCTGGCCGATGAGATCGGCGTCCCGCCCGAGACGCTGGCCCGTACGGTCCAGCGGTACAACGGGTTCGTCGCCGACGGTGTCGACGCCGACTTCGCCAAGGCGGCCGAGTTCCTGGTGCCGATGCAGCCTCCGCTGGGCGCCATCGACCTGCGGGTCGACCATGCCATCTATGCGCCCTTCACGCTGGGTGGGTTGGACACCGACGTCGACGGCCGGGTCATCCACGGCGACGGGGCTCCCGTTCCCGGTCTCTTCGCTGCCGGGCGTACGACCGCCGGACTGGCCGTGGGCGGCTACGCCAGTGGCATCTCCCTGGGCGACGGCACGTTCTTCGGAAGGCGCGCCGGCCGCGCCGCCGCCACCGACGCCCCCTGAACGAATTCTCGGCATACACCCCACGCATATGCGGGTTTCTGCCGAGATTTGGTCGAGCGCCGAGGAGTCTGGAGCGTCAGCGGCCGGCGGCTTGGGGGTCCAGGATGACCATCGAGGCGCTGGGCCGGATGCGGGCGGCCACCTGGTCGGGGTCGCCGGCCAGCAGGCGCTCGACGGCCGGGGCCTTGTCCCCTCCCGTCACCAGCCACATCCGCAGTCGGGCCGCGTCCAGGACCGGCCTGGTCAGCGTCATCCGGCGGTGGCCCTGATACGCGTCGGTGACGGCGACCCGCCGGTCCCGCACGTCGACCACGGCGTCGCCGGGCACCAGGCTGGCCGTGTGCCCGTCGCCGCCCAGGCCGAGGTGGACCACGTCGAAGGACTCGGGAAGCTGGGCGGCATAGCGGCGCGCTGCTGCATCGAGGTCGTCGGCGGTCACCGGCATGAGGTGCAGGCAGGCCGGCAGCCCACCCAACGCCGCGATGATCGCGTTGGCGTTGCGGGCCCGGTCGCCGTGCGGAGCGACCCGCTCGTCGACCTGGAACACGTGCACGTCGGCCCACGGCAGTTCGACGCCGGCCAGCAGGTCGAGCATGCGGCGCGGGGTCGATCCACCGCTGACCGCGACCTCGGCCCGGCCCCGCTCCTCGATGGCGTGCTCGATCGCGGTTGCCAGGACCGCCGTGGCGTAACGGCAGGCGTGTTCCCGGTCCTCGCGGACCTCGGTGACCCGGTCGCTCACTCCTGCCGCCAGCTGCGGGAGCCGACCAGCTGGGCCGCCGCGCTCGGCCCCCAGGTCCCCGGCTGGTAGGGCAGCGGCTCGGTGGTCACCGAGAGCAGCGGCTCGACGATGCGCCAGGCCTCCTCCACCCCGTCCTGCCGGGCGAAGAGGCTGGCCTCGCCGTCCATCGCGTCGTCGAGGAGGCGCTCGTAGGCCGCCGGTCCCGAACCGACGGCGGCGTCGTAGTCGACCGAGAGCGGCACCGGTTCGCTGACCAGCTGGTCGCCGGGTCTCTTCGCCTGCATCTCCATCGTGATCGTGTCGTCGGGTTTCATACGGAAGATCAAGCGGTTGGGGATCGGGTGGCATTCGTCGGCGGTGAACAGCGGCCGTGGCGGCGCCTTGAACTCGACGACGGCCTCGGTCACGGTCTCCGCCATCGCCTTCCCGGCCCGGATGAACCAGGGCACCCCGGCCCAATGCCACGAGTCGACCTGGGTCCGGACCGCCACGTAAGTGTCCGTGATGCTGTCGCTGCTCACGCCGTCCTCGTCCCGGAACCCGGCGTACTGCCCCCGGACGACGTCGGCGGGATCCAGCGGGGGGATGGCGCGGAGCACCTTGACCCGTTCGTCGCGGAGCGCATCGGCGTCGCGGGACACCGGGGGTTCCATGGCCAACAGCGACACCATCTGGAGCAGGTGGTTCTGTACGACGTCGCGCAGGGCACCCACCGAGTCGTAGAAGCTTCCCCGGCCCTCGACGTCCAGCGACTCGGCCATGGTGATCTGCACGTGGTCGACATAGTGGCGGTTCCAGACCGGCTCGAGCAGCGTGTTGGCGAAGCGGAACACCATCAGGTTCTGGACCGGCTCCTTGCCCAGGAAGTGGTCGATCCGGAAGACCTGCTGCTCGGTGTAGTGCCTCGACAGGATGGTGTTGAGCTCGCGGGCGGAGGCGAGGTCACGGCCGAACGGCTTCTCGACCACGATGCGCTCGGTGCGGTCGGCGCAGCACGACGCCAGACCGTCGGCGACGGCGCCGAAGAGGGAGGGGGGAATGGCCAGGTACGCCAGCGGCCGTCGGGCCCCACCGAGCTTCCGGTCGAGCTCGACGTAGGTCCGGGGGTCCTGGTAATCACCGCAGACGTACTCGACCCGAGTGAGCAGGCGGTCGACGATCGCCGGGTCGAGGTCCGGGGTCGACTCGGCCAGGGCGGTGGCGATGTGCGCCGCGCAGCTCGTCGGTGCTCCACTCGGAGCGGGCCACCCCGACGACCGGCATGTCCAGGTGGCCCCGTCGCTCCAGCGAGTACAGCGCTCCGAACAACTTCCGGCGCGCCAGGTCGCCGCTGATACCGAACATGATCAGGGCGTCCGACCGCCGGCGGCTCATGTCGCGTCCCCGGCCTCGGTCCCGGCCGGCCCCTCGTGGTGGCCGCCGAACTCCTTGCGCATGGCCGACAGTGCCTTCCCGGCGAACTCGTCGTGGTCCCTCGAGGCGAACCGCTCGAACAACGCGGCCGTGATGGTGTGGGCGGGTACGCCCAGGTCGACGGCCGTCCGGACCGTCCAGCGCCCCTCACCCGAGTCGGACACCCGTCCCTCGAAGGCGTCGAGCCGAGGGTCGGCGGCCAGCGCGGCCGCCGTCAGGTCGACGAGCCACGAACTGACCACGCTGCCGCGACGCCAGACCTCGACGATCGACGCAAGGTCGAGGTCGTAGCGGTACCCCTCGGGGTCCCGAAGCGGAGCCGTCTCCGCGTCGGCTTGGCGCTCCTCGGTGCCGAGATCGGCGCGATCCAGCACCGCCAGCCCCTCGGCCAGCGCGGCCATGGCGCCGTATTCGATGCCGTTGTGCACCATCTTCACGAAGTGCCCCGCGCCGGCGGGTCCACAGTGGAGCCAGCCCGACTCTCCGGGTGCGGGTTCGCCGGTGCGGCCTCGGGTGCGCTCGGCCGAGTCCATGCCCGGCGCCAGGGCCTCGAAGATCGGGGCCAGGCGGGCGACGATCGTGTCCTCACCACCGACCATCAGGCAGAAGCCCCGTTCCAGGCCGTGCACTCCGCCCGACGTGCCGACGTCGACGAGGTGCAGGCCGGCGCGGGAGAGCTCGGTCGACCGGTCGATGTCGTGGCGGTAGAAGCTGTTGCCACCGTCGATGATGACGTCGTCGGGTTCGAGCAGGGGAGCGAGTTGCTCGACCACGCCGCCGACCACGGCCGCCGGCACCATGACCCAGATGTGGCGCGGCGCCGTCATGGTCTCGACCATGGTCGCGAGTGAGTCGGCGCCGACGGCGCCTTCACTCTGGAGCGCGGCGATCGCTTCGGGGTGGATGTCGTTCACGACGCAGTCGTGGCCGGCCCGCACGAGGCGGCGCACGAGATTGGCCCCCATCCGCCCGAGGCCGATCATTCCGAGTTGCATGGTGGAGCCTCCTGGTCCGATGCTGGCATGGATAACGACCGTATGGGGGCTTCCATGACATTCGACGAACGGACCGGCCTCGAGACCCTCTCCGAGGACGAGTGCTGGGCGCTGCTCGAGTCGCATCACCTGGGTCGGCTCGCCACGGTCATCGCCGGACAGCCCGAGATCTTCCCGGTCAACTACCACGCCGAGGATCGCTCGATCATCTTCCAGACCGCCGCCGGCACGAAGATGGCCAGCGCCGTCCTGGGCGTGGGGGTCGCCTTCGAGATCGATCACGCCGACGCCCTCTACCACGAGGGCTGGAGCGTCGTCCTCAAGGGCGACGCCTACGAGATCGAGTCGATGGAGGAACGACTGGCCGCCGAAGCGCTTCCGCTCCAACCCTGGGCGCCGGCCAACAAGGATCGCTACGTCCGCATCGTCCCCATCGAGGTCAGCGGACGCCGCCTCTCTCGGGGCTGAATCCCCCGGTCCGACGCGCTCAGCTCCCGGCGGTTCGTGCCGACGGTTCCGCTGTGATCCAAGTACTCGACGTCATGATGGTGCCGGCGGGAATCATCCTCCGGCTGGCCCTGATCATCGGTTCGTTCTGGCTCGTCCCGATCGTGTGGCGAGCACTTCGGGCGGAAGCGCACGCGGCCCGGCGTGACGCGCAGATCGAGCACAGCCGGCTCCTGCATCCGGCCGGAACCGATCTGGTGGAAGCCACGGACGGACTGCCGTACGACTACGAGGCCGAATCGTTGGATGCGTTCGACGAGGATCTGGTCGCCGTGTACGACGACGTCGTTTTCGACGGGTTCCCTCCGGACGGGGACCGCACCTTCGAGGAGGTGGCGGTCCGGCTGGACCTTCCGGTCGAGCAGGTCAGGACGTTGCTCGGGAGTCCCTGGTCGGACTGAGCCCTGGTCGGACCGAGGCCCTGGATGGACTGAGCCGGGCCGAACGCGCTTCGGGTCCGATTCCCCGTACCTTGGGCGGCACTCATGGTTGATCCTCATTCGTGGCCACACCGGCCGCCCCCCGAACCCCCCGCCAACTGGCCCGACCGCCCGCCGGTCTGGCCGGTCGACTTCACCGACCCCGTCGACGACGAGCCGGCCGGCCCGCGTCGCCGACCCCGCTGGGTCGCGGCGGTGGCGATCGGTCTGGTGATCGCGCTCATCGCCGCCTACGGCGCGCAGGCGCTGATCGCCGGGAACGATCCGGTGGTGGCGGCGCCGGGAACCACGCTCACCCCACCGACCACGTCCGAACCGGCCCCGCCGACCACCCAGCCGCCGTTGGGCTCCACGCCCCCGGGCACCGACCCGCCTGCCGCCGACGATCCTCCGCCGGCTGATCCGCCCGGCGGTCTCCAAGCAGAGCTCGATGGGCTGGTCGAGTTCGTCGAGCAGGCTCGCGAGTCCGACTTCGTGACCGATCCGCTCGTCGAGTTCTACGACGACGCCGCGTTCGAGCAACGGATCGTCGAGACCTTCCTGGACGAGGAGACCATCGAGCTGACCGAGATCGAGGGCAAGCTCTACCACGCCCTGGGGTTGCTCGATCCCGACGTGTCGATGCTGGACCTGACCTCGGACCTCCTGGCCGGCGGCGTCGTCGGGTTCTACGACCCCGAGACGGCCGAGCTGGCGGTGCGGGGAACCGACCTCACGCCTTACGTCGCCAGCACGGTCGTGCACGAGCTGGTGCACGCGCTGGACGACCAGCTGCACGACCTGGACCGGCCCGAGTGGGACGAGCTCACGATCGATGAGGCCAACGCCGTGACCTCGGTCGTCGAGGGGAATGCCCGTCGGGTCGAGGCCGACTGGATCGCCACACTCGACGAAGTCGAACGCCAGGAGTACGCGAGCGGCGAGGCTCGGGCGGCAGGCGGCGCCGACTACGGAGAGTTCCCGGACTGGTTGGTGCAGCTGCTGCTGGCCCCATACGAGCTGGGTGAGGTGCTGGTGAGCGGGGTGGACAGCGAAGCCGACGTCGACGCTCTCTTCGAGAATCCCCCCGAGTCCACCGAACAGGTGATGGATCCCGCGGCCTTCGACGCGGATGAGCAGCCTGTCACGCTGCCCATCCCCGAGACCGACGGCGTCGTCGTGGACGAGGGCACCCTCGGCGCGCTGATGCTGTATCTGATGGTGTTCGACACGGTCGGCGTGGCCGGCGCGACCAGCCTGGCGCAGGGGTGGGGTGGCGACGCCTACGTGGTCTACGAGGACGCCGATCGCGTCTGTATCACGCTGGACGTCGTGGGCGACACCGCCAGCGACACCACGTCGATCACGTCGTCACTCCGGGCCTACGCCGACGCCAGCGGCGCGGATGCCTCGGTCGAGACCGTCGGCGGCGGGACGCCGCGACTCAGCTCCTGCGCCACGCCGGCCTGACGCCCGCTCTGGGGGCGAAGCCCATCGGGCCCCTCAGAGCTTCAGCGGATAGGTACAGGGCGAAGCTCGAATCCGCTGAACTCGCAAGGTGCGCTCCAGGCGCGGAGCGTCTCTCCGCGCAGCCACTCAGCCGAGGAGGTCCCGGGTGCTGTCGTTGCGTCCGACGGCCTGCTCGTCGGCGACGGTCTCGAGGAACGCTCGGCCCTGCTCGTTGTCGGCAAGTTCGATCATGCGCTTCGGGATTGCCGGGATGGAGAATCCGTCCGGCAGCGGGGGAGCGGTCTCGACCCGGCGCGCCATCGCTTGCTCGATCGCTGGAGCGAGTCGGTCGCGTTTCGCCGCCACGAGGGCCGGGTCGCGCTCCTTGAACTCGGGGAGCACCTCGCTGCCGAACAGCTCGATGGAGGACATGATGTCCTCGTGGCGGTTCCGGCCGGCCTGCATCACGAAGATGATCTGGTCGACGCCGGCCTCTTCGTAGCGGCGCAGGAACTCGCGGATCTGCTCGGGCGTGCCGACCGCTCCCCGCAGCCCGGTCTCGTCGCCGGCCACCACCTTGGCGCCCAGCGTCTCCTGTTCGGCCGCCAGGGCCGCCTCGGGTGAGTAGCCGACCTCGGAGCGGCGCTCGACGAACTCCTGCCATACGTCGGTTTCGGCCGGAACATGGTCGCCAAAGATGTAGAAGTGGCCCAGCGAGTACCCGAAGAAGTTGCCGCCCTCGAGCCCCATCGCCAGTGCCACCTGCTCGTCGGGGTGGCACATCATGGGGGTGACACAGGCGATGCTCGGATTGACCTCGAGCCCGACCGGTACGCAGGTCGTGGCCAGCGCCTGCTCGTAGTCGTGGACCCAGCCCGCCGCTTCCTCGGGGTCGATGAAGGCGAAGCTCAGCGCGCCGATGCCCTTCTCGGCGGCCAGCATGATCGTCTCCTTGCGCGAGCACGCCACCCACAACGGCGGATGCGGCTTCTGCACCGGCTTGGGCACCACGTTGCGGGGCGGCATCGAGACGTAGGTGCCCTCGACCCCGGTGAACGGCGACTCGGTCATGCAGCGAATCGCCACCTCCAGCCCCTCGAGCCACTGCTCCCGCTTGGTGGCCATGTCGATGCCGAATCCGCCCAGCTCGGCCTCGGACGAGGATTCGCCCGAGCCGAAATCCACCCGTCCGCCCGAGACCAGGTCGAGCATCGCGACCCGCTCGGCGGTCCGGGCCGGATGGTTGTAGTCGGGCGCGGTCTGGATGATGCCGTGGCCGAGCCGAATGTGGCGGGTTCGCTGGCTGGCCGCCGCCAGGAAGACCTCGGGCGCGGACGAGTGCGAGTACTCCTCCAGGAAGTGGTGCTCCACCTCCCACACGTAGTCGAACCCCACCCGGTCGGCCAGCTCGATCTGGTCGAGCGCGTCGGAGATGAGCTGCTGTTCGCTCGTCTGGGTCCACGGTCGGGGCAACTGGTGCTCGTAGAACAGGCCGAACTTCAAGCCGAGATCAACTCCGTGTGGTGGGTCGAGTGGTCCTGGAGCGTCAGCTCACGGTGAAGGTGTTGACCATGCCCTCGAGGAAATGGCTCTCGAACGAACCATCGTCCTCTTCCTCCACGATGTTGCAGAAGAGAAGGTAGTTGCCGGCTTCCATCTCGAATGTGGCGCTGGCCTCCGTGCCGGCGGCGAACTCCTCGATCTCACCGATGAAGGTGCCCTCTTCGAGTTCGTCTTCCAGGATCTTGCCCGTCTCGTCGATGGGCAGGGCGTTCGCGTCGTCGCCCTGCACGATGACCAGCTCGTGGGTCTCGCCGCCCTCGTTCGAGGCGACGAACTCGACACTGCCGGCCGCAGCCGAGGTCGGGTCCGGTTCCACGATCCACTCGGACAGGACGACGGAGACCGAGTCACCGCCGCCCCCGTCGTCGCCGGCTGCGTCGTCGTCATCATCGCCGCACGCGGCGAGCGTGAGCATCAGGACGAGCGATGCGCCGACTGCCAGGACCTTCGTTGACTTGTTCATTGTTCCCCTCCCATCCCGGACGGGTGCCCGGGTTGACTTCCGTTGCTCCGAGCGCCCCTACCCGGGGTCTCGGTCTGCTGTGGCCGGCGGTGGGCCGGCCACGATCGTGGCTTCCATTCCCTGATCGCGGTGACCCGGGACGGTGCACCAGAGCACCTGTCCGCTGGACACGACGCCGAGGTTGACCTCGGCCGCCTCGCCGGGGGGCAGCCGTTCGGTGCCCGTTTCGCCTTCGAGCTTGATGTCGTGCTGAATGTCGCCGTTGTTGACGACCCGCAGCGTCAGCTCGGTGTCGGGAGCGACGGGGATCTCCTCCGGCTCGATGAAGAAGTCGCCGAGCTCCACGTCGACGGTCTGGGCGTAGGCGGCCTCGGTGCCGTCGTCGGCGAGGAGAAGGGCCACCCCGACGACGACCACACTGAGCACGGCCCACACCAGCACGGCGGCGCCCATGGTGAAAAGGGTGGCGGTGTTGCCACTTTCTCTAGCGGGCCCGTTGGGCATCCGTCTCCCTCCCCAGAGTCGACGACCGGACCTTAGACCGTCGTGGTCGAACGTGCGGCAATCGTCGGTGCTCGGTCGACTCAGCTCTGGAGGGGGAGGACGACGTCGGCGAGGCGACCGAGCTCGTCGTCCCAGTCGGGCGGGTCGAACAGCGGCATGGCGACGAACTTCGACGCGCCCGCCGCGACGAAGCGGTCGATCAGGGTGCGCACCTCGCCGTGGCTGGTGGCGATGAGGTCGGCCGGGTCGACCCCCGGCCGGCGGGCCGCCAGTCCCTCGCGAATCTCGTCGGGCAGGGTGTCGTCGCCGTACACGATCAGGGCGCCGAAGTGCTCCGGGTCGATCTCGCGATCGTGATCGGCGGCCTCCGCCCGGATGGTCGCGATGCCGGCCTCGACGTCGTCGGGGGTACAGAACGACGGGAGCCAGCCGTCGCCCAGGCGGGCGATGCGACGCAGCTCGGACGGGGAGATGCCGCCCATCCAGACCTCGAGTGGATCCTGGACCGGCGTCGGCCGGACCCGCACGCCGTCCAGCCGGAAGCGGGCGCCGTGGTGGGTGACCGGTTCACCGGTCCACAGCCGACGGATCAGGGGCAGCGCCTCGTCGAAGAGAGCCGATCGCTCCTTTCGCGTCACGGCGAACGCCTGGTGCTCCATCGGGTTGACCGCACCCAGTCCCACGGCGGGCAGCAGGCGCCCGCCGGAGACCCGGTCCAGGCTGGCCAGCATCTTGGCCACCTCGACCGGGTTGCGGCCCGGCAACACCATGACGGACGGACCGAATTTGAGCTGCTCGGTGCGCCCCGCCACGTACGCCATGGCCACCACCGGGTCGAGCAGCGGCCCGGTGAGGCGCTCGGCGAACCACAACGAGTCGAATCCGTGCCGTTCCAGTCCTTCGGCCACCCGTCCCAGGTCCTTCGGGTCGGTCAACCCGCTGCGCGTTCCCACGCCGAACCCGATCCGTACCTTCATGATCCGACCTCCCGCGTCACGGGTGACCTCCGGCGATGATTTCGGACCTGACCCTAGGGGCGTGCGACCATGTTCGGATGCTCGGTGCTCAGGGCCTCACCGTCGAGGTCGGCGGAAAGACGGTGGTGTCCGACGCCACGTTCACGGTCGCGACCGGCGACAAGGTCGGACTGGTGGGCCGCAACGGTGCCGGGAAGACGTCGCTGTTCCGCGTGCTCGGGGGCGACGCGGAACCCACGGCGGGGACGATCCGGAAGACGGGAGCGGTCGGCTACCTGTCGCAGGACCCGCGCGTCGACTCGGTCGACCCGTCGACCAGCAGCCTGGCCCATGTCCTGTCCGGCCGTGGTCTGGCCGAGGCCGAGACCCGACTCGAGAAGCTCCGCCTCCGCATGGAGGAGACCCCGTCCCCGAAGAACGTCGAGCGCTACACCCGGGCGCAGGAGCGCTTCGAGATCGAAGGCGGATACGCGGCCACGTCCGAGGTGAAGCGGCTGGCCGCCGGCCTCGGCCTGGGGGAGGACCGGCTCGACATGCCGGTCGGTGTCCTGTCCGGTGGGGAGCGGCGACGGGTCGAGTTGGCTCGGATCCTGTTCGCCGGAAGCCACCTGCTGCTCCTCGACGAGCCCACCAACCACCTGGACAACGACGCCAAGACCTGGCTGATGGGATTCCTCCGGGGCTACAGCGGCGCGCTGCTGGTGATCTCGCACGACCTGGACCTGCTCGACGAGTCGATCACCCGGGTGCTGCACCTCGAGCGCGAAGAGGAGGAGTCGGTGGGACGCGTCGTCGAGTACCGGGGCACCTACAGCGAGTACCTCGAACAGCGGGAGCTCGACGAGGTTCGCCAGGTCAAGGTGGCCGCCGGCCAGCGAGCCGAGATCGACCGGCTGTCGCGGCTGGCCGACTCGATGCGCGGGTCCACTGCGAAGCGGGCTCGGAAGGCGAAGGTGCTGGACAAGCGAGTCGGTCGCATCGAGGCCGACCTCATCGATGCTCCCACCAAGCAGCGGCTGCTGGACCTGAACCTGCCCGACCCTCCACACTGCGGCAAGACGGTGCTCGAGGTGCGCGAGCTCGCGCTGTCCTACGGGTCGCTCGACGTGTTCGAGGATGTCGCGTTCTCGGTCGGGCGAGGTGAGCGCCTCCTCATCCTCGGATTGAACGGAGCCGGCAAGACCAGTCTGCTGCGTTGCATCGCAGGCCTGACCGAACCGGCGCTGGGCGAGATCGAGCTGGGGTACCAGGTGTCGATGGGGTACTACGCCCAGGAACACGAGGGGATCGAGGTCGGGCGGACCCTCTTCGACCACGTCAGCGCGTCGGGTGGACTCGACGACCGCCAGGCGCGGGGGCTGCTCGGCATGTTCGGCCTGCGGGGCGACAAGGTCTTCCAGGACGCCAGCACCCTCTCGGGGGGTGAGAAGACCAAGCTGGCACTGGCCCAGCTGGTGGCCGGGAACCACAACCTGCTGATGCTGGACGAACCCTCCAACAACCTGGATCCGCCGTCACGCAGCGCCACGGCCACCGCTCTCGCCGGGTGGAAGGGGGCGATGATGCTGGTGAGCCACGACCAGGACTTCGTGAAAGCCTTGCGGCCCGACCGCGTTCTCATGATGCCCGACGGCACCCTGGACTACTGGTCCGACGACCTGCTGGATCTGGTGGCGATGGCCTAGGGGCTGCGCGAGTAGGCGCTCCGCGCCTGGAGCGCACCTTGGGAGTTCAGCGAATTCGGGCTGCGCTCTGCGCCTACCCGCTGAACTCCTTAGGGGCTCTTGGCGCGACTGCCGGCGAAGGCCGGGGGGTCGGCGGGATCGGGGAGCACCGGTCCGGTCCAGGCCATGATCCGCGCCAGCTGGTCGGTGACGTCCTGCCATGTGTCGGGGTCCCACCCCTCGGCGACCCCCTCCAGCTCGGCGGCCTGATTCACGACCACCAGGGCGGGAAGCTCGTCCAGGTCCATCGCCGAGACGATCGTGCGGTCCGGATCGGGGAACGCGAGGAACTCGTCGACGAGCGGGCCCATGTACCGGCGGGTGGCATCGGCGTCGGCGGTGCACAGGAACGCCGTGCGGACATCGGCGCCGCTGAAGGTGGCCAGGATGCGTGCTGCCGTGTCGAGGATCGCACTGGACTGGACCGTGTAGGGGTCGAGCACGACGATGAGCAAGTGGAACATGGACAACCATTGCGACGTCGTCTGGCCGTCGCCGCTGAGCGATGTCAGCTCCAGGTCCGGGGGGAGTTGGGATGCAGCCACGGGGCGAGACGGTAGCGCAGGTGACCCCTGTAGGGTCGAAGCGTGCACCCGATGGAACACCTGCGTGCCGTGGCTCGGGCGGACGGCGTGGGACAGGAGGTTCTGGCGCACGAGGTGGCCATGGCGTTCTCCGGTCTGGGCGCCGAGCCGGTCGAGCTGGTCACGTTGTGCCGGCGGATCGTGTCACGCCAACCGTCCGTCGGGGCGTTGTGGACGCTGTGCGCTCGCGTCCTCTGCTCCCCCGAGCCGATCGACACGGCCTGGGCGTTCGTCGAGGAGCTCGACGGTGACCGGACCGGCGAGCACGCGATCGAGTCCGACGACGCCGGTCCGATCGCCGTGATCGGATGGCCGCCGGTGGTGGCATCGGCGCTCCTCGACCGCCCCGACATCGAGATCATGGTCATCGACGCCGCGGGGTTGGGCGGCCGGCTGGCGGTGCGCCTCGAGCAGGGTGGCGCCAGAGCCCACGACGTGCCCAGCGAGGGATTGGGCGCGGCTGCCGCCTCGGCGAGCCTGCTGGTGCTCGAGGCCGAGCTCGCCGGCCCCACGGGTGCCATCGTTGCGCCGGGTGCGTACGCGGCTGCGGCCGTCGCTCACCACGCAGGCGTCCCGGTTCGACTGGCGGTGCCCGCCGGACGCATGCTGCCGCTCGTACATTTCGATGTCGCCGACGAGCGCTCGGTCCGACCCGACACCCCCTGGGAGTCGCGGGTCGAGCGCCTACCGCTCGACATCGTGGACCAGATCGCTCGACCCGGCGGGACCCAGCCCACCTCGGTGGTTCTGCGCCAACCCGCGGACGGGCCCGTCGCCCCCGAGCTCAACACGAGGATTGCCTGACATGCCCAGCCGCCGCGACATGATCAAGATGACCGAGGACGAGATCGACGCGTTCCTGAACCAACGCCAGACGATGAACATCGGCACCTTCGGACCGGACGGCAACATCCACCTGGTGGCCATGTGGTACGGCTTCCTCGACGGCGTGCTCTGCATCGAGACGTTCGGGAAGTCGCAGAAGGTCAAGAACCTGCAGCGCGATCCCCGGTTCACCCTGCTGGTCGAGGACGGCGAGACCTACGAAACCCTCCGAGGGGTCGAACAGGTGGGCCGAGCCGAGATCATCGACGACCCCGACGTGGTGGTCGCATCGTGCCGTTCGGTCCTCGGCCGCTACCACGACTTCGAGAAGCCCGAGGACCTCGACTTTGCGGCGCAGATGGCCGCCAACAAGCGGGTCGCCATCAAACTCCACGTGGACAAGACCGTCAGCTGGGACCACAGCAAACTCGACGTCGCGTACTGACACACTTGCGCAGCGATAATCCGCTGCGCTGGCTTCGCCATCCGGGTTTCAGTAGCGGCACGGACGGGAGCCGGATAGCGAAGCGTGGCCGTCGGATTGTCGACGGCCGAGTGTGTCAGTAGACCTCGGGGACGTAGGTCTGCTCGTCGATGGGGGGACGCATGTAGGTGTCCTGCTGCCGCTCGGGCAGCTCGAGCTTGCCGGTGGTGAGATCTTCGTAGGGGATCGTCGACAGCAGGTGGCTGATGCAGTTCAATCGGGCCCGCTTCTTGTCGTCGGCGTTGACGACGAACCACGGCGACATCTTCGTGTCGGTGTAGCGGAACATGACGTCCTTGGCCCGCGAGTAGTCGACCCAATGGGCTCGGGACTCCAGGTCCATCCCGCTGAGCTTCCAGCGCTTCCGCTCGTTCTTGATGCGACTCTGGAAGCGACGTTCCTGCTCCTCGTCGCTGACCGAGAACCAGTACTTGATCAGGATCATCCCGGAACGGATCAGCATGTTCTCGAACTCGGGGCACGAGCGCAGGAACTCCTCGTACTCGTCCTCGGTGCAGAACCCCATCACCCGTTCGACCCCGGCCCGGTTGTACCAGCTGCGGTCGAAGAGCACGATCTCCCCTGCCGCCGGGAGGTGGGCTGCGTAGCGCTGGAAGTACCACTGGGTTCGTTCCCGCTCGGTCGGTGTGCCGAGGGCGACCACCCGCACGATGCGAGGGTTGGTGCGATCGACGATGCGCTTGATCGTGCCGCCCTTGCCGGCTGCGTCCCGCCCTTCGAAGAGCACGCACACCTTCAGTCCCTCGTGGGTCACCCACTGCTGGAGCTTGACCAGCTCGCGCTGAAGTCTCAGCAGCTCCTTGTCGTAGGTCTTCGTGTCCAGTCGATCTGCTTTGTTGTTGGCCACCGGGCCATCCTCACGTCTCGTCTCGTTGCATGATGGCAAACTCGGCCGAGTCGCTGTCCACTCGACGATGCTACGGTCCGTCCATCGGCCAAGAAATGGGGTACTTGATGACTCTCTCCATCACCGTCGAAGGATTTGACTCCGGCGATCCGATTCCGCCCCGGTTCGCGTTCTGCGCCGGAGCCGGCATGGGCGACAATGTCAATCCCCGGGTCAGCTGGTCGGGGGTGCCCGAGGGAGCGGCTTCCCTGGTGCTCATCTGCGTCGACACCGACGCCCCCACGGTGGCCGATGACGTCAACGTCGAAGGGCGCACCGTCTCGGCCGACCTGCCCCGGGGCGACTTCTACCACTGGGTGCTCTACGACATCGATCCGAGCGTCACCGAGATCGCGTCCGGCGCCGCATCGAATGCGGTGACGCCGAAGGGCAAGGCGGCCGGTCAGACGCCGGTGGGGATCGCCGGGCTCAACGACTACACCGGCTGGTTCGCCGGCGATCCCGATATGGAGGGCAAGTACCACGGTTACGACGGACCCTGCCCGCCGGCGAACGACGAACTGGTACACCACTACCACTTCAAGCTGCTGGCCATCGACGCACGGTCGTTGGGGCTCGAGCCCGGAGCGACGGGTGCCGAGGTCATGGCCAAGGCCCGACCCTGTGTCGTGGCCGAAGCCGGCTTCGAAGGCACCTACACCCTGAATCCCGCACTCGGGTAGGCGCATCCCGGTCGTTCGGCCGGGCGGTCACCGAGATGCTGCTGCTACGCTGCAGCCAACTTCGCCCGCTGGTGGCGCCTGCGGGCGAGGGATGGATTCGGTCGCGCCGAAGGCGACCCGGCGAAGGCGGACATGCGAGCACACGGGCGGACAGCGGCGCCTCCAAGGTGGCCGGCGTCGCGCCTCTGCGTTGTTGCGCTGGTCGGGTGTCTCTTGGCCGCCTCCTGCGCTGGATCGTCGGAGGGTCTCGGTGACGCCAACGGCGGCATCGGTGTCGCCGGGCGCGACGATCCCACCGCCGACACCCCGACCGCTGCAACGGCCGACGGGCTGCAACAGGAGCACGACGGCCGGTCCGACGCCGCTGCGGGATCACCTGACGGAGAGGCGACTTCGTCCCCGGGAGAAGCAGCGGACCGGCGCGCCGACCCGGTCGGCTACGAGCCCGATGGTGGTGACGATCCCGGTGGCGTCCACCGAGCTTTGAGCGCCGGCGTGGTGCCGGGCCTCGCCTCCGACGACCCGTTCCAGGCGACGCTTGCCGCCTACTGGGCTCTGCTTCACGGGGCCCGGCAGGAGCCCTGGGTCTACGACGACGCCGAGTTGGATGCGGTGGCCGTGGGAGCCGGTCGCGATCGATTCGTCCGGCGCATCGACCATCTTGGGGCGGCCGAGTCGATCGTGCCTCCGGAGCATTCCGTCTTCGAGGTCCGGTTGTCCGGAATGCGCGTGGGAAGCGAGGTTGCGGTCGGCGAGGAGTGCGTTCTCGACGACTCCGTACGCCTGGTGGTGCGAGACGCCCGCACGGGCGAGCGGTACGAGCCGCCGCTGGTCACCGACGACCGCGTGTTCACCCACCGGTACGGCGTGACGTTCCAGTTGGTGGACGGCGTGTGGAAGGTGGCCGATCGGGTCCTGATCGAGGATGGGGAGGGAGTGAGCGGGTGCGCACGAGACTGGTGAGCGGGCGTCTCCTGGCGGCGATGGCGCTGGTGTTGAGCGTTGGCCTGGGCGCGACGGGCGGTGCCGCGGCGGGCGAGGACGACGGCGACGACGGACCTCGGGTGGTCGACGTCGAGGGGTCGCACGACGGCCACGGCCAGGGTGGGCTGGATCTGCCGGGCCTGGGGAACACGGGGAATCCCGGAGGGGTGGACTACCCCTGCTACTTCTACCGGCCGCTGGCCGACGACTACGACCGATCGATGGCGCTCGGCGAGGCCGAGGAGCTGACCGTGGCGATGCTCTTCGCCGGGTTGATCGAGTGGTCCCAGGTCTCGCCCTCGCCCCAGCTCGCCTGGCCGCTGGTGGTCGGCCAGCCCTACTACCGCGACTGCTACCTCCCCGGCCAGGGTCCCGGCACCCACACGCCGGCCTTCACCGACGAGTTCTGCTACCGGTCACCCTGCGGGTCGAGCCAGACGATCGAGGAGGTGATCGAGAACCTCCGCGCCATGGTCGATCCCGGTCCGCCGATCCCGGTGGCCAACCCTCCGCTGGATGCGATGGTGGTGGGCATCGAGAACCGGCTGGGGGTGGGGCAGCTCCTGGTCGAGCTCACCCACACCCCGGACGACACCGGCGTGCTCGGGCTGGCGGCGTCGATCAGCGCCGTGCCGGTGAGGGTCGAGTGGGCCATCGAGGGTGAGGTGTTCCTCAGCTGCGGACCGGCGGACTCCATGATCGGGCCCGACGGGATGCCCGCCTGCGCCCACACGTTCGGTGCGAGCACCGGCGGACCCGTCGACGGCTCGGTCACGGTGTTCTGGGACGTCGAAGCAACGATCACCCGGGCCGACGGCACGGTCCAGAACGTCCCGCAGCCGCCGGTGGTCGAGCAGACCGACGTCGTGATCCAGGTACGAGAGGTCGAAGCCCTGCTCAGGTGAGCGTCAGGGGCGGTCGGGGAAGTCGGGCCCTTCGGTGCGGGTGCGCTTGACCTCCCAGAACCCCGGCACCGTCGCCATCCCGACGAACCCGTCCCACAGGCGGAGCGACTGCTCGGTGGTGGGCACACGGGTGATGACCGGACCGAACAGGCCGAGCTTCCGACCGTCGTCGTCCCGGAACCCGATGATCGGCGTGCCGACGTCCTCGCCGGCCAGCTCGATGCCCAGGTTCATCCGTTCCCGGATGGGCTCGTCCCAGGACTCGTCGTCGAATGCCTCGGCGAACGCAGCGTCGAGACCGACGGCGGTGAGCGCGTCGGCAGGATCGAACTCGAGCTGCTGATCGTGGTGGATCCGTCGTCCGTACTCCCAGTAGAGGGGTTGGACGGCGTCGTCACCTTCGGCGGCGCGCACGGACTCCATCACCCGGAGCAGCTGGTGGGTCCGCTTGGAGGGATCGTGGTAGGAGCTCTCGGGGTCCGGCTCGTTCTTGAAGAACAGGCTGATCGGCTGCCAGGTGATCGAGAGGTCCCGATGCGGTGCCACTTCGTCGACGACCCAACGGGCCGTCACCCAACACCACGGTCATATGGGGTCGATCCAGTACTCGATGTCCATGAGCGCTCCTCTGCCGGACCGAATGTACCGGCGACCCCGGCCGGACCGGGCGAACACGTTGGGGGCCCTTCGGGGCCGGGCGTACGATCCACCCTGTGAGCACCTTCCACCATCAGCCCCTGTTCGAGCTCGGTCCCGACCGGACGTCGTATCGATCGCTCGGGATCGACGGCGTCAGCGCCGTCGACCTGGGCGGCCAGACCTTCCTGAAGGTCGACGGAAAGGCCATGACCAACCTGGCGGCCGAGGCGATGCACGACATCGCCCACCTCCTGCGCACTTCCCACCTCGAACAGCTGGCGTCGATCCTCGATGACCCCGAGGCGTCGGACAACGACCGCTTCGTCGCGCTCGAACTGCTGAAGAACGCAAACGTCGCCGCCGGCATGATCCTGCCGGGCTGCCAAGACACCGGTACGGCCATCGTCATCGGCCACCGGGGTCACCACGTGCTCACCGATGGCGATGACGAGGCCGCTCTGGCCCAGGGCATCTACCGGACCTACACCGACACCAACCTGCGGTACTCGCAGATGGCGCCGCTGTCGATGTACGACGAGAAGAACACCGGGACCAACCTCCCGGCCCAGATCGAGATCTACGCCGACCCCGGAGACGAGTACGAGTTCCTGTTCCTGGCCAAGGGGGGCGGCTCGGCCAACAAGACCTTCCTGTACCAGGAGACCCGGGCCATCCTCAATCCCGAGTCGCTCCTGTCGTTCATCCGGGAGAAGGCCAAGACGTTGGGTACCTCGGCCTGCCCGCCCTACCACCTCGCCATCGTGGTCGGCGGTATGAGCGCCGAGTTCAACCTCAAGACCGTGAAACTGGCCAGCGCCCGCTACCTCGACGACCTGCCCACCGAGGGCAACGAGCAGGGCCGAGCGTTCCGCGATCTCGAGCTCGAGGCCGAGGTGCTGGAGATGACCCGGCACATCGGCATCGGCGCCCAGTTCGGCGGCAAGTACTTCTGCCACGACGTGCGGGTCATCCGCCTGCCTCGGCACGGAGCGTCGCTGCCGGTCGGTATCGGCGTGTCGTGTTCGGCCGATCGCCAGATCAAGGCCAAGATCACCACCGACGGCGTCTTCCTCGAGCAGCTCGACACCGATCCCGCCCGCTTTCTCCCCGACGTCGAGGGTGAGTCGCTGGGCGGCGACGTGGTCGACATCGACCTCGCCCGGCCCATGGACGAGATTCGGGCGACGCTGTCGCAGCATCCGATCCGGACGCGCCTGCGCCTGACCGGCACGGTGATCGTGGCCCGAGACATCGCCCACGCCAAGATCAAGGAACGGCTCGACGCCGGCGAGCCCATGCCGCAGTACATGAAGGACCACCCCGTGTACTACGCCGGTCCGGCCAAGACCCCCGAAGGGATGCCGTCGGGTTCGTTCGGGCCCACCACGGCGGGACGCATGGACTCCTACGTCGACCAGTTCCAGAAGGCCGGCGGTTCGATGGTCATGCTGGCCAAGGGCAACCGCTCGCAGCAGGTCGTCGACGCCTGCGCCGCCAACGGTGGCTTCTACCTCGGGTCCATCGGGGGCCCGGCGGCCATCCTGGCCCAGGACTCGATCCGCAACGTCGAGGTGCTCGAGTACCCCGAGCTGGGTATGGAAGCGGTGTGGAAGATCGAGGTCGAGGACTTCCCGGCGTTCATCGTCACCGACGACAAGGGCGACGACTTCTTCGCCGACCTCACCTGAACCCTTTTGGGGTCAGGCACCGAGAGGGTTCAGGTCGTGGCCATCGTCGAGGCGAGCACGCTGGGTGCCTGACCCCCAGAGTGCTCAGCCGCGCTCGGCCAGCATCTGGCGGGCGATGACCTTCAGGCACAGCACCTCGTCGGCGCCCTCGAAGATCGAGAGGACGCGCGCGTCGACGAAGTAACGGCTGACCGAGTACTCCTCGGCGTAGCCGAAGCCACCGTGGATCTGCATGGCCTCGCGGGTCACCCACTCGGCCGCCCGGCACACGTAGGCCTTGATCATCGATGCCTCGCGGGTTCCCTTGCCGTCGGCCATCAGCCGAGCCACGTCGTAGGAGAACTGGCGGGAGGCCTGGATGGTCACCGCCATGCGGGCCAGCTTCACCTGGGTCAGCTCGTACTCGCCGATGGGCTGCCCGAAGACCTTGCGGTCCTCGGCGTACTGCTTGGCCTCCTCGAAGGCGGCCTGCATGACACCGACGGCGCGGGCGGCCGTCTGGAGCCGTCCGTTCTCGAAGCCGGCCATCTGGTAGTAGAAGCCGCGGCCGAGGCCGTCCTCCTCGCCGATCAGGTTCTCGGCCGGGACGAACCAGTTGTCCAGGGCGATCTCGTAGCTGTGCATGCCGCGGTAGCCGATCGTGTCGATCGGGCGGCCCTCCATCTTCCCGTCGCCTTCGGCGCCCTGACGCTCGGCCGGATCCTGTTTGAGCATGAAGCCGTGGCCCTCGCCCCGGGGCTTGGGCACGATCATCATGCTGATGCCGCGATGGGCCTTGGACTTGTCGGGATCGGTGCGTACCAGGAGCATCAGCACGTCGGCGCGGGCGCCGAAGGTGCACCAGGTCTTGACGCCGTTGACCAACCAGCCGCCGTCGGTGGGCGTCGCGGTGGTGGTGATGCCGGCCACGTCGGAGCCGAAGTCGGGCTCGGTCACGGCGACGGCATTCATGACCTCGGCGGTGGCCAGCTTGGGCAGCCAGGTCTGCTTCTGGTCCTCGGTGCCTCCCGCCTCGAGCGCACGGGCCAGGATCTCGGGACGGGTGATCAGGGAGCCACCGGCGCCGAGCGAGGCGCGGGAGAGTTCCTCGGTGGCGATGACCATACCGATGTAGTCGCTCTCGCCCCCGCTGGCGTAGCCGCCGTACTCCTCGGAGATCGACAGTCCGAACGCCCCCATCTCGGCCAGTCCCTGGATGATCTCCTCGGGGATGTCGCCGTTGGTGCGGTGGATGTGCTCGGCCACCGGCTTGATCTGCTCCTCCGCGTAGCGGCGGAAGGCGTCCTGCACCAGCTCGAACTCGTCGTTGAGGTGGCGGGGTCCGTCGCCGTCGGCCAGCGGAGCCAGGGCCTCGGCGCTGCGCCATTGGGCCAGGAACTTGCCGGCGGGCGCCCAGGTGTCGGCCTCGACCCCCCATTCGACCTCGTGGCCGATGGTGCGGGTCGTCAGGTCGGCGACGGCATCGGCCACGAACGCGCAGCTGATGGCCGCTTCGGTTTCGCCCTTGGGGCCGTAGGACTCGACCAGCGATCGTGCGGCCGTGACCGCGCTGGCGGCATGGGCCAGGTCGTAGGCCAGGACCTGGTTGGCGTCGACGCCGTCGTGGTCGGCGATGAAGTCGAGGGCGGCCGTGCAGCGATCGGCGGCGATCTCGACGACGGCCGCGGCAGTGGTGAGGTCGGGGGAAGTCATGCCTGAAACCGTACCGATCCGCCTGGCCGCATCCCCATTTGGAAGGGGATCCGTTCGCCGTTCGGCTCGAATTGGAGTGGCGGCTGGTGCGTGGGCCATGGTGGGATCACACGCGAGATGGAGCGACCAACGTGACCACGCATGAGCGGCCCTTCGGACGTCACTACGAAGACTTCGAGATCGGCGACATCTACCGGCACTGGCCCGGGAAGACCATCACCGAATACGACGATCATCTCTTCTGCATGATCACGATGAATCACCATCCGCTGCACACCAACGAGTGGTTCGCCGAGAACGAGACCGTGCACAAGAAGAACGTCGTGGTCGGCAACCTCGTCTACTCGCTGGTGCTGGGCATGAGCGTGCCCGACGTGAGCGGCGCTGCGGTGGCCAACCTCGAGGTCGAGACGCTGTCCCACAAGCGGCCCACGTTCCACGGCGACACCATCTACGCCGAGACGAAGGTGCTGGACAAGCGGGAGACGTCCAAGGGCGACCGGGGCATCGTCACGGTCGAGACCAAGGGCATCAACCAGCGGGGCGAAGAGGTCTGCTTCTTCCGCCGCAAGGTCATGGTCTGGAAGAGCGATGCCGCGCCGCCGCGGGGCCGGCCGTACGGCGACGAGATCTGGGCTGACGAATAATCCCACGGTGGCGTCGACCCCGGACGCCACCATGCGGCAGCAGCAGGCCGCGGTTCACGCCTGGGCCCGCGACCATCTGCGCGACCTGCCGTGGCGGCAGACCCGCGACCCCTGGTCCATCCTCGTCGCCGAGGTCATGCTCCAGCAGACCCAGGTCGCACGGGTCGAACCGGCCTGGCGCCGCTTCCTCGACCGATTCCCGAACGTCGGAGATGCCGCCGCGTCCGGTCGGGGCGAGGTGGTCACGCTCTGGGCCGGTCTCGGGTACAACAACCGGGCCGTGCGGCTGCACCGGGCCGCGCAGCAGGTGGTCGAGCGCTTCGATGGCGTCTTCCCCTCAGAGGTGGCCCATCTGATCAGCCTGCCCGGCATCGGGCCCTATACGGCCAGGGCGATTCGTGCGTTCGCGTTCGAGCTTCCCGGTGCGGTCGTCGACACCAACGTCGCCCGTATCCTGGCTCGGCTGGCGGGGGTGCGGCTCACGCCCGCCGCGGCGCAACGGGCGGCTGACGCGCTGGCCGACGAGGCCGACCCGTGGACCTGGAATCAGTCGATGATCGATCTGGGCGCCACGGTCTGCACACCGCGCAACCCCGCCTGTGATCGGTGCCCGCTGGCCCCCGGGTGCTCATGGCGGGGCGGCCCGGATGGTGATCCGGCGGCGGTGCCGCCGTCGAAACGGCAGGCCCGGTTCGAGGGTTCGGACCGTCAGGCCCGCGGCCGCCTGCTCGATGCATGCCGATCGGGTCCGGTCCTCGACGCCGACGTGTCCGACGTGATCCGGTCGCTCGACCCCGAGCGGGTCGAGCGTGTCGTCTCGGGCCTGGTGCGCGACGGCCTCATCCAGCGTCGCGGTGGTCTGCTGCGCCTGGCCGATTGACCAGCCGGAACCTGAACCCTCTGGGGGTCAGACCCCGAGCGGGTTCAGTCCTGGGTCCAGCCGCCGTCCTGCGGGCGGAACACGGCGCGACTGGGCTGACGCTGCGTGCTGGCTCGCACGGTCATCACCGACATACCGAGGAAGAGGAATCCGGCGGCCAGAAGGGTGAACCGTTCGGCGTTGGTCGTGCCGGTCGCCGGGAGGCTGGTGGGCGTGGCGGCCTGACCCTGGGGGGCGGCGGCCGGGCCCTGGGTGCCGGCCTTGGCCTGGGTCGGTGCCGTTGTCGGGGCGGCGGTGGTCGGGGGAGCGGTCGTCGGTGCGGCGGTGGTCGGAGCGATCGTGGGTGCTCGTCGGGGCGACCGTGGTGCTCGTGGTCGTGCTGGTCGTCGTCGTGGTCGGCGCCGCCGTGACCGTGACCGTGACGACTGCGGTGTTGCACGAGGACTCGCCCGTGCCGCACAGCTCGTAGGTGAAGCTGTCGGTGCCCGACCATCCCGGCGCCGGGGTGTACGTGATGGTGCCGTCGCCGACATCTGTGGTGCTGCCGTTGCTCGGCCCCGACGTGGTCGCAGCGGAGGACGGATCGACGTGACCGTCGTTCACGGTGTCGTTGGCGACGACGTCCACGTTCACGGCCACATCCTGGGGGGTCGTGGCGGCGTCGGGCTGCGGGACCGGGATCCTCAACTCGACCGCACCGATCTCGCACTGGGCGCCTTCGGGTCGGGCGATCCCCCGTTGATCGGCGCCGGCCGCGCACGTCGCGGCGTCGATGACGGAACTGCTTGCGGCGGGCCGGCGGGTCATCGTCAACCCGGCGTTGTTGCTCAGCGGCAGGAGGTCCGGGACGGCCGTGCCGCTCTGGTCGTTGGGCCGGGTCAGGAGACAGCTCCCGTCGGTGTCGCCGTTGGAGCCGGCCGAGGCCACGGTGCCGGCCAGCGTGCAGGCGCTGCCGGACGCAGGAGCGATGAGGGTCGACGCAAAGGTGACCGTGGACCCGCCGGCGGCGCGCACCGAGCCCTCGGTCGAAGACGCGCTGTCCGCGATCGTGACGTGGGTCAGCTCGGCGACCGCGTTGCGCAGCCAGATCGCGCCTCCGGCGGTGGCGCTGTCGGCGTCGAACGTGCTGTTGGTGACCGCGAGCGACCCGTTGCGCTGGCGGATCGCCCCACCGTTGTTGACGGCCGCGTTGCCGGTGAACGTGCTTCCGGTGATCGTGGTGGCCGGGTTCTGGGCGCGGATCGCGCCTCCGTTGCCCCCGGCCCGGTTGGCGCTGAAGGTGGACTCGGTGATGGCCAGGCTTGCGTTCCCGGCCCACAGGCCGCCGCCGTGCGACGCCGCTGAGTTCGAGGCGAACGTGGTCCTCGCCAGGTCGGTCGCGCCCGGTGCGTAGGCCGCGCCGCCCGAGTTCCCGGCCGTGTTGCCGCTGAGGGTCGAGTCGGCGATCGTCAGCGCCGCTTCACCGCGAACCCCGCCCCCGTTGTTGCTGGCGCTGTTGCCGTCCAGCCTGCTGGATCTGATCGACACGTCGCCGACGACGCGGAGTCCTCCGCCGCCACCGCTGGTTGCGGCGTTGCCGGACACGCCGACCCGGGTCGCCGCCAGGGATCCCGCGGCTCGCACGGCTCCGCCGCCGCCGCCCGTCGCCCCGTTCGTCAGGGTGAGGTCCTCGATGACGAGGTCACCCGAGCGCATGTCGAGGATACGGTCGCTCAGTCCGGCGGCATCGATGATCGTGACGTCGAGACCGGCACCGACGATGGTGAGACCACCGCGATCCAGATGGTCCAGGTCGCCCCCCGAGTTGTCGTTGTTGCGCCCAGAGGAAAGGCTCAGCGTGTGCGTCCCCGCAGGAAGCACGATGACGTCGTCGCCTCCGGAGAGGTTGGCCTCGTCGATGGCCTCGCGCAGCGAGAGCACCCCGTCGGACGGATCGACCACGTCGGCCGTGGTGGTGACCGTGAACGTGGCTGCGTCGGCCGGCCGCGCCATCAAACCCAGAGCGATCAGTGCGGTGAACGCGATGGTGGCAGCCAGCATGCGAGGGGTCGGTTTCGACATTCCCACCCATCGGCGATCCGGCACGGATTCTGAGTAGGCAGATCTCGTCAGGCGCGGAGGAAGTCGAGGATCAGCTCGTTGACCCGATCGGGCTGCTCGAGTTGCAGGAAATGGCCGGCGCCTGCGATCTCCTCGACCGCCGATCCGGGCGGCAGGAGCGCAGCGGTGGGTGAGGCGAACTCGACGCCGATGCACTGGTCCTCGGCTCCATGGAGATAGAGGCACGGCTGCGGCGGGATCGAGGCGATCGCCGCCTGCTGCTCGGCGTAGCGCGGGTCACCCTCGGCGGCGCCCAGCGCGTTACGGTAGATGTGCAGGGCCGTGGCAAGCGCGGCCGGGTCCCGAAGTGCGTCGCGGGCCCGCCGGGCGTCCTCGGTTCCCTCGTAGCCGGGTGACCAGTCCGCCCACAGGCGATCGATGAACGACAGATCCTCTGACGGCACGACCAGGTCGGCCAACGGGTTGAGGAAGAAGAACATGTACCAGGATCGTCGGAGCTGCCGGTAGTCCATGAACGCCTGCGCCATGATCGGGCCCGGGGGCACGCTGGCCGCAACGACGCGACGCCAGCGCTCGGGTGCGTGGGAAGCGCAGCCGTAGGTGATGACCGCGCCCCAGTCGTGGCCGATCAGGACGGCGTCGGAGTCGCCACCCAGATGCTGGTGGAGAGCACAGACGTCGGCGACGCCGGCGCCGGCCTGGCCATTGTGATCGGCCGGAGCGGTGGTGGGCGCGTAGCCCCGCAGGAACGGCGCCACCGCCCGGTAGCCCGACGCGGCCAGGGCGGGCACGAGATGTCGCCAGCTCCAGGCGGTGTCGGGGAATCCGTGGAGGCAGATCGCCAAGGGGCCCTCACCCATCGAGAGGAAGGCCATCTCGACGTCGCCAAGGTCGACCCGCTCCGTGGTCGGTTCGAAGCCCGAGTCGATGTCGCCGTCCACGGGTTCAGCCTTCCTCGGTCGGTTCGTAGCGATCGAGTTGCTCCTTCAGCGCGGCCGGCACCTCGGAGCGCAGCAGATCGTCGTCGTGCACGCGGAACCGGTCCACGACCATCTCGGGATCGTCCAGCGACGCAATCGACAGCACGAGCACACAGGTCTCGTTCGTCATCCTGGTGCCGACGGTGTTGATCAGCTCCTCGAGCTCGTCGGCTTGGGATGACGATTTGGCCGCGAGGCCGGCGCCGGCCAGGAAGCCGACCACCGGGAGGCCGATCACGCCACCGGCGACCAGGCCGACCACGCCGCCGAGCGCCGACGTGCGCACCGGCTTCCCCAGATCGGTCGACTCGGCCGTCACCACGCCCTTGGCGTCGCGGGCGAGCAGCGCTGCCTCCTCGACTTGGAGGAATCCCTCGGCCTCGAGGCTCCTGACCGTCGCGAGCGCACGCTCCGCGGCATTCACGGACACGAAGTGCAGGATGACGAGCTCACTGTCCACGGAGCGACCTCCTCGGGCCGGGTGGCGGGATCGACGTTCACCGTAGGCCAGCACGGACCGGGCCGCCTCCACCACGAGGTGGTCGTCACCGGTGAGCATCTGCTTGCTCGTGTTCTTGCGAAATCGGTCACATCACGGGCCGTGGTCGATCGAGCGCGGTACTGTTCACCAACTGGTCACACTGCGGTCATCGGGGGGAACCACGTGGTCAACCTGAGCTTCTACGGCGTCCGGGGTTCGACCCCGTCGCCGTGCGCTTGTAACGGCCGCTACGGGGGCAACACCTCCAGCGTCGTCATCGAGAAGCCAGGTTCGGAACCCATCCTCCTCGACCTCGGCACCGGGCTGCGGCTCTACGGGCTCGACGTCATCCGCGACGGCGCGGCCGCCGACTTCTCCGGAGCGGCCTTCGTGACCCACATGCACTGGGATCACGTGCAGGGGCTGCCCTTCTTCGCGCCGGCCCTGTTCGAAGGGGCCCGGCTCACCGTCCACGGTCCTCCGCAGCCGTCCGAGGGGTCGCTCGCCGCCGCGTTCCAGACCTTCCTGCGCCCGCCGTTCTTCCCCACCGACATCGCCGGGCTCCCCGGATCGATCGACTTCGTCGAGACCCCGCTGGGCGCGGTCCAGGTCGGTGATGCGATGGTCACGGCCGTCGAGGTGCCCCACGTCGGACTCACCTATGGCTACCGGGTCGACTTCGAGGGTGTCTCGATCGGCTACATCCCCGATCACCAGCAGCCGCCCGGCGACTTCTCCGTCGATCCCGCCATCGTCGAGGCGTTTCGCGGCGTCGACGTCCTCGTGCACGATGCCCAGTTCACGCCGGCCCAGCTGGCCCTCCGTCCCGATTGGGGCCACTGCACGCCCGCCTACGCCGTCGAGGTGGCCCGCCAGTGTGAGGCGAAGAGGCTGGTGCTCTTCCACCACGATCCGATCCACGACGACCACATGGTCGACCGACTGCTCGATGAGGCCCGCAACCTGGGTGCAGCCCATTTCGACGAGGTCATTGCGGCGTCGGAGGGGTTGACGCTCTCGTTGGCGCCCGTGCCCGCTCCCATGGGTTAGCGGACACCCGGCACCACTACAGTCGGGCGCTCCGACCGTCAAGGAGCGCGACCAGTGGATGAGGGCAAGCACTTCCGAACCGTGCTGGGGAACTTTCCCACCGGCGTCACCGTGGTGACCGCGGTGGACGACGGCGAACCGGCCGGGCTGGCCATCGGGTCGTTCACATCGGTCTCGCTCGATCCGCCACTGGTGGCGTTCTGTCCCGACAAGCGCTCGTCGAGCTGGCCGCACATCGAGGCCGCCGGCGCCTTCTGCGTCAACATCCTCGCCGACGACCAGGTCGACGTCTGCAACGCGTTCGCCGGCAAGAGCGAGGACAAGTTCGGCGAGATCACCTGGGACACGACCCACCTGGGCTCGCCCCGGATCGAGGGCAGCCTCGCCTGGATCGACTGCTCCCTCGAGGCCGTCCACGACGGCGGCGATCACTTCCTCGTGGTCGGCCGGGTCAACGAGCTCGACGTGGCGCGGCCCGACAGTGGTCCGCTGCTCTTCTTCCGCGGCGGCTACGGCCTCTTCGGTGACCTCTGATCCGACCGGGCCCGCCGTTCGGCGCGCCATCGCATCCACCGGGTCCGCACGATGCGGCCACCGAACGCGATGCAGAAGACGATCAGGATGATCAGGTACGTCCGCGGGGGCACGCCCATCAGAGCGCCTCGACCGATTCGCCCTTGCGGACCCGGAACCGAGCGCCGTCGCTCACCGTGCCACCATCGACCGAGGGGTCGTCGACGAACCGATAGGTGGTGCGCCACTCCTCGGGTGCGATCTCGTGCAGCACCCAGCCGCGGTGGCCCACGTCGGCCCAGTCGATGTGCGGGCTCAGAGCGAGCACGGGATCGACGATCGACGCGAGGAGGTCCGGGGCGGCCGAGCTGATCCCGGGGCCGACGAACTCGGTACCGACCTGTTCGCTGGCGGGATCGTCGAAGTCCGTGGCCAGTGAGCCGACCCAGCTGGAGTGCACGTCTCCGGTGAGCACGATCGGATCGGCGGCCTTCGCCAGCGACGCCAGGGCCCGGTCGCGGGCGACGGGATAGCCGTCCCACTGGTCGAGGTTCCAGACCGTGTTGCCGGGGACGAAGCGCCACTGCTGCATCACGACCTGTTGGCAGATGACGTCCCAGGTGGCCGTCGCTCTCCGCCATCCGGGCGTCGAGCCAGCCCTCCTGATCGGCGCCCAGCACCGTGGCCTCGGGGCCGAGCACGGCGTCGCAGCGGGGGCCGACGTCCTCGGAGGCGTCGCCGCACGGTTGGTCGGTGCGGTACTGGCGGGTGTCGAGGATGGTGAATCGGGCCAGGTCGCCCCAGTCGAAACTGCGGTAGATGGTCAGGTCGGGCCCGTCGGGTGGGGGGATCCGGGTGGGGGTGTGTTCCCACCACGCCTTGTACGCGGCGGTTCGGCGGGCGAGGAACTCGTCCGGGTCGGACGTCGACGAGGGGCCCTGCGGTGTCGTGCCCTGGTAGTTGTTCTCGACCTCGTGGTCGTCCCAGGTCGTCACCCAGGGGGCGGCATGGTGCGCAGCCTGGAGCGGTCCCTCGCTCTTGTAGTGGGCCCACATGGTGCGGTACTCGTCCAGGGTGACCGGGTCCTCGAACTCGCTGGACCGGACCGCTCCGGACGCGTACTCGTAGATGTAGTCGCCGACGTGGACGACGAGGTCGACGTCGCTCTCGGCCAGGTCGGTGTAGGCGGTGAAGTACCCGGCGCCCCAGTTCTGGCACGAGGCGTGCGCCACCCGTAGCGGCTCGGCCGGAGTCTGTCCCGGAGCGGCCGCCGTGCGGGTGCGGGCCACGGGCGACCGGTAGGCGCCGATCTCGAAGCCGTACCAGTACCACGTGTCGGCCGCGAGCTCGGTCACGTCGACGTGCACCGAGTGACCGTCGGCGGGCATGGCCAGCGCCGTCCCCTCGGCCACGATGTCCCCCAGCTCCTGATCGGTTGCCACCACCCACCGCACCGGGGCCGGGTCGTCGGGCATGCCGCCGCGGTCGCCCGTGGGTTCGGGTGCGAGCCGGGTCCAGACGACGACCCGATCGTGGAGTGGGTCACCGCTGGCCACCCCGAGGGTGAACGGGTCCGATGCGAGCGCCGGCACCTCGGGCATGGTCGTGGTCGTGGACGGAGCGCCGGCGTCCGGCGTACCGGCCGGGGAGTCTCCATCGGTGCTGCAGGCGGCCACCAGGCCGGCCATCCCGGCCAGCCGGAGGAAGCTCCGGCGGGGGAGCGGCGCCGGTCCGTCCGCCGAGTTCGGAGCGTCCGGGCCCTTGCTCATCGCCCGATCATCGCAGATAGGGTCCGCCGCATGGCCATCTACGCCCTCGGCGATCTCGTCCCGGACGTGCATCCGGACGCCTACGTCCATCCCGACGCCACCGTGATCGGGTCGGTCGCCCTCGGCGCCAACTCGTCGGTCTGGCCCGGCGCGGTGATCCGAGGCGACGACGCGCCGATCACCATCGGCGCTCGCACGTCGATCCAGGACGGCTCGGTCATCCACACGACCCAGCGAGTTCCCGACCGTCGTGGGCGACGTCTGCGTGATCGGCCACATCGTCCACCTCGAGGGCTGCGTCATCCAGGACCACGCCCTGGTGGGGAACGGATCGGTCGTGCTCCACGGCGCCGTCGTGGAGTCCCATGCGCTGGTCGGTTCCAACGCGGTGGTGCCCAACGGCATGGTGGTGCCCACCGGGGCGATGGCGCTGGGGGTGCCGGCCAAGCTCCGCGAGGGGAAGGTCGGCGTGGGGGAGTTCGACGAGGCGGCGGCGTCGTACGCGGCGAGGGCAGAGGTCTATCGCAACGAGCTCCGCCGGTTGGACTGAACCCGACGGTGCCGTCGGGTCGGGGTCAGCTGAGACCAGAGTGGAGGAAGCTGAAGGCGTCGAGGTTGCGGAGGACCGCGAAGGCGATGAACCCGCCCCAGGCGGCGACGCCCCACCAGGCTCTGGGGTGCACGGTCGGCACCTCCAGCCCAGCGCCCAGTGCGGCCCACCAGACGTAGAGCGCGATCAGTACCGGCGCCATGAAGAAGACCCACAGGGCGTTGTGGTCGACGGCATCGCCGAATCGTCCGCCGAACAGGGCGTGCGTGCTGCGCATGATGCCGCAGCCGGGGCAGTCGTAGCCGGTGGTGGAGCGGATGGGGCAGATGACCGGTCCGCCCGACTGCTCGACCTGCGAGACGTAGGCGCAGCCGGCCAGAGCGCTGACACCGAGACCGACCGGAAGCGCCCAGCGTGGGATGCGGCTGCTGGCGTACGGGATCTCCACAGCCGGGCGGGAGGCCTGAAGGCGTTGTGGGAGCGCCACGACAGACCCTACCAGCGGGCGCCAGTGGAATCTGTGCCTCTCCATGTCGGCATGATCGACGCGAGCGGCAGAGATTCCGCTGCGACGCGGATCTCCCTCGGCCTCGTCTGACCGGAGTGGAGTCCGGGCAACTCGGCCGAGGTTCCGGTGATGGGGTTCTAGGGTGGCACCGATGGCCGGGGCCGAGGTGACCGACGACGACACGACCGCGCTCGACGACGCGGCCCGGCGGCGCGGGCGGGCGCTGTTCGGCGGGATCGTCCGCGACCAGTGGCGTGGACTGGCGGTCGGGGTGGGCGCAGGCATCGCGTGGACCTTGGCCAAGATCAGCGTGCCGATGCTGGTGCGCATGGCCATCGATCGCGGGATCGAGGCGGACGACACGCAGGCGCTCATGCGGTGGGTGTTCGCGCTGCTCGTCGCCGCCGTCGTGGCCGCCGATCTTCACCGGGCTGCGGCGCTACCACGCGTTCAAGCAGTCGCGTCTGGCCGAGGCCCGCGCTGCGTGACCGTCTGTACGCGCAGATCATGCGCCTCCAGTTCGAGTACCACGACCGCATGCAGACCGGCGAGCTGATGAGTCGGGCCAACACCGACCTGCAGCAGCTCCAGCACGTCGTCGTGCTGATCCCGCTCACCGCCGCCAACGCGGTCACGGTGGTGGGCGTCGTCCTGATCCTGGCCACGATCGACCCGCTCCTGACCCTGCTGGCGCTGGGCAGCCTGCCGCTCCTGAACGTTTGGGTCGGCGGTTCTCGACCAGGCTCCACCCGGCGGTGATGGGGATCCAGCGCGAGTCGGCGGAGTTCGCGTCGGTGGTCGAGGAGACCGTCGTCGGGTGTCCGGGTGGTGCGGGGTTCGGCGCCGAGGCCGTCATGGGCGAGCGGCTGCGGGCCGAGGCCGGCGACGTGTACGACAGTCGATGGCGGCCGCCCGGGTGCGCGCCGCCTACCTGCCGGCCATGGAGCTGCCTTCCCACGATCGGCCTGCTCGCTCGTTCTCTGGGTCGGCGGCAACCAGGTCCTCGACGGCGAGCTCACCATCGGCGAGTTCACCGCGTTCAATCTCTACGTCGTGCTGCTGGTCTGGCCGTTGCGCATGCTGGGGTCGATCATCGCCCAGACCCAGCGGGCGATCGCCGCCGGCGGACGGGTGGCCGAGGTGCTCGACGAGGCGCCCGACGATCTCTTCGCCGGCCCGACCCGGCCCCGTGTGCCCCGCGGTGCGCTGGCCGTCGAGTTCGACGGTGTCACCTTCGGGTACGGGGCCGGGCCTGCGGTGCTGCGGGGCTTGGATCTGGGTCTCGCCGCGGGCGAGATGGTCGCCCTGGTCGGGCCGACCGGCTCGGGCAAGTCGACCGTCATGCGCCTGCTGGCCCGCTACTACGACGCCGACCGAGGGCGAGGTCCGCGTCGGCGGCCACACCGTCGATGCCTACGACCGGGTCGAGCTGCGCCGCGCGGTCGGCGTCGTGTTCGAGGAGACGTTCCTGTTCAGCGACACCGTGGCGGCCAACATCGCCTTCGGTCGACCGACTGCCTCGCCGAGCCCAGATCGAGCGCGCGGCCGCAGCTGGCCGGCGCGGCCGAGTTCATCGCCGAGCTTCCCGGCGGCTACGCCACCGAGGTGGGCGAGCGGGGCTACGGGCTCTCGGGCGGCCAGCGCCAGCGGCTGGCCATCGCCCGAGCCATTCTCACCGACCCGGGGGTGCTGATCCTGGACGACGCCACCTCGGCGGTGGACGCGATCGAAGGAGCACGAGATCCACGCCGCCATCCAGGAGGTGGTGAAGGGCCGGACCACGCTGGTCATCGCCCACCGTCCGGCGACCATCGCATTGGCCGACCGAGTCGTGCTGCTCGACGCGGGTCCGTCGTCGATGCCGGCACCCACGAGGAGCTCCTCGATCGATCGGCGCGGTACCGCGAGGTGCTCGCCACCGAAGCCGAGGAGGTGGCGATGGGTCCGTGATGCACGAGGCCGGCGTCGCCGCCGACGATCGCCTCGACCGCGACGAGGCCCGCCGTGTGTTCCGGCGCAGCCTGGCCATGGTGCGGCGGCCACCGGGCTCAGACTGGTCGCCGCCGGCGCCACTGATGGTCTTGTGGACCCTGACCACCCTGGCAGGGCCGCTGCTGATCCGGTACGGCATCGATCAAGGGATCGTCGAGGCCGATCGCGACGCGCTGGGCAACGCCACCATCGGGTACGCGGTGGTGATGGTGGTGGGCTACGTGGCCTTCCGGGCCCAGGTGCTGGCGGTGGCCCGCATCGGCGAGCGGTTCCTGTACGACCTGCGGCTCCGCGCCTTCGCTCATCTCCAGCGTCTGTCGATGTCGTTCTACGACCGCGAGAAGGCCGGCGTGCTGGTGTCGCGGCTCACCTCGGACATCGACGCCGTCGCCGAGCTGCCTCCAGATGGGCCTGCTGATGCTGGTCACCAACTCACTGCTGCTGGTGCTGGCCATCGTCGTGCTGGGTCTCGTCTCGTGGCAGTTGCTTCTCGTCTGCCTCCTGGCCCTGCCCGGCGTGGTCGTGGCCAGCCGCAAGTTCCAGCGCGATTCCAACGAGCGCTACCTCGAGGTCCGCGATCGCATCGGCTCGACGCTGGCCCAGCTCCAGGAGGGCATCTCGGGGGTGCGGGTCGTCCAGGCGCACGGGGCCGAGGACCGCGAGGTGGTGCGATTCGCCGAAGGCAACGGGAAGCTGTACCGGGCGCACCTCGACTCGGTCTGGGTGCAGGCCTGGTACCTCAGCGTGATCGAGCTGTCGTCACTGGTCACCACGGCCGTGGTGGTGCTGGTCGGTGGCCTGATGGTGGGGGAGGGTGTCGCCACCATCGGGACGGTCGCGTTCTTCATCCTCACCCTGTCCAACCTCTTCGAGCCCGTCCAGCAGCTGAGCCAGCTGTTCAACATGCTGCAGTCGGCGGGTGCCGGTCTGCGCAAGGTGTACGGGCTGCTCGACGAGGAGGTCGAGCTCACCGAACGGCCCGGGGCGATCGATCTGCCCCCGGCGGGCGACCTCGAGCTGGACGGGGTGAGCTTCGCCTACGGCAGCGGGCCGACGGTGGTCGATGACGTCGATCTGGTGATCCACGAGGGTGAGCGCCTGGCACTGGTCGGGCCGACCGGCGCCGGCAAGTCCACGGTGGCCAAGCTGGCGGCGCGGTTCTACGACCCGGTCGCCGGAGCGGTCCGCTACGGCGGCGTCGACCTCCGCGACGCCACGATGACCTCGCTGCGGGAGCGGATGGTGGTCGTCCCGCAGGAGGGGTTCTTGTTCAACGGGACGATCGCGGCGAACATCCGCCTGGCTCGGTCGGACGCGTCCGATGCCGAGATCGAGTCTGCGCTCGCCCGGCTCGGGCTTCGCCCGTGGCTGGCAACGCTGGACGAGGGCCTCGCCACGGAGGTGCGAGAGCGCGGGACCCGCCTCTCGGCCGGGGAGCGCCAGCTGGTCTCTCTGGCCCGCGCCGCGCTCGTCGACCCTTCCGTCCTGGTCTTGGACGAGGCGACCTCGAGCCTCGACCCGGGCACCGAGCAGCTGGTCGAGAATGCGCTGGACCAGCTGGTCGCGCACCGCACGGTCATCGTGATCGCCCATCGGCTCACGACCGCCAGCCGCGCCGATCGGGTCGGTGTGGTCGCGGGCGGTCGGGTGGTCGAGCTTGGTCCGCACGACGAGCTGCTGGAGCAGGACGGCCGGTACGCCGCGCTCTACCGCTCGTGGATGGCGTCCGCGGGGTCACCGTCGAAGGTGACCGGCTCTCCGGGCCGCTAGGGGAGGTCGGAGCGCCGGTCGTCGAGCAGGTGGCGGTACGGGCCGCGTCCGGCGCCGCCCGTCGGGTCCCAGTAGTCGTCGGTCGGGGTGATGCGTGACCGGGTCCCTCGTCCGAAGCGCACGATGAGGGCGATGGCCGCGCCGAACAGGAATCCGCCCACGTGGGCGATCCAGGCGATCCCGCTGCCCGAGTCGGTGAGGAACTGGAGCACGAACCACAGCCCGAGGAACCAACGCGCCGTGATGTCCCGGATGAAGACGATCAGGATCATCGTGCGAATCGGGGCCTGGGGGAACCAGATCAGGTACGCGCCCATGACGGCGGCGATCGCGCCCGAGGCGCCGATGAGCGGGATCGTGCTGTCGGGTTGCGACACCACGTGGGCGACGGTCGCAGCGACCCCTCCGGCCAGGTAGAAGAGCGCGTACGGGATGGGGCCCATTCGGTCCTCGATGTTGTTCCCGAAGATCCACAGGAACAACATGTTGAGCCCCAGGTGGAAGATCCCGCCGTGGAGGAAGATCGAGCTCAGTACGGCGACGAAGACCAGCTTGTCGGGGAAGACCTCGGGAGCGGTCGGATCGTCCACGCACGCGGTCTCGTTGCCGCGCTGGAAGGTGTCGAGGAACTCGGTGCGGCTCAGGGGGTCACCGGTGACCAGCTCGCACGGAATGGCGGCCCGCTCGACCGCGAATGCCAGGTCGGCGGGGGCTTCGAGCCGCCCGTCACCCAGGTCGATGACCTCCTGACCCGAGGGCGCCTGGAACAGGAAGTACACCGCGATGCACGCGACGATGATGGCGATGGTCACGACGGGAGTCCGTCGGACCGGGTTCTCGTCGCGAAGCGGAATCATGCCGGGTCGACGCTACCGGCCGCTCCCCGTCGGAACCGGGCGGAGGAGTTGTTACTATCCGGGTAGGAGTAATTCCCCGGCCCCCCGGTCGGATCCCCGCCCACCCACGCTCACGGAGTGCACGATGGCCGTTGTCGATCAGCTCGATCTCAGCAAGTACAAGCTCGGGTGGAGCGATGCCGAGGATTACGTGTTCAAGCCCAAGCGCGGCCTGAACGAGGACATCGTCAAGGAGATGTCCTGGATGAAAGGCGAACCCAACTGGATGCGCAACATCCGGCTCAAGTCGCTCCAGCGCTTCGAGCGGCGTCCCATGCCCAATTGGGGCGGTGACATGTCGGAGATCTACTTCGACGACATCTACTACTACATCAAGCCCACCGAGAGTCAGGCCGACGAGTGGGACGACGTCCCCGACGCCATCAAGGACACGTACGAGAAGCTGGGCATCCCCGAGGCCGAGCGCAAGTACCTGGCCGGCGTCACCGCTCAGTACGAGTCCGAGGTCGTGTACCACAAGAATCGGGAGGACCTCGAGGCCCAGGGTGTCATCTTCACCGACATGGACACCGCCCTGCGCGAGCACCCCGACCTGGTCCGGGACTACTTCGGCACGGTCATCCCGACGAACGACAACAAGTTCGCCTCGCTCAACACTGCGGTCTGGTCGGGCGGCTCGTTCATCTACGTCCCGCCCGGGGTCGAGGTCGAGATGCCGCTCCAGGCCTACTTCCGGATCAATGCCGAGAACATGGGCCAGTTCGAGCGGACGCTGATCATCGCCGACGAGGGCTCGAAGGTGCACTACATCGAGGGATGTTCGGCGCCGGTCTACACGTCCGACTCGCTGCACTCGGCCGTGGTCGAGATCATCGTCAAGGACTCGGCCCGGGTCACCTACACGACCATCCAGAACTGGTCGAACAACGTGTTCAACCTGGTCACCAAGCGGGCCAAGGTGCACGCCGAGGGCCACATGGAGTGGATCGACGGCAACATCGGGTCGCGTCTCACCATGAAGTACCCGGCGGTCTGGATGGTGGGACCGAAGGCGTCCGGCGAGGTGCTCTCCGTGGCCTACGCCGGGCCCGGCCAGCACCAGGACGCCGGCGCCAAGATGGTGCACGCCGCGCCGGAGACGACGTCCAAGATCGTGTCCAAGTCCATCTCGAAGGACGGCGGCCGCACCAGCTATCGCGGCCTGGTCCGGGTCGAGGACGACGCCTACGGCTGCAAGAGCCACGTCCAGTGCGACGCGCTGATCCTCGACGAGGACAGCATCAGCGACACCTACCCCTATATGGAGGTGGGCTCACAGGACGCCCAGATCGGCCACGAGGCGACCGTGTCCAAGGTGGCCGACGAGCAGCTCTTCTACCTGATGAGCCGCGGGCTCACCGAGGAGCAGGCGATCGGCATGGTCGTCAACGGCTTCATCGAGCCGGTGACCCGCACCCTGCCCATGGAGTACGCAGTGGAGTGGAGCCGCCTCATCGAACTGCAAATGGAAGGGAGCGTCGGCTGAGCGGAGCGATGCCGACGCACGATTGAGGGCGGCGGCCGGTGGTCTGACCCCGGTGTCGGTTCACGAATTGCATCGGTGACTCCAGGTGTCCTCGGCGATCTTCAGCCGGTCGATGATTTCCTGGTAGACGCTGAACAGCGGCTCGGGGACCGGTTCGCCGCCCCATCCGCCGGTCTTCTCCTCAGCATTCGTGCGGGCCCGGCCGCCGTCGTCGAAGTGGACGAACGGGTCGGCACATGCTGCGATTGCGGCGCTCACGACCTCGAGGTCGCCGGCCTTGGCTGCGTCCCACAGCGCTCGTGACTCTACGGATGCATTGGCCACCGAGTGGTCGCCCGGGGGCGGTCGGCTGTTGAGGTAGCTGTTGAATCCCATGCCCGCCATGCTGCCGAGCACCACGACGGCGGCGACGATCAGACCGATCGCGCTCCATCGACGGCGGATCGAGGTCGGCGCCTGCCGCGCGGTGGCGAGGACGACCAGCCCCCACAGGGCGCCGCACCCGAGACCCAGGATCAGTCCCAGGACGATGGTCACGCCGATCCACCAACCCCAGTCGTCGCCCGACGTGAGCGGGATGGCGACCGCGGGCACGAAACACGCCACCCCACCGAGGAGGCGGGCGACCGGCCGAGCTCCGGTCGTTCGCCACGCGATGACTGCGGTCCAGATCAGTCCGAGGCCCAGGGCCGGCAGGAGCAGCAGAACGGTCACGGGGAACAGGATGAGGAGATCAGCGCCGCTCCCCATGGCCAGCGTCAGACCGGCCAGCACGACCAGCACGGCGAGGATCCAGCCGCCCCGTCCGCCGCCAGCCCCACCGGACAGCTGCATGAACCGTTGCCGAGTGGCACTCGTCGCCACATCACCGAAGATCCGGCGCCACACCCGGCCGGGTTCCCCGGAGGCCATGAGCAGGTCGCCGAAGGTCTGGATCATGTCGGCGCCGTACTCCTGGCGGAACGACTTCGGGTACAGCACCAGCAGTCGTTCGTAGACCTGTATCGAGCGACTCCGGTCCGAGGCGGCCGGTCGATCTGCCGAGGTCACCGTCATGTCGTCCCCCCGAGCAGGCGCGCCGGGGCGGCGGACCGGCTTCGCTCCACCAGATTGGCAAGGCGTTGGATCTCTGCGTCGCACACGCGCTGGCCGACCGCCGTGAGTCGGTAGTAGCGCCGCCGTTGATCGTCGAGCTCGGGATCGACCCGGCCCTCGGTCTCCTCGATGAGCCCCTGATCGCGGAGCTTCTTGATCGAACCGTAGAGCGTGCCCGGACCCATGGTGATCACGCCGTCGGAAAGCTCCTCGACGTCGCTCATCAGCGCGTAGCCGTGCCGCTCGCCCCGATTGAGGGCGAGCACGATGTGGAGCGGGGCCGGTGGCAGGGGGACGAAGTCGCCGACGTCCTCGCTGGACTTCCGTTTCCGTGTCATCCGTTCGGTCCTTTCGAGCCGGTGTCGCTCTCGACCGGCGTCTCTATCGACATCCGATATATATCAAGTAGTGATATACCGATCCGATCGGACTGTCAAGGACGCGCTGCGGAATCTCGGCCCCGCGACCCGGACTGAGTCCGGTTGTGGAGGCCAAGATTCCGAGTGCGAGATCGCGTTGCGGGGATAGGGTGCCGCGATGACGCCCGTTGCCATTGCCGCCTGGGACGATCTCGAGGACCGCACACCGGTCGGAGCACTGGTGGCTGGGGTCGACCTGGTCATCGTGCGCTACGACGACGAGCACTCGGTGCTGCACGGCCGTTGCCAACACCGGGGCGCATTGCTCGCCGACGGGAAGGTCGTGGACGGCAACATCGTCTGTGGCCTCCACGGCTGGGACTACTGCTTCCGGACCGGCATCAGCGAGTACGACAACACCGAACGGATCCATCGGTTCTCGTCCCGGCTCGAGGACGGCAGCGTCGTCGTCGACCACGAAGAGATCGAGGCCTGGGTCAAGGACAACCCGCAGCCATACGACCGCGACGCCTACCAGGGCGCGTACCAGGATCTGCACGGGTCGCCCGACGAGCCCCACGTCGCCGACATCGCTTCGCTGGCCGCCGACGGCCTCGAGCAGACCGGCCACCACGGAACCATGACCTCGATGGGTGTCCCGGCGCCCGAGCTCCCGCAGTGGAACGACATCCAGTTCGTCACCGCCCAGCTGGCCACCCGTCCGTTGGCCGACGACGCGGCCATCGACACCACCACGGTGATCGGGCCGAACGCGACGCGGCCCCTGACCCTCGACATCCCGATCTTCGTGTCCGACATGAGCCTCGGCGCCCTGTCCGAAGAAGCCAAGACCGCGCTGGCTCGCGGCGCCGAACGGGCCGGGACGGGCATCTGCTCGGGTGAGGGCGGCATGCTGCCCGAGGAACACGCCGAGAACTCCCGTTACTTCTACGAGCTGGCGTCGGGGAAGTTCGGGTGGTCGCTCGACAAGGTGCGCGACGTCCAGGCCTTCCACTTCAAGTTCGGTCAGGGGGCGAAGACCGGCACCGGCGGCCACCTGCCGGGGGCCAAGGTCATCGGCAAGATCGCCACGGTGCGCGACCTGCCCGAGGGCACGGCCGCGGTCTCGCCTCCCACGTTCGTCGACCTGGTCCAGCCGGCGGACTACGCCGCGTTGGCCGAAGAGGTTCGAGCCGCCGGTGGCGGCATCCCCATCGGCGCCAAGCTGTCGGCCCAGCACATCGAAGACGACATCGACGCGGCCCTCGAGATCGGTGTGGACTACATCATCCTCGACGGTCGCGGAGGCGGCACCGGAGCGGCACCCAGGATCTTCCGAGACAACATCTCGGTCCCGACCATTCCCGCCCTGGCTCGGGCGCGACGGCACCTCGACGCCTCCGGAGCCACCGGCGTGACCCTCGTCATCACCGGCGGATTGCGCACTGCGGCCGACTTCGCCAAGGCGCTGGCGCTCGGCGCCGATGCGATCGCCGTCGCCAACGCGGCCATGCAGGCCATCGGCTGTCTCGGCATGCGGGCCTGCAACACCAACAACTGCCCGGTCGGCATCGCCACCCAGCAGCCCCACCTCAGGGAGCGCCTCCCGGTCGACGAGGCCGCCGACCGTCTCCACCGGTTCCTCGACGCCACGGTCGACCTGATGAAGGTCCTGGCCCGAGCCACCGGCCACTCGGCGCTCGGTGAACTCCGACCCGAGGACCTGACCACGTTCCACCGGGAGATGGCCCATCTCTCCGGCATCCGCTACGGGGGGATCAACGCCACATGACCGACGAGACCCGGTTCCACAAGGTTGCCGAGGTGGACGACCTGCCTGCGGGCCGGGTCACCACCGTCACCGTCGGTCGACGCAGTCTGGCTCTGGCCAACGTCGACGGTCGGTACGGCGCCCTCGACAACCATTGTCCCCACCAGGGTGGTCCGCTGGGCGAGGGCAGCATCGAGCCCGGCCGTGCGTCCGAGGACGGCGGTGACGGTGGGGTGTGGCTGCGCTGTCCCTGGCACGGCTACGACTACGACCCGATCGACGGTCAACCGCCCGAGGGGTTCAGCGACGCTCCCGCCTGTTTCACCACGGAGGTGCGCGACGACGGCATCTACGTCGAGCTCCCCGCCGATCCGCCCCGAGAGCGCACCGTGTCCGACGTCATGGTCGAGACGATGATCGCCTGGGGTGTCACCCACGTCTTCGGCATGGTCGGCCACTCCAATCTGGGGTTCGCCGACGCCATGCGCGAGGCCGAGGAGCGCGGCGAGCTCACCTACATCGGGATTCGTCACGAGGGGGCGGCGTCGTTCGCGGCCACCGCCTACGGCAAGCTCACCGGACGGTTGGCGGCATGTTTCGGCATCGCCGGGCCCGGCTCGACCAACTTGATCACCGGGCTCTACGACGCCAAGGTCGATCGGGCGCCGGTGCTGGCCATCTCGGGCCAGGTGCCCTCGAAGGTCATGGGTCGCGGGGCATTCCAGGACCTCGCCCTCGACGCGGCATTCGCCGATGTCGCCCGCTTCAACCGGACGGTGCTGGCCGGTTCCGACCACGCTGAGCTGATGTCCCTCGCCTGCAAGACCGCCATCGTCGAACGCGATGTCGCTCATCTCACCCTGCCCGACGAGGTGCAGGTGCTGCCCGCTGGGGAGCGGCCTTCGGCCGGTCCCGAGGGACGGACCGGCGACCGGGCGATCGCTCCGCCGGCCGAGGCGCTCGACGAGGCAGTCGCTGCCATCCGCGCCGCCGAGCGGCCCATCGTGCTGCTGGGCCAGGGGGCCCGCCCCGACCGTCAGCAGGTGATCGCCCTGGCCGAGCGGCTGGGCGCGCCCATGGTGACGACGTTCAAGGCCAAGGGCGCCGTCTCCGACCACCACCCGTTGGGGTGTGGCGTTTTGGGGCGGTCGGGCACGCCGATCGCCAGCTGGTTCATGAACGAGTGCGACCTCATCGTGGTGTTCGGTGCGTCGTTCTCCAATCACACCGGCATCGCCGACTACAAGAAGATCGTCCAGGTCGACGGCGACCCCATGGCGCTGGGCCGATTCCACGCGGTCGACATCCCCGTGCTCGGCGACGTCGGTCGCACGGCCTCATTGCTGGCCGACGCGTTGGCGGATGAGCCCGCCCGTGCCTCCGCAGCCGAGGTCGCGCAGCGTCGGGGCATCTGGCGGGCCGAGAAGGAGCAACGCCGCGCCGATCGGTCACCCGACGGCGTTGGAGCCGCATCGGTGTTCGATGCGCTCAGCGGTCTGCTCGACGACGATGCCGTCGTCTGCGTCGACGTGGGCAACAACACGTACTCGTTCGGTCGCTACTTCGAGGTCGCGGACCAGGACGTCCTGATGTCGGGCTACCTCGGTTCGATCGGATTCGCCCTTCCGGCCGCCATGGGAGCGTGGGCTGCGGTGGGCGGACGGCGTCAGGTGGTCAGCATCAGCGGCGACGGTGGGCTGGGCCAGTACGCCATGGAACTGACCACGGCCGCCAAGTACGAGATGGACCTCACCCACGTCGTGCTCGACAACAGCGAACTGGGAAAGATCTCGAAGGAGCAGCGCTCGGCCGAGCTCGACGTGTGGCAGACCTCGCTGGTCAATCCCGACTTCGCGGCCTTCGCCGAGCTCTGTGGCGTGCGGGGCTTCCGGGTCGAGGGCGTCGACGCCGTCGAGGCGACGCTGGCCGAGGCGCTGGCGCATCGGGGGCCGGCGCTGGTCTACGTGCGCTCGGACCCGTTGCTGGTCTGACGGCTGCGCTTCTGTCGGTACATCTCGGCGTCGGCCTGCTGAAGAAGCTGTTCCACGCTGGTCGTGTCGTCGTTGAGGGCGATGCCGATGCTGGCGCCGATCGTCCGCGACTCCGACTCGATGGTCAACGGCTCGGCGATCTGGCCCGCAAGACGGTGGGCCAGCGCCTCGGCCTCGTGCCGATCCACCACACGGGCCATGACGACGAACTCGTCGCCGCCGTAGCGGCCGACGATGTCCCCGGCGCGGACGCCGTTGGTCAACCGGCTCGCTACCTCTGCGAGGACCACGTCACCGGTCTGGTGCCCGAAGCGATCGTTGATCACCTTGAAGTCGTCCAGGTCGACGAACAGCACCGCCAGCGTTTCCTCGGACAGGGCCGATCGCTCGAGGATCGGCCGGATCCGTTGCATGAGTCCGCGCCGATTGAGCACGGCGGTCAGGGGATCGTGATTCGACTCCCTGACCAGGGCCCGATGCTCGGCCCGGGACCGGGTCGCGTCACGCTTCTGGGCCGTCACGTCGGTGGCGAACGCCATGAGCCGCGGGGGAGCGGAGGAGTCGCTGGACACGCGTGAGACGCGAAGGGAGAGCCACGGCGCTCGTTCGGCTCCGCTGCGAGCGGCCCAGCGCAGTTCCGTGCGAGCCACCTCGGTCAGGCCCGAGCGCAGGAGGCTGAGCTCGCGTTCGAAACGCCGGCGCTCCTCCTCGTCGAGCGCGTCGCCCAGCACGCGGCCGGTCAGGGCGTCGGCGGGCTCGCCGATCAGGCGAGTGAGCGCGTCGTTGGCGCTGAGGATCACCCCGTCGGCGTCGACCTCGAGGACCCCGAGCTGTGCCTTCTCGATCGCCTGCCACAGCAGGTTCTCGGTATCGCGCAGTCGGGTGACGTCACGTGCGCTGAGGATGATTCCGTCGATGGTGGGATCCTCGACCCGGTTGGTCACGTGGAGCTCGAAGCGCCGCCATTCACCCTGGCGGTCCACCAACCGGGCGTCGATGAGGCTGCGCCCGCCGCCGTCGGACTCCGAGGCGGATCGAATCAGGGCGAAGACGTCCTGGTCGTCGGGATGTACCAGGGCGCTCCATGGTCGGCCGATGACCTCGCGGCGGAGGTGCCCGAGCAACCGGGTCGCAGCGGCGCTGGCCCACTGGATGTCGCCGTTGCGGTCCAGGAGCAGGGTCAGATCGGAGGAGGTGTCGAGCATGGTGCGCAGGCGGTCGTTCGACACGGCCGAGTCCGCCAGGGCCGGCGAGTTCTCCCGAACCGCCACGACCAGCCCTGCGATGTCGGGATGGTCGAGCCGGTTGGCGGCGCGCACGGCGACGACGCCCCACGAGCCGTCTTCGCGGCGGATCCGGAGATCGACCTCCGGTGTCGTCTCGTTCGCTTCGAGGGAGCTGAACCCGATCATGGCCAGGGCCTGGTCATCGGGGTGGAGCAGCTCGACCACCGGACGGCCGATCAGCTCGTCGACCTCGTGTCCGAACAGGCGGGCGGCGACGGAGCTGGACCACGCGATGCGCACGTCGGCGTCGACGATCATGATCCCGTCCGGGAGGGCGTCGAGGATCCCGAGCGCCGTTTGGTGCATGTCGTTCCGTCGGCCGAACGCCCCGCGGTCTTGAGCCGGCCGTACGCCGGTGCGTGCCGCAAACCCGACAGAAGATGGCAGAATCGAGGGCATGCCGATGCGGGAGAACTGCAAGAACTTCGAGTCACGGACGTACCGCAACGGCGACACCGTGCGGAAGTGCAACCTCGACCTGGCTCCCGAGGCGCCATGGCGGTGTCCGGACGACTGTCCGGCCTTCGAGGCCCGGCTCGCCGATGTCAACTGGAAGTACGGCACGTTGGTCACGCCTCCGACCCCGGCTGCGCCCGACAGCGTCGGATCCGACGACACCATCGGGGCGTTGCTCGACGAGGCGGAGGAAATCGTCAACTCGGCGGGCCCGCAGATCAAGGCCGAGCTCGAAGCCGAGCGGCCGAGGGGGCGATCCGGCGTGGGCGGCCGGTTGAGCGGCCTCACCTCCTGGTTCCGGCGCCGAAAGGGCGACTGACCGCGCCGCGTTCCTGCGTCGCTCCCGAATCGGAGCAAGGACATCCGGTGAGGGCGTTGGGCCGCTGCGGGCACCGGGATAGGCTTTCGCAGCGCTATGGCACCCCTCACCGTTGATGCTGCGATGCAGCTTCCTGGACCCGATTGGCTGAAGCAGCGCCGGGGACTGGCCGCCGAACAGCTGGCCTCCGCGCCGCTGCCCTCGGCGGAGGAGGAGATGTGGCGCTACACGCCGGTCGCCGACATCGACCTGGACCGGTACGGACCTCCCACCGGAGCCTCGGGGGCGTCCGCGTCCGAGCCCCCGCCGGGATCGGCCGTGGTCGACGTGATCGACGGCCACGTCGTGGCGGTCTCCGTCACCCCCGAAGCCGCCGAGGCCGGGCTCGTCGTCGGCACGGCGGCTGACATCGACGGGGCCGAGCCGATCCTGGCCGACGCCCCTATCGACGACACCTTCGACCTCGTGAACCAGGCCTACGCCGTTGCGCCGGTCATGGTGCAGGTGCCGGCCGGCCGAACCATCCCGGGCACGGTCCACGTCCGGAACCACTTCGCCGGCTCCGGCATCGTGGCGGCGCCCCACCTGCTGGTGCAGGTCGGCGCCGACGCCCAGGTGACCATCGTCGAATCCCACCGAGGCGGCGCGAACGGGCTGATCGTCCCGAGAACCGATCTCGCCGTCGCCGACAGCGCTCGCCTGCGGCACACCATGGTGCAGCAACTCGACGCTTCGGCCACCCAGATCGGACGACAGCGCACCGTCGCCGGGGCCCAGTCGTCGGTGTCGGTCGCCGCCGTCGCGTTCGGCGGCGCGTACGCCCGGCTGCGGTCCGATTGCCGGCTCGACGGCCGCGGTGGCTCGGCCACCATGCTCGGTGCGTCCTTCGGCCGGCACGATCAGGTCGTCGACTTCCGCACCTTCCAGGACCATGCGGCCCCCGACACCACGTCGGAGCTCCTCTACAAGAACGTCGTCGCCGATCGGGCCCGCTCGATCACCACCGGGCTCATCCGGGTCGAGGACGAAGCCCGCGGCACCGTGGCCCAGCAGACCAACCGCACCATCAAGCTCGGTGCCGAGGCGTGGGCCGAGTCGGTGCCCAATCTCGAGATCGAGAACAACGACGTCAAGTGCAGCCACGCCTCCAGCGTCGGACCGATCGACGAGGACCAGTCCTTCTACCTGGCCAGCCGCGGTGTCCCGCCGGCGGTGGCCCAGCGGCTGATCGTGACCGGATTCCTCGACGAGATTCTCCGTCGCCTGGCCGCCGACACCCTCGCCGCCGAACTGCGACGGGTCGTGACCGAGCGACTGCAGGGAGTCGACTGAGATGAGCACACGAGAGCGACTCTGTGCGCTGGAGGACCTCGACCCCGGATCGTCGCGTCGATTCGACGTCGCCGGGCATCGCATCGCCGTGGTGCGGATCGGCGACGATCTCTACGCCATCGGCGATCGCTGCACCCATCAGGACGTCTCGTTGGCCGAGGGGGACGTCGATGGTGACGACCTCACCCTCGAGTGCTGGAAGCACGGCAGCCTGTTCCAGCTCGAGACCGGAGCGCCCACGGTGCTGCCGGCCACCAAGCCGGTGCCGGTCTACGACATCGTGTCCGAGGACGGCGACGTGTTCGTCGAGCTCTCATGACCGCCGAACTGGTCATCGATCAGCTGCGCGCCAGCGTCGGCGGCGTCGAGGTGCTCCGGGGAGTGGATCTGGTCATCCGGTCCGGTGAGGTCCACGCCGTCATGGGCCCCAACGGGAGCGGCAAGTCGACGTTGGCCCACGTGCTGTTGGGGCGCCCGGGGTACACGGTCACCGGAGGTGCCGTGACACTCGACGACGTCGATGTGCTCGAGCTCGAGCCGCACGAGCGGGCCCGGGCCGGTCTGTTCGGGGCGCTCCAGTACCCGGTCGAGGTCCCCGGGGTCGCGTTGACCGAGGTGCTGGCCGCCGCGCTCACCGCGGCCGACCGGTCGACCGATGGCCTCCGCGAGACCGTCGAGACCGAGGCGCGCCGCATCGGCCTCGAACCCGAGCTGCTGGATCGACCGCTCAACGTCGATCTCTCGGGTGGCGAGAAGAAGCGCAACGAGACCCTCCAGCTGGCGACACTGCGTCCCAAGTTCGCGGTGCTCGACGAGATCGACTCCGGACTCGACGTCGATGCGCTCGAGGCGGTCAGCAACAGGATCGAGGACGCAACGACCGAGTTCGACCTCGGCGTGCTGGCGATCACGCACTACAGCCGACTGCTGACCCTGTTGCGGCCCGACCGGGTTCACGTGTTCGCTCGTGGCCGGATCCTCGAGACCGGCGGGCCCCAGCTGGCGACCCAGCTCGAAGAGAGCGGGTACGAGGCCTACGAGGAGGAAGAGGACGCCGATGGTCCACCTCTTGCTCCGGATCCCGATCCGATGGCGGATCCCTTCGCGGACCCGCTGGCCTGAGGAGCGGTCGATGAGCGAGCTCCGCACGCTGACCCCCGAGGAGCTCGACCGGGCCGGGCGCGACCTGCCCGCGTGGGACGTCACGGCGCAGCGGTTCCACCGCGAGGTGCGCTTCCGCGACTTCGCCGAGGCGTTCGGGTTCATGACCGAGATCGCCGTCGTGGCCGACGCCATGAACCACCACCCCGAGTGGAGCAACGTGTACCAGCGGGTCACCATCGAGCTGCGCACTCACGATGTCGACGGTGTCTCCGCCCTCGACCTCGCGCTGGCCCGCCGGATCGACGAGGCCGTGTCGCGCCGGGTCTGACCCGGCCGCCGCGGCGGGCGCAGGGCTGAGGGTCGGATCGGGATGGCGGCTACCCTCGGCGCCACGGACGGATTGGACAGGGAGATCGACGTGCAGACTTGGGACCAGCTCTACATCGGTGGCGCATGGGTGGAGCCCACCGGCAGCGATCGCATCGAGGTGCACTCGCCGGCGACCCTCGAGCTCGTCGGATCGGTCCCCGAGGCCACGACGGCCGACATGGACCGGGCCGTCGAGGCCGGACGGCGGCTGATGGACAGCGGGGACTACCTCGCCATGGGGCCCGACGCTCGGGCCGATTCGCTGCAGAAGCTCAACGAGCTGATCGGTGGGCGACTCGACGACTTCGCCACCACCATCAGCAACGAGAACGGCGCCCCCATGCTCTTCTCGCAGATGGCGCAGGTCGGTGCGGCGCTGCTCAACCTGGGCACCTTCGACGCACTCACACGCGAATTCGAGTGGGAAGTCCGGCGGGAGGGCGCCATGGGCGGTCCGGTCATCGTGCGGCACGAGCCGGTCGGCGTGGTGGCCGGCATCGTGCCGTGGAACGTCCCGCTCTACCTCACCGTCAACAAGCTGGCCATGGCGATCGCGGCGGCGTGCCCCATCGTCCTCAAGCCCGCGCCCGAGACGCCACTCGACGGGTTCATGCTGGCCGAGCTGGTCGACCAACTCGGACTCCCCCAGGGTGCGGTCAGCATCCTCCCCGCCGGGCGTGAGGTCGGCGAGCATCTCGTGCGCCACGCCGGCATCGACAAGGTCAGCTTCACCGGGTCCACCGCAGCGGGCCGGGCCATCGGCGCCATCTGCGGCAACGACCTCAAGCGGTGCACCCTCGAGCTGGGCGGGAAGTCCGCCGCCATCGTGCTCGAGGACGCCGACCTCGACGCCGTCGTGCCCCAGCTCATGATGGCCGGGCTCATGAACAACGGACAGGCGTGCGTGGCCCAGACCCGCATCCTGGTGCCCCGGAGCCGCGAGGCCGAGATGAACGAGGCCATCGCCGCGGCCGTCGCCGAGCAGACGGTCGGCGATCCGTTGGACATGACCACCGCCGTCGGACCGCTCGTCGCCGAGCGTCAGCGCGATCGCGTCGAGGGCTACCTCCGGATCGGCCGGGACCAGGGTGCCACCGTCGCCGTCGGCGGCGGTCGTCCCGAGGGATTCGACACCGGATGGTTCGTCGAGCCGACGCTCTTCACCGGCGTCGACAACAGCATGACCATCGCCCAGGAGGAGATCTTCGGGCCCGTCCTCTGCTCGATCCCGTACGACACCGCGGATGAGGCGGTCCGGATCGCCAACGACTCCGACTACGGCCTGTCGGGCTCGGTGTGGACCGCCGATGCCGAGCTGGGTCTCGACGTGGCCCGGCGGGTCCGGACCGGCACGTTCAACATCAACACGTTCGCTCTCGACCCGGTCGCTCCCTTCGGCGGGTTCAAGAGCTCGGGGGTGGGTCGGGAGTTCGGACCCGAAGGACTCGCCGCCTTCTGCGAGCTCAAGACCATCGCCGGAGCCTGACCGGCCCCGCACGGGAACGACCGGGGGGATGGTGGACCGGAAACCGACCCACGAACTCATCGAGGGGCTCTCCGATCGAGCGCGAGGACGTGTCCTCGACGCCTCGTTCCGGAAGAGCCTGAACGCAGGCGATCGCCTGTTCCTCCGTGGCGATCCGGCGTCGGAGGTGTTCCTGATCGAGGCGGGCCGCCTCGCCATCCAGCGCGAGCGACGCGACGGGACCGTCCTGACCTACACCGTGCTGGGGCCCGGGGCAGGCCTCGGCGAGCTTGCGTACCTCGAAGGGATCCCACGCCGGGGTGCATCGGTGCTCGCCCTCGAGCGCACCAGCGTGATCGGAGTGCCGTACGACGTGATCGACGAGCTGCGGGAGACCGATCCGTCCGTCGATCGGCTCCTGATCGAGATCATGCGCCGGGAGGTCCTGCGGCTGTCGAAACACGTGGTGGTCACCGCGTACGGATCGGTCGACGAACGGGTGGCCTTCGCCCTGCGGGTGTTGCTGGGTCCGGTCTCCGGCCCGCCGCCGTACCCCGTTTCGGTCACCCAGTCCGACCTCGCCTCGGTGGCGGGACTCACCCGGTCGACGACCAACCGGTCGCTGCGGGACCTGGACGATGCCGGCGTGATCGAGGTGCAACGGGGCAGGATCCACGCCCTCGACCTGGATCGACTGGACGTTCTGGCCGACGTCGACTGAGCCGACCGCTCAGGCGATCGCAGGGGAGGGGGCGGGAGCCACCAGGTCGAAATGGGCCAGGAAGCGGAGCAGTCGGGTCGAGTCGAGCGTGTCCCAGAGGTTGTGGGTGCCGCCCTCCACCCGGTCGTACCAGCACCGAGTCGGGTCGCCGTGGGCCTGCACCGCCTCCCACATGCGGTCGCCGTTGTCGACGGCCGTGACGAGGGTGTCGGCGGTGCCGGTGGCCACGTAGAGGGGTGGATCCTGCCGGTCCACCCAGCTGACCGGCGAGGCCTCGAGCATCAGCGCCTCATCGCAGTCGGGACCGTCGCATCGGAGGAACCCCTCGGAGAGCCCCTTGGCCCAGGGATGATCGGCCTGCCAGAAGCGGGTCAGATCCATCGGCCCGCTCAGCGAGATGCCTCCGTCGACCGACGAATCGTGCACCGCCAGTTGGGGCGGCAGATCGACCGGTTCGAGATCGCCCGCCGATGTCGCAGCCAGGGCGGCGAGGTGGCCCCCGGCCGATGCACCCGCCACGACGAGGCGTCGATGGGGGAAGTCGGAGCGCCGCGACTTCACGTAGCGGATCGCACGCTTGACGTCGTGGATCTGCGCCGGGAAGGCGTGGTCGGGCGTCAGGCGGTAGTCGGCCGAGAAGACCGTCGCTCCGTCGGCCACCAGCTGGGCGACGATGGGTCCCATGCCGGTTCGATCGCCGCTGGTCCAGCCGCCGGGGTGCAGCCACAGGACGGCCAGGCCGTTGGCGAGAACGGGCGGATGGATGTCCAAGCGGTGGGCCGGGTCGGGGCCGTATGCCACGCCGAGCAATCGGTCGGCGTCGTGGACCGGAAGCGTCCCGGGCGGCGGTGCCATGCTCCGGTCGATCGAACGGATGCTGGGGACGGGCGTCACCGGCGGCGGCGACGGGGCGACGACCTGCCATTCCGTCGGAACGGAGACCGTGGCGGCCACGGGCGGTGCGACCGGTCGGGTCGAGCCGCCCGCGGTGCGGGCGTCGGGGACGAGCGCGGCCAGACCGAACATCACCGTCGAGAGGATGAGGGCGGATCGGGCGGGCCGGTGGGACATGTCGACATCGTCGACCCACCCGGTCGCGGCGACTGTGCCCACGGGCGCACACCGGGCGTGGCGCGCGGCACACCAGGTACGGTGGGGGTAGGCGATCTCCGGAGGGGGGCCACTCATGGAGCGACGAACGTTCATGCGCCTGGGGTTCCAGAGCGCGACGGTGGCCGTGGCCGGCTCGGGTGCCGTGGGGCTGCTCGGCGCCTGCGCACCACCGCCGGATCCCGGTACCGCCGGGCTCGTGCTCCTCCCCGGGTTCACCGCCCGGGTCGTCGCGGTCTCCGGGCGACCGGTGACCGGAACCGGGTACACGTGGCATCCCTGGCCCGACGGTGGTGCGACCTTCCCCACCCCGGACGGCGGCTGGATCTACGTGTCCAACAGTGAGGTACCCATCAACGGCGGGGCCGGTGCCATCCGGTTCGATGCGGCGGGAGCCATCGTCGATGCGTACCGGATCCTCTCGGGAACGGTCTCCAACTGCGCCGGCGGTGCCACCACTTCCGGCACCTGGTTGTCCTGTGAGGAGGTCGGCCGGGGACGCGTCTTCGAGTGTGATCCCTTCGGTGTCGCCGCAGCGGTCGAGCGTCCGGCGTTGGGCCGTTTCAAGCACGAGGCGGCGGCTGAGGATCCCGCGACCGGCATCATCTATCTGTCCGAGGACGAATCGAACGGTGCGCTCTACCGGATGGTGCCGGACGCGCCGGGCGACCTGTCGTCGGGCCGGCTCGACGTGCTGGTCGAGACGGGCGGCGCGTTCGGATGGGTCGCGGTGCCCGATCCGACCGGCGCCACCACGGCGACGCGGAACCAGGTGCCCGGAACGACGCGGTTCGACGGCGGCGAGGGCATCGTCGTCCGTGACGGCGTCGTGTATCTCGGCACGAAGGGGGACAACCGGGTGTGGGCGTTCGACATCGCGTCGGAGGTGCTGTCGGTCGTCTACGACGCAGCGACCTCACCCGACCCCGACCTGAGCGGGGTCGACAACATCGCGCTGCTCCCTGGGGCGGGGGCCGACGGTCTCCTGGTGGCCGAGGACGGGGGCAACCTCGAGCTGGTGGCCGTGGCCCTCGACGGCACGACGACCCCCGTGCTCCGCCTCGACGGGGTGCCGGGGAGCGAGCTGACCGGGCCGGCGTTCGATCCGTCGGGGACGCGGCTGTACTTCAGCTCGCAGCGAAGCCCGGGGGTGACCTACGAGGTCACCGGCGACTGGTCCCAGTTCTGACCTGACTCCGAACTCGTGGACTCTCAGCGGTGAGAGAACCACGAAGACTCACGAGATGGTCACGTGGTGGCCTCGTCGAGGGCTTGGGCCAGTGTGTTCCAGCTGAGCGTGGCGCACTTGATGCGCACCGGGAACTTCACTACCCCGCGCAGCGCTTCGAGGTCGCCCAGAGCGGGTCCGTCACCGGGATCGGCCGCCGGGCCGGGCTCGGCCGAGGCGCCTCCCGGACCGTCGTCGCCGAGACTCTCCTCGTGGATCGACATCAACCCCTTGAATGCGGTGGTCAGCGCCCGCACCTCGTCGACGGTCTTCCCCTCGATGGCCGAGGACATCATCGAAGCGGAGGATTGACTGATCGAGCAGCCCTGCCCCCCGATGGCGACCTTGCCGACGACGTCGCCGTCCAGCTCGAGGTACAGCACGATCTCGTCGCCGCACAGCGGGTTGAACCCCTCGGTCTTGACTGCGGGTGGCGAGGGCAGCTCCCCCCGATTCCTGGGATTGCGGTAGTGGTCGAGGATGATTTCTCGGTAGAGGTCTTCGAGTCCCATGGTTCGTTCCTACAGGGCGGGCGTCGGGTCGGTGGGCGGAATCAGAGGGCGAAGAAGTCCGCAGCTTCCTGGAGCGCGTCGGACAGGGCGTCGACGTCGTCGGTGTCGTTGTAGAGGTACAACGATGCCCGAGCCGTGGCTCCGACGCCCAGTGAGCGCATGAGCGGCTTGGCGCAGTGATGTCCCGGACGCACGCAGACCGCGTGCTGGTCCAGCACCTGCGAGATGTCGTGGGGGTGCACACCATCGAGTGTCAGCGACAGCACGCCACCACGGGCCGCCGGCTCGGACGGTCCGTGGATGGTGAGCTGTTCACCCAGGTTCTCGGTCAGGGTGCGCATGGCATAGCCGGTGAGCTCGACCTCGTGCTTGCGGACCGCGTCCATGCCCAGCTCGTCGAGGAAGTCGATGGCGGCGTGGAGGCCGACCGCCTCCGCGATGGGCGGCGTGCCCGCCTCGAACCGGGCGGGGGGAGCGTCCGGGACGAACCCGTCGTGGCGGACGTCCAGGATCATCCCGCCCCCACCGAGGAAGGGGGGCATGGCCTCGAGCGTCTCGGCCGGAGCCCACAGCACGCCGATCCCGGTGGGACCGCACATCTTGTGAGCGCTGAAGGCGACGAAGTCGGCACCCAGCGCGGTCACGTCGGTGGGCAGGTGCGGGACCGATTGGCAGGCGTCGAGGCAGACCACGGCGCCCGCCTGGTGGGCCAGCTCGCTGAGGCGAGCGACCGGTGGCAGCGCGCCGGTGACGTTGGACATCGAGGTCAGGGCCAGGACCCGGGCGCCGTCGAGCAGGCGCTCGATGTCGCTCAGGTCGAGCTCGCCGCTGCGGGTGGCGGGGATCCAGCGCAGTTCGAGATCACGTTCGGCCGCGAGGATCTGCCACGGAACGATGTTGGCGTGGTGTTCCAGCTCGGTCAGGACGACGACGTCGCCTGCGCTGAGGTTGGTGCGTCCCCACGAGTGTGCGACCAGGTTCAGGGCCTCGGTCGCGTTCTTGGTGAAGACGACCTCGTGGGCCGAGGGGGCGTTGATGAAGCGGGCGACGCGCGCCCGAGCCGCCTCGAGGGCATTGGTCGCCTCTTCGGCGATGCGGTAGACGCCGCGGTGGACGTTGGCGTAGTGGTTCCGATAGAGCTCGTCCATGGCGTCGAGCACCACCTGCGGTCGCTGCGAGCTCCCGGCGGAGTCGAGGTAGACGAGCCGCTTGCCGTCGAGCTGTCGCGAGAGGATGGGGAACCGGGTCCGGACCTCGGCGACGTCGATCACCGCCACGCTTCGTACCCCTCGGACTCGATCCGCCGGGCCAGGTCGGGGCCGCCGCTCTCGACGATGCGCCCATCGACCATCAGGTGGACGACATCGGGCCGGAGGTGATCGAGCAGCCGCTGGTAGTGGGTGATGGCGAGCACGCCCATCTCGGACCGGTCCTTGCGGATCTCCTCTACGCCGTCTCCCACGATGCGCAGGGCGTCGATGTCGAGGCCGGAGTCGGTTTCGTCGAGGATGGCCATCTCCGGCTCGAGGATGGCCATCTGGAGGATCTCGTTGCGCTTCTTCTCGCCGCCCGAGAACCCTTCGTTGAGGTAGCGCTCCTCGAAGTCCGGATCCATGCCCAGGCGCTCCAGCCACTCGCGGATGGCGAGTCGGAGCTCGAGCATGGACAGGTCGATGCCCTTGCGTTCCGAGAGCGCCTGGCGCAGGAAGTTGCGGACCGAGACGCCGGGCACCTCCTGGGGGTACTGGAAGGCCAGGAAGAGGCCGGCCTTGGCCCTCACGTCGATGTCCCAGTCCGTGATGTCGTCGCCCTTGAGCCGGATCTCGCCCTGGGTGATCTCGTACTCGGGGCTGCCGAGCAGCGACGTGGCCAGGGTGGACTTGCCGCAGCCGTTGGGACCCATCAGGGCGTGCACCTCGCCCGGCTGGATGGAGAGGTCGACGCCGCGCAGGATCTCGGCGTCGTCGGCCCGCACATGGAGGTTCTCGACTGCGAAGAGGGGGGAAGCCACCCCCCAAGTCTATGCGGCCGGAATTCCTCCTACGCACGTAGGGAGAATTCGGAGCGAGCGATCGGCCCCGATGCAACATGGTTCGGCCGGAAAGCCCCTTGGTACCCTCGCTGTCATGTCCAACCTCGACGGCATGACCCGTCAGCAGCTGGCCCCCATGATCGCCGAACGGCTCGGGCGCGATGCCGACCAGCTCCGCGCCGAGTTCGGCCGGTCCGACCGGGTGCGGAGCTGCGTGATCGACGACCTGCTCGATCCCGACCTGGCCCAGGGCATCTTCGAGCGGTTCCCGTCCCTCGACGAGTGCTACGAGAAGAAGAACGTGCGCGAGTACAAGTACATCGCCGCACAGATGGACCGGTACCACCCGATCCTCGAGGAGATCATCTTCGCGTTCCAGGATCCCGGGGTGATGGAGGTGGTCACGGACATCACCGGGATCCCCGACATGTACCCCGATCCCAACCTGTACGCGGGCGGCCTGTCGATGATGGCCAAGGACAACTACCTGACCCCGCATCTCGACGACTCCCACGACAACGCCCGCGAGATGTACCGGGTGCTCAACCTCCTCTACTACGTCTCGCCCGGCTGGCAGCTGGGGTACGGCGGCAACCTCCAGCTCTGGGACGACGGGTTGAAGGCCGAGCCCCGCACCATCCACTCGCGATTCAACCGCCTGGCGCTGATGGCGACCAACCGGTCGTCGTTCCACTCGGTCAGCAAGGTCGAGCACGACGGGGTTCGGTGCTGCGTGTCCAACTACTACTTCTCACCGCACCCGGTCGCCGAGGACGGCACGGTGCTCCCGGACGACTACGCCCACGTCACCGAGTTCCGGGGGTTCCCCGGCGACGTCAAGAGCGATCTCCTGCTCCGCACCGACGCCGCCGTGAAGAATGTGATCCGCAAGGTCTACAAGAAGCCGATGCGGGACCATCACAAGTACGTGCGCGACGACGAGTGAGCCCGCTCGGGGTCAGGCCCCCAGCGGCATCACCAGCCCCGTTCGATCCATTCGTCGAGGTGCGGGGACTCGGCACCGATGGTGGTGCGGTCGCCGTGGCCAGGCAGCACCACGGTGTCGGGTGAGAACTTCGAGAACATCAGGTCCTCGATGCTCCTGATGATCGTGTCGAAGTCGCCGCCTTCGAAGCTCGTGTTCCCCGGTCCACCGGGGAACAGGGTGTCGCCGCTGAACAGGATGGGGTGATCCTCGAGGGCGAACGACATGGAGCCCGGCGTGTGGCCGGGGGTGAGGATGGTGCGGAGCCGGAGCCGCCCGACCGGGATGACGGTGTCGTGTTCCAGGACGAAGTCGTACGACGGCAGCATGTCGGCGTCGGCCGCCGTGATGCCCACCTCGTAGCCGGCATCGCGGACCTGGGGGATGGCCTGGATGTGGTCCCAGTGCCCGTGGGTCTCGAGCACCGTGCGCACGTCCAGGAGCCGGCACAGGTCGAGGAGCCGTTCGTGCTCGTTGGCGGCGTCGAGGAGCGCGGCATCGCCGGTCTGGGTGCAGCGCACGACGAAGACGTTGTTGTCCATGGGGCCCACGACGATCCGGTGGATCTCCGCTTGTCCATCCGCCCAGTACAGCGTGTCGGCGACCACGATGAGGCTCCTCTGCCGGTCGGCGGCCGGGCCGGGATTCGGCGGCCCGAGGGGCGGGCTGCAGTTGGCCGCTCAACCGGACGTTCTAGTAGACAATGCTGGACTGTACCCGGGTTGTGTCAGGAGATCGCGTGAACTTCGCATTCAGCGAGGAGCAGGAAGAACTTCGCAGGATCGTGCGTCAGTTCCTCGAGGACAAGTCCTCGGAAGCGGCGGTGCGAGAGCAGATGGACACCGAGAAGGGCTACGACGACGCCGTCTGGGGCCAGATGGCCGAGCAGATGGGCCTGCAGGGTCTGATCATCCCCGAGGAATACGGCGGCAGCGGCTACTCGCTACGTCGAGCTCATCGTCGTGCTCGAGGAGATGGGCCGAGCCCTCCTGTGCGCCCCGTACTTCTCCAGCGTGGTGTTGGCGGCCAACGCGCTCATGCACTCGGACGACGACGACGCGAAGTCCGCGTACCTGCCGGGGATCGCCTCGGGTGAGACCGTCGCCACCGTTGCGTTCACCGAGGAGAACGGTCGGTGGGACGAGGACGGCGTGACCGCCACGGCCACCGCCTCCGGTGACGGCTGGTCGGTCACCGGCGAGAAGATGTTCGTGCTCGACGGCCACGTCGCCGATCTGCTGATCGTCGCGGCCCGCACCGATGCCGGCGTCAGCCTGTTCGGGGTGGACGGCGACGCCTCCGGGGTCACCCGGACCCCGCTGGCCACCATGGATCAGACCCGCAAGCAGGCCAAGGTCGAGTTCGCCGACGCCCCCGGGCGCCTCATCGGCGCCGACGGCGGCGGCTGGGCGATCCTCGAGCGGATGCTCGACCTCGCGGCCGTGGGGCTGGCCGCCGAGCAGGTCGGTGGCGCCCAGATGTGTCTGGACATGTCGGTCGAGTACGCCAAGGTCCGAGTCCAGTTCGGACGACCCATCGGGTCGTTCCAGGCCATCAAGCACAAGTGCGCCGACATGCTGCTCGAGGTCGAGTCGGCCAAGTCGGCGGCCTACTACGCCGGCTGGTGCGCTTCCGAGCTGAACGACGAGCTGCCGTCGGTGGCCAGCCTGGCCAAGGCGTACTGCTCCGAGGCCTACTTCCACGCCGCCGCCGAGAACATCCAGATCCACGGCGGGATCGGCTTCACCTGGGAGCATCCGGCGCACCTGTACTTCAAGCGGGCCAAGTCGTCCGAGCTGCTGTTCGGTGACCCGACCTACCATCGCGAGCTGCTCGCCCAGCGCATCGGCATCTGACGTCCCCTCCCAGCGGTCGGCTCGTCCGACCCGAGGTGGGTGACCGATGATCTGGATCTTCGTCGTCATCGGCGCGGTCCTGGTGGTCCTGATCGGCCTCCTGTTCATCGGCGCGTCCACCGACCTGTTGGCCCGGATGCCGCGCCAGTCGGTGTTCCACCTTCCCGAAGCGGTCGACTGGGTCGCCGACCGGCTGCCGGCCGAGGTGGCCGCCGAGGTCAGCTACGAGGACGTGAGCCGGATCCTGATCTGGCACCTCGACTACCTGGATCAGCTCGAGGTGCCCGTGCGGGACTCGGACGCGTCCGAGTTGGAGCGGACCGTCGTCGCCGAGGAGGACGAGGCCGTCGTGCACGCGCTGGCCTGCGCCGCCGAGGAAGGGATCGAGATCGATCCCGTGCACATCACGGTCGTCCTGGACCTGGCGGCCGGCTATCTCCAGGCCATCGGTGCGGTGGGCGATGTCGCCGACGACTCCGACCCGTAGGCGACGAGTGCAGCCGTCAGCCGGGCGGCGCGACCACCATCGAGCCGGTGGCCGCGGCGCCGGTGGAGCTTCTGCCGGTCGCCGTGACCTCTCGTTCGTCGGGGCCGGACCCGCCACAGGTCAGCACCAACGTGCCGGCCGGTTCGAGAACCTCGGGTCCCGTATGGGTGACCGGGCCGCACCCCGGGTCGACCACGTCGATGTCGGAGACGGCCTCCGTGCCCGTATTCGTGACCGTGAAGGCCCGCACGCCGTCGACCTCGAATGACGCGAGGACCAGCACCGGTCGACCGACGAGGTCGACCCGGGCCGACGCGGTCGTGGTGGCCCCCGCATCGCCCGACCACGCGACCTCGGCATCGAGACAGAGCACGAGGAACTCGCAGGTGGGATCGCCGGGGACGATCACCAGCTCCACGAGCGCGGACGCCGATGTCTCGATCTCGGTCCAGCGGCAGAGGACGGCGTCGGCCTCGGTGGCGCACTCACCGTCGGTGTCGGCGAAGAGGCTGTCGACCGTCAGTCCGGCGGCGAGCGGCAGGCGCGCCGTCACGTCCTGAGCGGGACCGTCGGTGACGGAGAGTCGGAGCTCGAACCCTGTCGGCTCGCCGACAACGGCGCCGTCGGGAGGGCCGACGAGTTGCGCGGCGACGGTCGGCGGAGCGAGGTGGTTCACGTCGATCGTCACCGGTGCCGGATCGACCAGGACCGTGCCGGCGCCGTTCGAGCCCGGTTCGAGGTGGACCCCCACCGATGTCGTCGCCACGTCGGCCGGCCAGGGAATGCCGAGATCGACGGTCACCTGCTGGCCCCGCTCCATGCCCGCCACCGAGATCTGCATGCCGCGCTCGCCGGGAGTCGATGCAACGGTGCTGGCGTCCGCGGTCACCCCATCGGTGTCGGATCGGACGCAGGCCATGGGACCGGTGTCGCCGGTGTCGCTCCATCGAACGACGAGCTGTGCCGGTCCGGGCGTGAGCGGTGCCTCGTCGGTCGTCGTGACCAGCAGCGCGACGTTGGTGCTGCCGCTGCGATCGCACGGTCCGGGTGTGACGTCCAGGCGTGCGGCGTGGCTCGGTCCGGCGGGGGCGGGATCGTCGCTGCCGTACCAGCTGAGCCCGGCCCAGGCGGCCAGGAGCACGATGATCGCAGCCAGCGACGCTTCCTTCGTCGAGGCCGAGATGGCGCGCACATGGGGGCGACGAAACATACCGTGGTCGTGTCGGCAGAAATCGGGCCGAGGTGAACCTTTCGGGCCCGGAATGGGCAGGGTTCCTCAGGGCCCCACCACGGCGACATCACCCACGGAGACCCCCGCCTGGACCGCGCGGACGACCGCTCGGGTCGCCAGGACGTGCTCCGCCGGGCCCCGGCACCGGTAGCGCCACTCCTCGTCGGCATCGAGGAGGTCGTCGCCGTTGCCGTCTCCGTCGACGAGCTCGACGTCCTCGCAGCCCTCGTCCCGGAGCAGGACCTCGGCCAACGGGGCGGCGGTGGCCGAGATGACGGAGTACTCGATCGCCGGCGCTCCGCCGATGTCGGAGGGATCCGAGAGTCGGTACTTCGCCAGACCGATACTGGGGTGGACGCCGAGGACCGTCGCGGGTTCGGATGTCACGAGCGAGTCGGCCGTCCGTTCGCTGCCGGCCCACGCCACCTCGACGGTCAGGCAGATGTCGCTGTCCTCCGCCGTGCACCCGCCCGTCTCCCGGAGCCACTGCGGGGTGGCCACGTCGGCGATACGAGGGGCGAAGCTGATGTGCACCGCCTGGCCCGGACCGAGGTGGGAGGTGGCGCAGCGGAGTCGCCGGGGCGCCACCTCGAGCCGGCATGCCGTGGCGTCGGCCCCTTCACCCCCAAGGGTGAACGACTCGACCGGCGCCAGGTCGCTCGGCACGGCGACGAGGCGAAGATCGTTGACCACATCCTCGGTGTGTGGATTGCGAATCGTGATCTCGTACGCCAGACGTTCGCCGCGACCGCCACCGGCATCACCGTCGTCGATGGTGACCGTGACCGCCTCCCGGCCGCCGTCGGTACCGAACTCGATCGGCACCCGCACCACCGATTCGTCGACGTCGGTCCGACGGCCGCCGGGGGTCGAGCGCGATCGGAGGGAGGCCGTCGCCGAGCCCGAGCGGGCCGTACCGGACGGAGTCACGACCGCCCACGCCTCGACGACGACGGTGTCGCCCGGATCGAGACCGTCCACCGTGACCCGGGCGCCCGCCCCGATCTCATCGGATTCGACCTCGACCGCTGCCGGTGTCCCGCCATCGGCGGTCAGGGGATCGGCGGTGTCGACGAAGACGCAGGTGAGGTCCTCGTCGGCGTCGAAGGCGGCCGTGCCACGGTCGCGGAAGGGCGTGAGGACCACATCGAACGCAGCTCGGTCGCGGTCGGGGCCGTCGTCGGGGACCGACAGCAGGATCTCGAACGGGATCGCCTGGCCCCGCAGGGTGTTGGTGGTGGGCTCGGGTTCGTCGACCTGGGGCCAGGCAACGCCGGGGACCCCCGTCCCTCTGCCGCCGTCGGGGCAGGCCAGCTGGTCGGAGAGGTACCGGGCCGTGGGGTCCGCGGCGCCCCGGCGGATCGACACGTCGATCGGCGGGCGATCGTCCTGCGACAGCGACCACGCCCCTACCGCCGTCAGCGCAACGAGCGCGATCACGAACGCGGCCAGAATCCCGCCGTTCTGCTCCCTCACCCTCGGAACCTAGGGCGGGCTGTCGGGAGCCTGGGGGATGCTCTCCGGTTGCTCCCCGCCACCATCCGCGTCGCTACGATGAGCCCATGGCACGCCCCACACGGTTCGAGCATTTCCGATACGTCGGCGACAAGCGCACCCAGGTCGTCTACGACATGGACGACGACTCCCTCGACTCGGCGATCATCGACGCCCTGATGGAGTCGGAGGCCTACACGTCGTTCGGGCCCGACACCCTGGCCGAGGCACACAATCGCTGCTACCGGCTCTGGCGAGGTCAACGGTCCGAGTGACCGGGTGACCGACATCCGGATCGCCTCCGACGGGGCCGAGCTGGCGGCCACGGTGGCGTCACCGACCCGAGCGGCGCCCCGGCAACCCGGCGTCATCTTCCTCCACGGCTTCCCGTCCGGACCGGCGGACGGCAGCGTGGTAGGACGGGACCTGCCCCAGTTGGCCGATCGGGTCGCGGTCGAGATGGGGTGGACCGCTCTTTCGTTCTCGTTCCGGGGTTGCGGCGAGTCCACCGGGCAGTTCTCTCTGGAGGGATGGGCCAACGATGTTGCGGCCGCCGTCGCCTGGATGACGGCATCGGGTGAGGCCCACAACGTGTGGGTGGCAGGGTTCGGCACCGGCGGAGCACTGGGCCTGTGCGCAGCGTCGCGCCACGACGCAGTGACGGGCGTTGCCGCGTTGGGTGCACCCGCCGACTTCGCCGACTGGGCCAGTCATCCGAAGCGCCTGGTCGAACACGCCCGCACCGCAGGGGTCATCACCGGCACCGACTATCCGCCGTCGATCGATCGATGGGCCCGCCAGCTGCGCGAGCTTCGCGCCGAGGCGTGTGCGGTCGGACTCAGCGATCGTCCGCTCCTCCTCGTGCACGGAAGCGAGGACGAGCTCGTTCCCCTGCTCGACGCCCGGGCGATCGCCGACGCGCACGGGTCGGCGGATCTCCGGATCATCGCCGGGGCAGGTCACGACCTTCGTCACGATCCGCGGTCGATCGCGGTGCTGTTGGGTTGGCTGGACCGTCACGAGACCGCCGCACTCGGCCAGCCGGCGTCGTCGGCCTGACCGCCGGTCTCTCGCTCTGGGGCGCGGCCACCCTGCGACGGAGGCGCCGGTCTCAGTCCTGCTTCGACTTCTTGGCGGCTTTCTGGGCCTTCTTCCACTCTCGGACCCGCTGGAGGGATTCGTCCGAGTCGACGTCGGCTGCCGATCGTGGTGTGGCATCGGAGAACGGGGCGGCGGCCTCCTCCCACCCGGTGGGCGTGACGCCGAACCGCTTCGCCAACAGGGCGATGAAGATCTTGCTCTTCTCGTCGCCGAAGCCGGGGAGGCCCCGTACCCGCTCGTAGAGGTCCGGGCCGGAGTCGGCCTCGGCCCAGATGGTTCGCGGGTCGCCCTCGTAGCGGTCGACGATCTCGACACACAGCTCATGGATTCGTTGACCCATCGACTTCGGAAACCGGTGGATCGCCGGCTTGGCTCGGCAGACGGCGACGAAGTCCTCGAGGTCCATGGCGGCGATGCCCGATGCCTCGAACCGGTCTCCCAGTCGACTCTCGAGTGTCGCCGGGCCCCGGAACGCCCACTCCATCGGGACCTGCTGGTCGAGCAGCATGCCGATGAGCAGGGCGAGGGGGTCGGCGATCAGGAGGTCATCGGCCTCGGGGTCGCCGGTGATGGGAAAGCTGGGAGCGGCCATGCGCTCAGGCTATCCAGCGGATCGCTCGTGCGCCGGAGCAGGGGAGGGCTCCGAGGCCGGGGTCAGCCGCCGGGCCTGGCGTCCTGGACCGCGACCGCCGTGTCCTCCAGTGCCGACCCGGTCTCCGCTCCGAAGTAGGTGACGGCACCGACACAGACGACCGCGATCATCGCGATCAACAGCGAGTACTCGACGAGGGACGCCCCTCGTTCCTTCGCCCGGATGCTGCGGCGCATCGAGGCCAGCAGCTCACGCATCCGGCTCATGTCGGTTCCCCTTCCGGTTCGGCGCCCGTGTCGTTCATGGGCATGCTTGGGCATCGGTACCCAGGGTGATTTTCCTCATAGGCCGAACGGCCCCTCCGTGTGGTGTCGGGACGATCCGGCCGAGTTCAGAGGTACGCGGCGAGGAACAGGGCCAGGGGAGCGACGAGCACCAGCGTGAGGGCCAAGGGGAGGGAGATGACCACGCCGAGCAGCACCCACGGGTTCCCGGCCTTCACGACGGGGGTGAGGTCCATGGCCAGATCGGACATGGACGACACGGTCCTGCGGGCGCGCCAGGCCAGCGTGACCAACCGTCGCCAGGGGCCCCGGGGAAGGTCGGACGCGACCGACGTGGCCTCGGACCCCACCGTGCCGACTCGCTCGGCGATGTCGACGCGGAGTGAGATGGCGGCCAAGAGCTTGCGGCGCCACCAGAGGAGGAACAGCCCGGGGAGCGGCGCGAGCGCGAAGAAGACCAGGATCAATGCTCGAGCCGGGGTGCCGCTACCGGTCATCAGCAGGACGGCCAGCCAGACCAGCCCGCCGCCGATGGCGCCGGCCGCGCCGATCCACCCCATGGCGCGTCCGATCGTGATGATCGCGTCGACCATCCGATCGAGCAGCTCCCGGAGCTGCACGAGCTTCGCCGTGGCGCCGTCGATCATGTCGCGGACTACAGGAGGCGCGGATCGATCGATTCGGGGTCGATGCCGTAGTGGGCGATGGCCTTCGCGATCTCGCTTGCGTCGACGGCATCGGCCGCCGCGAGCTGAGCGAGGACGGCGACGACGATGTGCCCCGCGTCGATCTCGAAGTGGCGCCGGAGGGCGGGTCGGGCGTCACTGCGGCCGAACCCGTCGGTGCCAAGGGGGAGGAACGATCCCGGCACCCAGCGGGCAATCTGATCGGGGATGGCCTTCATGAAGTCGGTGACCGCCACGATGGGTCCGGCGGCCTCGCCGAGGAGCTCGGTCACGCGTGGGACACGCGGGCTCTCGGCGGGGTGGAGGCGGTTCCAGCGCTCGACCGACAGCGCCTCCTCGCGGAGGCGCTTGTAGGACGTGGCGCTCCACAGCTCGAGCGCGACGTCCCAGCGCTCGGCCAACTCCTGAGCGGCCTCGTCGGCACAGACCCAGGCCGCCCCGGAGAACAGCACGGTGGCGCGCGTGGATGGCCCGTCTGGAGCCTCCCGCGTGCGGTACAGGCCTTCGATCACACCCTCGGCCACGCCTTCGGGTTCCGGGGGCATGGCGTAGTTCTCGTTGTAGAGGGTCAGGTAGTAGAAGATGTCCTCGCCGTCGCCGTACATGCGATGCAGGCCGTCACGGATCAGGATGGCCAGCTCGTAGGCGAAGGCGGGGTCGTAGGCTTCGCATGTGGGCACCGACGACGCCAGCAGCAGGCTGTGTCCGTCCTGGTGCTGCAGACCCTCACCCTGGAGGGTGGTCCGGCCCGCAGTGGCGCCCAGGAGGAAGCCACGGGTCCGGGCGTCGGCGGCGGCCCAGATCAGATCGGCCACCCGCTGGAACCCGAACATCGAGTAGAAGATGTAGAAGGGGACCATGGGCACACCCTGGGTGGCGTAGGACGTGCCTGCGGCGGTGAAGCTGGCCAGCGAGCCCGCCTCGGTGATGCCCTCCTCGAGGATCTGGCCGTCCTCGCCCTCGGAGTAGGAGAGCAGGAGCTCGTGGTCGACCGGCTCGTAGAGCTGTCCCTCGCTGGCGTAGATCCTGAACTCGCGGAACAAGCTGTCCATGCCGAAGGTCCGGGCCTCGTCGGGCACGATCGGGACCACGCGAGGACCGAACTGCTCGTCGCGCATGAGGTCGCGCAGGAGCCGGGTGAACACCATCGTCGTGGAGACCTCCTGCGCTCCCGACCCCTCGGCGAACGACTCGAACGGGGTGTCCGCCGGCAGGGTGAGGGGGCGACGGGCGTCGGTCGTGCGCCGGGGCACGAAGCCGTCGAGGGCTCGGCGCCGGTTCATCAGGTAGTCGTGCTCGGGTGAGCCGGACGGCGGTCGGTAGAACGGCGGATCGTCGGCGTCCAGGGCCTGGTCCGAGATGACGTCCTGGAGATGCAGTCGGTTGCGCAACTCGACCAGCTGGTCCCGGTTCATCTTCTTGATCTGGTGGGTGGCGTTGCGGCTCTCGAAGCCCTTGCCCAGGGTCCACCCCTTGATGGTCTTGGCCAGGATGACCGTGGGGGCGCCCTGGTGTTCGGTGGCGGCCGTGTACGCGGCGAAGAGCTTGGTGTAGTCGTGGCCGCCGCGCGGGAGGTTGGAGATGTCCTCGTCGGAGAGGTGCTCGACCATCTTGCGCAGCCGAGGATCCGGGCCGAAGAACCGCTCCCGGGCGTAGCTGCCGTCCTCGACCGCGTAGCGCTGGTACTCGCCGTCGAGTGTCGTGTTCATCTTGTTGAGCAGGACCCCGTCGACATCCCGCTGCAGCAGTTCGTCCCAGCGCGACCCCCAGATCACCTTGATCACGTTCCAGCCGGCACCCCGGAACATCGCTTCGAGCTCCTGGATGATCTTGCCGTTGCCGCGGACCGGTCCGTCGAGCCGCTGGAGGTTGCAGTTGACGACCCAGGTCAGGTTGTCGAGGTGGGCCCGGCCGGCGAGCGAGATGGAGCCGAGGGTCTCGGGTTCGTCGGTCTCACCGTCGCCCAGGTAGCACCACACCCTCGAGCCGGTCGTGTCCTCGATGCGCCGGTCGTGCAGGTACTTGTTGAAGCGGGCCTGGTAGATCGAGTTGATCGGGACCCAGACCCATCGAGACGGTCGGGAACTCCCAGAAGTCGGGCATGAGCCGGGGATGGGGGTAGCTGGACAGTCCGTCGCCGCCGACTTCCTGGCGGAAGTTGTCCAACTGGTCCTCGGTGAGCCGGCCCTCGAGGAACGCCCGGGCGTAGATCCCCGGTGCGGCGTGACCCTGGAAGTACACGTGGTCGGCCGGCGTGCCGTCCTCGTTGCCCCGGAAGAACCAGTTGAAGCCGACCTCGTACAGGCTGGCCGACGACGCGAAGGTGGACAGGTGACCGCCGATCCCGTCGTGGCGGTTGTTGGCCCGAATCACCATGACCGCCGCGTTCCAGCGGATGTAGCGGCGGATGCGGCGCTCGATCTCGCTGTCGCCGGGGAACCAGGGCTGCTCCTCGGGCGGGATGGTGTTGACGTAGGGCGTGTTGACCGTGGACGGGTTCCCCACCTGGAGCTCGCCGGCCCGTTCCATCAGGCGGGCGATGAGGTAGCGGGCGCGCACCTTCCCGGTCTGCTCGACCACGGCGTCGAACGAGTCGAGCCACTCCTGGGTCTCGTCCGGGTCGATGTCGGGCAGCTGGTCGACGAAGCGGTCAAGGCTCATGGACCTCATCATGCCCGGTCACGGGCCGCGTTGCTCCCCGGACGGGGTGGGGTCCGGGCGGCAGCTGGAGCCACGAATCGACGGGTCTGGGATCGGCGGTGGCGGTCGTGCCAGGATCGCGGGATGGCCAGCGTGGTGTACACCGACGGAGCGTGCCGGGGGAACCCCGGGCCCGGAGGCTGGGCGTGGGCCGATGTCGAGGGTCCCTGGGCGTCGGGGGCCGAGGCCGAGAGCACCAATCAGCGGATGGAGTTGCAGGCGGCGCTGGAGGCGGTGCTGGCCCATCCGGGTGAGGTGACCGTGGTGAGCGATTCCACCTACGTCGTCAACTGCTTCCGCGACGGCTGGTGGAAGGGCTGGTTGAAGCGGGGGTGGAAGAACTCTCAGCGCCAGCCGGTGGCCAACCGTGACCTCTGGGAACCGTTGGTCGAGGCGGTGACGAGTCGTGACGACGTCACGTTCCAGTGGGTGAAGGGGCACAGCGACGATCCGATGAACGATCTGGTCGATCGTCTGGCGGTGGCGGCCTCGCATTCACAGGAGTCTGCGTCGGGCGACACGCCGCCCGAGGATCCGGGTCCGGCGGACGCTCCGAGGACGGGCGGTGGCAGCGGTGGTACCGCTGCGGGCGGTGCAGCGTCGGACGTGGCGACCCGGCCGACGGCGGATTCGAGGGTTCCCGATGGGCACCGGCTGGTCGTCATGGGCGCTCGCCCACCCAAGGGTTCGGCCGTCCTCGAACCGGACGTGGCCGACCCGTTGCGGCGGCAGATGAGCGAGATCATCGCGGCGAAGGCCGAGATCGAGCCCGACCTGATCGTGCTCACCGGGCTACGGCTCGGGGTGGAACAGCTTGCGGCCGAGGCCGCGATCGAGGCCGGCGTGCCGTTCGTGGCCATCCTCCCGTACCCGGAGCCCGAACGGGTGTGGTCGGCACCGTTGCGGGAGCGATTCGCCGAGCTGACCGAGGTGGCCCGGGGGAGTGTGACGCTGGAGAAGAAGCAGCCGGCGTCGCGGGCCGACGCCGGTGCGGCGATGGCCCGCCGGGACGGCTGGCTGCGCAAGGCCGCCGACGAGGCGCTGATCGTGTGGGACGGGAAGGACCCGACGCTCCGGGCCATGGTGAGAGCATTCGAGAAGGCGTTGGGCGACGACGTCTGGATCATCGAGCCGCCAGGATCCCGGAGCTGAAGCCGATCGGCTCCGGTTCGGAGTGCTCCAGCGGGCCTCGGTAGAGTCCCGGCCCATGGACATCAACGGCAAGGTAGCAATCGTCACCGGAGGCGCATCCGGACTGGGTGAGGCCACGGCTCGCCGGCTCCACGAGTCGGGCGCCCGCATCGTCGTGCTCGACATGAACCCCGAGAAGGGTGAGGCCGTCGCCTCGGAGCTGGGCGGCATCTTCGTCGGTGCCGACGTCACCGACGAGGAACAGGTCACCGCCGCGGTCGCCGCGGCCACCGAGATGGGCGAGCTCCGGGCCTGCATCAACTGCGCCGGCATCGGCTGGGCCCAACGCACGATCGGTCGCGACGGGACACCCCACGACTACGGCGCGTTCAAGAAGATCGTCGAGGTCAACCTGATCGGGACGTTCAACGTCATCCGTCTGGCCGCTTCGGCCATGAACGACAACGACCCCGACGACGACAACCAGCGCGGCGCCATCGTCAACACCGCCTCGGTGGCGGCGTTCGACGGCCAGATCGGCCAGGTCTCGTACTCGGCTTCGAAGGGTGGGATCGTCGGCATGACCCTGCCCATCGCTCGCGATCTCTCGCCGGTCGGGATCCGCATCAACACCATCGCTCCCGGCTTGATGGACACCCCGCTCTTCGCGCTGATGCCCGACGAGGCTCGCGACGCGCTCGGCGCCAGCGTTCCGTTCCCCAAGCGGCTCGGCTACCCCGCCGAGTTCGGCACCCTGGCCCATGAGCTGGTGACGAACAACTACATGAACGGCGAGACCATCCGCCTGGACGGCGCGCTCCGAATGCCACCCAAGTAGCTCGATCGGGAATCTCGGCCTCGCCAACCTGGTTGGAACCGGTTGGCGAGGCCAGGAATTCTCGCAACGACGACGGGAGCAACCATGAAGGCTGTCTACAACGGAACCGTGATCGCCGAGAGCGACAACACCGTGGTCGTCGAAGGCAACCACTACTTCCCGCCCGACTCCATCCAGCGAGAGCACTTCACGCCCACCGAGCTCACCTCGGTGTGCCCCTGGAAGGGCACGGCGTCCTACTACTCCCTGACCGTGGACGGCGAGACCGCTGCGGACGCGGCCTGGTACTACCCGGAGCCGAAGGACGCCGCAGCCGAGATCCGCGATCATGTCGCGTTCTACCCCGTGGTCGAGGTTTCCGCCTGAGGCGAAGACCTGAGGCGGGAGCGGCGTCCTAGGCTGTGACGGCGGCGTCGAGCCGTTCGAGGGTGGCCTCGATGTTCCCCTCGTGGTCGTCGGGGATGTTCACCCACTCGTAGGCCCACGGGACAAGGGCGGGGGCGTAGTCGAAGGTCTCGGTGACCCGGGTCCGGTTGTCGTCCAGCGGCTCCAGCTCGTAGCGCCAGCGGTGCTTGCCGTAGTGGGCCCAGGCGATGAGCCGGTCCTGCTCGAACTCGACCACCTTGCTCTTGATGGCGTAGGGGATGCCCCACTTCATCTTCATCCCGAACTTGTCGCCCAGCGCGAGCTGGCGAGATTCGTCGGCGGTCCCCTGCACCGTGCCCGAGCCGTCGATCTCCTGATGTCGGGTGGGGTCGGCCAGGATGGCGAAGATATCGGCGGCCGGAGCGTCGATGTCACGCTCGGCCCAGACCTTCCGGGTGTCCTTGTCGATGGGCATGCTGTCCTCCTGGACTGCGAGGCGGTCTAGTCGAGCTCGGCGTGGAGCGCGGCGGCCACGGTGGGGTGGGCGAAGGTGAAGCCGTCGTCGAGCAGGACCTGCGGGATCACTCGCTGGCTCGCGAACAGCAGCTCCTCGGCCATTTCGCCGCCCAACAGGAGTTTGGGTCCGAACCTCGGGATGGGAATCACCGTGGGCCGGTGGACGACATCCCCGAGGATGTCGGTGAACTCGGCGTTGGTCACCGGTGTGGGACCGGCGAGATTGACGGGACCGCAGACCTCGCTGGTCAACAGATGGACGATGGCGTCGACCACGTCGGTCAGGCCGATCCAGGCCAGGTACTGCTCGCCCGAACCGAGTCGACCGCCCAGTCCCGCCTTGAACAACGGCAGCTGGGTCTTGAGCGCCCCGCCGGCACGAGCCATGACGATGCCCGTGCGGAGGAAGCAGGTCCGGATTCCGGCCTCGACCGCCATGGCGGCGGCCTCCTCCCAGGCGACCACGACGTCGGCCAGGAAGCCGCTGCCCGGGGGGCTGGTCTCGTCGAGCGCGGCGCCGGCGCGGTCGCCGTAGTAGCCCACCGCCGAGCCGGACAGCAGCGTCGGCGGCGGCGACTGGAGCGACGCGAGCGCCTCGGCCAACAGCGCGGTGCCGCGCGTGCGGCTGTCGCGGATGGCCCGCTTGTGCTCGTCGTTCCAGCGCCGGGCGAAGATCCCGGCTCCGGCCAGGTGCACGACCGCGTCGAGCCCGGCGAAGTCGCGCGGCTCGATGATGCCCGCGACGGGATTCCACGCGATCTCGCCGGCGGCGGCGTCACGGCGGACCACCGGGCGCACCGTGTGCCCCAGCGAATCGAGCCGGGCGGTGAGTGCGGTGCCGATGAGGCCGGACGAGCCGGTGATGGCGACCTTCAGGTGTGTTCCGGCCGGCCGATCGCTCATGTCAGCTGGCGATCAGGTCGGCGACTGCCGACTCGATCTGTTCCTGGCCGAGACCGGTGGGCACGACCTCGGTGGTGCCGTCGTCGTCGATCAGCACCCAGGCGGGCTGGCTGCTGATGCCGAATCGGCGCCAGAGCGACCCGTCCGGGTCGGCCACGTGCGGGATGCTGTCCAGGCCGAAGTCGTCGATGAACCGCTGATGGTCTCCGACCTCGCCGCGGCCGGGCATGCCGACGAACTCCACCTGGTCTCCGTAGGTTGTTGCTGCCTCTGCGACCGCAGGGGCTTCCCGGGCACAGGTCGATCACCACGGCGCCCAGAACCACAGCAGGACGTCCTGGCCCACCACGTCGGCGCCGCTGAACGTCGTCCCGTCGGTGGCGGTCCCGGTGAAGGCCAGCGCCTCGACGTCGACCCCGTCGAGCTCGCTCCAGTCGGCGGACACCGCGGCGTCGCCGGTGTCGCCACCCGCCGCAGCCGAATCGCTCGAGTCGTCACCGCAGGCGGCGGCCAGGAGCGCGACGGCCAGCACGGCCGCGACGCGGCGGAATCGAGGGAGGGTACGGCGCACGGAGGCGAGCCTATCGGCCCGGCGTCGCGTCAACTCGGCAGCAGCGCGGTATTGCTGGCCGCGACCCAGTCGTCGGCCGCCGCGCCGTAGCGCTCGGTCTCGGCCTGGGCGATGGCGAATCCGTGCTGTTCGAGGAACGCCGTCACGGACTCCTTCGTCCGCATGCTCTCGTCACCCTCCTCGTCGGCCCGGAAGTCGTGGCAGGCGATGGCGACCCGCCGGATCCTGCCGATGCTCCCGGTCATCCCCAGGACCGCCAGGCGCTCGGCGCCCTCGATGTTCATGCACAGGAGGTCGATCGTCTCGAGGTCGTGCGCCTCGATCAGGTCGTCGAGCGTGCGGCCCTGCACCCGGATGCCCGGGCCCGAGGTGGACACCGCGTTCTCGTCGGGGTTGCTGCCGTCCTCGATGACCAGCTCGACGTCCTGGTCGGTGGCGGCACAGTGCTCCAGGACGACCTGTTCCAGGCCGTTGTGCTCGCAGACCGCTTCGAGACACTGGAATTGCCGCGGATGGGCCTCGACGGCCAGCACGGTTCCCTTCGGGCCGACGAAGTGGGCCAGCGCGGCGGTCAGGGTGCCCTTCCCGGCGCCGACGTCGATGGTCACGTCGCCGGGCTGGGGCAGGTAGTTGCCGATGTCCTCGATGGCCTGGCCGAAGGTGGCGGGGTCGCCGTGGACGAAGTACGCGGGATCCTCGGGATCGGTGGGAAGGTTCTTCGGCACCATGATCTTCTCGTGGGCCATGTAGCGGGGACCCGGATACCGGTGGATCCAGACGTCGTCCTCGTGGAAGACGCGGAATCCGTCGAGGCTCCGTCGGCCGTACGCGGTGGCGATCCATCCCAGGGCGCGGCGGCCCCCCGGGCGGTCGAGTAGCTCCAGCACTGCCTTCTTCATCGATGATCCTCCGCGGGGTGGTCGCACGGTACAAGGGCCCCGAATCCATCGTCCACGCCGACCGGTCCGGACCGCGTGGAGGAGGGAGACAGCCCCGACGACGTATCCTGGGCGCCGTGAGCACTCGGCGTCTGATCATCGCAGCCCTCCTGTGCGGCTTGGCCATCGTGGTCGCCAGCGCCGTGCAGATCCTCCTTGCGAACGCCTGACGGGACCCGCCGACAGGCGCTTCGCGCCGGAGCGGCTCCTTGGTCGTTCAGCGAACTCGAGCTTCGCCCCGTCCTCCTGCTGAACGCCTGAGGCACCCCGCGGGAGTGGGGCTTCGCCCCGACGGTCTGCTTCGGAGCCCGGTTGCTCGAGCTCTGCCCGTCCCTCCCCGCCGAACTCCTGTCCGACGGCCGATAGGCTCGACCTTCTGACAGGAGGTGGCCACCGTGGCCGAGCAGTTCGACGTGGTCATCATCGGCGGTGGCCCAGCCGGCTACGCGGCGGCTCTCTACGGCGCCTCGGCGGGGCTGAACATCGCCATGGTCGAGCGACAGAAGGTCGGCGGTACCTGCCTGCACGTCGGCTGCATCCCGGCCAAGGAACTGCTCGAGACGGCGGCCGTGTACCGCACCGTCGGCCAGGCCGGTCAGTTCGGCATCTCGGCCGAGGTCACCGGGCTCGACATGGCCGCCACCCAGCAGCGCAAGCAGGCCATCGTCGATCAGCTGACCAAGGGCCTCAGCGGTTTGCTGGCCGGTCGCAAGGTCACCGTGTACGACGGAACCGGCCGCCTGGCCGCCGATCGGACGGTGCTGGTCAGCGGCGGCAGTTCGGGCGAGGTGCAGCTCGAGGGGCGGCACGTGGTCCTGGCAGCCGGCTCGGTGCCCCGGACCCTGCCCGGGTTCGACGTCGACGGACGGATCGTGGTCACCTCCGACGAGTTGCTGTCGATCGATCACATCCCGCGCCGCTCCGTGGTGATCGGGGGCGGCGCGATCGGCTGCGAGTTCGCCTCGATGCTGTCCGATCTCGGCAGCGAGGTGACCGTCCTCGAGGCCATGCCGAAGATCCTCCCGGGTTGTGATCAGGACGTCACCAGGGCGGTGCAGCGGGCGTTCAAGAAGCGGAAGATCACCGTCCGCACCGACGTCAAGGTGCAGGGTCACACGCCGCGGAGCCGATGGCACGGTGCTCCAGCTCGAGGGCGGCGAACAGGTCGAGACCGACCTGATCGTCATGTCGGTCGGTCGGCGCCCCTTCGTCGATCTGCTCGGCCTCGACCAGGCGGGCGTGGACGTCAGCGAGCGGGGGTTCGTCGAGGTCGACGAGCTGCTGTCGCACGTCGGTTGCAGGGCGTGTGCGCCGTCGGCGACGTCATCGCCACACCGCAGCTGGCCCACATCGGGTTCGCCGAGGGCATGCTCGTCATCAAGGACATGCTGGGTGAGCAACCGCTGCCGCTCGACTACGCCCGGGTGCCCTGGTGCCATCTACTGCCACCCCGAGGTCGCGTTCGCCGGGCACAGCGAGGAATCGGCGATCGAGGCCGGCTACCAGGTCGTCACCTCGAGCCACCGGTTCATGGGCAACGGCCGGGCGATGATCATCAACGACACCGAGGGGATGGTCAAGATCATCGCCGAGGACAAGGGCGACGGCACCGGCGGCACCGATCCTCGGGGTCCACATGGTCGGTCCCTGGGTCACCGAACAGCTCGGCCAGGGGTATCTGGCCGTCAACTGGGAGGCGACCGTCGACGAGGTCGCCGACTTCATCCAACCCCACCCCACGATGAGCGAGCTGTTCGGTGAGACCGTCCTCTCGCTCACCGGCCGTTCGCTGCACGGCTGAGCACTGGAGACAACCACCCATGCCCGACATCACGCTGCCCCAACTCGGTGAGACCGTCACCGAGGGCACCATCACTCGATGGTTCAAGCAGATCGGCGACTCGGTCGCCGAGGACGAGGTCCTCTTCGAGGTGTCCACCGACAAGGTCGACTCCGAGGTGCCGTCGCCCGTCGCCGGCGTCCTCGCCGAGATCCGCGTGCCCGAGGGGGAGACCGTGGATGTCGGCGTCGTGATCGCCGTGGTGGGCGACTCGGCCGGCGCCGCCGTGCCCGCGAGCGAGCCGGCCGCGGCGCCACCGCCGCCCGAGCCCTACAGCGCCGGCAGCCCCGGCACCGGCTGCGGCGCCACCCGAACCCCCGCCTCCGCCGCAAGCCCCGCCGCACCGGCCCCCGCCGCACCTCCTCCGCCGGCCCCACCGGCCCCTGCGCCGCCCGTCGGCCGCTCCCGCCGCCTGCTGCGGCGGCCGACGGAGTGCTCCTGTCGCCGGTGGTTCGCAGGTTGATCGCCGAGAACGACCTCGATCCGGCCCAGTCACCGGCACCGGCGCCGGCGGCCGGATCACTCGCAACGACGTCGCTCAAGGCCATCGACGCCGGATCGGCCGCGGCGAGCCTGCTACCGGCCGCAGCGCCGTCATCGCCGCACCGCCGCCGGCCCCGGCGCCGCCACCGGCCACGCCGGCTTGCGGCCGCGGCAGCGCCCAGGTGCCGGCGCCGTCGATCGCGGCCGGGCGCAGCCAGGCGCATCCCGTTCAACAACATCCGGCTGCCGCACCGGCGAGCACATGGTGGCCTCCAAGGCCACGGCGCCCCACGCCCTGACCGTGATCGAGGTGGACTACGAGGCCGTCGAGCGGGTCGCGGGCCGCGGCCAAGGGCGAGCGTTCAAGGCCGAGGAGGGGTTCGGCCTCACCTACCTCCCCTTCATCGCCCGCGCCGTCATCGACGCCCTGCGGGAGTACCCCCACCTCAACGCCACGGTCGGTGACGGCGAACTGGTGGTCCACGACGACGTCAATCTCGCGCGTCGCCGTCGATCTCGACTTCCAGGGTCTGCTCGCTCCCGTCGTCCACGACGCCGACGCTCAGCGGCTCCGAGGCCATCGCCCGAGCGCGTGAACGACGTGGCCGGGCGGGCCCGCGAGCAAGCAGTTGGCGCCCGACGAGCTGTCCGGCGGCACGTTCACCCTCACCAACATCGGGCTCGTACGGCACGATCCTGGTGTTCCCGATCATCAACCAACCGCAGGTGGCCATCCTGTCCACCGATGGCATCAAGCGGAAGCCCGTCGTGGTGACCGACGCCGACGGCAACGAGGCCATCGCGATCCACGCGGTCGGCATGCTGGCCGCTCACTGGGACCACCGGGCCTTCGACGGCGCCTACGCGGCCGCGTTCCTGGCCAAGGTCCGCGAGATCATCGAGACCCGGGACTGGGCGGCCGAGCTGACATGAGCGCGGCCCCGCCCCGGCCCGCGCTGCGAGCTCGCTGGCTGGGCCGGGTCGCCTACGCCGACGCGCTGGCGCTGCAGACCGCTCTCTGGGGCACGGCGACCACCAGTACCTGCTGCTCTGCGAGCACCCGCCCGTGTACACGATGGGCGTACGAACCGATCCGGCCAACATCCTGGCCGACGACCTCGACCGCCCGTGGCGCCGAGGTGCACCGCGTCAACCGCGGTGGTGACGTGACCTGCCACGGACCCGGCCAATTGGTGGGCTATCCGCTCGTGACTGCTCCGGCCCGGCGTGGTGGGGGGATGGCCGACACCGTTGCCTATGTGCACTCGGTCGAGCAGCTGCTGATCGACGCGCTGGACGACGCTCGGCTTGCCGCGCCGGGCGCCGCGATCGGTTGCCCGGGTGTCTGGATGGGCGACGAGGTCTCGGGTCTGCGCAAGGTCGCCGCCATCGGTGTTCGCCTCAGGCGGGGGCGCGCCATGCACGGCTTCGCTCTCAACGTCGACCCGGACCTGTCGTGGTTCGATGCCATCGTCCCGTGCGGCATCGCCGACGCCGACGTCACCTCGTTGGCCTCGGAGGGCAGCGCCGCGACCATGAGCGAGGTGGTCGACGCGATCACCGACCGGGCGGCGGCCCTGTGGGGACACGGCGAGCTGGACCGGGCCGACGTCGTGTGGCGTCATCGTCCGGGCGATCTCGCGCGCGTTCACCCGCGGCGCCGGGCGGAGCCAACGGAGCCGTCACCGACACCCGAACGGCCGGCGCCGGTTGCCGAGGGTTCGCTTCGCCTGCACGGTCGCCTCGCCCAGGCGGGCGTGCCGAGGCGCTTCCGGTGCGGACCCGCAAACCCGATTGGATGCGCCGCCCCATCACCGGTTCGCCCGGTGCCCGCGCCGTCCGCGAGACCCTCAGCGATCTCGATCTGGTCACCGTGTGCGAGGAGGCCGGGTGTCCCAACCAATCCGAGTGCTGGTCCGACGGTACGGCGACCTTCATGATCAACGGTGAGCGCTGCACGCGAGCCTGCGGGTTCTGCCTGGTCGACACCCGTCGACCCGAGGCACCCGACCGCGACGAACCCGATCGGGTGGCCGATGCGGTGCAGCGGATGGGGCTGTCGTTCGCCGTGATCACGACCGTGGCCCGCGACGATCTTCCCGACGGCGGCGCCGGTCAGTTCGCGGCCACCGTCCAGGCGATCCGGGCCAGGAGCCCCGAGGCGGGCATCGAGGTGCTCATCTCGGACTGCCAGGGTGACGAGGACGCCCTCGATTCCATCTTCGCCGCCCGGCCCGACGTCCTGAACCACAACATCGAGACGGTGGCCCGGATGCAGCGCGGCGGCCCGCCCGTCGGCGTCCTACGCCCGCAGCCTGGCGGTGCTCGCCAGGGCGAACGCGGCCGGTCTGACGACCAAGTCCGGGCTCATCGTGGGGATGGGCGAGATCGGACGCCGAGATCCGCCAGACGCTCGACGATCTGGCCGCGGTCGGCGTGGACATCGTCACCATCGGGCAGTACCTCAGGCCGACCCGCGCCCATCTCCCGGTCGCCACCTGGTGGGAGCCCGCCGCGTTCCAACGGTGGAAGCACCACGGCGAGCTCATCGCGGGAATCGGCCACGTCGAGGCCAGTCCGCTGACGCGGTCCAGCTACCACGCCAAGCAGGCGGCCGCCTCCGCACCGGCGATGGGGCAACGAGCATGACCGACGCAAGGCTGGTGACGGTCACCTCGGCGCAGGAGCGGTACACGTCCTGGGCCACCGACGTGCTCGTCTACACCGTCGTGCTGAACCTGTTCGTGGAGTACTCGTCCGCCATCGTGATCGACTCCTTCACGATCTCGATCTTCACCGCCGTCGTGCTCAAGGTCCTCCTCGACCTGCTGACCTCGGTCGAGCACCGGGCCAAGGAGTTCGTCGGCCAGTACTCGAAGACCCTCGCCTTCCTCAGCACGTGGGCCATTCTGTTCCTGTCGAAGTTCGTGATCCTCGAGGTGATCGACTTCATCTTCGGCGAGCACGTGGATCTCGGGCACTTCCTCGACGTGCTCCTGCTCGTCCTCGCGATGATGGTGACGCGAGAACTCGCACGACGGCTGTACATCGGGCTGGGCGGTCCGGACAGTCAACCCTTGGCGCGGCGGCCCGGCTCCTAGGCTGACACCATGGCCATCAGCCCCCAGCGCATGGAACGTGTCCGTCGGGCGATGGCCCGGCACGACCTCGACGTGCTCCTGTTGTCGGTCGGTGCCGACCTGCCCTGGTTGACCGGGTACGAAGCGATGCCGCTGGAACGACTCACCATGCTCGTGCTGCCCCGCGACGGGCAGGCCACCCTGGTGGTCCCGGGACTGGAGGCTCCCCGGGTGACCGAGCGGCCCGAGCTGTTCGACCTGCGCCCATGGGCCGAGACCGACGACCCGACGGCCATCGTCGCCGACCTGGTCGGTCCCGCGCGTCGCGGCGCCATCGGCGACCAGACGTGGGCCCGGTTCGTGGTCGAGCTCCAGGCCGCGGCCCCGCAGCTCGCGCTCACACGTGCCGGTCCGGTCGTGGGGCCACTCCGAGCGGTCAAGGAACAGGACGAGATCGAGATGCTGGCCCGGGCCGGGGCCGCCGTCGATCGCATCGCGGCCCGACTCCAGGCCGGCGAGATCGATCTGGTCGGCCGCACCGAGGCCGAGGTGTCCGCCGAGCTGGGGCGCCAGATCCTCGCCGAGGGCCACCACAAGGTGAACTTCGCCATCGTGGCCGCCGGTGAGCACGCCTCCAGTCCCCACCACGAGCCGGGCTCGCGCCGGATCGCCGCCGACGAGGTGGTGCTGTGCGACTTCGGCGGGACCATGCTCGGACCGGACGGCATCGGGTACTGCTCGGACATCACCCGGTGTGTGTGGACCGGGGCGACGCCGCCGGCGTTCGTCGAGCTGTACGGGGTGCTCCACGAGGCCCAGGCCGCCGCCGTAGGGGCGGTGCGCCCCGGCGTCGCGGCCCAGGCGATCGACGCGGCTGCCCGCGAGGTCATCGCCGAAGCGGGGATGGGGGAGTTCTTCGTCCACCGAACCGGCCACGGCATCGGCGTCGAGGCCCACGAGGACCCCTACATCGTCGCCGGGAACGGTGACCCGGTGGTGGCGGGGAACTGCTTCTCGATCGAGCCCGGCATCTACGTGCCCGACCGGTGGGGAGCGCGGCTCGAGGACATCGTCGCCGTCACCGATGACGGCGTTCGCCCGCTGAACGGGGTGGCCCACGGTCTGGCCGAGGTCTGAACCGGCCGAGACGTGCTCAGACCGGCAGCGGCTCGCCGTGCATGTAGCCGGGGACGTCGACGCCGAACCATCCCAGGATCGTCGGCGCCAGGCTCGTGAGGGAGCGCGGCGTGGCATCGACTCGGTGGGTTCCGGTACGGATCCAGACCGTTCCCTCCGGGATGTGCTTGCCACTTCTCACGGAGTGGATCATCCCGAACTGATCCGCGAACGGCTCGAGCGACCCGTCCGGTTTGACGATCTTCTTCTGTTTGGCGCCGAGCGTCATCAGTGCGCAGCCGACGAACACCCGTGACCCCTCGAGGCGGGTGGTGAGCAGGGGTCCGTCGTCCACCCGGAGCGCATCGAGTCGTTCCTTTGCACGCGCTGCGGCCGCCTCGTCCAGCGCTCGGACATAGAACTGCTCGGCCATGACGGGCTCGACGACGTGGTCGTCCGACGACAGCCCGGCCAGTCGGAGGAAGGCGGCGAAATCGCGAGGACGGTAGGTGCACTTGTCGGTGTTCCACGCCTCGGTGGACAGCCCGGTCGCGAACACGAGTCGGTCGGCTCCGTAGTCGGCGAGGAAGCGGCCGAGGAGCTGGTCCATCGACTGGAAGCCGTGGAGCACGGCGCCGGCGTGGGACGGATGAGCATCGGCTGGTGGCGGCGTGGTGAAGGCCTCGGGCTCCATGTTGCGCCAGTAGTAGTGCTGGTAGTGCGCGGTCGCGTTGCTGAAGAACGTGGCGAACCGGACGTCGTGCTTCCTGTTGAGCGAGCGGAAGACGTCGTACTGCACGTGTTCGAGCGTGCTCGGTCGTCGCCACGTCAGGGCCGAGTCTCGTCGCTCGTCGACGAGCTGCCGCATCACCGCAGCGATCGTGCCCGGTCGCAGCCCGTTGCGTAGCAGGAAGAGCCCGAAGCCGGGCGCCGAGGCGAGCAGCGAGCCGCCGTCGCTGCTCGAGTCCTGGACGGCGCTTGCCACGAAGTCGAAGAACGGGCCGATCGACTCCGGTTCGGGTCGGTCGACGGCGTTCCACGGGTCCGGGATCAGGTAGCCGAGGACGTCCCGGTATCCGAGGTTCATCGAACCGCAGATGCCGACGGGAATCCCTGCGCCGGACAGCTCGTGGGCGAGGCCACGATCGCGGATCCGGTCTCCCTCGCCGAGGTTGAGCACGCCGTGCTCGCCGGCGGACATGCCGGTGTGGATCGTGGGCCACTGGGTCCACGGCTCGAGGTGGCCGTCCTCGGTGGCATCGGTGGTGAAGACCGCCGACTCGTCGCGGAAGCGGCGGAAGTTGGGGAGCAGTCCCTGTCCGATGAATCGATCGAGGAGGGGGTTGGACAGCTCGTTGAACTCGATCAGGATCACGCGGTCGTTCACGTGGGGGCTCCATCGGAAGGTGTGGGTCGGCTCGAGGCTTCGGTCCGGGCGCCGACCCGACCGGTGGCGATGGCCAGCATGCCCTCCCAGAACCCGAGTCCCCACCCGACGTGCATGGCGGCGAATCCGGCGGGCACCAGGGCCCGGGCCGACCGATCGGTGAGGCGGGGCAGCGTGAGCACGGTGGCCGTGGCGTTCGCGGCCACATAGGGGCCGACCATACGCGGCGGCGAGCCGGGGCCGTCGGACAGCGACCGCGACGGCGATCGCCAGCCAGGCCACCAGGCCGGGAGCGGCCAGGTGCCGGTAGGACACCGACTGTGGGTGGATGAGTGCGACGCGGGCCTTGCCCTTCCCGTACCGCCGGTACTGGCGGAACAGGTCGGCGACGGACTGACGGCAGTGCCAGTGGATGACGAGGGACGGATCGAACAGGAGCTCCCGACCGGACTGTCGGACCCGCTGGTCGAACTCGAAGTCCTGGTTGGTGACGAGCTCCTCGTCCCAGCCCTCCAGCTCGCGAACGACCGCGACGGGGTAGGCGCCGAACGGGATGTGGTCGACGGTCTGTCGCTCGGTGCCGTAGTGGTACACGGAGTTCCCGACACCGAAGCGCGAGCCCATGACCGCCGCCACCGCACTCCCGGCCGGGGTCTCGCCGACCCCGTCCTTGCGTCCGCCGACGCCTCCCAGGACCCCGATCTCAGGAGCTCGACGGCCGTGGCCACATAGTCGGGCGGGACCGTGGAGTGGGCGTCGATACGCACCAGCCAGGGGGCCTCGGTGTGGGCGACCGCTGCGTTGAGCCCGGTGGGCACGATGCGACCCGGGTTGTCGACGAGGCGAACGCGTGCGTCCCGACGGGCATGGTCCCGAACGATCTCGGCCGTGCGGTCGTCGGAGCGGCCGTCGGCCACCAGGACCTCCAGGTGACGGTGGCTCTGCGCCAGGACCGAGTCGAGGCAGGCGCCGATGAAGGCCTCCTCGTTCCGGGCCGGGATCACGACGGCGACGAGGTCGCCCTCCCCGTTGTCGGTCGATTCGGGCTCGACCGGGCCGGCGGTCGTCGCCGGCGATGGGGCGGTGGTCCGGTCGCGGCTCATTCTCGACCTCGGGCGGGCGCCGCATCACCCACGACGTGGGCGGTTGCGGCCTGCCGGAAGATCTCTCCGAACCGATCGGCGACCGTGAGCCAGGTCGGTAGTCGACCGACGGAACGGCGGCCCCGTTCCCCGGCCGCCTCGCGGCGCTCGGGGTCCCGGAGCAGCGCCACCACCTGGGTGGCGAGGTCCCGATCGGACGACGCGATCATGAGCACGTCCGGATCGGTGAATCCTCGGGCCGACTCGGGGGAGCAGACGACGGGACATCCGGTCGCCAGGCTCTCGCGGACACTGTTCTTGCTGCCCAGGCCCATGGTCCCGGGATAGCAGCTGACCGCCGCCGACCGGAACTCCGAGGCGAGCGAGGGCACGTCCGGGCGAATCTCGATGCGGTAGGACGCCAGGTCGGCGATGCCGGGACCGGGTCGCCGTCCCGCGAGCACCAAACGGCATTCGGGAACCTCGGCCCAGACCAGTGGCATCACCGAGTGGACGAGCCGATCGATCGCCTCGAGGTTGGGCCGGTAGCCCAGTGATCCGCCGAAGATCACCGTCCGGTCGTCCACCTCGTGCGTGGCTCGGGGGTCGAGAGGTGCCGGCACGCCGTTGGGGATGGCCTCGATTCCGATTCCGAGCGCCGCGCCGAGCCGATCGGCGTCGGCGGGATTGACCAGCACCAGGGTGTGGGCTCGTCGTGCGGTCGAGCGCTCGATGCGGGCGAACCGCCGGGCCTGCAGGCGCCAGTAGAGCCCCTTGGGCCCGGGGTGGGACTGGGCGAGCTGGGAGAAGTGCTCGACGTAGGGATCGACCTCGTGGGCGACGATCGGGCCGGGCAGTATGGGGGCCAGCGCGAAGGTCGGCGGTCCGTGCAGGTAGGTCACGTCGGCCGCCTCGCCGAGGGCTCGCACGATCCGGCACGTCCGGGATCTGGTGCGGATCCACGACGCGGAAGGGAGCGTGGTGACCGGCTGAGCCGCCTTGCCCAGCGCGAGCGGAAGGATCGGCAGCTCGACGACGTGGTCGGCCCGGTCCAGCACCCGGGGGTCGACGGCCGTGGTCCGGTCGCCGAAATAGGCCAGCGTCAACCGGAGGTCGGCCGGGAGGTCAGCGAGGACGTGGGCCGAGATGAGGCTCGATCCGGACCCCACGACGGGATCCAGCAACGGCGCGTTCTCGCAGATGGCCAGGAGCGACAGGCTGGCCGCGGTTGCTCCTGGCACAACGGGAGAGTGTAAGATACTGAATGGCTCGATTCAACCTGTTGCCGCGCGCACTGCCGCAGGCCAACCGGTTTCCCGGGCCCACGCTGATCGTCCTCCTCATCGGCTTGGCCGCGGCACTGTTCCTCGTCGCCCAGGTCAGCCTGATCCTCGCGCTCGTCCTCGCCATCGCCATGATGCTGAGCGGCGTCGTGCTGTTCGCCCGCGTCGAGTACCTGCTGCACATGCTGGTCGTGATCCCCCTCATCGAGGGGCTCAGGGTCGGGCCCATAACGATCGGGCGTGTGGCGTCGATCGGAGCGCTCATGACGGTCGTCGCGCTGCTGCTCTTCACCGACTGGACGCCGGTGCGAACGCCGCTCGGTCTCTGGCTCCCGTCGGTCGCGCTCGTCTCGTGGGCCGTGCTCAGCGGCCTCTGGTCGACCTCGACGTCCCACTACGTCGAAGGCGTCGGCCGGCTGGTGGTCGGGGTCTCGGTGCTCCTCGTCATCGCCCTGACGCTGAAGAGTGTTGCGACCTTCACGGCCATGATGCGCACCTACGTCATCGCGGCGTCGCTCCTCGTGATCCCGGCGACCCTCCAGGCGTTGGCCGGATCGCGAGCGATCGGGCTGCACGTCAATCCCAACCAGTTCGCCCGGGGCCTGGTCCTGGCCATGCTCGCGCTGGCGTATCTGATCCGGGTCCAGGGGCTGGAGCGGTCGAAGCCATGGCTGCTCCTCGCTCCCGTCCTTGCCTGGGGCACGCTGGCGACCGGATCGCGTATGGGGCTGCTCGTCCTCGTGGTGGCCTGTCTGTTCGTCGCGTACGACCTGGCGCCCCGTCAGAATCGCCTGACGGTCGTGGCGGCGTCGGTACTGGTGATCGCCGTCGGCTTCGGCGTCGTCGTGTCCAGCGTGGACCGCTACGACCCCAGGAGCGCGATCGAGGACCGTGGCGCAGCGCGACTCGACATCTGGCTCGTGGCGGCGCGACAAGTCGAGAATGCTCCGGTGCACGGGATGGGACTCAACACCTTCCGGAGCCAGGCGGTCGATCTGTTGACCTCCGAGCCGGGTGTCGTCAACACGGGGACGAACATCCTCGAGGCCAGCGGGGGTGTCGAGGTCCACAACCAGTATCTCGACTACCTGGTCAACCTGGGGGTCGTGGGGCTGGGGCTGTACCTTTGGGCCGTGGTGAGCGCGGCGCTGGCCATGTGGAGGTGCCCGTCGTCGTGGCGACCCGAGGCTCGTGCCCTCGTGTTGCAGATGTTGGCCATCGTGTCGTTCACTCTGTTCTTCGGCTCCGCCATCAACAACAAGCATCTGTGGATGCTGATCGGGATCTCCATCGCCATGAATGCGCTGCCCTCACGAAGCGGACCTACCGAGGTCGGACGCGTCATTCCGTCGCTGCAGCCGCGGCACCCGGAGTCCGGTCTCCGGGTGCGGTGACGCCGATGATGAGCGAGCTTCGGTGACCAGCGACACGACGACCGCAACGGGAGAGCGCCCGGTCCTCAAGACCAGACTCCGCCTCTGGATGGCGGTGGCCGTGATCGTGTCGACGGTGGCCATGGGCATCGTGGGGTACGCCCTCGCCGGCACGCTGGCACCCTCCCATGTCGCCAACGTCGACCTCCTGGTCCTGCCCAACGAGCAGGGTCTCATCGACGAGGCGCTGGTGCGCACGTTCGAGAGTGTCCTGGACGCGGAGGCGTTCGCGGCCGACGTGCAGCGGATCTCGACCGATCCGAACGTCGAGCAACTGACGCCGGACGAGGTGGCATCGTCCATCGTCACCACCCGGAGCCCGACCTCCTCGCTGATCGAGGTGCAGGTCACCCGATCCGACCCGGAAACGGCCGTGGCCATCGCCGATGCGATCGCCCCGGCGGTCGACCAGCTGCTGACGGTGGGTGGGATCGAGGCGTCGGCGCTCTACCAGCAGGTGTTCCCCGAGCCCCTCGTGCAGGAGAAGACGGCGCTCCCTCGTGCGCTGGCAGCCGGGATCGGGGCGGTCGTCGGGTTCCTGATGGGCGTGACCGCCGTGCTGCTGTGGTCGGTGCGTCGACCGGTCGTCATGACGTCGCAACAGGTCGAGGAGCTGGCCGGCTACCCGATCATCTCGAGGCTCCCGCGCCGGATCGGCCGGTGGCGTCGGAGCCAGTTGAACACGCTGGACCCGTTGGCCGCAGCGGTCGGACAGGTCCGCGATACCGGGGTGACCAGCAAGGGCGGTGTCGTGGCGGTCGTGGCCCCCGAGGTGGACGCGTCGGTGTCGTTCACGATGGAGTTCGCCTCACTCCTGGCCCAGACCGGCGAGGGACGCGTGTTCCTCTTGGACGGCGATTTCCGCCGGGCCGAGTTGACCCGCCGGCTCGAGGCCGACGACCTGCCCGGGTGGGATCAGCTCGACCTCGCCGATGGAACGGAGGTGGAGGCCGAGGTGCTCGACTCCCTGAGGCCGTTGCCTTCCACCGGGGACGCCGAGTCGTCCTGGCCCTCGCCCTTCCTGGTTCCGGCGAGCCGAGGGGACGCTCAGGACGATCGCGCCTCGGTCGAGCGGCTGCGCCTCGTGCTCGAGACCCTCAGCGGGGCCGGCGTCGTGGTGGTGGCATGCCCGACCGTTCCGGGCGACGTTCCGGCCGTCCCGGCCATCGCCGCGGCCTCTGCGGTGCTGATCGTCGCCCGTCTCGGTGTCACCGCCCCCGACGACATGACGCTCGTCGGCGAACTGGTGGCATCGCTCTCCGATGCCCCGTCCGGCGTCGTGGTGATCGAGGCCTGATCCCGGAGCCGACCGGGTGGGTCAGCGAGCGGCCAGCGCGAGCTCGGCGATGCCCTCCGCCGTGCTCTCCAGTCTGATGCCGGTGGCCTGCGCCAGCCGGGTGGGATCGCCGACGACGCTGAGCACGGTCGGCTCGTCGAGCGACCGGATCGACCGGTCGGACCCGACCTGATCGAGTATCGCCCGTGCGATGGCGCCGTAGCTGAGACCGACCCCGGAGCACACGTTGACGACGGCGGGCGGAGTCCGGTCGTCGACGGCCAGCGCGACGAGCGCTCGGCCGACGTCGTCGATCGCAAGGAAGTCCCGCTCGGTCGCCGAGTTGCGAATGGTCACGGGCCCGACGTCGGGGGAGCGTGCCGCCCGTGCAAACTCGGCGACGGGCAGGTGGTCGGGCTGTCCCGGGCCGACGGGGTTGAAGACCCGGGCCACGACGGCCTGTCCCGGTGCGCACGTGGCGAGGACGGCGCGGGTTCCGGCCAGTTTGGATCGTCCGTAGGCGCCGGTCGGAGTGGGGTGGTCCTCCTCGTGGGCCCGCTCGGAGGCGGGGACGCCGTATTCGGCGGCCGAGCCGACGTGGACCAGCCGCACCTCGGTCGATGCGGCGGCCTCGGCGACGAACCGAGCCAGGAGGTGGTTGGCGGCGTCGAGGGACGCGTCGTCGCCACGCAGGGCGCCGCAGGCGTTGACGACGGCGTCGGCGTCGCGGCAGGAGTGACCGGAGCGCACCGGCCCGGCTCGGCGGATAGGCCTCGGGATGCTCGGCGCGGCCGATGGTCTGGACGGGGTACCCACGGGTCAGGGCGGCCCTGCTCGTCGCCCGGGCCAGCCACCCCCCGCCGAGCACGATGATCCGACGGCTCGGTGCCGGTGCGCTCACTCGGACTCGTCGTCGGGGACGTCGGCGACCTGACCGAACCCGCGCCTGATGCCTCGACGCAATCCGGTGGGGGAGCGGGGCCGGCTGAGCCCTCGCGGCTCGGCTTCGGGGGCATCGGGCCGCCCGGGTCCGACGAACTGCAGTCCCCGGCGAAGCCTCGGTCGGGCCGGGGACGTGGACTTCCGTGGTCGTCGCGGGGTGGGACGGTCGGCGGGCCGTTTCGATGGCGTGGGCCTGACAGGCTTGGCCTGGACCAGCTGGCCCGTCGGCGCCGGGGTCGACGGAGCGGCCGACGCCGAGGCCACGGGCCCGTCGGGTTGCGGCGGAGTCACCGCGGGAGCTCGACTGATCCGGGCCCGGGGCGGGAGTGGTCGCTCAGTCAATGCTCACGACCTCCGCCGGCTCGAGGGAGAGATCGAGTCGCTCGGCCCCGAGCAGCGCACCGGTCGTGCGGAGCTCCGCGGCCATGGACCGGAGCAGATCGCCCAACGCTGCGAGCTCGTCCTCGCCCGTCTCCCCGGAGACGCCCGCCACCAGCACGCCATCGGCGGCCTCGAGGAGCTCGGCGATCGGTGCGATCTCGTCGAAGGGTGGAGCGACCGCGACCGCGGCGTCGAAGCCCTCGACCAGCGAGATCAACGGAGCGATCGTGGCGATCGAGGCATCGTTGCTCCCGGTGCCGCTGGGCAGGAAGGGAATCGCTGCGGCGGATCCCGGCTGGCCGGCCGAGCCGCGCTGGGTGTGCACCATCGTCACGGCCGCCGCCACGCGTCCGTGCGAGATCCGCGCGTCGCTGACCCCCGGCGCCGACTGTTTGCCGAGGTAGTGGCTGAGGCCGCCACGGTCGAGGTCGGCATCGACCAACAGGGGTGTGTTGCCGCCGAGCTGGGCCACCGAGACGAGATCGATCGCGAGGTCGTACACCCGGCGGTCCCGGGTGCACGGCACGAGGACGATCAGCCGCACCGGTCGCCGCCACCATCGATCGGTTCCGGCCCGCAGCACCGCGTAGGCCGCATCGTGCGGGTTGACGTGGGCCGAGCCCGAGGTGTCATGGAGGTCCGGTACCGTCGCCCGGAACGGGAGCCCGGAGGCCTCTTGTGCCATCGCCAGCGATGTCACCCCGGGACGGTGTCGGCGGGACCAGAACGCCACGCCCAGGAGGCCGACGGCGAAGCCCGCCAGCGCCCCGCCGAGCATCGGCAACACCGGGGAGGGCCCGTCTGCCTGCACCGGCTCGGACGGTTCCCCGAAGACATCGACGAGAGCGGTCGAGACGTCCTGGTCGGGAGTGGTCCGGGCGGCAACCACCTGGAAGGCCGGCAGGATCGACTCCGAGATGGCCCGCACCTGCTCTGCGCTCGCCGCCCGGACCGTCACGGTGACCAGACCGGTTTCGGGCGGGGCCGCGACCTCGAGCGACGAGTCGTCGAGGGGTTCGCCCGAGGCCACCGCCAACTCGTCCCGGAACGACGGCGAGGCGAGCACGGTGGCGTAGCTGTTCCGGATCGTGGCCGCCGACCGACCGCCGATGGGAGACACGAACATCGAGGTCCCCTCATAGGGTGGCGCCTCGGACGGGGCTCGCGTCGAACCGACCACCGCTCCGAGGATGGTCGCCGAAAGGATCACCACGATCTTCATCCCACGAGATTTCAGCACACTCTCCGAACCGTGAGCCTTCGGTGCCGCAGGGAGAAGGGTACGGGGAGGGGCGGCCCGACCACAACGAGTGGTCGATTCTCCCGTGGTCGCCCGGTTGTGCGCGTCCTCGCCGCTTCCCGCATAGTTGGGCGATGATCGGACTCGACGTCACGGAGCTGCTCCAGCAGTGGGCCTCGGGGCTGTTGCTGGTCGGATGGGTGACCACCCGCCACCGGTTGGTGAGCCGGGGGTACGGCTACCTGTTCCGCATCGTGGCCGCCGTGCTCCTCGCGGGAGGGACCTACGCCGCCGTCGGGACCGACGCATCCCTCCCGGCCGCGGTCCCGATCGCGACCCTGGCCGTCCTCGCCGGATCCGGACTCTGGGGGGCGATGCAGGGCCGTCGCAACGATGTCGATCCGGACCCCATCTGGGATCTCTTCGTCGGCAGTGCCGGCCTGATCGCGCTCCTGGGCCACGTCGCGACCACGTACGATCCCGCCCTGCTGGCGCTGGTCCGAACCGGCGCGGGTGCGTTCTTCCTCGGTGCGCTCACGGACAGCATGCTGCTGGGCCATTGGTACCTGCTGCAGCCCGGGTTGACCCGACAGCCCCTGATCGAACTGGTCTGGCTGCTCCTCGCGCTGTGGCCGGTCGTCCTGATCGCCCAGCTCTGGCCCACCGGGATGACCTCGGTGATCTCGGGGGAGATCAACGACGGCTCCGGAGGGCTGCTGGGGTGGTTCTGGCTCGGCTGCGTCGTGCTGACGGTCATGCTGGTCGTAGCCACTCGCGTCGTGCTCCGCGAGTCCCAGTACGAGGCCGTCATGGCCGCGACGGGCCTGCTCTACCTCGCGATCCTCACCGGGTTCGGTATGGATCTCATCAGCCGGGCGCTCCTCGTGCCGGCGTGACGCGACGGTCAAGGGCCGGCTGCGGCGCTGGACAGCACCGAGGTCGCCAGGTCGGCCACGTCGTCACAAACGGCCGACCAGCGGAAGTGCCGGTCGAAATGGCCGTGTCCGGACCGCACCACGGCGTCGCGGAGCCGATCGTCGCCGATGACCTCGCAGCATGCCGCGGCGAACGCCTCGGCCGTGTCACCGATCACCAGGTGCCGCCCCGGTGAGACGCCGAGTCCTTCGGCCCCGATCGACGTCGAGACGACGGGAGTCCCCGTCGCAAAGGCCTCGATGATCTTGAGACGGGTGCCGCCGCCGATGCGCAGCGGCACCACGGTGACGTCCGCTCCCTCGAGCTCAGGGCCGAGGTCCTCGACCTCGCCCAGAACCCGGACGCCCGGCCGGTCGACCCGGCCGGCGAGCGCATCGGTGATCCGGCCGACGAGTCGGAGCGATACTCCCGGATAGCGCCGTCCGACCAGGGGGAGCACCTCGGTGACGAACCACTCGACGGCGTCGGCGTTGGGCTCGTAGGTGAGCAGCCCGACGAAGAGGAGGGTCGGGTGCGTTCGATCGATCGCCCGTGCCTCGGTGCGCTCGAACGGTGGTTCGTATCCGTTGGGGATGACGTGGGTGGTGGAACGGCTGGTCCGGTCCAGGTCGAGCCGGCTGCACACGACCGTGGCCTCGGTGTCGGCGACGGCGCGACGCTCGAGGCGCTTCCAGCGGCGCTCGTCGACGGTATCGAACCACTGCGACCCCCGGAGGCGCAGTCGATCGACGACCCGGCGCAGACTTCGACCGTCGACGGCCGGTCGCCTCGAGCGACGGTGGGCGATCCGGGCCGACTCGATGTTGTCGAAGTCGAGGATCGCCGGACCGTGGAGCGCGTCGCCCAGCGCGACCCAGGCATCGGTGTGGCTCCACCAGATCAGGTCCGGGTCCACGTCGATCCGGTCGAGGATGTCCGGCGCGGCCGCCTGCCACTCGCCGCCCGTGAGGCGCCGGGGCCGCCGCGAGGTCGCCCAACGGGCCAACCGAACGAGCGCACCGGAGCGGGGCGGATACGGGATGACGTGGTAGGCGTGCAGCGCGACGGTTTCGGGCCGAGCGGACGGGGTGGCTGCGGGGTCGCGGGTCAGCGCGACGAGGTCGACGTCACCGACCCTGGCCAGGCCCTCGACCTGGCTGGCCAATCTCAGCCGGTACCCGTTGGTGCGAGGCCAGGGCACGTCCTTGGTGAACATGACGATGCGGGGCCGGCTCATGTCCGGCCTCGATGCTCGGGTGGCCACGGGCCGGCGAGCAGCTCGAAGAGCTGGCGGGTGCAGCGCTCGCGGTCGTGTTCCTGCTCGACTCTCAGCCTGGCCGCCGACACCATCGATCGGGTCGCCTCCGGATCGGTGAGGACCCGCTCCAGCTGCACGGCGAGGGCGGCACTGTCACCCGGATCGAACAGCCGTCCGTGGACGTCGTGGTCGATGAGCTCCTGCACGCCGACGAGTGCCGAGGCGACCACGGGCCGGCCCGCCGCCATGGCCTCCACCAGCACGTTCGGGATGCCTTCGGTCCAGCCGCTCGCCAACTCCACGCTGGGCAGGACGAAGACATCGCACCAGGCCAACCACTCGATCACCTCGGTCCGCTGCTGTGGGCCGGTGAACGTGACCAGGTCCGAGAGCCCGAGCGCCCGGGCTGCGCTCTCCAGCTCCGCCCGGTCGTCGCCACCTCCGACCACCGTCACCTCGATCCGGTGGTGCTGGTCCACCAGCCGAGCCAGGGCGGCGAACAGCACCTGGTGACCCTTGCGCGGTTCGAGCGACCCGATGCAGAGCACCCGGAGGGGGTCCGGCTCCGGTCGTAGCGCCGTCGGGGTGAACACCTCGAGGTCGACTCCGTGGTGAAGGAGGCGGATCTTGTCGTGTTGCGACGGTGGGGTCAGGTTCAGGAGCAGGTTGCGGCCCTTCGCGGTGCACGTGACCACGAGATCGGCGTCGGCCACCTTCTCGTCGAGCATGGTCTGTTCGAGGTCGAGGTCGTGGGCGTGCCCCGTGAAGGCGTAGGGGAGGTCGGTCAGCTCCTTGATCACCAGGGCGGCCAGCGTGGGATGGGTGGCCCAGTGGGCGTGGACCCGCTCGACCCGGAGCCTCGTCATCTCCTCGGCGAACGCCATCGCCAACGGCACGGTCGCCACCGCTCGGAGGAGCGCCCTCGGTGACCGCACGGTCCCGCGCAGGGCGCGCCACCAGGCCCGCCCCCAGCGGCGGGGCGAGCGAATCAGCCAGCGGACGACCGCGACCAGAACCGGCGGAGAAGCCAGGCGGTGGTGGTGCACACGTCGGTCCAGGTCGCGAGCGTCGGCCTGGAGCTGCGAATGGTCCTCGTGGATGACGGTGAAGAGCTCGAGGGGAAGGCCCAGCGCTTCCAGGGTGGTCAGCTCACCGACGATGAACGTCTCGGTCAGTTTCGGGAACCGGGCGACGATGGTGCCCATCCGAGGGGGCGCGCCGTGCTGGTGAGGGGTCATGGAGTGGGCTCGCAAGGGTCACGACGCAGCCGGTCCGACCGGGAGCTGCTGTCGAAGGGTCGTGGTCGGATGGAAAAGATCGCCGTGCTGCTCCACGCGGCGCAACACGGTGTCGTAGGTGAACGAGAGCTCGGCGCCCTCGGCCGCTCGCTCGACCTCGGCCCAGGACACCGGGGTCGACACGGTAGGCCGAGGACGAGCCCGCAGGGAGTATGCCGCAACCGTCGTCTTGTGGAAGGCGTTCTGACTCCAATCGATGAAGACCTTGCCGGTGCGCTCGACCTTCGCCATGGCCGTGACCGTTCGACCGGGCATGAGCTTGTCCATCAGCCGACCGACGGCCAGCGCGAAGTCGGCAGCGTCGTGGTGGGTGAGGGTCGCATGCACCGGGAGGTACACCTGGAGGCCCTTGGATCCGGACGTCTTGGGGAACGCCTGGAGGTCGACCTGCTCGAACACCGACCGCAGGCCCAGCGCGACCTGGGCACACTCGGCGATGCCGGCCGGTGCTCCGGGATCCAGGTCGAAGACCACCATGTCCGGCTGATCGAGGTGTCCGTGCCGCGCCATCGGGGCGTGGAGCTCCAGGGCGGCGAGGTTCGCCGCCCAGATAAGGGTGGCGAGATCCTCGATCAGGCAGTACTCGATGGGGCTCGTCCGGTCACCGGGGCCGGTGGCGACGCTCACCCAGTCGGGACGATGGCTCGGGCATCGTTTCTCGAAGAACGAGATGCCGTCGACGCCGTCGGGGTAGCGCCGGAGGGTGATGCAGCGACCTGCGAGGTGGGGGAGCATGACCGGAGCGATGCGCTGGTAGTACGCCAGCACCTCGCCCTTCGTGGTCCCGGTCTCCGGGTACAGCACCTTGTCGAGGTTGCTCAGGCTGAGCACTCGGTCGTCGACCGAGGCCGACGCACGCGGTCGGCCACGGATCAGGCGCTCCGCTTCTGGTCCTCGGCCCCGTCGGCGGCGTCGCGCCTGGCCTGTTTGGCTTCTTCGACGCTCTTCTCCAGCGCGGCCATGAGGTCGACGACGGGCTGGGTCGGAGCCGATGCGACCTCGGTCAGCACCTCCTGGCCGTCGGCCTTGCGCTGGATCAGGTCGAGGACCTGCTCTCGATACGAGTCGGTGTAGCGCTCGCCCTCGAAGTCGGTCGAGAGCGACTCGACCAGCTGTTCGGCCATCTGGAGCTCGGCCTCGGGGAGCTCGATCTGGGCGATCTCCTCGAACTCGTCGATCTCGGCCGGGTCCCGGATCTCGTCGGGGTACACCAGGGTGGCGAGGACCAGGTGACCGTCGACGGGACGGATGGCGGCCAGGTGCTGTCGTCCGCGCATGACGAAGCGAGCGATGCCGGCCCGGTTGGCCCGCGTCATGGCCTCGGCGAGCAGCGCGTACGACTTGGCCAGTGCGGGATCGGGGGCCAGGTAGTACATCCCGTCGAAATGGATCGGATCGATCTCGTCGAGATCGACGAAGTCGGCCAGCTCGATGGTGCGGGAGGCCTCGGGGTCCAGCGCGGCCAACTCGTCGTCGGTGACCACCACGTAGTTGTCCGGCGAGACCTCGTATCCCCGGACGATGGCATCGTTGGGGACGTCCTCGCCGTCCAGCGCCGAGACCTTCTTCAGGCGGATCCGGCTCCCGGTCCGGGAGTCGAGTTGATTGAAGCGCACCGCCTTGCGGGACACGGCCGTGTAGAGGCGAACCGGGACGTTCACCAGCCCGAAGCTGATCGTTCCGGTCCAGATGGCTCGTGGCATGGGTGACCCCCCGGAGTGATGTCATGGGCCCTGCACGTGACGAAGGGTGTTGACACGCAGCGCCGTTCTCGATCACTCTACGTGGGTTCGGCGGGACTCTGCATGTGGCGGTGCGCGTCGATTCGTTCCCAGATCGCTATCGTTGTCGACGAAGGTCGTCCGTTCGGCAGAGCGCGATGGCGGGATTTGGGCGGGGGGATATGTCGAGTCGGAACTGCAATGACAACATTCCAAGCTGATCCCGCGGCGGCCGAGAGGTCGTCCTCCGACGTCGCCCCGGCGCCGAGACGGGTCCCGGGTCCCGACACCCCCCTCGTCGCGTTCAGCCATGTCGCCCTGGCGATCGCCGATCTGATGGCCTTGATCGTGGCGTCAGCGCGTCTTCGATCTCTGGAATCGCACCACCGTGCCCTTCGTGATCGTGTCGTGGCTCGTGCTCTCGCGTGGGTACACCCGGCGACCTCGCCTCGTCCGCTCGGCGGGACAGGACCTCAACCAGGTCGTCTCGGCGGTGGGTGCCGGTACGGTGACCGCCGCACTCGTGGTCGTGCGAACGCCGTGGGTGGCCAGCTCGCTCCTGAACTCGGCGCTCCTGGCCGCGGCCCTGCTCCTGGTGGCCCGCGTGATCATCTTCGGGTTCATCCGCGTGGCCCGGCGGGCCGGGAAGGGCAGCGAGCCCACCATCATCGTCGGGGCCAGCCCGGCCGCAGGGCAGTTCGCCCGGGCGGTGACCCGGAAGAGGCAACTCGGTCTCGAGATCGTGGGGTTCGTCGACCACGAGCCGTGCGACGACCTGCCGGCCCCCTACCTGGGCGAGATCGAGCTGCTCCCGGAACTGGTCGAGCACTTCCAGATCCGTCACGTCATCCTCGCCTTCTCCAGGATCGGCGATCGTGAGCTGGTCCGGCAGCTGCGGCAGTACCGGGGTCTGCCGGTCCAGTTCCACTCGGTGTCGCGGCTGTTCGAGTTCGAACCGTCCGACCCGGTCGCGTGCGACATCGACGGCTACCCCGTGACCAGTTTCGGCCCGCCGGTAACCGACCGCACCAATCGGAGAGCCAAACGCCTGTTCGACGTCGTCGTCGCCGGGTTCCTCCTGCTGATCACGGCGCCGGTCATGGCAGTCTGCGGTCTGCTGGTCAGGTTCACGAGCCCCGGGCCGGTGCTGTTCAAGCAGATGCGGGTGGGTCACGGCGGGCGTCCCTTCGAGATCCTGAAGTTCCGCACCATGGAGGTCAACGACGATTCGGAGACCACCTGGACGGTCAACGAGGACCCACGGATCACCCCCTCGGCCGGGTGCTCCGCCCCACCCACCTCGACGAGCTCCCCCAGCTGTGGAACGTCCTCCGCGGTGACATGTCCGTCGTCGGCCCGCGCCCCGAGCGCCCGGCGTTCGTCGACAAGTTCGAGCGCGACGGTGGACGGCTACGAGGATCGGCACCGGGTGCCGGCCGGACTGACCGGGTGGGCTCAGGTCAACGGGTACTGGGGTGACACCAGCATCGAGGATCGGGCCCGGCTCGACAATCGATACATCGACAGCTGGTCACTCTGGTCGGATCTGAAGATCCTGGTCCGCACGGTGCCGACGCTGTTCCGCCGCACCTCCCGATCGTCCGAGGCCCCCGTGGCGGAGGACAATGGCGAGCGTGCGGAGCGGCGCGTTCGACCGGTCGAGGCCCCCGTGGCGGAGGCCGACGGCGACCCCGTGGAGCGGCGCGTTCGACCGATGGCGTGACCTTCACCCCCGACCGCTACCTCCCCGACGTCCGTGTTGCGCTCCGATCGGTGCGCGACCCGGTCGACGCTCGGATCTTCTTCCTCCATCTGCCCAAGGCCGGTGGCACGTCGATCATCCGGGGGCTCCGTCTCGCGATGGGGCCGCGACGGTTCCTTCGACCGACGACCCAATTCGTCCTGTCGGTGACGGCCGCCGACGAGATGGCCGCTGCGGTAGGGGTCGGTCGACGGGCTGCCCGCGACCAGCTCCTCGAGTACGCGTTGGCCGATCGTCGCGCTCGATTCGTCGGCGGCCACTTCTGGTTCCACGAGACGATCTTCGCTCCACGGGACGACCCCTGGCAGGCGGTGACGCTGCTCGCGCGACCCGGTCGAGCTCTGGTTCTCCAGCTACTTCTACAACCGCGACTCCGACCGCGAGACCCAGCGCATCACCGAGCCGCTGGAGGAGTTCGTGGAGACCGAGCGTGCGGCCGTGCTGGCGGTTGACCAGGTCCGACGGTTACTCCCGCCGGACTCCGACGTCGACCCCCGGAGTGAGAACGGAGTGGCGGAAGCGGTTGCCAACCTGCAGCGCTTCGCACTGGTCGGGATCCTCGAGGACCTCGACCGATTCGCCGATGGATACGCGGCGCGGTTCGGCCTCAGGCCGTCGTTCGGACAACGCAACACCGGCGCGGCCCGCCAGCGGGCCCCGATTCCCGACGAGCTTCGCCGGCGGGTGGTCGATCTCTGTGCGCCGAGCCGGCGACTCTACGACGAGGCCCGCACCCTGTCGGGGTGAGCCGGCGCACCGCCGCCGTGGATGAGGAAGACCAGCATGCCGCTCACCAACGCAGCGAGCAGCATGGACCCGGCCCAGAGCTCCGGAGGCCAGGCCAGGGTGTAGAGGCTGGCATAGAGCGCGAAGAACAGGGCCCACCCGGCCAGGAAGGCGACCCCGACCCTGACCCCTGACACGGTCGGGCTGGGACGAGGGCGCATCCACACGTCGATGATGGTCGACGCCAGCAGGGGCGGGAGGACCGCGGCGGGAATCGCCAGGCCGTCGAGGAGCGTGACGGCGACCGCGAGGAGCCCGCCGGTGATGGCGACGGACCCGGCGGGGAGCCGCCAGCGCGACGTGAGCCAGGCGACCCCGACCGCCAGGATGGCGGTGGACGTCAGGATCGACCCGACCCCGGCCGCGGCGCCGTATTGGCTGTCGAGGTCGTCGGCGATCAGCGCCAGGCCTGGCAGCGGGGTGGTGAACCCGCTGAGGAAGGACAGGATGAACGCCCAGAGGTAGAGCAGCTGGCTGGTGGCGAGCACGACGGGGAGGAAGCTCCGCAGGTCCCGATCGGCGGCAGGGCGCGTCAGCGCCGAGCGGATCGGGCAGCTGGTCACCAGCATCGTGCCCACGAAGAGCAGGAGATGGGGAGGGCTGAGCAGCGCGTCGATCGACGATTCGATGCCGAGCGCGGTGTGCCAGACCCCGTCGCTGAAGCCTCCGACGCCGAATACGGCCAGTCCCACCAGCCCCAGGCCGTAGCCCGGCGGTGGGCGGATTCGGGCTCGGCCGTCATCGGCCACGATGGAGGACTTGAGCACCCAGGTGGCCGTTGCGAGGTAGCCGGTGTAGAACACGGCGTGCCACGGCGTGAAGAACGTTTCCAGCTCGGGTGTGTTCCGATGGGCCCAGCCATCGAGGACCAGACCGCCGATGAGCCAGGTGCAGAGCAACGCAGTGGCGAGATCCCGTCGTCTGACCGCCTCGTCGGTAGCCCTTGAGGAAACTGGTGTGGTGACCGACATGGAGTCCTGACGTACGACGTGACCGATCGGCGTATGAGGCCCTTCATCGATGGTACCGCCGGGCCTTGCACGCCCGGTTGTTCGCTCGGCCAGACTTGGGCACCGGAGGCGCCGGTCGCCCACGCCGCCCCACCATGAGGACATGATGCACCGATGATCCGAATGCTCCGACGGGCGCGAGCGCGCGTGGTGTTGGTCGCGCCGTCGACCAAGGCGCGGTTGCGCTCGTTCGCGCCCCGCCGCCGATCGCAGGTGGCCGGCATCCGAAGCCGCTTGCACGAGACCGATGGGGTCCGGGTCCTCGGCGTCGGCCGATTCGACCCCGGATTGGCCGGCGACCTCATCCACCTCGGCGCAGACATCGTCGACTTCCGCCCCGGCAACCGGGATGCCAACATCCTCACCGATCTGGCCGTCGACGGCGCCGCGTTGGCCGGCCCGTACGATCTGGTGGTGTCCCAGGAACCCGGGCCGGCGTCGACGGCACCCGACCGGATGCTGCCGACCCTGGTCGCGGCGCTCGCCCCCGGCGCACGACTCGTCGTCGTGGCGCAACCGGACGACTCCATGGTCGAGTCGCTCCGTGCCCTCGACCGAGCGAGCGTGACCACCGACCGCCTGCGAACGAGCGTCCTGCTCGAGGTCTCGATCTCGTGAGTCTCCTGCGCGATCCCTCGACCCTGGTCCTCATGTACCACCGCATCGCGGCGGCTCCGCGTGACCCGTTCTGGCTCACGGTCACACCTGACCACTTCGCCGAGCACCTGGAGGTGCTCGCCCGGCGAGCCGCCGTCGTGCCGCTGACCGCGGTGCGCTCGGCCGAGAGCCGACGCCGTGTGGCGATCACCTTCGACGACGGGTACCGCGACAACCTGGTGGAGGCTGCTCCTGCATTGGCAGCGCAGTCGATGCCGGCCACCGTCTTCGTCACCACGCGGATCTTCGCTGATCCTCGACCGTTCTGGTGGGACGCCCTGGAGCATCTCGTCCTGGACGCGGAGCCGGACGCCCGGGACGTCATCGAACTGGACCTCGGCCGTCGGTATCGATTCGATCTGCGCGGCGAGGACGCACGCGACCGGTCACTCCAGGTGCTCGCTCGCGTCCTGCGGCCGGTGCCGGACCGCGTTCGGCGCGATGCGCTCGACACCATCGGCCGGCAGCTCGGGACCGGGGCCGGCCCGTGTGCATGCCATGCTCTCCTCGACGCCGACGGCGTGGCGGCGCTCGCCCGCGCGCCGGAATCTCCCTCGGCGCCCACACGGTCGATCACCCGCAGCTGAGCTCGCTTGACGGGTTCGAGCAGCGCCGGCAGCTGGAACGGTCGCGCTCCGATCTCCGGTCAGTGGGGGGAGAGGCGCGCACGGCTGCCTACCCGTTCGGAGGTCGCGACGACTGGGATCGGACGTCGACCCGGGCCGCCTCGTCCTGTGGTTTCGACCTGACGGTCACGGCGGTCGGCGGTGACGTGACCCCTCGTACGCCCCGTCATTGCGTGCCGCGCCACGCCGTGCGCAACTGGGACGGAGCAGAGTTCTCCCGCCGGCTCGACCAATGGTTCGCGGGCGTGGAGCTGGTCTCGTGACCGAGGTGCCGCCGCCCGCCGACGCCGGTTCGTCAGCGGGGGACGGGCTGAAGAGTGAGGCGATCAGCAACGGGGTGTGGTCGCTGATCTCGCTCGTGGGCAAGCGGGGGATCTCCTTCCTGACCGTTGCCTTTCTCTCACGGCTCCTGTTCGACGACTACGGGGCCGTCGCCGCGCTGATGACGGTGCTGTTCTTCCTCGAGGTGGGCCTCGATCTCGGCCTCGGGGCGGCGGTCATCTACGAGCAGGAGGAGGGCCAGACCGAGCGGGTTGATGTCGCGTTCACGGCGAACCTCGGGGTGGCGGCCCTGCTGGCGGGTGCGGTGTCCGTGGCCGCGCCGGCCCTGGGATCGTTCTTCCACGTCGAGGAATTCGACGACATGTTCCGGATCCTCGGCGCTGCGGTCTTCGCTCGCGGCTTCTTCCAGATCCCCGATGCCCTTCTGAAGCGTGACCTCCGGTTCCGGTCCCGCACCTTGGTCGCGTTCGCCCGTGCCCTGACCAGGATGGTGGTCGCCGTGGGGCTGGCGGCCGCCGGGTTCGGCGTGATGTCAGCGGCGTGGGGCCTGTTCGTCGCCGAGGTCGTCGCCTCGACCGCGGTGATCATCCAGACCCGCTATCGGCCCCGCCTGCGGATGGACTGGCCGGTCATGCAGGGCATGCTTCGTTTCGCCGGGGCCATCCTCGGCATCCGTCTTGCCAGCCAGCTCGCGGTCAACGGCGACTATCTCGTCGTCGGCAGCCGGCTGGGCGACAAGGCGTTGGGCTTCTACTTCAACGCGTTCCGCCTCCCGGAGCTGACGATCATCGCCGTCGGGTTGGCGTTCTCGGACGTTGCCCTTCCGGTGTTCTCCCGGGCCAGGACCGGTGGGTCGCAGAAGCTCCGGTCCGGCCTGCTCAGCTCACTCGAGTTGCTCTGCCTCTACGGGTTTCCCGCTGCGGTCGGTCTGGCGGTCAACGCCGAATCGGCGGTCCGCGTCGTGTTCGGGCCGGGCTGGGCGCCCTCGGCGGACCCGATGGTGGCGCTGGCGCTGGCCGCGGGCGTCATGACGATCGGGTTCGCGTCCGGAGACATCTACGTCGCGGTCGGGCGACCGAGGCTGCTCCTGATGCTCATCGTCGCCCACATCCCCATCCAGTTCGCCATCCTGTTCGTCGGGACCGGCTGGGGGATCACCGGCGTCGCCTGGGCACAGCTGATCTCGATCATGGTCGCGGTCCTCGTCCGGGTCGTGGTCGCAGCACGCGTCGTCGACGTGTCGGTTCGCGCCCAGGCTCGGTCGATGGTGCCCGGGGTCATCGCCGCCCTCGGGGTGGCCGCCTTCTCGCTCCCGGTCGTCCTCTCGCTCGACGTCGGGCTGGTCTCCCTCCTGGCCGGCACCCTCAGCGGCGCGGTGGGGGCGACCGTGGTCGTGCGGGTCTTCGCCCCCCGGAGCTTCGCTGCGGTGCTGGGCATGGTCACCCGGCTCGTTCGCCGTGGCCGCTGAGCGATTCCGCCTTTGCCTGGCGCCGCGACCGCTCGTAGGGTCCGATCCTTCGCGGCCGACCCGGGCCGGCGGATCGCTGGGGGACAGCGGATGCAGCGTCTTCGTCGCCTGCTCTACAGGCTGCTCATGATGGTTCGGCCGAGCGTGGCCGGGTTCGTCGTGCTGTCGCTTCCCATGCCCGCTTCGCTCTGGACCGGGGACAACCCGGTGGCCGGGACCAAGTTCCGACTGAAGGTGGTCGCCGACGCCGACGACCCCGACCTGGCGAAGAAGGAGCCGCCCTGGCGGATCCGCCAGTGTCGCAGGGACTTCGCCCGGGGGGCCTGGTGCATCCTGGCGATCGACACCGAAATCGATCAGCCGATCGGGATCCTCTGGACGGCGACCGAGAGCCGCGGCCTCAATCCGCTGGGCGGACCGCATGTCCGTCTGGCCGCCGACGAGATCTACGTCCACGGACTCTGGGTCGATCCGGCGTACCGGCGCACCGGCGTGGGCCTCGGCCTCGCAGCCGAATACACCGCGCAGCAGGCGATCCGCCATCCCGATGTCAACTGGCTCCACGTCATGGTCGAGGCGGACAACGAAGCGTCGATCGCGCTGCTGATCGACGGATGGAGGATGTGGGTGTCCCGAGCGCGGCAAGGTCCTGAAACTGGGCTGGGCCGTGTCCGTGGTGATTCCGGGCACGGTCCACCCCCGCTTCGGACCGTTCTCCCGGACGGGCCGTCACTCGGGCGACGGCCTCCAGGTGCCGGGCAAGCCGGAGGGATGGACCCACGCCGCCGGCGACCGGTTCGAACCGTCTCGGCCGATCGCGGAGACGGTCGAGAGCCTGACACGGGGACCCGATTGGGAGGGGACCGACTGACATGGCCATCGACCGCGACCGCCTCGCCTGGGCCTACGAGCGTCGCTACCGGCGACTGGTGCGCAAGTTCTTCCCGGCCGGCTCGGCGACCTTCCTCGATCCCGACGACTTCCCCTGGGTGGCCCAGGTCGAGGCTCGCTACGACGTGATCCGGTCCGAGGTCGACGAGCTGCTCAAGCGGGTCGAACGGATCCCGGGGTTCCAGGACCTCGATCCGCGCCAGGTGGTCCTGACCGACGACGATCAATGGAAGACCTACCCGCTGGTCCTCTTCGGCAAGCGCCAGGCCGAGGCCGAGCGCACCTGTCCCGCGACGCTCCGTGCCCTCGAGGCGATTCCGGGGTTGGAGAACGCGATCTTCTCGATCTTCGCTGCGGGGAAGGAAATCCCTCCCCACGGCGGCCCGACCAAGTCGGTGCTCCGGTTCCACCTGGCCACCAGGGTGCCCGAGCCGGCCGATCGATGCGGCATTCGGGTGGGCCCCGACATCCGACACTGGGAGGAGGGTCGCAGTCTCGTCTTCGACGACACCCACGACCACGAGGCGTGGAATCACACCGACGACTTCCGCGTGGTGCTGTTCGTCGACTTCGTCCGCCCGTCGCCGCGCCCGTGGGCGCCCGCCACCTGGTTGTCGGTCCGGATCGCCCGCCAGTCTCAGGCGGCGCTCGACGTGCGGGCGCAGGCGGCCGACGGCGCCGGTACCGAGGGCCCCGGCGCCTGATCGGTCACGACGGGCTCGGCTCCCCGGCTTCGGCGGGCCCTTCGTCGGCCCGGTCGCGCCAGGTCTGCATCGCCGCGAGCGCAGCGCGTCCGGCGCCGATGCCGCAGCGGATCCGCACGAGGTGCCGCACGGCGTTGGACCACTGGGCCTTGTAGGGCTCATCGCCGCGCAAGTGGTCGAGCTCGAAGATGCCGTTGTCGGTGGCGTCCTGCATGACCCGCCACAGCAGCACGCTGCCCGCACCCCGCCACTTCCGGTCATCGGTGCGTCGTCCGGATTGGTAGTAGTGACGGCGACCCCCGAGATCGAAGTGGAGGCTCGTCACCCCCACCTCGTCGCCGTCGCGGAGTTGGAAGTGGACGGCCTCGCCCCTTGGTGCCCCGGCTCGGATAGCCCGCTCGAGCGCGGTCCAGTGGGCCGGGATGGCGGTCTCGTCCTCGAACCGTTCGACATGGAGCCGGCGCAGTGCGGCCGTGGCCTCGTCGGTCTCGTCGACCGGCACCCTCCGGAACGTGATGCCCTCTCGATCGAGGCGACGCCCGGTCGGTCGGACCTGATTGCGGACGACCCGCGGCTGGTCGCCGAGCCAGCCGTCGAGGTCGACCGGCATGTGGAACGCACGAGCCACGTGGTGGCGTACGACGGAGAAGGGCCGGGGGAGGGCGGCGACCAGGAGCCCGTCGGGCTCGACGCCGTCGAGGTCGAGGACGCGTGCCCCGCGACGCCTCATCCAGGCGTTGATCGCATCGACGACGGTCGCCTCGTGACCTGGTTCGGCGATGGCGTCGAGGTGATCGGGCTCGAGCGGCCCCTGGCCCATCATCTCGACGACCTCCATGCCGAGGCGCCGATGTCGTTGGAGTGCCAGCCCGCCGATCAGCCGGGAGTTCTCCAGGACCAGGACGAAGGCGGGCTCACCCGTGGCGGTGGCGTCGAGCCACCAGGTGCGGAGGAAGGGCGACGGGCGCGGCTGCCGGGCCACCAGCGAGTCCCACGCTGCGGCGAACGGGCCGAGTGATCGTTGGGTGACCAGATCGATGACGACGTGCTCCTGGGGATGGCCTCGGCGGGAGCGCCCACCGCGGCGGGCGCTCGCTTCAGCGGGCGATGAAGTACTTCGCCCGGGGATGGTGGCAGATCAGCGCCGATGTGGTCTGCTCGGGCTGATATTGGAACCCGGTCTCCTCGCTGACCTCGAGTCCGATCCGGTCGGCGCCGAGCAGCTCGGCCACGGTCTCGTTGTCCTCGAGGTCGGGGCAGGCGGGGTAACCCCACGAATACCGGCCGCCCCGATACTGCTGGCGGAACAGTCCGTGCAGGTTCGGTCCGTCCTCGTCGGCGAAGCCCCACTCCTCACGGATCCGGCGATGCCAGAACTCGGCGAGTGCCTCGGCCATCTCCACGCCGATGCCGTGCAGCAGCAGGTAGTCGTGGTAGGCGTCGGCTTCCCGCCGCTCGTTGGCGGCGTCGCTGATCCGGCCGCCCATGGTCACGATGTGGAAGGCGGCGAAGTCGACCTCGCCGGAGTCGATCGGCCGGAAGAAGTCCGCGATGCACAGGTGCGGCGCCTCGGACTGACGGGGATACGAGAATCGGGCCAGCTCGGCCGAACGGTCGGGGCTGTCCCAGATCACCACCTCGTTGCCGTCACCGTTGGCGGCGAAGTAGCCGTACACCAGGGACGGCACGAGAAGGTCCTCCTGCTTGCAGCGGGCGAGCTGCTCGCGGAGGATCGGGCGGATCCGCTCCTTGAACTCGTCGTCGGTCTCGACGGTCTCGGCGCCGTCGGCTCCGGTCGACTTCTCGGGCCGGTAGCCCCACTGGTTCCGGAACAGTGCGGTCTCGTTGATGTAGGCGGCGATGTCGTCGACCGCCAGGCCCTTCACGACCTTGCTGCCAAGGAACGGCGGTTCGAGGATGGGGTTGTCGGTCACGACGTCGGGCGACCGGGCGGGGATCGTCGCCGGGTCGGCGGCGGAGCGAGCGCCCTTGCTGCGGTCGCGACCTTCCGGGACGATGCCGAAGTCGGGGTCGTCCTCACCGGTGCGCCGAATCTCGGCCAGACGGTCCATGACCCGCAGGCCCTCGAACGCGTCCTTGCCGTAGAAGAGCCGGCTGTCGTAGACCTCGCGCAGGTCCCGCTCCACGTAGCTGCGGGTGAGCGCAGCGCCACCGAGCAGCACCGGAATGTCGAGCTGACGATCGTTCAGCTCCTCGAGGTTGTCCCGCATGATCAGCGTGCTCTTGACCAGCAGGCCGCTCATGCCGATGGCGTGCGCGTCGACCTCGGCGGCCTTCTGGATCATCTCGGCGATGCCCACCTTGATGCCGATGTTGTGGACCTCGTACCCGTTGTTGGTGAGGATGATGTCCACCAGGTTCTTGCCGATGTCGTGCACGTCACCCTTGACCGTGGCCAGGACGATCCGGCCCTTGCCGTCGTCGTCTTCCGCCTTCTCCATGTGCGGTTCGAGGAAGGCGACCGAGGCCTTCATGGTCTCGGCCGACTGGAGAACGAAGGGCAGCTGCATCTCGCCGGACGCGAACAGCTCGCCGACCACCTTCATGCCGGAGAGCAGCGTGTCGTTGATGATGTCGAGGGCCTTCGTGCCCCCGTCCAGCGCCTCTTGGAGGTCGTCGGTGAGGCCGTCGCGCTCGCCGTCGATGATGCGTTGGGACAGCCGCTTCTCGATGGGCCAGTCCGAGCGGTCCTCCTGGACCGCTTCGGCGACCTTCACGTCCTCGAAGACTGCGAGCAGTGCGGTGAGCGGGTCGTACTTCGCGTCGGTGCCGTCGCCGCCCTCGGTGCCCCGCCGATCGTGGATCAGGTCGAGTGCGACCCGCTTCTGCTCGTCGGGGATCCGGCTGAGCGGCAGGATCTTGCTGGCGTGGACGATGGCCGAATCGAGACCGGCGTCGACACACTCGGCGATGAACACCGAGTTGAGCACGTGCCGGGCCGCCGGCTTCAGGCCGAAGGACACATTGGACACGCCGAGCGTGGTGTACACGCCGGGGAGCTCGTCCTTGATGCGGCGGATCGCCTCCATCGTGGCGATCGCGTCGCGGCGGAGATCGTCGTCACCGGTCGAGAGGGGGAAGGTGAGCGTGTCGAAGATCAGGTCGCCGGGCTCCAGCCCGTAGCGGTTCACGGCCAGGTCGTGGATGCGGTGGGCGATCCTCATCTTCCACTCGACGTCGCGGGCCTGGCCCTCCTCGTCGATGAGAAGACAGATCACGGCGGCGCCGTACTCGCGGGCGAGCTTCATGACGCGGTCGAGGCGCTGACCCTCGCCGTCGCCGTCCTCGAGGTTGGCCGAGTTGAGGATGGCCCGTCCGCCCATCCACTGGAGGCCGGCCTCCATCACCTGGGGTTCGGTCGAGTCCAGCACGAGGGGCACGCTGGACTGGGTGCAGAACCGGCTGGCGATCTCGTCCATGTCCTCGGTGCCGTCGCGCCCTACGTAGTCGACGCACAGGTCCAGGATGTGCGAGCCCTCGCGGACCTGGTCCTTGGCCATCTGGACCGTTCCGTCCCAGTCGCCCTCGAGGAGGGCCTCGCGGAACTTCTTCGAGCCGTTGGCGTTGGTGCGCTCGCCGATGATGAGGAACGACGTGTCCTGTTCGAACGGTACGAGGCTGTAGATGGACGTGGCACCGTCCTCGTGAACCGGTTGGCGGGGGGCGGGCTCCAGGTCGGCGACGGCAGTCGCCAGCTGGCTGATGAAGTCGGGGGTGGTGCCGCAGCAGCCACCGACCACGCCGATTCCCAGCTCGGTGACGAAGCGGGTCTGGTACTCGACGAACTGGTCGGCGGTGAGGTCGTAGTGCATCTGACCGTCGACGACCGACGGCAGCCCGGCGTTGGGAAGACACGAGATGGGGATGCGGGAGTGCTGTGACAGGTAGCGGAGGTGTTCGTGCATCTCCCCGGGACCGGTGGCGCAGTTCAGCCCGATCACGTCGGGCCGCATCGCGTCGAGCGCCGACAGGGCGGCGCCGATCTCGGTGCCGGGCAGCATGCGGCCGGTCAGCTCCATGGTGACCTGCACCTGGAGCGGGACGTCCTGGTCCAGCTCGCGCATGGCCGCCCGGCAGCCGTTCATGGCGGCCTTGGCGCCGAGCAGATCGAACTGGGTCTCGATGACGAAGACGTCGATGCCACCTTCGAGCAGGCCCAGGGCCTGCTCGTGGTAGAGGTCGCGCAGCTCGGCGTAGCGGATGTTGCCCAACGACGCGAACTTCGTGCCCGGTCCGATGGAGCCGGCCACCAGCCGCGGATCACCAGTGGAGGACATCTCCTCGGCGACCTCGGTGGCGAGACGCGCCGCCTTCTGATTGAGCTCGCGGGTCCGCTCGGCGATGTCGTACTCGGCCAGTGGGACACCGAAGGCCCCGAAGGTGTTGGTCTCCACGACGTGGGCGCCGGCCTCGAAGTAGGCCCGGTGCATGCCCCGCACGACGTCGGGTCGGGTGTCGACGAGCAGCTCGTTGCACCCTTCGAGGTCGGCCCCGCCGAAGTCGTCGGCCGTCAGGTTCTGCTCCTGCAGATAGGTGCCGGCTGCGCCGTCGAAGACGACGACACGTTCGTTGATCAGGTCCAGGTACCGGGACATGTGGGTTCCTCCACGCGCTGCAGGCACGTCAGGTTCGAGAGTTCGAGAAGCCGAACCGCACCATCGGCGTGAACGGCAGTGTTCTGGAGTCCCGACGTCTCCCGTCTGGGAGCGGTACCAACCCGTCGCGAAGTACCAGCGTACTGCATTTCCGGCAGCCTCGGCCCTGCCTCGGCTCGCTTGGGCCGTGGGGACCCCACCCCCACGACCCCTCGCTGCTCGACGTCGCTGGTGTCCACTGGTGTTTCTGGCAGCCTCGGCCCGGTTTCGTTCTGCCTCGGCCCTTCCTCGGGTCGGTAGTCTCTCTCGGGTGAAGGTGTACACACGCAAGGGTGACGACGGGACCACCGGTCTGCTCTACGGCGACCGGGTCCGCAAGGATGCGCCCGGACCCACCGCGTACGGATCGGTCGACGAGGCGCAGGCGGCCATCGGGCTGGCCCGGGCCGAGGCGGCCCTCGATCCCGATGCAGCCGCCTCGGACCTGGGGGATCGCCTGCTCGGTGTCGAGAAGGATCTGTGGGTCCTGATGGCCGAACTGGCGACCGCCCCCGGCAAGCGGGACCGTCTCGAACCCGGTGCGTCCCTCGTCACGGCCGAGATGGTCCAGCGGCTCGAGCAGGCGATCGACGAGGTGAGCGAGCGCTTCTCTCCGCCCACCGAGTTCGTCGTCCCGGGCGAGACGCGCCTTGCGGCGCTGCTCGACGTGGCCCGGACCGTCACCCGGCGGGCCGAGCGCGACAGCCTGGCGGCCGTGGCGGACGGCTCGCTCGTCGTCCCGTATCTCAACCGTCTCTCCGATCTGTTGTGGACGCTGGCTCGATGGCAGGAAGGCCGGAGCCGGCCCACACGCGACGTCTGAAACCGAGGAGTCCCATGCCATTCCAGGTCACCACCGCACGCTCCCTCCCGGCCCGAGCCAAGCTCACCGGCCGGGCCGTCGGCCCCGACGATCTCGACGCGCTCGATGTGGGGGCGTCCGCTTCGTGGCTGGAGGGGCGCGGGTTCGAGGGGAAGCCGGGTCAGGTGCAGGTCCTGCCCGCCCAGCAGGGACGGACGGTGGCGCTGCTGGGCGTCGGTCGGCCCGCTGAGGGCGACCGACGGGCCGTGCTCACCCGAGCCGCGGCCGCGTTGGCCAAGCAAGCCAAGGGTGCGGCCCATGTGGCCACCGACCTGGCCGCGTGCGGCGATCCCGACGATCCCGAGGGGGCGGTGCGGGCCGTCGTCGAGGGGTTCGGGTTGGGCGACTACCGCTTCACCGCCTTCAAGGGGAAGGGCAGCAAGGGCAAGGTGGGCGCCGGGGAGTCGGACGTCGAGCGGCTCACCGTCGTCGGCGGTGGATCCGGCGTGCGGGCGCAGCGGGCGGCCGAGGTGGGCCTGGCCGTGGTCGCCGGCGTGGCGCTGGCCCGCGATCTGGTCAACGAGCCGGGCGGTTCGTTGACACCACCCGAGTTGGCGGCTCGGACGCGAGCCATGGCGCGCACCAGCGGCCTGCGGGCCGAGGTGTGGGGGCGCAAGGAGATCGCCTCGCGACGGCTGGGCGGGCTTCTCGGCGTCAACCGCGGATCCGAGCAGCCGCCGGCGTTCGTCAAGCTCACGTACACACCCAAGGGCCGGGCGACCGGCCATCTGGCGTTGGTGGGCAAGGGCATCACGTTCGATGCCGGTGGGCTCTCGATCAAGACCGGCACCGGGATGATGACGATGAAGTGCGACATGGGCGGAGCCGCCGCCGTGATCGGCGCCATGTCGGCCCTCCGCGCCGTCGAGGCCCCGGCCAAGGTCACCGCATTCCTTCCCATGACCGACAACATGCTCGGCGGTGACGCCACTCGGCCCGGCGACGTGCTGACGATCCGGAACGGCAAGACCGTCGAGGTGCTCAACACCGACGCCGAGGGCCGGTTGATCCTGGCCGACGCGCTCACGTTGGCGTCCGAGGCCAAACCCGATGCCATCGTGGACCTCGCCACCCTCACCGGCGCCTGCATGGTGGCCCTCGGCGGCCGGATCGCCGGGTTGATGGGGACCGAGGCCGAACTGGTCGGGCAGGTGAAGGACGCGGCCGAGCGAGGTGGCGAGCGGCTGTGGGAGTTGCCGCTGCCGAGCGACTACGCCAAGGGCCTCGACTCGCAGATCGCCGACCTTCGCAACATCGGGACCGGCCCCTTCGGCGGCGCGCTGGTCGCAGGGCTGTTCCTCAAGGAGTTCGTCGCCGAGGACGTGCCATGGGCCCACCTCGACATCGCCGGACCGGCGTTCGCCGACGCCGCCGACGGCGAGAACCCCAAGGGTGGGACCGGGTTCGGAGTGCGCTCGCTGATCGAGCTGGCCCGTACCTTCCAGCCTCCCTCCTGACGGAATCTCGGTCCCAAAGAGGTCACTCGGCAGACCGTTCGAGGCCGAGATTCCCGGATCTCGGCGGTCGAGGGCACCTACGCGGGCAGCCGCATCACCGGAACGATGTCCTGATGGCGAGGCCCGCTGCTCGGCGTGCGGTAGGGGGCCGACGCGGTCGGGTAGCTCGACCGATCCTCGTACACCCACGGCTGGATCGACGGGTCGACGTCGGCGGAGGTGAAGAGCTCGATGTCGAAGAGCTCGTCGAAGCGATCGAAGTAGTCGGGTCCGGGCCCCCGCACGTGGTGGTACTCGGTGGCGACGGGTCCCGGGTATCGACCGTCTTCTCGCAGACGATGGGAACGGGAAGGATGGCGAAGCCGCCGGGTCGGAGCAGTCGGCGCACGGTGCGGCCGGCCGCGAGATCGTCGGGGATGTGCTCCAGCACGTGGGAGGCGTAGACGACCTCGAAGCTCTCGTCCGGAAGGTCGGTATGGGTGAGGTCGACGCGAAGATCAGCGTGCTTCCCGTCGTACTCCGCGGTGGTGTACTCGCCGAACTCGGCCCGGAATCGTCGGGCCAGAGCGGATTCGGGGGCCAGATGCAGCATGGCCATCGAACCGAAATCGTACGTGTCGGCGAGCCGATCCATGACGGCCCACTGGATACGGTGGCGCTCGTGACCACCACAGGAGGGGCAGGTGGCGTTGGGGCGGATTCCGGTCGGGACCCAATCGTTGAGGAAGTGACCCGTGTAGCCGCACAGTGGACACCGGTAGCGGTCGCGCCAGAAGGCGATCGGAACAGCGACCCTGTCGACCCGGCGGCCGAGGCCGAGCATCTTCGAGCGTGCTGACATGACCGGTTCCTCGGTAGATGCGCTTGCGACGCAGGGGTAGACGCTGGAGCCTCGCCCGATCCCCCGGGTCCTGAGGGAATCTCGGCCTGCAAAACCGGACTCAATCCGGGCTACGAGGCCGAGATTCCGAACCGTCAGGGGTCGAGTGGCTCCTCGGCCGGGAGGGTCAGCGTGGAGTCCTCGAACACGACGACCACCTCGGCGCTGTCGGAGGCCGGGCCCCTCATCGAGAAGGCGGCCTGGGCGACGTCCTCACCGTGCTCGTTGGCCACGTCCGACCGCGTCGTGAGCGCAGTGTCGACGCTGAGCACCGTGTCGCCGTCGACAAGGGCCACGAACTGGGGGGTCTGGCGCCGATCCAGGTCGGCGGCCCAGCCCGACACGGCCATGACCGGACCGTCGGTGGAGACCTGCTCGACGAATCCCAGCCGGGTGGAGCCCTCGGGCTCGTCGGGCATCACCGTCCCGGCGACCAACCAGCCGTCGGGGGTGCGCTCCAGTCGGGAACCGGACTGAAGGTCGAGCTCGCCGACCCCGCCGTCGGCGGTCCAGGCGAACACGCGCAGCGTGTGGGTGCCGTCGGGCAGCAGGCCGGGGTCGAGCACGGCCCGGAACAGGTCCGGCTCATCCTCGACGGGGAGGCCGACACCAGCGACGACGCCGTCCACCGCCACCAGGATCCGCTCGGGCATCTCGCCGGAGGGTTCGACGGCGATGGGGAGCAGCAGCGGGGCGTATCCCGTCGAGCGGTCCACCACACCGGCATCGACGTCGGTGGTGGCGATGCCGGCCTCGACGCGATCGATCTCGAGCTCGTCGACGTCTCTGCCGACCAGGGCGCCGGCGTCGCCGGGAGCGGCCAGGCCCCGCCAGCCCGTGCCGTGGGGGAACCAGGCGGTGTTGCGGGCCGCGGTGGCCAGGGCGCCCTCGTTGGTCGGCGCAACCGTCAACGTCTCGTTGCCCGAGCGGACCTCGACCCGTTCGGGCAGCTCGTCATCGCCCACCAGCGAGACCCCGTCGAGCTCCCAGTCGTCGACCGAGACCTCGAGCAGGTCCATGATCGTGGGAACGGCGTCGGCCAGCCGGGTGAGCCGGTCGTCGATCGTCGGTGCGTCCTGGCCGGGGGCGTGGATGAAGAGCGGAACCCGGTAGACCTCGTCCAGGCTGGCGTCCTCGCCGACCCGACGGCTGGTGCCCGGGGTGAAGCTGGTGCCGTGGTCGGCGGTCACGACGACCACCGTGTCTTCCCACCGGCCCGCCTCCTTCAACCCGGACACGAGATCGCCGATCATGCGGTCGACGTGTCCGACCTGGAGCGCGTGGCGCTGGTAGGCGTGAATGACGTCGGGCTCGCTCGTGGTCCATCGACCGGTCTCGTCCAGCGGGAGGTCGTGGTCGGCCGACCGGGTGAGCAGCGTGCCGTCCGGCGAGCGCTCCCACGGCGCATGGGGAAGGACCGAGTGCACGAAGAACAGCTCCGGCCGCGGGTCCGCCGGCTGGGAAGCAGCAGCGACGACGGACTCGATCAACCGGGTGCGCTCGGCGGTTCGGGACACCTCGGTCGCCTGCTGGTTCTGCCAATCGAGGAGGGGATCACCGGCGCCGGCCGATCCGCCGAGTGCGATGGAGGCGGCCTGGTCGAAGCCACCCCACCCCTGGTCGATGGCGGGCAGGGTCTCGCGGAGCCGGGGCGGGTAGAGCAGGTGCTGGAGCACGACCACCGAATCGTCGACCAACGACCGCACCACCGAGCCGGTCGACGGTTGGTCGACCTCGCAGAGGTCGTCGGGGCACAGCTGGGTGAGGTCCTCCCGCACCGTCATCTCGTGGGACGCACCCAGCAGCGTGAACAGGTTGCGGGGGTACTCGGCCGCGATCGGTGCCACCGTCGTTTCGGGAACCACTCCCGAGGCGATCGTCGGCACGCTGTCGGACGTGCGCGAATGGTCGGCGACGGTGTTGACGAAGAAGGTGCTCTCGTCCGCCAGGGCGGCGAAACCGGGGTAGCGCGACGACGTCCAGGTCGCCCTCGGCGTCGAGCAGGGTCGACAGCGGGAGCTCGTCGAGGACGACCATGACCACGTCGTCGGGCCGACCGATGGTCACCCCTTCGGCGGCGCCGACGTCGGCGGCGCGGAGCAGGTCGCCGCTCTCCGAGGCGAACACGAACAGTCCCACGAACACGGGGAGCGTCAGCGCCAGGGTCTGGAGGAACGAGCGGAACCCGGCGCTGCGCCACGCCCCGAACGAGATCCCGCCCGTGACGACGACGACCACCGCGAGGTGGCCCAGCGTTCGGGAGGGGAAGAGGTTGCGCCCCATCGCGAGCCCGACCAGCGCCGCGCCGCCCACGATCAGCGCCCAGACGGCGTAGGGGTAGACCTTGGGTGCGAACCGCAGCATCACGGCCAGCGCGGCCGTGATCAGTAACGGAACCGCGACGGCGATGAGGATCACGAAGACGATGATCGAGGCGGGTGTCGAGTCGGCAGCGACGAAGAACGCGGGGTTGCGGCCCAGGAGATCGAGCAGCGGCTGGACCGCGCCGAGTCCCCACAGGCCGGCCCCCATGGCGGCTGCGGACAGGAGCGTGGGGGCGCTCGAGGCGCGGGCGGGGCGGGGGGTCACCCGGACAGTCTTGCTGTTCCGGGGAGCGAATGCCGCCCGCGCCTCGAGCGCGAACCGGGGACCTAGGCGGCGTCGCCGCCGAGGCCGTGGTCGACGGCCCAGCGGGCCGCGTTGGAACTGAGCGCGGCCGGGAAGCGCCATCGCTGCAGGTGCCACTCGATCGACTCGGCGTCCTCACCCATGGCCAGCAGGCTCAGCGCCACCCCGCGGGCCCGCTCGAGGTCGACGGCGTCGTCGTCGGCGACCAACTGCTGCTCCTGCCACGTGAGGTGCTCGGACTGGAGCGCGGGCGACAGCCGCAGCACCTGGCCTCGGCTGAGCGGCGGGAGTCGGCGCCGGACCGCGAGGCTGTGCGGACCGATGCGCTGCGCCATCCGGAACTGACACGAGCGCCCGATGGCGCGCACGAAGGGGGAGTGGCGGCCCCGCTTGTCGCCCAGGCCCAGACGCCGTGCCGTTTCGTCGAGGTCGAGCTCGAAGCCCTCGGGGGCGTGGTCCAGTTCGGCGGCGAAGCGCCGCAGCAGCAGGGTGGTGCTGGGACCGAGGATGCCGAGCCAGAACCGCTCGACGTAGCCGCTGCGGGGATCGTGGCCGACACGGTCGATGACCTCGTCGCGCCAGGGCACGATCCGGAGGTGGGCCGGTTCGGCCGGTTCGCTTGCTGCGTCGGTGATGGGGGTGCCGGTCGGGGAGCGCTCGGCGAGCGGGGGTCGGGGGTCGGGCATGGGGTGCCTCCTGCGGAGTGGCTCGGCCAGGAGGGGAAGTGCCCAGGTGTCTATCACACCCTTTCGGTGCATTTCAATACCGAGCTCACTCGATCTCGGCGGGCTCGTCAGTATTGGAAGTGTTTGATCTGCTCACCCCGCGCCGAGATGTCGGACATCGATTCGATGCCGACCTCCAGATGGATGTCGGCCCATTGCCCGCTGACCTCGGCGTCGGAGCGCCCGGTCTTGACCCCCTCGGGGGTCATGGGCAGGTCGGACACCAGCAGCAGCGCGCCGCGGGCGATCTGGTTGCGATGGCCGACCACGAAGAGGGTGGCCGTCTCCATGTCGATGGCGATCGCCGTCATCTCGGTGAGCTGTTCCTTGAACGCCTCGTCGTGCTCCCACACCCGACGGTTGGTGGTGTAGACGACGCCGGTGCGGTAGTCGAGGCCTCGCTCGCGCAGGCGTTCGGACACGAACTTGTGGAGCTTGAACGACGGCAGCGCGGGGACCTCCGGCGGGAGGTAGTCGTCGGATGTTCCCTCGCCCCGGATGGCGCCGATGGGCAGGATGAAGCGGCCCAGATCGGTCGAACGCTTCAGGCCGCCGCACTTGCCGAGGAACAGCACCCCTTGCGGCTCGCGAGCGATGAGCAGGTCCATGATGATCGCTGCGTTGGGTGAACCGATCCCGATGTTGATCATGGTGAGACCGTCGGCGTTGGTGGCCGCCTGCATGGGGCGGGTTTCTCCGTGGACGTCGGCGTCGAACCGGCCGGCGAAGGTGTCCAGGTAGCTGCGGAAGTTGGTCAGCAGGATCTGATCGCCGAAGCCGTCGATCTCCATTCCGGTGTACCGCGGGAGCCAGTCCTTGGCGATCTCGAGCTTGGTGAGCATTCGTGCGAAGGGTACCGGGGTGGGGGCGGCCGAACGAGGAATGCGGCAGGACCCGACGGGCCCGGCCACTAGCCTGCGTCCGTGGTCGAGGCAGCGGAACCGGAGGCGATCGAACGGGCGGCCGAGCTCATCGCCGCGAGCCCAACGGGTCGTCGTGTTGTCCGGGGCCGGCATCTCGACCGACAGCGGCATCCCGGACTTCCGGGGACCCGACGGGGTCTGGACCAAGAACCCTGAGGCCGAGAAACTGGCCACACTGGAGCACTACCTCGCCGACCCTGCGGTGCGGGAGCGGGCCTGGAAGAGCCGGCGGGACTCACCCACCTGGTACGCGGAACCCAACGATGCCCACCGAGCCCTGGTCGATCTCGAGTCGACCGGTCGGCTGCACACGCTGATCACCCAGAACATCGACGAGCTTCATCAGCGGGCGGGTAGTTCCCCCGACCTGATGGTCGAGATCCACGGCACCATGCGCCAGGTGCAGTGTCTGGGCTGCACGTACCGGGTGCCGATGGAGGTGGTGCTCGAGCGCGTCGACGCCGGCGAGTCCGACCCGGCCTGTCCCGACTGCGGTGGCATCCTGAAATCGGCCACGATCTCGTTCGGGCAGGGGCTGGTCGCCGACGACCTGGTCCGCGCCGAGGAGGCCGCCCGGGCGTGCGACCTCCTCCTCGCCGTGGGGACCAGCCTCGCCGTGTTCCCGATTGCGGCCGTCGTGCCCGTCGCACACCGCTGTGGCGCCTCGATCGTCATCATCAACGCCGAGCCCACCGACTTCGACCCGCTCGCCGAGGTGGTGGTGCGCACGCCGATCGGCCACGCGCTGCCCGCCATCGTGGCCCGAGCCAGCGGATCGGCGGTTCCCCGGGACGAGGGGCCGTGAAGAAGGGCAACTACCTGGGAACCGAGATCGACGGTGCCTGGTGGAAGCGGTACCGGGCACCGCACTTCTTCGCCCGGGGCAGCGGCGAGTTCTGGATGGACGAATCGGGCATCGGCTTCCGCCGGTTGCTGACCGACGCGCCGCTGACGATCCCGTGGGACGAGATGAGCGCGGCGAGGCTGGGAACCTGGCATGCCGGCCAGTGGGTGTTGGGGCGTCCGATCGTGAAGATCGAATTCCAGCGGGACGGCCGGTCGTTGTGCGCCGGGTTCTACCTGCCGCGGGGACGGAACCACGGCGATCGACAACGGATCGAGCAGTTGGTCGCCGATCTGAACCGGAAGCTCGCCGCCCGCTGACCGGTCGGTCCCCGCCGGTCGGGAATGTTGACCGTTGGGCGATTGTTGACCAAGTCACTAGGGTTTTCCCTACCCCGATCCCGTATCCGACCAGGAGTCGTCATGGCCAGCTTTCGTGAGCTGCTCGCATCCACCAAGTCCCGCATCCGAGAGGTCGACACCGCCGAGGCCGAGCGCATGCGGGCCGACGAGGGCTCCATCGTGCTGGACGTCCGCGAGGCCGACGAGTTCGAGCAGGGGGCGGTGCCCGGCTCGGTGTTCATCCCGCGTGGCACGCTCGAGAGCTCCATCGAGAACCGCATCACGGACAAGGAGGCATCGATCCTGGTGCTGTGCGCCGGCGGCGTGCGATCGGCGTTCGCCGCCGAGAGCCTCCAGCAGCTGGGTTACAGCGACGTGGTCTCGGTGATGGGCGGGTTCAACAAGTGGAAGGACGAGGGCCGCGACTGGGCCGTTCCCGAGACGCTGAGTCCCGAGCAGCGCAATCGCTACCAGCGCCATCTGCTGCTGCCCGAGGTCGGCGACGAGGGACAGCAGGCGCTCCTGGGCGCCAGGGTGCTCCTCCTGGGTGCCGGCGGACTGGGGTCGCCCGCTGCGCTGTACCTGGCCGCGGCGGGTGTGGGGACGCTGGGCATCGTCGACATGGACGTGGTGGACGAGTCCAACCTGCAGCGTCAGATCCTGCACAACCTGGACCGGGTCGGGCGACCGCAAGGTCGACTCGGCCAAGAAGACGCTGACCGGACTCAACCCCGACATCGACGTCGTCACCTACGACGTGCGTCTGGGTGCCGACAACATCCTCGACATCATCGACGGCTACGACGTCGTCATCGACGGCGCCGACAACTTCCCGAGCCGCTACATGCTGAACGACGCATCGGTGAAGCTCGGCATCCCGGTCGTGCACGGGTCGATCTTCCGCTTCGAGGGCCAGATCACCGTCTTCGATCCCCGTGAGGGGCCCACCTACCGGGACATGCTCCCCGAGCCGCCGCCGGCCGAGCTGGCTCCCAGCTGCGCCGAGGCCGGCGTCCTGGGCGTATTGCCCGGGATCGTCGGGTCCATCCAGGCGCTGGAAGCGATCAAGCTGATCCTGGGACTGGGCGACAGCCTGCGCGGTCGCCTGCTGGCGTTCGATGCGCTCGAGATGAGCTTCCGCGAGTACCGGTTGCAGGTCGATCCCGACAACCAGGTCACCTGGGAACGGCGGACGACATCAACGTCACCGAGCTCGACGGGCTCTGCATGCCCAGCGTCGGGTAGCGATCGCGGGAAGAGCGAACGGCGGGGCACAGGCATCTCGGAATCCGGTGGGTCAGCGGAGGTAGGGTCGCGCCTCGGACCGGGAGCAATCTGCCATCAACCTGACCCAACGCGTTCAGCAGCTGAATCCGCTGCCCACGGGGGCGGTCATGGTCGGCGTCGGCCTGGCGGTCAACGGGCTGACCTACTACGCGTTCCTGGCGGTGGCGCGCCGCTCCCTGGACGATGCGGGCTTCGACGCCATCGCCGTGTTGTGGGCGGTCATGATCGTGGTCGGCCCCGGGCTGTTCCAGCCGCTCGAGCAGGAGGTGGGGCGGGCGTTGGCCCGGCGGCGGGCGGCGTCGGAGCCGGACCGCTCGTTCACCGCGTCGCCACCCTGGGCGGGCTGCTCCTGGCCGGCGCCATCGCCGCCATCCTCATCTTCCACCGCGTGCTCCTCGACCGGCTGTTCGACGACGAGCCGCTCATGCTGGTCGCCCTGGCCCTGGCGATGGTCGGATTCTGCGCCGGTCACCTGGTGCGGGGCACGCTGTCGGGCAACGGCCGGTTCGGTCCCTACGCTCGGTTCTTCGCAGCCGAGGGGGTGCTCCGGCTGGCGGGGGGCGTCGCCCTGGCCGTGGCCAGCGTGACCCTGGCCGGCGCCTACGGCCTGGCGATGGGCGCCGCCCCCCTGCTGGCCGCCGGTGTGGCCCTGGTCGGCCAGCGAGGGCTCACCCGGCCCGGCCCCGACGCGCACTGGTCGGAGCTCTCCGAGGCCCTCGGCTATCTCCTGGTCGGCTCGATGTTGACCGGCCTGATGCTCAACATCGGTCCCCTCGCGGTCCACGTGCTGGCCCCCGAGGGCGACGTCGGAGCGGCCGGCCGGTTCTACGCCGGGCTCGCCATCGCCAGACTGCCGCTGTTCTTCTTCCAGGCCATCCAGGCCAGCCTGCTGCCGATGCTGGCCGGGTACGCCGGAGCACACGACTATCCGCAATTCCGGCGGGCCCTCGGGCGCCTGCTGGGCCTCGTCGGTGGCGTGACCCTGCTGGCCATCGGGGCGTCCGTGCTCGGCCCGTTCATCACCGAGCAGGTGCTGCAGCACGACCTCTCGACGACGGACATGGCGTTGATGGCGGCGTCCATGGGGCTCTTCATGGTCACCATCAGCCTGGATCAGTCGCTCCTGGCGCTCCATGGCCATCGCCGTATGGCCACCGGGTGGGTGGTGACGGTCGCGGTGTTCGGTGCCCTGCTGTGGGTCGGTCGCGACGCCGAGCTGTTCGCCCGGGTGGAGTGGGCCCTGGTGGGATCCGGGCTCGCCGGGGTGGTCGCCATGGGAACGTTCCTGATCGGTGCCATTCGGCGGGCGGAGCGCCCTGCGCCGTTCCCGTCGCCGTCGGAGCCGGCGCCGTCCTAGCCAGGGTCGACGACGGTCCTCGGGTTCTTCCACCGGCGGGCCGAACCTGATACCAATGGCGGGGTCCAGCACCCGTCCAGCTCAGCAGCGATCGCAGGGGAACCAGAGCCGTGGCCGATGTCCAACCGTCCGAGAGGATCGCCGGCGTGTACCTGGTCGACCCCCAGGTGTTCGGAGACGAGCGGGATTTTTCGTGGAGACCTACCGCCGCCAGTGGTTCCCCGACGGCCGTGAGATGATCCAGGCCAACCGGGGTGACCGGAAGGCCGGGTGCATCGTCGGGCTCCACTACCACCTGCATCAGTCCGACTACTGGTACGTGCCGCACGGCCACGCCCGGGTGGTGCTGCACGATCTGCGCGAGGGTTCACCCACCGATGGCGCCACCCTGTCGCTGGATCTGGGCGAGGTCGGCGGCGGAGCCAACAACCATCGGGGGGTGTACATCCCGCCGGGGGTCGCGCACGGCTTCGCCTCGCTCACCGACATGACCATCACGTACCTGGTGGACGGGTACTACAACCCGGCCGACGAGCTGGGCGTGGCGTGGAACGATCCGGCCATCGACGGCGACTGGGGTCTCGCCGATCCGGTGCTGTCCGAGCGCGACCAGCGGAACCCGCGCCGGGACGAGATCCAGCCCCAATGGCAACCCCACGTGGCCCTTCGGTCCTCGTGAGCGCCGATTCGGCCGGCCCCCCTTCAGCACCTCGCCTCGGCACCTCACCCTTCAGCGACGACCCCCGAGGAGAACCCATGAAGCTGCTCATCACCGGCGGTGCCGGATTCATCGGCGCCAACCACGTGCACTGGTTGGTGGCCAACAGCGACGACGAGATCACCGTCTACGACTCGCTCACCTACGCCGGCAACCTCGACAATCTGAAAGGGCTGCTGGACGGTCCCCGGGTCCGCTTCGTGCAGGGCGACATCTGCGACCGCACCGCCGTGCGGGATGCATGGAGGGACACGACGCGGTGATCCACTTTGCGGCCGAGTCGCACGTCGACCGGTCGATCGTCGATCCCGACACGTTCGTGCGGACCAACTGCGACGGCACCAACGTGATGTGCGACGTGGCCCGCCAGCTCGACATCGACCGGTTCCACCACATCTCGACCGACGAGGTCTACGGCTCGATCGCCGAGGGCTCGAACGACGAGACCGCACCGCTCGACCCCCGCTCGCCGTACTCGGCGGCCAAGGCCGGGTCGGACCTGATCGCCCTGTCGTACCGCAGCACCTACGGGCTCCCCGTGGTGGTCACCCGGTCCTCGAACAACTTCGGGCCCTACCAGTTTCCCGAGAAGCTCATCCCGCTGTTCGTGACCAACCTGCTCGACGGCCACAAGGTCCCGTTGTACGGCGACGGCGGGAACGTTCGGGACTGGTGTTTCGTCGAGGACAACTGCGCCGGCCTTGACCGGGTGTTCCGTGCGGGTGGGGACGGCGAGATCTACAACATCGGTGCCGGCAACGAGTACCCGAACACCTACATCACCGAGCGTCTCCTGGAGCTGACGGGCAACGACGACTCGATGATCGAGTGGGTCGACGACCGTCTGGGCCACGACCGGCGGTACTCGATCCGCACCGACAAGGTCGAGGCGCTCGGATGGGAGCCGGCTCGGGACTTCGACGAGGCCCTGGCTCAGACGGTGGCCTGGTACGCCGACCACCGCTGGTGGTGGGAGCCGCTGAAGGGGTCCGAGTCGTCATGAGGGGGCGCACGTGAAGGTCTTCATCACCGGGGCGAAGGGGCAGCTGGGCAACGAACTGGTGCCGTTGTTCGCCGCCACCCACGACGTGGTCGCCGTCGACATCGACGAGGTGGACCTGACCGACCGCGATGCGGTGTTGCAGGCGATCACCGGCACAGCACCCGACCTGGTGGTGCACGGCGCGGCCATGACCGCGGTGGACCGGTGTGAGACCGAACCCGACCTGGCGTACAAGGTCAACAGCATGGGGACCCGGTACGTGGCCGACGGGGCCCGGCGGGTGGGCGCCCACATGGTGTACGTGTCCACCGACTACGTCTTCGACGGTACGAAGTCCGACCCCTACGTCGAGTGGGACACTCCCAACCCGGCGTCGGTGTACGGCCGGTCCAAGCTGGGCGGCGAGCACGAGCTGGATCCGGGTTGGACCATCTGTCGCACCTCGTGGGTGTGTGGCTTCCACGGCGCCAACATGGTGAAGACCGTGTTGCAGCTGGCCGACGAGCGCGACGAGCTGTCCTTCGTCGACGACCAGATCGGCCATCCGACCCTGGCGGCCGATCTGGCCGCGATCGTGCACCGTCTGGCCGTCGGGCGTATTCCCGGGTTGTTCCACACGACCAATCAGGGCGCGGTCTCGTGGTACGAGTTCGTCCGCTCGATCCTCGAGGCGGCCGGCAAGGACCCGAACATGGTGAAGCCGGTCAAGACCGCCGACCTGCAGCCGCCGCGACCGGCGCCGCGGCCCGCCAACTCGGTCCTGGACAACGCCGCGCTGCGGCTCCAGGGCCTCCCGCTGGCCCCCGACTACCGCGAGTCGCTGGCCCCCCTGGTCGCAAGACTCCAAGCATGACGCTCGGAGCACGCCCAGCGGTCGCTCAGACGCGGGGGAACTCCAGGTGCCTGACTTCAGAGGTCGCGAACGACTTCCGCCCGAAAGCTTGGCACCGACACCGTCGTGGTGCCGTTGGTGAAGCGCAGGCGGACGCTGGTGGCCCGGCCGCCGTCGTCGCCCCAACCGTCGGTGGCGACGACGTCGACGGCCTGGAGGTGGCCCAGTCGATACTTCGCCTCGATGTCGCTGACCGGGACCCGCTTCGTCCACCGGTGGTGCGGGTTGGAGCTGATCCGGTCGCCCGCATCGGGGACCCCGGGGAACGTGCCGCCGATGGTCTGGCCGCCGGTCGAGGACGAGAACTCGGTGCGGGCGATGGCCCCGTTGCTCTTGAACCGGCGCACATGGCCGCTGGTGGCGCCGATCGCCGCGTTGGTCGCCGAGTACTCGTAGCTGGAATAGCCCGAGCCGTCGGTCCGGCCCCGTCCGCCGTAGACCTGGCACGAGGTCGTGTCGCAGGTCTTGAACCACGAGGAACGGGACTCGGCCATCGTGTAGGAGCGAGCCGCCACCGCTTGGGCCCGGACCGCAGCGGCGCCCTTGCCGCCACCGGCGGAGGCCCAGCTGGGGGGAACCTCCCGGGGCACGACGCCGCGGAGGTAGCTCTCCAGCCGCACGACGTTGACCAGTTCGGTCCGGCCGCTGCGCATCGAGACCTCGAGGTTGCCCCGGTAGTGGCGCCGGCTCGAACCCTCGCAGTACTGGAGGTCGTCCGAGGCCGAGTCGCCGGGAGCGCTGGGCGGTGTGATCGTCACCGGTGTGTCGACCGGCCAGCCGATGGCCTGCCACGGCCCCGAGCAGCCGGGACCGACCTCGATCTGCATGCGGGTCCCGGAGACCTCACGGATGCGCACCGCATCCCAGCTTCCGCCGAGTCCCTTGATGCCCACCGAACGGGAGCCCGTGGTGATGGCGATGGTCTCGTCCGAGGCCCGGACGATCCGCACCCGCATCCACGGGTTGGAGATCGAGCTGGCTCGGGTGTTGCTGTAGAAGTGGTCGAGGATCCGATCGGTGGACCAGCCATCGAGCACGGCGTAGCCGAGCGCACCCCACTGGCCCATACCCCGTCCGTGGCCCCAGCCCCGTCCCGTGACGGAGACGGTCGAACCCGGGCCGTACGGCGAGGTCTGGACCGTGCGGCAGCCGAGCTTGGTGTTGGCGGCCCGTCCGTTGTGGTCGATGGCGAATGCGCAGACCTGGTGGGAGCCGCCGCCCTTGAACGTGATGTCGATCTTGAAGCCGTGCCCGTTGCCGGTGCCCGAACGGCGACCGGCGGCCTTCTGGGCCCCGGCCCAGGCTCCGTCGACGTAGACCCGGACCGTGATCGGTGCCCTGGTGTCCGGGTCCTTGGCCCAACCCGACACGGTCACGCCGCCGTCGCGTTCGCCGAAGGGGTCGAGCGCACCGGTCGGTCGCGTCGTCGTGGTGGTGGGCGGTTTGGGCGCAGGCGGCCTGGGAGCAGGCGTCGGCGTGGTGGTGGCGTTGCCGATGGTGCGGCAGCCGAGCGTGGTGTGGGGGCTGTTTCCGGTCGTGTTGATGGCGTAGGCGCAGAGCTGGTGGCTTCGGGTCCGGTCGATGGTGATCGTGGCCTTGAGCCCGTGGTTGGCACCGGTGCCGGGACGAGCCCTGGCGACGTCGTTGCGGGTCTGGTCGGCCTTGTGTCCGGAGTGGTACTTCCCGTCGAGGTAGAGCCGCACCGTGACCGGGGTCAGGGGGGTGTCGCGGTCGATGGCCCACGCGGTGACGGTGACCTTGTTGCCCGAGGCGATCATCGAATCGAGGTAGCCGATCGGGGCGCCTCCGCCCGAGGCCGGTGGCCTCGGTGTCGGGGCGGGTGTGCCGGTGGCGTTGCCGATGGTGCGGCACCCCAGCTTGGTGTGGGGACTGCTGCCGGTCGTGTTGATGGCGTAGGCGCAGAGCTGGTGGCCGCGCGAGCGGTCGATGGTGATGGTGGCGCGGACGCCGTGGTTGCTGCCGGTGCCGGGGTAGGCCCTGGCGACGTCGTTGCGGGTCTGGTCGGCCTTGTGTCCGGAGTGGTACTTCCCGTCGAGGTAGAGCCGCACCGTGACCGGGGTGGTGGGCGTGTCGCGGTCGATGGCCCACGCGGTGACGGTGACCTTCCCGCCCGAGGCGACCATGGAGTCGAGGTGGCCGAACGGGGCCCCGGGGGCGGCGTCCGCCCCGCTCAGCGGGTACAGGAGGGCGGCGAGCACCGTGAGGGCGACCGCGGCCAGGCCGACTCGATGAGCCGGACCTTGGGCGAGCGAGCGGAGGGATGAGAACGGGATGGAGGCGCGGCATCAGGCCCCTCCTGTCGTCAGGAGGGGCCGGCTACTTGAGCAATCTCACCCAGGAGGGGGGATGGTCAGATCACGAATGATCTGCTGGTCAGATCACGAATGATCTGCTGGTCAGATCACGAATGATCTGCTGGTCAGATCACGAATGATCTGCTGGTCAGATCACGAATGATCTGCTGGTCAGATCACGACGACCTTTGTCCCGATCCCCGCCCAGTCGTACAGGCGCGCCGCGTTGCGGTCCGCCTGGCGGACACATCCGGCGCTGCGATAGCTGCCGAGGGCCGATTCACTCTGGAGTGGACGGCCGCTGGCGTAGCGGGGGATGGCGTGGAACCCGATGGCGAGCCGGCTGCCCCGGGCGAACCGCACCATGTTGCGCATCGTGATGCCGTCGTGGCCGGCGTAGGCCACCCGGGACTTGGAGAACACGCTGTAGGTGCCCCGTCGGGGCGTGTTGTAGCGGCCCGAGACCGGGTAGCTGTCCACGACGTAGCCGTCGGATTCGACCAACCAGACCCGCTGGCGTGAGTTGGAGTAGACGACCCGGCGCCCCGACCCGGAACCCGCCGGCAGAGGAGCGAAGTTGTTGGGTGGACGGTTGGTCCACTTGCCCGGGCTGGTCTGGTAGAAGCAGCCGATGCGCGCGTGCGCCCCGTTGTCATTGATGGCGTAGGCGCACACCGACTGGGTGACCTTGGCGTCGATGTCGAGGATGGTGAGGAACCCGTGACGCGGTCCGGCGCCGGACACGGCCCGGTCGACGTCGGCCCGCGGCTGGTCGGCCCTGAGGCCGCTGATGTACTTGCTGCCGCTGTAGAAGCGCACGCTGATGGGTTGCCCGGCCCGGTCGGCGTCGACAGCCCAGCCGCGAACGATCACCTTCTCGGCGAACGGGCCGCCTACTTCGAGCCGGCCCCGGGGGGTCGTGGGCGTGGCGCGCGGCGCAGGAGCGGGACGGTCGCCGTTGTAGCGGCAGCCCAGTTTCGTGTGGCCGCCGTTTCCGTCGTTGATCCCGTAGACGCAGATCTCGCCGTCACGCTCGGGGACCCGGAACGAGAAGCCGGTCTTGGTGAATCCGGGGTAGGCGCGGGTCACGTCCGGCCGGGAGCGGTCGGCCACGCCACCGGTGACGTACGCGCCGTTGACGTAGACCCGGGCGCGGATGGAGGCCGTGCCGTCGCGATCGAGGGTCCAGCCCTCGATGGTCATCTGGCCACCGGACACCGTGATGCGGTCGAGATGGCCGATCGGTCGGGTCGGTCCCGCCGCGCCGGCGGTTGCCATGGGAACGGCGATGGCGACCATGGCCAGCACGATCGCCAGGGCGACGGCGGGTCGCATCTTGAGCCGGGCCGAGTGCAGCGTCATCTGGGTCTCACATCCATGGGTCGATCGGTCGTCTGGCCCCACGACCGCAGGGCCGCAGGGGTCGCGCCTTCGTGAACTAGAGTCGGCTCGCATCCGCGGGCCGTGAGGCAACTCCTGGAGTCTCGTCCAGCAGGGAAGCGCTGTACCAGTTCATGACCTCCACTTCGAAGCCGCCTGCCCCCAATCGTGTGCGCTACCGATGGTCCCCGCGGGAGGCGGTGGCCGAGCTGCGCCGTTCCCGGGGACTGATCCGCCACCTGATCGGGCGGGAGATCCGTACCAAGTACGCGGGGAGCCTCCTCGGCTGGTTCTGGGCCCTGGTCAACCCGCTGGCCAGCCTCATCGTCTACACGCTCGTGTTCGGGGTGTTCCTCCGAACCGAGCCGCCCGTGGCGCCCGACGGGTTCGAGTCGTTCGCCCACTTCCTGTTCAGCGGCCTGGTCGTCTGGAACCTGTTCAGCGCGTCGAGCCTGGGGGCCATGGAGGCGTTCCGCGAGTCGATGGTCCTTCGCAAGCGGGTCTACTTCCCGCCCGAGTGCCCCATCATCGCCCGCACCGCCGTGTCGCTCCTGGAGTCGGCGGTCGAGGTCCTCGTGCTCTTCGGAGCGTTCGCCATCGCCGGTCACCTGAGCTGGACGTTCGTGTTCATGCTCGTGCTGATGCCGTTCACGGCGCTGTTCGGCGTCGGGGTGGGGATGGGGCTCAGCGTGCTCAACGCCCGCTTCCGCGACGTGAGCTACCTCTACGGCGTCGTGTTGCGGTTCCTGTTCTTCCTCACGCCCATCATCTACCCGATGTCGCTGCTCGAGGGGCGCAAGGCGATCGGGTCCATCACCTACGACCAGTTGATCCGACTCAACCCGGTGACATGGTTCGTCGAGGTCGCCCGGTCGGCCACCTACATGCTCGAGGTGCCGTCGGCGTCCACGGTGGCGGTCGTGGTGGTCGTCTCGGTGGTCACGCTGTTGGGCGGCTGGTGGATCTTCAGCACCCGGGCCGCCGATGTCAGCGAGGGTCAGTGAGCGACGCCGACCGACCGGATCGTCCCGGCGGTGGACCGGTGGTTCGCGCCACCGATGTCTCCAAGGTGTTCCGCCTGTACCGGGAGCGGCCGCTCAGCATGCGCAGCGCGTTCACCGGCTTCCACCGGGCCCGGTTCGAGGAGTTCTGGGCGGTACGGAACGTGTCGCTCGAGGTGCCCCGGGGCCAGATGATGGGCATCATCGGCCACAACGGGTCGGGCAAGTCCACGTTCCTCCGCCTGTTGGCGGGTGTGTACCGGCCCACCACCGGCGAGGTGTCGGTACAGGGGCGGATCTCGGCGCTGCTCGAGCTGGGGGCCGGGTTCCATCCCGAGCTGTCGGGCCGGGAGAACATCTACATGAACGGCGCCATCCTCGGGCTGGAGCGGGGCGAGGTCGAAGACCTGGTCGACGACATCGTGGCGTTCTCCGGGATCGGCGACTTCGTCGACAACCCGGTCGACGTGTACTCCAGCGGCATGCGGGCCCGGCTCGGCTTCGCGGTGTCGGTCTTCCTGCGCCCGGACGTACTGCTGGCCGACGAGATCATCGCCGTGGGCGACGCCGCATTCGCGGCCCAGTGCATGGAGCATCTCCAGGACATGCGGGACCAGGGCGTCACCGTGGTGCTGGTGAGCCACAGCCTCAGCCTGGTCGAGCGGCTGTGTGACACCGCCGCGTGGCTGGATCACGGCGAGATCAGGATGACCGGCGACCCGTCCGAAGTGGTCCTGTCCTACGGCGACCACATGGCCGAGCGGGCGGCGACGCAACGAACGACCGCCACCGGCGACGCCCTCGACGACGGATCGGGTCCCGAGCACCGGATCCGGCACATTGCCCTGCTGGGGCCCAACGGCGCCCCCTACGGCGCCACCGGGGGGCCGATGGAGGTGGTGGTCGACTACCGCTGCCGGACTCCTGTCGAGGACCCTCGCTTCGTGCTGCGCCTGTACCTCGACGGTCGGCCACTCTCGCTCGGAACGGCCAGCGGAGCGGTCGTCGAGGCGCCGGCCATCGTCGGGGACGGACGGATCACGTGCCGGCTGCCGGTGCTGCCCCTGGCACCAGGCAACTACCGACTGGACGTTGCGCTACGGGGCCTGGATGGCGAGCTGCACACCCGCCTGGCCGCGGCCAGCGCCCATTTCGACGTGCAGTTCCCGCCCGAACAGATCCCCGAGAAGCTCGTCGAGCTCAACGGCGTCTGGGAGCACCTCGAACTCCCCGAGGGGCTCGACGGCGTGGACCCGAGCGACGGTTGGTAGCTTCGCCTGGACGAGGCCACCGAGGAACGCATCGCCCGCATCGTCGAGCAGGCAGCGGGCTGAAGCCACTCCGGTTTCCGGTGTTGCGGTTCCCGGTGGCCCCGGAGAAGGACGGCTCGCTGAACGCAACCGCGGTTGCGTGCCGACCACTGACCTGGTTGCCCCCTAAGAGGTTCCGCGGGTAGGCGCGCGCGCAGCCCGGAGCGCGACCTTGGGAGTTCAGCGAATTCGGGCTGCGCTCTGCGCCTACTCGCGCAGCCCCTAAGACTTCCGCGGCGGTCCCGGCCGCGCTCAGCCGCTGATCCGAGGTGCGATGTATGGTTCGGTTCCGGTCACATTGGAATCAGCTCTCGACAGCGACCGGGCGTGGTCCCGTTGGATTTCATCTGCAGCACCGATCAGCTGGAGGAGGTGGTGGGCACGCGACCGCTGCCGGCCCTCCTCAAGTCCATCGACCGGCTGGATGAGCATTGTGAGACACTCCTTGGTGCCTCGCCATTGGCGATCGCCGGCTACACCGGTGTCCACGGCACGCGTCGGGCCGGCGTCATCGGCGGTTCCAGAGGTTTCGCGACGATCGAGACGCCGACTCGGCTCGGTCTTCCTCGCTCCACGAGCGCGGCGCCTGGCACGCCGTTTTCAACGCTGTTCTTCGTTCCCGGATGGGGTGAGACCCTTCGGGTCAATGGCCTGACGGACGAGAAGTCACCGGGCACACTCGTGGTCGGCGAGGCCTTCGTGCATTGTGCCAAGGCAATCATCCGCTCAGAGTTCTGGGGGCAGCACTCGTCGCCGCCACGGACGCCCGCTGGTCAGGCAACCGAGGGCGACGCGCTCGATGAGACGATGGCGGAGTTCCTGAGAGCTTCACGTCTCGTCGTCCTGACGTCCCAAGATGAAGCCGGACATGCAGACGCGAGCCCAAAGGGGGACCCGCCCGGGTTCATTCGCATCCTCGACCATTCGACGATCGTGGTCCCGGACCGGCGGGGCAATCGTCGAACCGACACCTACCACAACGTCGTTGAGGATCCCGAGGTCGCGCTCCTCGCGATGTGCCCAGGAGACACTCGAGTACTCGAGATGAGCGGAACGGCGCGGATCACCGACGACACGGCGCTGCGTGAGTCCATGACCATGAACGGCAATGTGCCCCACGCCGCGGTCGTCGTCGATCTCGACATCTGCCGGCTCGCCCCCAGCCAGCCGATCACCGACGCGGCACCCTGGGACACATCCCGACAGGTCGACCCGTCTTCTCTTCCTCGCGCCTCGAAGATCTGGACCGACCATGTGAAACGTAACCCCACCAGGGGCCTCGCTGCGGCCGCCCTCAGAACCGCAGCCAACGAGCGAGCACTCCGCGTCGGCTTGGCCGTTGACTACCGACACGGCCTCTACTAGCCGCACGAGGTTCGGGAGCCGAGCGCGCGCCGCACACCACGCAGATGTCTTCTGCGCCTGAGTCGTTGGTGAGGGCGCGTTGTCGCAGCCATGCGAGCAGAATCGAGTGAGCGGGTGCACGGCGGAGGGGTCGGCGCGATGATGGGACCATGCCGGTGGGACGGACCAAGGATGCGGGGTGGCAGATCGGCGTGTCGGTCACGGTCGATGCGCCGGCCCTGCAGGTGTGGGAGCGACTGGTCTCGGGCGAGGCCACCGCCGTCTGGCTCGGCACGGGCGTCGACCTGGGTCACGACCGGGGCGAACCGTACGAGACGGCAGAAGGCGTGACCGGCGAGGTCCGGAGTTTCCGCCCGGGCGATCGGGTCCGGCTCGACCTGGCAGCCCGAGGACTGGGACCACGAGTCCACCGTCCAGATCGCCCTCGACGACCGGGGTGACCGGACCGGGGTGCGGTTCCACCAGGAGCGCCTGGCCTCCGCCGATGAACGCGAGGCGCAGCGGCGCCACTGGAAGGACGTGGCCGAGCGACTCCGCCCGATCCTCGAGGCCACGCCCGAAGGCTGACCGGCGCACACCGCGCTGCGCACGGCGGCGACCACCCGGGGTGGCGAACACGCAACCGCGGTTGCGTCGGCACCACTAGCCTGCGGCGGCAATGGGAATGTTCGTGGTCGGCATGCACCGGAGTGGCACCTCCGCGGTCACCGAGGTGCTCGGCGAGATGGGCTTCGAGCTGCCACCGCCCGAGCGGCTGGTCGGCGCCAACGACTCGAACCCGCACGGCCACTTCGAGGTCGAGCTCCTGGTGGACCTCAACGAGGACGTCCTGCACCGGTTGAGCGGGACCTGGGCGGCGCCGCCGCCCGGGATCGAGTCGAGCCTGGCGCCCCTGCTCGAGGCCGGGCTCGCCGACGAGGCGGCCCGCGCCTTCCACGAGAGCTTCCGCGGCCCCGACTTCCTCTACAAGGATCCCCGCCTCTGCCTGCTGATGCCTCTGTGGCGGACCGCCGTCGGTGACCACCCCGCCGTCGTCGTGGTGCGCAGTCCGCTGGGCATCGCCGCTTCCATGCGCCGCCGCAACGGTCTGCCCCTGGAGTACGGGCTGGCCCTCTGGGAGCGCTACATGCGCCAAGCGCTGCACGGCCTGGCTGGGCTGCCGGTCCTGATCCAGTCCTACAGCGGCATGCTCGCGGGTGAGCACGGCGCCCTGGTCGCCTTCGCCAAGCAGGCTCTGGCCGACGGCGACGGCCTCGACGGACCGGTGATCAACACCCTGGATCGGGGGCTGGTCAGCCACGACGTCGACGAAGCCGACGCCGTCGACGATCTGGCGCTGAGCCCGGCCCAGCGGGCCCTCACCCGCACGCTGATCGAACGGCGAGGCGTCCATCCCGCTTTCGAGCCCCCCGACCTGGGCCCCGAGACCCCCAACCTCGACCTGGCCTTCCGGGCGATGGCCAGCGCCGGCGACCTGGGCGTGCGCGAGGTGCAGGAACGGATCGACGACGCCACCGCGGTGTGGCGGACCGAGGCCGAGCGGCTTCGGGCCATCGCGTCCGACGCCGAGGTCCGCGCCGATCACGCTCGCTACGACGAGATCGATCTCCTCCCGCCGGGCCGCGCCCGCCGGATCGCCTGGTCGGCGCTCGGCGAACCCACCTATCGGCGTCTGTCCGACCAGCGAACGATCCGCGGCGGCCTCGATCGGGCCCGCGAGGTCATCGTCCCCCTGCGCCGCCGGGTCAACGAGCTCGGTCCGGCACCGCGCGGCGACGAGACCGGCGGCAGGGCGAAGGGGATCGCGGCCGCCTTCCGGGCCGGCCGCTTCGACCGTCCGCTCACGGTGCTGATCCCGATCCACAACGCCCACGACGACGTCGAGCGCTGCCTCGAGTCGCTCGACCGCTTCAGCGGCGACCGGGTCGAGTGGCTGCTGATCGACGACGCATCGACCGACCCGGCGATCGCGCCGCTACTCGGCCGCTACGCCGATCGGCCCAACGTCACGGTGCTCACCAATCCCGACAACCTGGGCTTCACCAAGTCGGTCAACCGCGGCCTGGCCACGGCGGCGCCCGGCGATGTCGTGATCCTCAACAGCGACACCGTGGTCACTCCCGGATGGGAACGCCGTCTCCGCCTCGCGGCTTTCGAGGACCCGGCCCGGGCCACCGCGACGGCGCTGTCCAACGCAGCCGGCGCGTTTTCGTTCGAGGCCCCCATGCCCACCTCGCTGCGCCAGGCCGCCGACATGGCCACGGCGGTGGCCCGGGCCAGTCACCACGTCCGCCCGGACACGCCGACCGGCAACGGCTTCTGCATGTTCGTCACCGCCGAGGCCCGCGCCGAGGTTCCCTCGTTCGACGAAGAGTCGTTTCCCCGTGCCTACGGCGAGGAGAACGACTACTGCATGCGGCTGCGGGCCAGGGGGTTCACGCACGTCGTCGCCGATGACTGCGTCGTGTTCCACGCCGACTCGGCCAGCTTCGGCGCCGAACGTCAGGCGCTGATCGACCGGGCCATGGAGGTCCTCGACGACCTGCACCCCGACTACCACCGGCTGGCCCGTGACTTCGTCGCCTCGGAAGCCCTGGCCGAGGCCCAACTGGTCGCCGCGGCCGCTGCGGCCGACCCACCGGCCGCCACCCGCCGGATCCTCCACGTCCTGCACGACGGGCACGGTGGCACCGAGTACCACGTCGACGACCTGGCCGGGTCGCTGGTCGACGGATTCGAGAACTGGCGGCTGGTCGCGCAACGCGAGTGGCTCGTGCTCGAACACGCCGCCGGCGACGGCTGGACCGAGGATCGGCGCTGGCACCGACCCCAGCCCTGGGATGTCCGCATGCTGCGGCGCGATGCCGATCTGGAGGTCGCTGCCGAGGTCCTCACCGAGTTCGACATCGACCTGGTGCACGTCCACCACCTGGTGGGTCACACCTTCGACCTGGTCGAGCTGGCCCACGCCCTGACCCTCCCGGTCGTGCTGACCGCACACGACTTCTACAGCGCCTGCCCGTCGCTGAACCTGCTGGACGATCAGGTCCGCTTCTGCGGCGGGACGTGCACCCCCGGCGAAGGCACCTGCCACGCCCCCGACCTCTGGATCGACCCCGACGTGCCGCTCAAGCACGACTTCGCCCTGACCTGGCAGGCCGAGTGGCGCCGGCTCTTCTCCTCCGTCACCCGGCTCGTCGCGCCGTCGGCCGACACGCTCGGGCACCTGCGGGCGCTGTACGGCGACGACCTGCCCGCCGGAACCGTGATCGAGCACGGGCGCGACGTCGAACACCCCGGAGCCGTCGCCCACGCCCCGCGTGAGGACGAGCCCATCCGGCTCCTCCTCGTCGGCGCGCTCAACCTCCAGAAGGGAGCGGCCTCCGCGGTCGAGCTGGCCGCGGAAGGCCACGATCGGATGGTTGCGGTCGAGCTGCTGGGCGAGCTGGCACCCGAGTTCGCCGATCTCCCGCTCCCGTCCCACGGCGCCTACCAGCGCGATCGGCTCACGGCCCGCCTGGCCGAGCTGCGCCCGACGTTCATCGCGGTGATGTCACCCTGGCCCGAGACCTACTGCTACGTCGTCAGCGAAGCGTGGGCCAACGGCGTCCCGGTGGTGGTCGGGCCCCTCGGCGCCCCGGCCGACCGGGTGCGCGAGCACGGCGGCGGGTTGATTGCACCGTCGCTCGACCCGGCCGACGTGATCGACACCGTCGTCACCGTGGCGCGCGATCCCGCTCGCTACGCCGACCTCGCCCTCCAGGCCCGACCCGACAACGTCCGTTCGGTCGCCGCTATGGCCGAAGACCACGCCACGCTCTACCGCGATCTCTCCTGGCGCGTTGGGGACTGACCCCATGGGGTCAGACCCCCAGGGGTCTGACCCCCGACGCACCACCGTCAGCACCATGGCGACCCGACTGATCGACGGGGGGTTGGACCTGGCGATCTGGTGGCTCGCCGCGTGGACGCTGATCTACCACGGCGCCCTGCTGCTGGAGCTCTCGCAATCGGTGGCGATCGCCGCCATGTCGGTTGCGGTGGTCGGGGTGGTCGTCACCCGCGTGGGCCTCGAAAGGGGAGTGGACCGTCCTGTCGCCGCAACACCGGGTCGCCCGATGCCCCGGGGCCTGTGGTGGGGCTCACTCGCCGCCGTCGCCGGAGCGGTGCTGTTGATGGCGGGTCGGATCCTGGTGCCGCCCGGCTGGTATGTCGCCTGGGTGCTCGCCGTCGCCGGGGTCGGTCCCGCTGCGGTGTGGTGTCTATGGGCGGCCGGGCGCGGTGACCCGCCGTCCCACGCCTCGGACGAGCGGCGATCGGGTCCATCGTCGATCGGTGTGGTCGTCGTGGTCCTGATCGCCCTGGCCTTCGGGCTGCTGTCGATGTTCACCCGTCGTCCCGACAGCGACGACAGCTTCCTCGTCAATCGATCGCTCTACGCCGAGGTGCACACCGATCGATTCGCGACGCGGCGACACCATGTTCGGCGACGAGGAGGTCCCGTCGGTGCGGCCCGATGTGGCCCCGTCCTCCATCGAGCCGCTGATCGGTGTGGTGGGACGGCTCAGCGGCGTCCCGGTGCAGACGCTCACCTACCTGGTCCTGGGACCGGTGGCGGCGGCGGCGGGCATCTTCGCTGCCTGGCGACTGATCCGGACCTTCCGAGTGCACGGGCCGGCGATGGTCACCGCTGCGACGGCCGCGTTCCTGTTGCTCGACGGGGTGCGCCACCAGTCGTTCGGCAACTTCAGCCTGGCCCGGTCGTGGCAGGGCAAGGTGATCCTGGTCTTCGTCCTCGTCCCGTTGCTGTGGCACTACGCGGTGGCCTGGAGCCGCGACCGCTCGTCCGCTTCGGCCGTGGGGCTGGTGGCCGCCAACATCGCAGCGGTCGGCCTGACGTCGACCGGCATGGTCGTCGCTCCGGCGGTGGCCGTGCTCGGCGTGCTCGCCGGTGATCCGAAACGGCTGGGCCGCACCGTGCCCGTGCTTGCGCTCGCGCTCGTCTATCCCCTCGGAGCGCTGCTCCTGGGATCCGACGTCGGCTCGGTCGTCGGCTCGGTCGGGAGCGAGCTGGCGGCCGGCACGGCGGCCGCACGGGCCGATTCCCCACAGATCGGGCCGATCGGCGAGGCGGCCAGCCGCTCCTGGTACCTGGTGCTGGGCTCGGGCATCCCCCTGGGGATCGCCGCAGCGAGCATCCTGGCCGCCTGGGCCACGGTGCGCGACGGGGCCGCCCGCCGAGCCCTCCTGTTGGCGCCCACCGCCGTCCTGCTCGTCCTCGGTCCCGGTCTCTACCGGCTGGGTTCGGTGCTCTTCGCCGTCGACGCCGTGTACTGGCGGCTGCTGTGGATCGCCCCGGTGCCCATCATGGTGGGCCTGGCGATGACGGGAGGTGTGCGCTGGGTCCTGCGCAGGACGGTGACCGACCGCGCCCCGCTCCAGTGGGCGGCGGCGCTCGCGTTGCCCATCGTCGCGGTCGGCGGGCTCTGGTTCCGGGGAGCCCCGGTTCTGGTCGAGTCCAATCTGGACCTGTGGGTCCGCGACTGGGACGTCGACCCCGGCCGCCGAGCCGCCGCCCAACGGGCCATCGACCTCTCCGAGCCCGGCGATGTCGTGGCCGCACCGGTCGCGGTCTCGCAGCCCCTCCCGTTGCTCTCGGTCGAGGTGCGACCGGTCAATCCCGAGGATCGGTTCACCTTCGGCACCCACAACACGGCCGAGTTCAACGCTCCACGACGCGCGCTGGTGAGCCGGAGCCTCGAGTCCGGACTGGCCCCGGGCACTGCGGCGGAATTCCGGGCCGGGCTCGACTCCTTCTCGGTGGACACGGTCTGCTCGTCCGCCCTGATCGTGGGCGATCCGGTCGAGGACGAGCTGTCGGCCGCCGGTTTCGTGGTGATCGAGACGACCGGCCCCTGCGTCTACTGGCGTCGCTGAGGCTCCCGATGCCGCTACCGTCCTTGCGGTGGCCGATCGAGTCCCCTTTCCTCACGTCGGCCTCCCCGTGCGACGAGATCATGCGGGCGCTCGAGCGATTCCGGCAGGGCGATGCGGATTGGCGTTCGGGCCGCACCTGGAGCCTCGTGTACCACGCCGGGGACGATCACCACGACCTGCTGAGCGAGGTCCAACGCCTCTACGCGGCGGAGAACGGTCTGAGTCCCACCGCCTTCCCCAGCCTGCGGCGCATGGAGTCCGAGGTCGTGGCCATGGTCCTCGACCTGGTGCGGGCCCCCGACACCGCCGGCGGGACCATGGCATCGGGCGGTACCGAGAGCATCATGCTGGCGGTCCTGGCCTACCGCGAGGCCGACCGCGCCGCAGGCGGGAACCGGCGGAAGGTGATCGTGCCGACGACCGCCCATCCCGCCTTCCGTCGGGCCTGCCACTACTTCGACCTCGAGGTCGTCCCCGCCCCGATCGGGCCGGACTTCCGTGCCGACGTCGGCGCGATCGCCGAGCTGGCAGCGGACGACGACATCCTGCTCATGGCCGCATCTGCCCCCTGCTTTCCGTACGGGGTCGTCGATCCCGTCGGCGACCTGGGCGCCATCGCCGAGGATCGCGGTGTCGGCCTCCACATCGATGCGTGCCTCGGGGGGTTCGTGCTCTCGATGGCGCGCCGCTGGGGTCGAACGGTCCCCGAGTTCGACTTCGCGGTCCCGGGTGTCACCAGCATCTCGGCCGACCTCCACAAGTACGGGTACGGGCCGAAGGGCACGTCCACGGTCCTGTACCGGGACCACGATCTGCGCCGGCACCAGTACTTCGTCGATCCCGCCTGGCCCGGCGGAGCGCTCGCGTCGCCGACGATGGTGGGCACCCGGCCCGGCGGCGCGCTGGCCGGCGTGTGGGCGGCGCTCGTTGCCCTGGGTGAGGACGGCTACCGGCGCCTGTTCGAATCGGTCCTCCGGACGGCCGATGCGCTGATGGACGGCATCGAGGCGATCGATGGCCTCCACGTCCTCGGCGAACCGGCCATGAGCGTGTTCGCCTTCGGGTCCGACCGGTTGCCCATCCACGACGTCGGTGACCGCCTCGCGGCCGAAGGCTGGCGGATGGACCGGCAGCAGGACCCCGACTGCCTGCACCTGATCGTCAACCCGAAGCACGCCGAGGTGGCCGACCGGTTCCTCCAGGATCTCCGGGTCGCGTGCGACTCGGCGGCGGCCCACCCCGGTGGGACGGAGCGCGGCGCCGTGCTCTACGGCGTCACCTCCGACGTCGCGCCCGGCGCCGACGTCGACGCAACCTTGCGCGACTTCATCGACCGTACCTACGACGCCTGATGGTGCGGGTCGACGACACCGTGGCGCTCGACGCCGTCCCGGTGGCCGACCGCCCCTCGCGCGTCCTCCTGGACGTCTGCAGCCGTCCTGAGTTCAGCCGGCTGCTGGGTTCCCGCACGGTGGCGGTCGACCCCGACCTGGATCGGCGCTTCGTCACCGAGCGCTCCGGCGTGCGCCTCGCCCCCTCCTCGCTCGTCGATGCCGATCACGCCGCGATCATCGTTCGTGAGGCGCTCGAGCTCTCGCTGCTCGAGGAGATGGTCCCCGACGTCCAGCCGGCCGTCCTCGCCGTCATCGCCCACGTCACGGCTCTGGGGTACCTGTCGTCGCTCCCGGCCGACGTCGCGCCGGGTCCTCGCGGATACCGGGTTGGACTGATCGACGCGGTCCGCGACCACGCAGCGCTCGTCGGCGACCTCGCCCGGACCGAGGCGCTTGCGTCGACGGCCCTGCAGCTCATCGAGGAGCTCGTCGACCGCGACGGCATCTCCGTGCCCGAGGCCGATCGCGCCGAGCTCGCCCGCTGGATCGGACCGATCCTGCCGCTGGCGCTGCCCGCCGAGGTGCTCTTCGTCACGGGCGGCGATCACCGCCAACAGCTGGATCCGGTCAGCGGACGGAACAGTTACGGCATCCCGGCTCGGCCGTTGCCGTGGTCGCTGCACTTCTCGTCCTGCACTGCCTCGGTGCCCAGTCTGCGGGCATACCGGGCGGCCGATGAGCTCCGACGGCGGCTGTTGCGGGCCGCCCTGACCGGCGATCTCCAGCTGGAGCTGGCCAGCGCTTCGGCCTGGCTCCGGGTCGGCGGTCGTCGAGAACCTCGGGTTGGGTCTCGACGAGGCGGACGTCGTCCTGATGCCGTCGGGGACCGACGTGGAGTTGATCGCGGCGGCCTACGCCCTGTCGCACGGACGACCGGTGACCTCGCTCGTCGTGGCGCCGGCCGAAGTCGGGTCCGGGACCCACCTGGCCGCCGGGGGCCGGCACTTCTCCTCCGAGTCACCGTCGGGGGTCCCGGTCGAGCGGGGGGAATCGATCGCCGGTTTCGATCCCGAACGCCTGTCGGTGGTCGACGTGCCGGTCCGAGAGTCCGACGGCTCGTTGCGGTCTCCCGAGGTGGTCGAGTCCGATCTCGACCGGGCGCTCCGCGACGCGGTCGCCGCCGATCGTGTCGTCCTGCTCCACCTGGTGGACGGCAGCAAGACCGGCGTGCGCCTGCCGCGCTCCGAGACGGTCTCGGCCTGGCAGGAGCGATTCGGCTCCGATCTCATCGTGGTCGTGGACGCGGCGCAGCTCCGCGTCGATCAGCGGTCGATCGCGCACCACGTGCGCCGGAACCGCCTCGTGTTCGCGACGGGCTCCAAGTTCTATGCCGGACCCCGTTCAGCGCCGCGCTGTTGAGCCCGGCCGGGTGGCTCGGGACGGGAGGCGGCGGGCCGGCGCCGACCGGACTCGGTGACTATCTGGATCGGTGGTCCTGCCCGCCCAGTGCGGACTGGTTGATCGATGTGGCCGGTCCTGGCTGCAACATCGGACTCCTGCTGCGGTGGCACGCCGCGCTCGCGGAGATGGCTGACTTCCACTCGGTGGCGCCCAGCGTGCGGGACGAGATCGTGCAGGGGTTCGCACTGGGCGTGCTCGAGGCGATCGATCGGCATCCGAGGGTCGAACTGGTGCCCAGCCCGTGGACCGAACGAGCGGCCCTCGCCGGTCGCGGCCTGGACGAGCTCCCCACCATCTTCACCTTCACGGTCCGGGGGCGCGACGGCCGATCACTGGCCATGGAACCGGCCCGCCGGCTCCAGCGAACGCTCCAGCGCGACCTCAGTGCCGAGCTGACCGACGAGGCCAGTGCCCGGGCGGCCCGGAGCGAGGTGTACCTGGGCCAGCCGGTCGCGATCGGACCGGGGCCCGATGGGCCCGTCGGCGCCCTTCGTTTCGCCCTCGGTGCCCCGACGGTCTCGGACATCGTCTTCGGTCACCATTGGGGCCCGTCGTGGCAGGCGCGGCTCGCTCGCGCCGTCGATGACGTCCAGCTCGCACTGGAGAAGATCGATCTCGTCGTCGGGTCGACGTCTCTGACAGGATGAGCCGACCTTCCGGCGCCGGCCGGCGCGACAACGATCAGGGGGAACGTCCGTGACCGCCGACAACTACGTCAAGGTGCAGCTCGACGAATCCGAGATGCCCACCCAGTGGTACAACGTCATCCCGGACCTGCCGAATCCGCCCCCGCCGCCGTTGCACCCCGGCACGCACGAGCCGATCGGTCCGGACGACCTCGCGCCGCTCTTCCCCATGGCGTTGATCGGCCAAGAGGTTTCCGGCGAGTCGTACATCGACATCCCGGGCGAGGTCCTGGACATCTACCGGCTGTGGCGGCCCTCGCCGCTGTTCCGGGCCCGTCGCCTCGAGGCGCTGCTCGACACTCCGGCCAAGATTTTCTACAAGTACGAAGGCGTCAGTCCGGCCGGCTCGCACAAGCCCAACACCGCGGTGCCGCAGGCGTACTACAACGCCGCCGAAGGGGTGAGGAAGCTCACCACCGAGACCGGCGCGGGTCAGTGGGGGAGCGCGCTGGCATTCGCGGCCGCCCAGTTCGACCTGGAGTGTGAGGTCTGGCAGGTCCGGGCCTCGTACGACCAGAAGCCGTACCGCAAGACGATGATGGAGATCTGGGGTGCCACCGTGCACCCCAGTCCTTCCGAGCTGACCGAATCCGGGAAGGCCATCCTGGCCCAGGATCCCGACAGCACCGGCAGCCTCGGCATCGCCATTTCCGAAGCGGTCGAAGCGGCCGCCGCCGATCCCGAGATCCGCTACGCGCTCGGCAGCGTGCTCAACCACGTCCTGCTGCACCAGACCATCATCGGAGAGGAAGCGCTGGCCCAGCTGGCCAAGGTGGGCGAGGTCCCCGACATCCTGGTGGGATGCACCGGCGGTGGCTCCAACTTCGGCGGTCTCAGCTTCCCGTTCCTGCGCGAGAAGCTCGCCGGTCGGATGAATCCGACGATCCGCTGCGTCGAACCCGCCGCGTGCCCCTCGCTCACCAAGGGTGAGTACCGCTACGACTTCGGGGATGCCGCCGGTCTGACGCCGCTGGTCAAGATGCACACCCTGGGCCACGGCTTCGTGCCCGACCCCATCCATGCGGGTGGGCTGCGGTACCACGGCATGTCACCGCTGGTCAGCCACATCTACGAGGAGGGCCTGGTCGAGGCCGAGTCGATCCCGCAGACCGAGTGCTTCGAGGGCGCGCTGCAGTTCGCCAAGGCCGAGGGGATCGTGCCCGCCCCCGAGCCCACCCACGCCATCGCCGCCGCGGTCCGCGAGGCCAATCGCTGCAAGGAGAGCGGCGAGGAGAAGGTCATCCTCACCGCCCTCTGTGGTCACGGGCACCTCGATCTGGCCGCCTACGAGGCGTTCCTCGGCGGTGCGCTGGTCGACTACGACTACCCGGCCGACAAGATCGCAGCCGCCATGGAGGACGTCCCGGTCCTCTCGGGCTGAGCCTCGGTGGGGTCGGCCGCACCCTGCGAGCGGGGACCATAGGATCCACCCGTGGCTGAACCGACTGCGCCCGACACCTCGTTCGATCCAGGATCGTTCCGTGATCCCATGAGCCGCGTCCTTGTACGCGGCGATGACATCCTCCGTGCCCTGGGCGCGGACGCGGTCGCTGACTGGGACGCCCTTGCGGACTCCTCCTTCTTCCCGGCCGCGGTGGCCGAGGGACGGATCGTCGGCACCGAGCGGCTGCCGGACGACGAGGTCGCCGCCCTGGGTCTCGCCGACGACTGGTCCGCCGTCCTGCGCCACGAGCGGGTCCCGATGCGTTCCTACCCCTACGAGTGGTCCTTCGAGATGCTCAAGGACGCCGCCAAGCTCCAGCTGGACCTCACCGCCGAGGCGCTGGACGATGGCATGATCACCAAGGACGCCAGCAGCTACAACATCCAGTTCGTCGGTGCGCAGCCCACCTTCATCGACATCGGCTCCTTCGAACGGATCCGCAAGGGTGAGCCCTGGTACGGCTACCGCCAGTTCTGCCAGCTGTTCCTCTACCCGTTGATGCTGCAGGCCTACCGCGACATCCCGTTCCAGCCCTGGTTGCGGGGGTCGATCGACGGGATCACGCCCGAGGAGTGCCGCAACGCCCTTTCGGCCCGCGACCGGTTCCGTCGCGGCGCCTTCAGCACGGTGCTGGTCCACGCTCGCGCCGACCGGAAGCTGGCCGACTCGGAGCGCGACGTCAAGGACGAGATGGGGCGAGCCGGCATGGGCCCTGCGCTCATCAAGGCGATGGTGGACAAACTCGGCAAGACGGTCGACCGTCTCACGTGGTCCAAGTCGTCGACCACGTGGTCGGACTACTCCGACCGGGCCCACTACACCGATGCCGACCTCCAGCTGAAGTCCGAATTCGTCGCCAACGTGGCCGCCGCCGCGCCTCGATCACTCGTTTGGGACGTCGGCGCCAACGACGGCCACTTCTCCCGCATCGCAGCCGATCACTCCCCGTACGTCGTCGCGTTCGATGTCGACCCGCTGGTGGTCGACCGCACCTACAAGACGCTCCGCGGTGAGGGGGAGAAGCGCATCCAGCCCATGCTCATGAACCTGGCCGATCCCTCACCCGGCCTGGGCTGGCGCGGGATGGAGCGGCCGACCCTCCTCGAGCGCGGCCGACCCGATCTGGTGCTCTGCCTGGCGGTCATCCACCACCTTGCGATCACGAACACGGTCCCGCTGGCCGAGTTCGTGGCCTGGCTCGCCGAGGTGGGGTCCGAGACCGTCGTGGAGTTCCCGGCCCGCGAGGACCCGATGGTCAAGATCCTGCTGCGCAACAAGCGATCGGGCCTGTTCGACGGCTACAACCTGGCGGCGTTCGAGAAGCTGCTGGCCGAGCGGTTCGACATCAAGGCCCGCCAGGAGCTGCCCTCGGGAACCCGCGTGCGATTTCATGCCGCGCCCCGTCAGGACGACTCGTAGAGCTCCAGGATCTCGGGCGCCGGTCCGTCGGCCCTGATCACACCCTCCTCCAGCCAGACCGCACGATCACACGTGGACCGGATCTCGTTGAGGTTGTGGGACACCAGGACGACGGTGTTGGCCTGCTCGCGGATGTCCCGGAGGCGTTGGAGGCTCCGGGTGCGGAAGGACTTGTCGCCCACGGCGAGCGCCTCGTCGACCAGGAGCACCTCGGGTACCCGCAGGGTCGCGATCGAGAACGCGAGGCGGGACCGCATGCCCGAGGAGTAGGTCCTCAGCGGCCGGCCGATGGCGGCGCCCAGGCCGGCGAACTCGATGACGTCTTCCATCCGGTCCTCGACCTGTTCGAGGCTCAGCCCCATGGCGAGCCCCCCCAGGATGATGTTGCGGTACCCGGAGAGGGGTGGTTGCAGTGCGGCGTTGACCCCGAGCAGGTGGGGTTCGCCCCGCACCTCGACGGTGCCGCTGCTCTTCGCCTGGAGGCCGGCGATGGCCCGCAGCAGGGTGGACTTGCCGGACCCGTTGGACCCCACGATGCCCACCGCCTCGCCGACTTCGAAGTCGAGATTGGCGTCCTTCACGGCGTGGACGTCGACTGCCGACCGGCTCCGGAACCCTCGGCGCAGGAGCTCGCGGGCCGACACGCGACGCTCCTCGTAGACGCGGTAGTGGATGTTCAGGTTGCGGATGCGGACGCTGAGCGGCCGCGCGGTCAGCGCCCCGCCGTCGGCGGGCCGGCCGGGATCAGTCGCTGCCATAGCTGGCCTCCGCCGATCGGAACCAGAGGAACCCGAGGCTGCAGAGCAGCACGCTCCACACTGCAGCCGAGAGCAGCAGGACCGGTTCGGCGTCGCCGCCCAGGACGGCCCAGCGCATCAGCGTGACGAAGTCGTACATCGGGTTCAGGTAGAAGAGCCACTTGATACTGGAGTCCGCATAGGCCTCGACGCTGAAGATCACGCCCGACCCGTACAGCAGCAGCCGAAAGAAGAACGGCAGGATCTGCGTCACGTCGCGGACGTGATGCGTGAGCCTGGCGGCGACGAACGCCGCCCCGAGATTGAACACGAGTTGCAGACCGAAGAGCGGCAGGACGGCCAGCCACCGGACGGTCATCGACTCACCGGTCGCCAGGGCCACGACGAGCATGACGACGATCGGAGGGAGGGTGGCGAGCGCCTCGGTCAGAGTGGAGCTGGCCGGGAGCACGGCCCGCGGGAAGCGGATGGCCTTGATGAGGCCCATGTTGTTGACGACCGACCTCGCCCCGTGCGTCGTCGAACGTTGCGTGAAGGCGAAGGTGAAGACCCCGACCGCGATGAAGGCGATGAAGTTGTCGACCCCCCGGTCCACCTTGAGCACCACGCCGAAGATGAGCCAGTAGACACCGATCGTCAGCATCGGATTCAGCAGGTGCCAGAGATTGCCCAGCACCGACGTCATCTGCCGGCTCTTCAGCTCGTTGACGGCGACGTAGCGGATGTACTCCCGGCGATCCCACATGCCGCGCAGGTAGCGATTGAGCCGCGTGGACTCGTACACGTCGCGAAGGCCCGTACCGCCCTGGGACTCCGAGACCTCTAGCATCCGGGCGATGTTATCCAGCTCTCCGAACCGGGTGCGTCACCCGACGGCCGGGCGGCCGCAGCGTGGCCGGTGACCAGCGCGATGCCCCCCGGCTCACGTGGGTGATTCTGACGATGGGAGATCGCCCGGACGGACTGGCGCGTGCGGTCGAGTCCCTCGGGCCCGGGGCGGAGGTGGTCGTCGTCCTCAACGGCGCCGAAGGGGGCACGGCGCAAGCGCAGCTTCCCGAAGGGGTGCGGTGTGTCGTCTTCGACGAGAACCAGGGGGTTCCCGGCGGCCGCAACGCCGGAGTCGAGGCCGCTTCCGGTGACCTCATCGGCTTCCTGGACGACGACGCCGAGGTACTCACGCCGGACGCGACCAGCCGGATCGTCGACCGGTTCGACCGGGACCCCGATCTCGCCGTCCTGGCCCTCCGCCTGGTCGACGACGAGGGGCGCACCGCACGGCGCCACGTTCCCCGGGCCGGGCGGGGCGATCCCGACCGGTCGGGTCCGGTCGGCTACTTCCTGGGGGGAGCCTGTGCGATGCGTCGGTCGGACTTCGTGGCGGCGGGAAGGTACGACGCCGACCTCTTCTACGGACACGAGGAACTCGACCTGGCCTGGCGACTCCTGGATCGGGGGCGGAATCTGCGGTACGCCGCCGACGTCGAGGTGCTGCATCCCCCGACCGAGATCAGCCGCCACGCTCGCGGGTGGTACCTGACGGGGCGCAATCGGGTGATCATCGCCCGTCGGAACCTGCCGCAACCGGTGGCGCTCATCCACGTGCTGGTCTGGCTCGCGCTCGGACTCTGGCGCGCCCCCGGGTCTGAATGTCGCGGCCCGTACGTGGAGGGGTGGCGGGAAGGATGGCGCGTCGCCGTCGATCGTTCCCCGGTCGGCTGGCACACGGTCGGGCGACTCGCCCGTCTGGGACGACCCCCCGTGATCTGAGTCGGGGTGGGGTCTCGCGACGGGATCGCCGAGTCTGGCAGGATGTCCGCCGTGCGCGTGCTCTGCGTGGCCGGAGCCCGGCCGAACTTCATGAAGATCAAGCCCGTTCTGGACTCCCTGGAGGCCCGGGGGGTGGACGTCGATCTCGTCCACACCGGCCAGCACTACGACGAGCGGATGAGTGACGTCTTCTTCCAGGATCTGGGGATCCGACCGCCCGATCACTCGCTGGGGGTCGGATCCGGGAGCCACGCGGAGCAGACCGGTCGCGTGATGGTCGCGTTCGAAGCGCTGCTCGAGCAGGTGCGCCCGGACGTCATCGTCGTGGTGGGCGACGTCAACTCCACGCTCGCCTGCGCCATCGTCGGGGCCAAGGCGGGCCCGTACGTGGCCCACGTCGAGTCGGGGCTTCGCAGTCGCGACTGGAGCATGCCCGAGGAGGTCAACCGCGTCGCCACCGACCGGATCAGCGACTTCCTCCTGGCCCCCTCGCCGGACGCGGTCGAGAACCTGCGTGCCGAGGGGTATGCCGACCACCGCGTGCACCTGGTCGGCAACGTCATGGTGGACACGCTGCTCTCCAATCTCGACCGGGCCCGCAGCCGGCCGATCCTGGACGAGATCGGCGTCGAGCCCGGCGGGTACGGCCTCGTCACCCTCCACCGCCCCGCCAACGTCGACGACCCCGAGGTGCTCGGGCGGTTGATGGGCGCGATCGAGCGCGTGGCCGACCGGTGTCCGTTGGTGTTTCCCATCCATCCGCGCACCCGGGCGCAGCTGGGCGACGGTGCCGTCGGCACCGGCGTCCATCTGGTCGAACCGGCCGGGTACCTGGACTTCATCGCGCTCGAGGCTTCGGCCCGTGTCGTGCTGACCGACTCGGGCGGGATCCAGGAGGAGACCACCGTGCTCGGGGTGCCGTGCGTCACCCTGCGGGACAACACCGAACGACCGATCACCATCGACGAGGGCACCAACACCCTGGTCGGTCGCGATCCCGACCGGATCGTCGCGGTCGCCTTCGATCGGATCGAGCACGGCGTTGCGCGGCGATGTCCGGCCCTCTGGGACGGGCGGGCCGGCGAGCGGATCGCCGAGGTGCTCGTCGCCGGGTGCCGTGACGGGGTCGCCAGGCCGACCGACTGATTCTGCGGCCCGGGTGGCTTCGACGGCCCGGGTGCGCTAGTCATGGGGGTATGGGGCACCATGGGCGTCGGGTGGACGCGATCGCGGTCATCATCGCAAGTCTGATCATGTTGATCGTCCCCGGGTCACCGGGCGCCGACGCCGGCGAACCCGGTCCCTTCGGTCAGGCCTACCTCGCCGAGGGCGAGGAGCTGACCGGGCAGCAGCCCACGGCGGTGCCGATGGAAGCGGGCCCGTACGTCTCGCAGTACGTCGAGCTCAACGCCGACTACGTGGCCCCCGACGGGTTCGCGCTCCTGGACGCCGGCCGCAAGCGCCTGAGCCGGGGCGACTTCTGGATCCTCCTGGCCAGCGACTCGTTCTCGTTCCGGCCCGACTTCGTCAATGTGGTCGATGCCGTGATGGACGAGATCCCGATGAGCCTGCGCGTCAGCGGCAATCAGTATCCGGCCAATCACGCGCTGCAGGTCGGCGAGATCATCGTGCTCCGCGACAACCCGGCCTACTGTCCCGGAGCCATCGCCTGCGCCACCTGGTACACGATCGGCAACACCATCGTCGCCGGAGAGATGCGGCTCGGTCCCAGCGTCGACACTTCCCCGGCCACCGGCCCCGGCGGGCTCCAGGCGATCTTCCAGCACGAGCTGGGCCATGTCTTCGGGCTGGCGCACTACAACTCCGCCTACGCCGGGCAGCTCCAGCTGATGTATCCCACCACGGCCAGCGGGGCGGCCGGCTACCGGCCCGGCGACCGCAACGGGCTGTGGGCCAGCTACCTCACCGACGTCGGAACATCGGCGTGGTTCGCCAAGTACGTGCGGTGGATGGGGACCCGCGACATCACCAACGGGTGCGCTCGGGGCAAGTACTGCCCGTTCAACTCGCTCACCCGCGCCGAGGTCGCCGCGTTCCTGTACCGGATGGCGGGTGAGCCGACCGTAACCGGATCTCATCCCTACGGCGATCTCCTGTATACGTGGCAGAACGCTCCCGTGACCTGGATGCACCAGCAGGGCATCACCTTCGGCTGCGCTTCCGGCAAGTTCTGTCCCGGTCGCCGGATCACCCGGGGCGAGCTCGCGGCGTTCATGCATCGCTACTCGGGCCTCCTGAGTCCCACCCAGGCCCACGGCTTCGTCGACATCCTGCTCGCCTGGCAACAGGACCCGATCGCCTGGCTGAAGGAGTACGGCATCACCGGGGGCTGCGGTGGCCCCAACTTCTGTCCGGGGCGATTCGTCACCCGGGCCGAGGCCGCGGCCTTCCTCTACCGCCTGGCCGACCAGTGGCCGTGGGCGTGGGGCGACACCAGCCGGCTGGGCGTCGCGTACCCCGACTGACGCTCCGTCGGCCCCACCGCGCGGTTCACCGGAGGAGCTCGAGCGTGAGGATCTTGGCCGTGGCCATCCCGGCCCGCAGCTGGTCCTCGCCGGGCTGGTAGGCGTCGATGACCGCGATCGAATCGGCGTGGTCCTTCCGAAAGCGGCGGGGGACGAGGTCGCGGGCCCGTTCGCCGGTGGATGCGATCACGTCGGGAGGTGACGCCCCCAGGTCCTCGAGGTCCGACACCATCGCGAGGAAGCAGTCGGGGGCGCCTACGGCGACGTCGGTCGTCGCGCCGTGGACCCGATACGCGCCGCCGGACCCGGCCAACGGCCCGCCGAGGGCGTCGAGGCGTGCCGCGACGACCGAGGAGTCGAGCGGCGAACGGCCTTCCGCGAACGGGAGCGAGCAGAGCTCGGGCCCGAGGAGGGCCAGGAGGTCGGTGATGACGCTGGACCCCTTCGGCCGCGGCCTGGGTTGGGGGTTGTCGGGCGCTCGCGCCGCCAGCGCCAGGGACCGCTGCATCAGCGGCCGGAAGTGGAGGGGCTGGGCCCGAGGCACGAGTTGGCCGGTGTGGATCGGGTTGCGGTAGCCGACGTTGTGCCATTCGACGCCGAGCGGATGGTCGGGTTCGATGCCGATCGACTCCAGTCCCTCCCGAGCGATGCGCCGAAGGGTTTGGACCGGCTTGCGACGTCCCTCGATCCGCAGCTTGGCGATCGACGTCCATCCCAGTGAGCCCTTCATGATCTCGGAGCCCTGGCCACCCAGCGCGACGACGCCCGGCTCGGGGAGCGAACGACGGAGGTAGAGGTAGTCGTAGACGCCGAGCGAGCCCAGCGCCCACTGGCCGACCGGTCCCGTGCTGGCGCGCTGAACGACCGGGTGATCGCTGGGCGGGTTGACCGCGAAGCCGTAGCGGGCGCCGAGCGACTCGGTCACCGAGCGGTCGTCGGCGCGCCGGGCGATGGTCGAGGTGGTGACGCGCGTTTCGGCGAGGAGGGCCGGATCCCGGACGAGGACGGCCAGGAGGATGCGGCTGTCCAGCCCACCCGACAGCGAGAGCGTCGCCGGGGGCCCGGGAATCCCCACGATGGACTGCACGACGGCCGACACTTCGTGGGCCCCCTGCCTGAGGAGGGTCGTGTACGAGTCGGAGTCGGGAACGAACAGGTCGGCCACGCAGGCACGGTCCACGGACGGCGCCGGTCGATCGTCGGACCCGGAACCGACCTGCAGCGTGGCACCGACCGGGAGTGAGAAGATGTCGGCGACCGGGGTCCGTTCACTGGCGAGTTGGTACGCCAGGATGTTCTGGACCGAGCGACTGGCGACCACATCCACATCGGCGGTGGTCGCGAAGCCGAGCGCCCGCCGTAGGCGGGCCAGCAGGAGCAGCGAGTCCGAAATCATGACGAGATCGGGCGACGCGGTCCAGAGGACGGGATAGAGGCCGAACGGGTCCCGCTCGACGACCAGCGAGCGGGACGACCAGTGGGCGTGGAGGAAGACCCCGTCGAGGTCGAGCTCGTCGTCCGGCTTCGATGGGTCGTGCGCCGCCCGGTAGTCGTCGAATCCGGCCGAGCCGAGCACGAGGGCGCGAGCGCGATGGTCGAACGCCGTCCCGAGGAACAGGTGGTCGGTCGGTACCGGCTCGGCCGGAGCGCCGACGGCGCGACGAGTCACGCAGAAGACCTCTCGGTCCGCTCCGAGGCTCTGATGGACGGTTCGGTCCGTCTCGGGATCGGGACCGTTCGGCTGGAGCGCGGCCCGGACCCGTGCGGTTGCCGAGGCTCGACCGACCGTGAGGAGGAACGTGGACATGACCAGGGCGATGCTCCGGGAGGGGCGCAGGGCCGCTGCATCGTAGTTCCATCGGCCAGGATCGGGGCTCGTGCCGGGTAGTGTCCCGCTCGCTATGCGCGTCGTCTTGTTCGATGTCCTCCTGGAACGCCACCTCACGGACAGCCTGGCCCGGGCGTTCGAGCGAGCCGGTCACGACGTGGTGGTCTCCGGGCCGGTGTGGAGCGGGCACCGGTTTCCCGAGGGTGACGATCTGACCACCGTGAGCCGCACGCTCGACCGGGCGGTGGGCGACGGTGCCGACCTGCTGTTCTGCTTCCGCCCCTCGACCCTGCCGCCCGACCTGGTCCGCCGCATCAGCGCACGCGGCGTCCACACCATGACGTGGTTCTCGGACGATCCGGTGCTGTTCGAGCACATCACCCGGCACCTGGTCGAGGCCTACGACACCGTGCTGCACTGCGGCGGCCCCCGGGTGCTGGCGTTCTACGAAGGGGTCTTCGACCGCCCCACGGGCGTGAACATGCCGTTCTGGGCCGACCCCGAGGAGTTCCCGTTCCTCCACGATCCCGCCCGAGCCGATCTCGATGTGGCGTTCCTCGGCAGCACGCGGGGACGTCCGGCGGCACCGGTACGACGTGCTGGCCGGTCTCGAACGGTCCGTTCGGATCTTCGGCCGGGTCGACGAGGATCCGGCCGGGATCTACGGCGGCTTCCTGGACGGCCGGGAGGAGACCGCGCTGGCGTTGCGGCGGGCCAAGCTGGCGCTCAGCATCCCGCAACGTTTCAGCGAGTACCGGGGCTCGCGCTACGACTACCCCGAGCTCGGCTCGCTCGGCTCTTTCGACATGCCCAGCCGGATCGCCCAGTGTGCGGCCATGGGGTTGCCGGTCATCAGCCTCGACGACGGCCCACCGGTCGGGTTTCCCGAGATCGTCGCGGTTGCCGACGAGAGCCGATTGGCGGAGGCGGTGGACGAGCTGCTGGCAACCGACCTGGTCGAGGCCGGCCGCACGATGCACCGTCGGGCCCGGACCCGCTTCTCCGCCGACGCCCGGGTGGCCATGATCGAGCACCTGGTCGACGATCCGACGTCCTGGCGGAAGCTGGAACCGCACGAGCGGGCCGAGTACTTCTGCGCCTTCGATCGCGGCGACGCGGAATCCGTCGCCGATCCCGTCCCCGTGCCGATCAGCTCGATCGTTCCCGAGCTCGACCACCTCCCCGGCATCGACCAGCAGCGGGCCGACCTCGCGACCAACCGGATCGATTCACCCCACCCCTGGAGGATCCTCTTCCTGGGACGATCCATGATGGGTCCGACCGATGTCGTCGCCTGCGCGCTGCGGGGGCTTCGCAACCTCGGCCATCGGGTCCTGCACCTCGACCAGGACCGCCACGAGGGGCTCGTTCGCCGTACCGCGCCGCCCGACGGTTCCGGTCCGAACTGGGTCGACGTCGACTGGCTCGAACCGGTCCTGGAACAATTCGACCCGCAGGTCGTCGTCTGCGTCGCCGGCGGACTCTGCTTCACCCCCGAGGAAGCCGACCGGCTGAAGGACCGGGGCATGCTCCTGGTCGGGGTGACACTCTCGGATCCCGACGTGTTCGCTTCGATGGTCGACCATGTCGGTCGATTCGACCTCCACGCCACCAACGCGCGGGAAGCGCTGATCCGATACGAGCGGGCCGGCATCGACAACACCACGCTGTTCCCGTTCGCGATCGACCGAGCCTTTGCGGCGGCTCCGCTGGTCGAGGATGCGTCGCTGCGATCCGACGTCATCTGCATCGGGGGAGCGCGGGGCCGGCCCGAGCGGCGTGAGGTCATGAACCGGCTCGCCGAGCGCTTCGACGTTCGGGTCTTCGGCGAGGGCTGGGACGATCCGGAGGCCGAGGTCGTCGGGGGACGCAGGTTGATCCAGGCGGCCCGGGCCGGGCGGATCCATGTCAACTTCGCCCGGACACGGGCGGGTTTCACCAACGTGAAGTGCGGGGTGTTCGAGGCGATCGCCGCCGGCGGCGTGCTCTGCACGGCTCGCTTCGCCGAGATGGGCGACCTCTTCGAGTACGGCGCCGAGATCGTCGGGTGGGACCATGTCGAGGATCTCGAGGTCAAGATCGCGGGCCTGCTCGCCGACCCCGAACGGCTCGAGCGGTACCGGCGCCGTTCGTTCGCCCGCCTGGCGGCGAACCACCTCTACGAGCATCGCTGGCTCGACCTGTTCGACCCGGTCCTGCGCCAGCTCGATGGAGGCGCCGGACCACTCCCTCCCGACCGGGTCGATCGGCTCCGGGAGCATCTTCGGCCGAGCGGGCCACCGGTCCGTCCGGTGGTGCTGAACGGGTTCTTCGGCGCGGGAAACGCGGGCGACGATCTCATTCTCGAGTCGATGGCGCAGGGACTGCGTCAGGCCGAACCGTCGCTCGAGATCCACGTGTGCTCGGGGCGACCGGCCCAGGTCGAGGCCGGCTCCGCGCTCCAGGCCCACCAGCAGCGCGACGTCGGACTCCTCGACACGGTCGCCGGCGATGCGGTGGGTGTGGTCGTGGGCGGTGGCGGCCTGTGGCACGACTACACATTCGAGGCGTCCGGAGGGCTGGCCGGTCTGTTCGACACCGACACCCGCTCGGTCACGGGGATGTCGCGGTCGCTCCTGCTGGCGGTGCTCCGCAACGTGCCCGCGCACGTGTACTCCATGGGGGTGGGGCCCCTGTCCGACCGGGGGCGCGCAGGCGTTTCTCAGCTGGCTGCGTCCACAGCTCTCGTCGCTCTCGGTCCGTGACGAGGGCTCCGCCGCTCTGCTCGAGGCGATCGACGGTTGGTCGCAGCGTGTGCCGGTGGTGCCCGACCCGGTCTACGCGCTCCCGCTTCCGGATCAGACGGCGCCGGACCGGAGCTCGACGGCCCCTCGGCGTCGGCTGGGGGTGAGTCTCCGACCGTGGGCCGATGCCGAGGCCGATGGCCGGCGCTCGGTGATGGTCTCCGCCCTGGTCGAGCTGATGGAGCGGCATCGGGACCTGGATCTGGTCGGGATCCCGCTTCAGCCCCGGATCGACACACCGGAACTGGAGCTGGTCCTCGGTCAGCTGGATCCGGACCGCGTCAGCGTGCTGTCCGGCTCCGAGGCGACACCCAGGCAGGTGGTCCGCGCCATCTCCGTGTGCGATGCCGTGATCGCCATGCGGTTGCACGCCTGTCTGCTGTCGCACCGACTCGACGTTCCGGTCGTGGGTCTGGCCTACGACCCGAAGCTCCGCCACCACTTCGCCCAGCTCGGCGCCGAGAGCAACGTGGTACCCCTCGACGTCGACCGGGCGACGCTCACGGCGACGCTGGCGACTCTGGTGGACCAGCCGGTGCGGGTCGACCGGGGCCGGGTGCACGAGCTCGAGCGGCGGGCCGAGACCGGACTGCGCGCACTGGCGAGCGACCTGGCGGCCCGGGACCGCCCGGTCATGTACCAGGTCCCGCCCGCGCCGCCCGAGACCGCCGACCGGTCGGCAGGCGTGGGATTCGTGGCCGACCTGTCCGGGGCCGAGCTGGTCGTGGAAGGCCCGGACACGGATGCATCGATCGCCTCGGTCGAGCTGACCGCCGACCGGGCCACGCTGGCCTACGCCATCGGCGCGCCGCAGCCCGAGCAGGCGATCGGGCTGCGTTTCCCGCTGACCGTCACCGCCGGCGAGCCCTGTGTCATCTCCTGCACCGTCGAGAGCCCCTACGTCCGTCGCCGGAACCGGCGATGGATCGCCTACCAGGTGCTGGTCGACGGGACACCGGTCGCCGAGGAGGACATCGCCCTCTGGGGCCCGCCCAACGCGATCAGCATCGAGGTCGTGCCCGAGGCGCCGTCGATCGACCTCACGGTCCGGCTCGTTCCGCTCCGGCCGTGCAAGGAGTGGAGCTGGCAGCGACCGAGCCGGCTCCTGATCGAGTCGGTCTGCGTCGTGGCCCTGCCCCAGGGCGACGACCTCCGGGTCGGGGCCAGCAGCCCGCACACCCGTGTGCTCACCGCACCCGACGACGCCGAGCCTGCACCGCCACCGCCGCTCACCGGGCTCGCTCGGACCGGTCGCGGCCTGGATCGGCGCCTCGCACGCCTGCGGTCCCGGCTGACGTCCCCACCCGACTGAGCGGTCAGCGCCGCAGCCCCTTGGCGGCCTGGACCAGCCTGCGGGTCTGCGGGTGGGTCCGTACCTGCTCCGGGAGAGCGTCCCATGCCTGCCAGGCGACACCCCTGGCGCTCCGCGCCGAGCGGCGGGCGCCCGTCACCACGGCGCCGGGGCGTTCGATGACCGTGCTGATCACATCGTGGGAGAGGTCCCAGCGCGGGTAGCTGCCGAGCACGTCGTGGAACCGCTCGTAGAGCTCCTCGTCGAACTCGGCGGTACCGACGGCTCGCCGCGAGCGCGTCTCGTAGCCGAGGCGCTCGAAGTGGTCGACGTACTGGCCGTAGGTGAGGTGGTTGACCCAGGCCGGGCGCATCGGCTTGCGCCCGATCGATCGGTAGTAGTCCTCGAAGACATCGGGAGTGAAGAGCAGGTGGGGCCAGGGGAAGAACACCTCGCGGTAGCGATGGGAGGCTTTCGGGCCCCGGTGCAGCTGTGCCTGGAGGAACATGCGGCCGCCGGGTTCGAGGAGCTCGAACGACGCGGCCAGGGCGGCATAGGGGTGGACGAGGTGTTCCCAGACCGAGAAGGAGAAGATCGCGTCGAACCGACCCAGATCGGCGGGAGGGTCGGAGATGTCCCCGACCACGAACCGGACCCGCTCGGTCGGATCCTCGTCCCACACGGGATAGCTCGTCATGTCGATACCGACGACCGAGCAGTCGAGCTGCTCGGCGAGCTGTCGGCCGACGAACCCGGTGCCGCATCCGACCTCGAGCACGCGCTTCCCGCCGAGTTGGAGGGCCCGATCCAGACGGGCGGTGCGTCGCTCGGCCTCGGTCTGTCGGGCGGCAGCGTCGAACTGTCGCGGCCGGGGCACGAGGGGGCGATCGCGGTACTGATCGTTGAGCTCGGTGAACAGCTGGAGGTCGAACCGAACCGTCATACCGGCGACGGTACCAGCCCCCTAGAATCACCTCGCCACGGGGTCGCGCACCCCTCCAATCCTGATCGGTGGAGTTCGTGTCAGCAGCGGTTCTTTCCGAAGCCGTCAACCGCCTGGTCACGGCCCAGTGGTCCGAGGTGCGTGCCTACCAGGCGATCGACGAGCCGGCGGCCGCCGCCTTGTACGCCGACGAGATCGCCCGGGAACGGGCTCGGGCCCGTGACACGATCGATCGGCTCGACCCCTGGTCCGGCCTGCCCCCCAAGGCCGAGAAGACCTTCACCGGTGGCCCGGACCTGCCTCGGCTGCGGCGGATCCTCGACCTGGTCGCCTCCGGGGACCGCATCCTCGAGATCGGCACCGGTCAGGGGTACATGGCGGGCGTGCTGCTCCGGGACCGAAAGCTCGAGCACTACTGCGGCGTCGACATCAACCCACGGCTCATCGAGGCGGTACGGGCGATGGCCGAGGCCAACGACCTGGACCTCTCGCCCCATCACGTCGAGGTCATGGATCTGTTCGACCTCACACCCGACTTCGTGGCGGAGCACCGACCCGACGTCGCGCTGCTGCTGGAGGTGGTCGAGCACGTCGACGATCCCGGCGCGGCGCTCCGCACGGTGGCCTCGGCCCTCGCCGACGACACGGTGCTCGTCTTCAGCGTGCCCCTCCTCGGCCGGATCGAGGCCTGTTGGGGGCACGTGTCCCTCTTCGACGACCGGCGCGTGCAGGCGCTGTGCGACGACGCCGGCCTGCTGGTCCAGCATGTCGAGGTCGTCCAGAACCAGTGGGTGCTGGTCGTGTGCGCTCGGACCGAGATCGCCCCCGCGCGTCTCGTCGACCTTCGGGTCGGGTCCGGGGACGTGACGGAGCGTTCCACCGACGAGGATGGGTACGAGCTCCGGCGGATCCGACTCGATCCCGACGGAGACGAGCTCGAGGTGGTGAGGGGCTCGCCCGCAGCCAGGTCGGTGACCGTGCAGCCGGCTCGGGTGGGTGTGCAGGTCACGGTCGAGGGCGGACGCGGCGGCGTGCGCCTGGCCACACCGGATGCAGGTGTCGTGCGGATCGAGCTGTCGTTCGCCGACGCCGAGGACGTGTCGGGGGTGTGGGCCCGCCAGCACGACCGCGACGGACGATCGCTGGCGGCATGGTTCTGGAGCGCAGGGGCCACCGAGCTCCACGACCGCTTCATCACCTATGTCCTGCGCCCCGGCATCCGCAGCCGCGGCTTCGTGCCGGCCGGCAAGTTCAGAAAGGGTCGGGTGGCCACGACCGAGATCGTCCTCGAGACCCGGGCGAAGGGCCGCGCCACCATGCACGTGCAGCGTGCCGCCGCCGCGGGAGCGGTCGCCGAACTGACCGCCAGCGCCAGGCTCCGCACGGCCCTGCACATCGGCCAGCGTCCGTCCGCCTTCCAGCGTTTGGTGGCCAAGGGTGGCCCGAAGGTCGAGCGGGTGGCCAGGACCGTGGCCGGCCGGGTGCCGGCCGAGATCAAGGACCGCCTGCGATGACCGAGCCGACGCCCGCCGCCACCGAGATCGAGCGCGTGGATCCGGGGCCGCTGCAGCGGGCCGATCGCCGTGGTCGGCGATGCCGCCCTGAGCGCCGCGCTCGTCCACGACGGGGCCGAGGTCGTCGACGTCGAGCCGGCCCCGGCCGCCACCGTCATCGTCCACCGCGGGCCCATCGAGGCGCTGGAGGATCAGCTCGATCGGCTCCCGGCCGAGACCGCCGCATGGTGCGTCGTCTCTCTGGGTCGCTCCACTGCGAGCGGGTCGGGTACCGGTCTCTCCGACGTGCTCGACGCCATCGGTGGTCGGCGCGACATCACCGCGGTCGAGGTCGTCGACGGTCGACTGTGCGTGGCATCGATCCCGGGGGCCGAGTCACAGGGGTTCGACCCGCTCGCGCTCGCCGACACCCTCCTCCGGTCGTCGCTTCCACCCGAGCGGGCCGATGAGCTCGACGCAGTCCAGGCGGCGCGTCTGCAATCCGAGGCCGAGCTGCGCAAGGAGTTCCGTCGTCGCGAGCTCCAGCGGATGCGGGAGATGGAGGAGTGGGTCAAGGCCAGTCGCACCTACCGGATCGGCGCCGCCCTGGCCGACTCGGCTCGGAGTCCCCGTGACGTGGCGAAGCTGCCCACGAACCTGTGGTCCCTCTACCGTGGCGGGAGCGCCAGGGTGGAGAATCCCTACGAGGCGGTCGAGCTCGAGCTCCCGCCGCCCCGTCGTCCGATCCGTGCGCTCAGCATTCTCGACGAGTTCACCGAGACCTGTTTCCGACCCGAGCTCGACCTGACCCGGCTCTCCAAGCAGCGATGGCAGAAGCAGCTCCGGGCCGGCACCGATCTGCTCTTCGTCGAGTCGGCCTGGCGCGGCAACGACAAGGCCTGGAACTACGCGCTCAACAAGTACGACACCCAGGATCCCAACGTGCTCGCCCAGGTGCTCGAGGAGTGCCGCTCCCTCGGTATCCCCACCGTGTTCTGGAACAAGGAAGACCCGGTGAACTACGAGGTCTTCATCGGTGCGGCCCAACACTTCGACTGGGTGTTCACGACCGCCGCCGAGGCGGTGCCCTGGTACGACGAGGTCCTCGGTGGGCCGCGGTCCGAGGCGCTGCCGTTCGCCGCGCAACCCGCGGTTCACAACCCGATCGGGCGGCGGATCGAGGTCCTGCCGAAGGTCTGCTTCGCCGGTAGCTGGCGGGGCGACAAGTACTCCGAGCGGGGGAACGACTTCGTCACCCTGCTCGATCCGCCCATGGAGGCGGGCGCGCTCGACATCATCGATCGCTACGCCGACCACCCCGACGCCGACCGGCTCGGGTTCCCGGCGCCGTACCGGTCGGCGGTGATCGGGTCGCTCCCGTACCCGCGCATGCTCGCGGCGTACAAGCGCTATGCCGCCTTCCTCAACGTCAACTCGGTGACCGATTCCACCACCATGTTCTCCCGGCGGGTCTTCGAGCTCCTGGCGTGCGGCACGCCGGTCATCTCCACACCGGCCGTCGGGCTCGAGGAGATGCTCGGTGACGTGGTGCTCATGACCACCTCGCCGGCGCAGACCCGTGACCAGGTCGACCGGATGGTCCACGACGAGACGGCGCGGGATCAGCTCGGGCAGCGAGGGATGCGCCTCGTGATGAACGAGCACACGTATTCGGATCGGACCGACCGCATCCTCGAGCGCGTCGGGCTGCCCGCGCTGGGTCGGATCCAGCCGGGCTGCACGGTCGTGTGCGTGTCCAACCGTGCCGACCGCCTGGCCCACGCGCTGGAGAACTTCGATCGTCAGTCCTATGGAGCGAAGCATCTGTTGTTCGTGACCAACAGCGACGACTTCGATGTCGACGAGCTCGACAAGCGGATCGCCGCCATCCCGCGCGCCCGCTGGATTGCGGCCGATCCGGACCTGACGCTGGGTGAGTGCCTGAACCTGGCGATCGATCAGCTGGACACCCCCTTCGTGGCCAAGATGGACGACGACGACCTCTACGGTGACGACTTCCTCGCCGATCTGATGACGGCGTTCCGCTACACCGAGGCGGACATCGTCGGCAAGGGCGGCTACTACTGCCACGTGGCCGGGCGCGACGAGACCTGGCTTCGAAGCGCCCATCGAGAGTTCAAGTACGGCGACTACGTCGCCGGCGGCACCATCGTCGCATCCGTCGACGCCATCGCCGAGCTGAGGTTCCAGGCCGTCCCACGCGGGACCGACTCGCGGTTCCTGAAGGATGCGGTCGCCGCGGGCCTACGGGTCTTCTCGGCCGACCGCTTCAACTTCGTGCAGATGCGCGGCGTCGATCGCAGCAGCCACACCTGGCAGATCGACGACGAGCACTACCTGCGCAACGCCCGGCGGGTGGCGTCGGGTCTGGCCCGCGATGTGGTCTTCGTCTGACCGGTCCTCACGACCGGCCGGTGCCACGGAGGAATCCGGTCCCCCAGGCGAGGTGCATCGTGGCGAAGACGAACGGCAGGCGGCCCCGGGTCGCCGGTGACGCATCGGTGGCGACGGAGGCGACGAGACAGGCCGCCCCGTAGGTGGCCGGTGCCAGGAGGCCCCAGCGTCGCCCGGTCGCGGCCAGGCCCGCCCCGACGAGCAGGCCGATCACGGTCACCGGCGCCGCCAGCTGACGGGCCCGCAGCGAGCGGGGATGGCGTTGCAGCACGCGGCGCTTCCATTGCCCGTACTGGAAGTACTGCAGGGCCAGGCCGCGCAGTGTGCCCCGGGGTCGGTAGGTCACCTCGAGCTGTGGGTCGAACCAGACGATCCCCCCGGTGTCGCGGAGGCGCCAGTTCAGCTCGTAGTCCTGGTTGCGGACCAGGTCCTCGTCGTACCCGCCCACCCGGTCGAGCGCGTCGTGGCGGAAGACCCCCAGGTAGACGGTGTCCGTCGGCCCCGGCTCGCCGCCGTAGTGGAACTCGGCGTCGCCGACGCCGAACCGCGAGCTCATCGCTGCGGCGACGCTGCGCTCGAAGGGCGTCGTGCCCTCCGCCCGTTGGATGCCGCCGACGTTGTCGGCGCCGGTCCGGAGCGACGTCTCCGCCGCGCGCCGGAGATAGCCGTGCGAAAGACGGGCGTGGGCGTCGACACGAGCGATCAGCTCGCCCGAAGCCACCCGGATGGCGGCGTTGAGGCCGGCCGGCGTGGTCCCCGCGTGGTTCGGCACGATCCGAACCGATGGGTGCTGACGGGCGAGCTCGGCGGCGACGGCTCCGGTCCGGTCCCGTGACGGCCCCACGGCGAGCACGATCTGGAACGGGAGAGGGTAGTCCTGGTCCAACACGGACTCGACGGCGGCGCCGAGCGTGTCTTCCTCGTCGCGCACGGGCATGACCACGGTGAGCGACGGGAGCGGTCCATCGGAGGGGGGCGGAATCACACCCGCCGGGCCAGGACCACCCATGCGGTCAGGCCCAGGATCTCCAGATCGAGGACCGGCGACCAATTCACGAGGTACTGGATGTCGTGACCCAGCTTGTAGCTGGGGTCGGTGTGGTAGCGCCCCTGGACCTGGGCGAGCCCGGTGATACCCGGAGGGATCTCGTGGCGGCGGCCGTATCCGGGAACGAGCTGCTCGAACTGTGCGGTCAGCTCGGGTACCTCCGGGCGCGGACCCACCAGTGACATGGTGCCCCGGGCGACGTGGAGGAGCTGAGGCAGTTCGTCGAGTCGGGTGGTGCGCAACCAGCGGCATGCCGGGATGATGCGGGGGTGCTCGGTGCCGGCCAGTTCGCCGTCGATGTGCTCGCCGGGCTCGGGATCGTGCATGGTGCGGAACTTCAGCATCTGGAACGGCACCCCCGCCTGCCCGACGCGGGCCTGGCGGAAGAAGATGCCCCTGCCGGCGGCGATCCGGACGTACAGGGCCGTGAGCAATCCGATCGGGATGGTGACGGGCGCGGTGAGGAGCAGGATGATCAGCTCCTCGATCCGCTTGAATCGGGTCCTCGACGGCGGGAGGGCGTGGGTGCGGAGCGGAACGAAGGGCACGCCGCCGATCTGCCGGACGGCCTGGAGACCGAGCAGGGCTTCCTGGGCCCCGACCCGTTGCAGGATGCCGATGCTGCGCTCCTCGAGGGTGGCCAGCGGTTCGGGGTAGATGTCGTCGACCATGCGGTGACCGAGGAGGAGCACATCGGACGCATCGGTCTCGGCCACCGCGGCGGCCAGCGCGTGGGCGTTGGGCCGCTCGCCGACGATGATCGCCGACTCGTCGGCCTCGGCCAGGTGTTTGCGGGCGAGGCCGAGGTCGTCGGGTGCTCCCACCAGGAGAGCCTTCGCCGGGCCGTAGCGCCGGGCTCGCAGCCGTCGGGAGATCCAGCGGTTCCCGGTGAGCCCCAGGGTGGCCACGACCAACAGGATCACCAGGTTGCCGCGGGGCATCAGGTAGCGCTCGGTCAGCAGCGCGGCGGCGGCGTCGAGGAGGACCGCCAGGAAGGTGAGCTTGGCAATCCGGGGGAGCCAGGGCCGGAGACCGAGTCGGAGCTCACGGTCGTAGGCGCCGCCGAAGTAGAGGACGAGGAGGTGGATCCCCGTCGCGATGGCAAAGCCGACGAAGTAGTGGTTCCGGGGGTAGGTCGGCCAGGACGTGCCGAAGCGAGCGAGGGTGATGACCACCATTGCGGCGTACAGGAAGACGGCGTCGAACAGGTGCAGCCACCGGAACCCCCAGCGCCTCAACCAGCGGATCGGCGCAGGCTCGACTCGGGTCGACGGCCGTGGCCCGCGCGGGGGCGCAGGATCGGAGGCGCGGAGATCGATCGGGGTGGTGGCCATGACGGAACCCCAGGGCAATCGGGGCACATATCAGCGTACCGCTTCGGTCTCAGCCCTATCCTCACCCTGTGTCTCGTCGACTGGTCATCATCGGGGGTGGGCCCGCGGGGAACACCTGCGCCACCCATGCGGCGCGCCTCGGGGCCGAGGTGACCCTGATCGAGCGCGACGTCATCGGAGGCGCCGCCCATCTGCGGGACTGTGTGCCGTCGAAGGCCATGATCGCCACCGGGGACATGCTCGCCCGGTTGGGCCGGGCGTCGGGGATGGGGCTGCACCACCTCGACGGTGAGGTCGACCCCGGGGCACTGCGGCAGCGGATCGGCGAGATCGAGGACCGTCTCGAGTCGTCGGTGACCAGCTTGCTCGACTCGCAGGGCGTGCAGATCCTGCACGGCACGGGGCGGCTGCTCGCCCCCGACCGCGTCGTGGCCGAGACCGACGAGGGCGCAGTCGAGCTCGAGGCCGACGTGGTGGTGCTCTCCACGGGGAGTCGCCCGCGCCTCCCGGATTGGGCCGACATCGATGGCGAGCGCGTGCTCACCACGCGCGACGCGTACCCACCGAAGGAGATGCCCGAGCACCTGGTGGTCGTGGGCTCCGGGGTCACCGGGGTCGAGTTCGTGCACATGTTCTCGTCCTTCGGCTGCGAGGTCACCCTCATCGTCAGCCGCCAGCAGGTCCTGCCCCAGAAGGACCCCGAGGTGGCGGCGGCCTTGGAAGCGGACTTCCTCGAGCGGGGGGTGCACCTGTTGAAGGGGGCGCGGGCCGAGGGCATCGACCGAACCGGCGACGATGTCGTGGTCCGCTGCACCGACGGCCGGATCGTGACCGGCTCCCATGTGCTGCTCGCCATCGGGTCGGTCCCCAACAGCGAGCAGCTGGGACTGGACGCAGCCGGCGTCGAGATGGACGACGGTGGGTACGTGGTCGTCGATCACAACCTGAAAGCCAGCGTGGGGAACATCTACGCCGCCGGGGACCTCTCGGGCAAGCTCCCGCTGTCATCGGTGGCGTCCATGCAGGGACGGAAGATCGCCGACCACGCCATGGGGCTGCACGCCCTCGACCATCGGCACCTCGACTACGACAAGGCGGCGTCGGCGATCTTCACCGATCCCGAGATCGCCGACGTCGGATTGGCCGAGGCCGACGCGTTCGCCGAGGGCCGGAAGGTGCGCGTCACCAAGGTTCCGTTCTCGGCCAGCGCAAAGGCGCTGATCAACGACGACCCGCGAGGGTTCGTCAAGATCGTGTCCGATCCCGCCACCGGGGTGGTGCTGGGCGGCTCCATCGTGGGCCGGCACGCCGCCGAGCTCATCTCGGTCATCGCCCTGGCGGTCACGGCGGGTCTGCGGGTCCACGACATCGGCGAGAGCCTGCTGGTCCACCCGGCGCTGAGCGAAGCCCTCGCCGAGGCCGCCGAGTAGGCAGCGTCAGAGCCTCCGCTCAGGCGGAGGCGTACCTCCGCTCAGGCGGAGGCGTACCTCCGCTCAGGCGGAGGCGGACATGGGAAACGTCGTGGCCGTGATGGACTGGTAGATGAAGTACCGCGTCAGCTTCCTCGACGACGTTGGTCGTCTCGGCCTTGAGCTGGAAGCGGTGGGGCGCCGCCTGACTCTCGATGGGTACGACCGCTTCGATGTGCACCGACGAGCTCATGTCGTCGGAGCTGATCCGAACGACCCCTGCTGCGAGCTCCTGGTCGGCGCCGTCGACCAGGGACAGCTTCGCACTGCACGGATCGGCGCTGCAGACCCAGTCCTGCTCGCCGTTGATGAAGACGCTGGCCTGACCCTCGAGCAGGACGTATTGGGTGCCGTCGACGCCGGGCATGGGTACGAAGATCGTGCGCAGGAGCACCCTTCCCTCGGTGTCGTGCACGCCGGTGGAGGGGTGCAGGTAGGGGGAGTGGATCGTGCCGGGGAGGCTGCGATCCAGGAAGGCCGCCATCTGGCCGCGCGAGACGTCGCTGCCGGGGCAGTAGTCCGCACCGCCGTGGCAACCGTTGGTGATGCCGGCGTCGCGCAGATCGTGGGCGGCCTCGGCGTAGTACTCGTCGCCGCTGATGTCGCCGAACTGGAACGGAGGGACGGCACCGACCGCGGCGGCCGATGCGACCAGCAGGATCACCAGCGCAGGCCCGATGATACGGAACGACTTGAGGAGGCTCACGACGCTGCTACCTCGCCATCGGGATGGTGAGGGCGGACAGGCTCTTGTCGCGGTAGAGGCTCGTGCCGTCGACGAGGTCGGTGTCGGCCTTGAGGTGGAAGGTGTGGGTGGACGACGGTTGGCTCGTGATGGGGACCACGGTCTCGAGGTGGACCGCCGTGCCGGCGTAGTCGGCGTTGAGGCGCATGAATCCGGTGCTGAGGACCGTGCCCGAGGCGTCGGTCAGGTAGAGGAAGGCATCACAGCGGGTCGAGGTGCTGCAGGCCGCAGCCTGGGTCGTGTCGATGGCGATGTTGACCTGCCCGCTGAGCCGGGCGTACTGGACGCCGTCGACACCGGGCATCTCGACGTCGATCGACAGGAGCGTGACCGTGCCGCTGCTGTCGTTCACGCTGGTGGTGGAGGCGTCGGTGACGGCCGTGATACCGGGGAGTCCCCGGTCGAGGAACGCCGCCATCTGGCCCCGGGACACGTCGAGCGTCGGGCAGAAGTCGGCGCCACCGTGGCAGCCGTTGGTGATGCCGGCGTCCCGCAGATCGTAGGTGGCGTCGGCGTAGTACTCGCTGCCCTCGATGTCCCCGAACTGGAAGGGTTCGCCAGCGCCGGCCACACCGGCGGTGAAGACGAGCAGGAGGATCATCCCGGGTCCGATGGATTTCAGGTACTTGATGAGTCTCACGATGGGTTCCCTTGTCACGAGGCCCGCCAGGGCATGTCAGGTTCGCCGTGCGAGAGGCCGAAGGAGCTACTCCGACGCCGAACCGAAGTGGTGGTGCTTCCAGCATGGCCCGACCGGGAGGGGCCCGGTATGCGACGTTCGACCTATTTCGAGCCGGGAGAATCGAGTCCGAAACGGCGTCAGGCGGGTTCGATGTGGAGGATCACGTCGCCCGAGCCGACCGAGTCGCCCACGCCGACCTTGAGGTCGGTGACGGTGCCGGCGACATCGGCGGTGATGTTGTTCTCCATCTTCATCGCCTCGAGAACACACAGGATGTCGCCGGCGTCGACGGCGTCGCCCTCGCCGACCAGCACCTTCACGATCGTTCCCTGCATGGGGACGACGATGTCGCCGGTGCCGCCACCCAATGCCCCGCCCGATCGCCCCTTGGAACGCCGGGGCGCCGGCGCGCCACCGCTCGAGGTGGCAGCCGGGCCGGCCGCACCGGCGGGGACCCAGGCGGAGACGGCGAACCGTTTGCCGTTGACCTCGACATCGAGGTCGCGACGAACCTTCTCCTCACCGTCATCGGTGCTCCTGGGTTCGACCGTGGCCTTGACGCCGGTCAGGTCGAGGACGTCCTCGACCCACTTGGTCGAGTGCTCGACGGCGGCGAAGTCGGGGTGCGTCACGATGGCCAGGTCGGCGGGGATGGTGGTGGCCACCCCCTCGACCACCAGCTCCTGGAGCGCTCGGGTGACCCGCCGGATGGCGGTCTCACGGTCGTGACCCCAGACGATGAGCTTGCCGACGAGATTGTCGTAGAACTGACTGATCTCGTCACCGGCGTGATACCCGGTGTCGAACCGGACGCCGAAGCCGTTGGGCGGGTCGAGCTCGGTGATCGTGCCCGGCGATGGCAGGAACGCCCCTTCGGCCGGATCCTCGGCGTTGATCCGAATCTCGATGCTGTGGCCGCGGATCTCGACCTCGTCCTGGGTGAGGGGGAGCGGTTCGCCGGAAGCGACCCGCAGCTGGAGCTCGACCAGGTCCAGGCTGGTGATCATCTCGGTGGCCGGATGTTCGACCTGCAACCGCGTGTTCATCTCGAGATAGTGGAAGTCGCCATCCTCGTACAGGAACTCGACCGTGCCCGCGTTGACGTAGTCGCAGCCCCTCGAGACCGCAACGGCGGCCTCGCCCATGGCCGTCAGCGTCTCGGCCGGGATACCGGGGGCCGGGGCTTCCTCGACCAGCTTCTGGTGGCGGCGCTGGGCCGAGCAGTCCCGCGTGCCCAGATACAGGTGATTGCCGTGCATGTCGGCCATCACCTGGACTTCGACGTGGCGGGGTTTGACCAGGTACCGCTCCATGTAGATCTCGTCGCGCCCGAAGTAGGCGAGTGACTCGCGCTGGGCCGAGTCGATGGCTTCCTCGATGCCCCCCTCGTCGGCGACGACCTTCATGCCCCGACCGCCGCCTCCGTAGGCGGCCTTGATGGCGACCGGATAGCCGTGCTCGGCGCCGAAGTCACGCACCTGCTGGGGATCGGTGATGAGGTCGGTCGTTCCCGGGACTCCCGACACACCGGATGCCTCGGCGGCCTCGCGAGCCGAGATCTTGTCGCCCATGATCTCGATGGCCTCGGGAGGTGGGCCGATGAAGACGACGCCGCGTTCGGTGATGGCCCGGGCGAACTCGGCGTTCTCGGAGAAGAACCCGTAGCCGGGGTGAACCGCTTCGGCCCCGCTGCGCTCGATGGCGTCGAGAATGGCGTCGGTGTTGAGGTAGGAGTCGGCCGCCGTCTCGCCCCCGAGGGCGTAGGCCTCGTCGGCCAGCCTGACGTGGAGCGCGTCACGGTCCAGCTCGGAGTACACGGCCACCGTGGCCACGCCCTGCTCCTGGCAGGCCCGGATGACTCGCACGGCGATCTCGCCGCGGTTGGCGATCAGGACCTTCGAGAACATGGAGACTCCAGACGAGAGGACGGAAGACCGGGTATCGAGGCGCGCGACTCCCGGGTGTGCGACCTCTATGTTTACCGGGGTGTCACGCGACGGTGCGAAGTCGGAGCCCGAATCCCGCTTCCGGGTGGAGCGGGTGACCGAGACCGGATCGACCAACGACGACGTGATGGTGCGGGCCGGGCGGGGGGAACCCGAGGGCCTGGTCCTGATCGCCGACGTGCAGCGGGCGGGCCGAGGCCGTCGCGGCCGGCGCTGGGAGGCGCCGCCGGCGTCGGCGCTCCTGTCCTCGTGGTTGTTCCGGCCCCCGGTGTCGGTGCCGCCGGCGACGGTGTCCATGGCCGTGGGGGTGGCGGCGGCCGATGCATGCCGGACGCTCGGTGCCGGCCGCACCGGGCTGAAGTGGCCCAACGACCTGGTGGTGGGGGACCGCAAGATGGGCGGGATGCTGGCCGAGTCGACGGTGCGCGGTGACCGCGTCGACGCGGTGGTCGTGGGGATCGGGATCAATGTCGCGTCGGTCGAGCTCTCGCCCGAGGTGGCGGCCGGGTCGACCAGCCTCGGGGCCGAGGGGGGCCGACCCGACCGGGACGAGCTGCTGGCCGCCATGGTCGTCGAGGTCGAGCGGCGGTACGAACGGCTCGTCGACGGTGGGGTCGACGACCTGGTGGGAGCCTGGCGCCGACGTCTGGACACGTTGGGCCGCCGGGTGCGGCTCGAGCTGGACGCCGAAGCCGTCGAGGGGGTCGCCGTCGACGTCGACGCCACGGGGGCCCTGGTGGTCGACACCGAGCGAGGCCGCCGTCGCGTCACCGTCGCCGACGTCGTCCACCTCCGCCCGCCCGGTTCCGGAGCGGCCTGACCACCGTGGCGGTGGCGACGCCGCTCCGGATTCGCCGGTCGGGGGGCGCGGTGTCTGACACACTGGTGGCTCCAGGAGCGACCGGTCCATCAGGAGCAGCAACCATGGTCAAACCCCTTCGCGCCGTGATCACGGCCCTCACCGCACTGGCAGTGGTGGCTACGGCCTGCACCCCCGGGCCCGGCCCCGGGGCGCAGATGGACGACTTCGAGTTCCAGGCCAACCGGGTCGAGGTGGTCAGCCACAACGACAGCTTCGTCTACGGCACCCGAGACGAGGTGTACCAGTACAACATCGCCTTTCGGGTGAAGGTGGGGGTCCCGGGCTCCGCCGACGCCTTCCTGGCCGGAAACCGCAACCTGGCCTTCAACGACCTGGGTGACGGCGAGGAGCACTTCTACGGCGGCGCCGAACAGGCCACCGCGGTCTTCGAGGACGTGAGCACGCCCGACGTGGCCGACCTGGCGACGCCGGGCCGGCTCGAGATCGTCGGCGTGTGGTCGTGGGCAATGGACCGAGACGACGTGGCCGTGACCGGTGTGGTGAACGAGTCGATCTCGGTCGTCGAGAACGCGCTCGAGCAATTCGTCGCTTCCGGCACCGTCCCCTCGAACCCCGACGACATCGTCGACCAGCTCCTCGGTGACTTCGGCGACATCGTCGGGTTCGCCGCCAGTGCGCTGTTCTCGAGCGTTCCCGGCATCCCCGACGACCCGATCGGCAGCCGGTTCTACGTCGGCGTCGGGTCCCGGGGCACGCTCGCCGGCGTCATCGACGCGGCGTCGACCACCGTCCCGGGGATCGAGATCCCGATCGTCACCGTGCCGCCCGACATCGGCGGGATCACCATCTTCTCCACCGGCGGCAACCGGCAGTTCCTCGACCAGGTGTTCGACCAGGGTCAGGGCCGGCATCTCGTCGACCTGTCCTTCTCCGACTTCAACAACCCGCCGGTCGCCGCGTTCACGCCCTCGGTCACCAGCGGCGCAGGATCGCTCACCGTCGACTTCGACGCGTCGGCCTCGTCGGATCCCGACGGGACGATCGTCTCCTACAACTGGGAGTTCGCCGACTTCACCACCGGCGCCGGCCAGAACGTCTCCCACACCTTCGGCGTCGGCACCTACCCGGTCCGCCTCACCGTCACCGACGAGGACGGGAAGTCGTCCAGCGCCGTGCAGACCATCACCGTGACCGGCACCCCGCCGGCACCCACCAACCTCCAGAAGGTCGGCGCCGGCTGCTGCAACACCTACGGCGACTTCGCCTGGAACGAGGTGCCGGGGGCCGAGGAGTACCGGATCGAGATGGACGCGTTCTTCGGCGGCGGGTGTCTCAGCGACCACGGCGCGACCATCGCGGCGCCTGCGGCCAGCGGTCGGGTGCAGGCGTTCGGACTCTGCCTCGGGTCGCAGTACGACGTGCGGATCAGGGTGAAGGCGGCCGGCACGTGGAGCGCGTGGTCGCCCGACCTCCGCATCACGCTCTGACCCGTCACGACGAGCGGTTCTGGGGTCGATAGTGCACCGTCACTGTGCACTATCGACCCCAAATCCTCACGGATCGGGAGTTCTGGTGATCAGGTCGAGGTAGGCGGCGGCCGCGTCCCGGGTGATCACGCCCGGAACGCCCGCCAGCTCCCGGCCGTCGATCCGGCCGATCGGCTGGACATCTCGGGTGCAGGAGGTGAGGAACGCCTCGTCGGCGTCCAGGAAGGCCTCGATCGGCAGATCCTCCTCGACGGCGTCGGTGACCTCGAGCACGAGGCCACGCGTCACCCCCGCCAGCGGACCCGATGCCAGCGGAGGCGTCAGCAGCCGACCGTCGACCACGACGAAGACGTTGCTGCCGGTTCCCTCGCAGAGGTTGCCCACCGTGTTGGCGAAGATGGCCTCGTCACCACCGAGCTCCTTCGCCCGGGCCAGCGCCACCACGTTCTCGAGGTAGGAGGTGCTCTTCACCCCTGCCAGCGCGCCGCGCTCGTTGCGGGGCCACTCGACGACGGTCACCGCCGCCGCGGCGGGAGGCGGGTCGGTGGAGGCGGCTGCGATGAGCACCGAGCCCGCCTCATCGCCTCGTGCGGACGAGAGCGCCGCCGCGCCGGCCGTGACGGTGAGCCGGAGCTTGGCCCGGCCCGGAGTACGGGCTGCCGTGGCGCGACAGGCCGCGTCCAGGTCGGCGCGGGCGATCGGGACGGTCAGGCCCGCCCTCGCCGCCGAGCGCTCGAGTCGGTCGAGGTGGCGGGTCAGCGCGATCGGAGTGCCGTCCACGATCTTGGTGGCCTCGAAGAGACCATCACCCACCGTGATGGCGTGGTCGAACGCGCCCAGGACCGCATCGCCGGGATCGACGAAGCGACCGTCGAGCCACGCGGTGAGGACCTCGATCATCGGTCGTCGCCCATCTCAGATCGCCAAGGGCGTGTGGCCGGCGGCGAATCGCTGGGCCATGACCAGGGCGGTGATCCAGTACTGGTCGCCGGGAACGAAGTCGGCGCGGCGGAGCGAGCACGCCGCCGGCGGGTCGGTCGGGCCGGCGGCACAGCGGGCCGGTGCGACCGGAATGCGGTCGGCGAACAGGTCGAGCAGCTCGTCGATGCCACTCTCGACCACCGCGCTGACCTCGACAGGATCGGGGCGGTAGTGCTCGAGCGGCCGATCGTCGGCCAACAGGAAAAGGTTGGCCATCTCCTTGTTGAGCTTGCCCTCGCCGCTGGCCTCGACGATGCGCCGCACGCCCAACGGCACCAGATCGGCGCGTTCGACCGTGATGCCCAACTCCTCGGTCAGCTCTCTCACCCCGTCGTGCGGCCGCTCTCCCGCCTCGAGGTGCCCGGTCGCCGACAGGTCGACCAGTCCGGCGAATGCCGCCTTGGTCCCGGAGCGTCGCTGCAGCACGACCGTCGGGTCCGGGTCGCCGCCGGGACGGACGATGAGCACGTGGAAGACCTGATGCCAGTCGCCGTCGCGGTGCACGGCATCGCGAGCCTTGGTGCCGACGTGACGGCCGGAGTCGTCGTAGATGTCGAGCTGCTCGCCGGGGGAGGCCACGGGCCGAAGCGTAGGCGTCCGTTGGGCACGGGGACGGCAACCGCAGGTGTGGCGGCCGCACCGAAGCCGGGAGGTGGCGTTGCTATCGTGCATCGGTGGCAGGGAACCGGCGCGCGCATCGAACATGGCCCCAGCGCATGGTGCTGGCGTTGAGCGTCGTCGTGGTGCTCGCGACCCTCGGGTTGGCGGGCGGACTCACGTACCTCGGTCAGAAGGCCAGCGAAGCCGATGTCGTCGACTTCACCGACGTCGCATCGGCGGGCGGCGAGCCGGTCCTGACGCCTTCGCCCGAGAGCGACGAGCCGGTCAACTACCTGCTGGTCGGGACCGACTCGGCGCTCGGGTTGGACGAGGACGACCCCATCAACAACGACCGGGAGAACACCGGCAGCCTGGCCGACACGATCATGATCGTGCGCCTCGACCCGGTCACCCAGGAGGCTCGCCTGCTGTCCGTCCCCCGTGACCTCTGGGTCGACGTCAGCGGCTCGAGCTACCGGCAGAAGATCAACGCCTCGCTGGGGATCAGCGAGGCGGCGCTGATCGAGACGATCGAGGACGAGCTCGGCATCCCGGTCAACCACTACGTCCAGGTCGACTTCGCTGGGTTCAAGGAGCTGGTCGACATCCTCGACGGCGTCCCCATGTGGTTCGCGACGCCGGCCCGCGACACGAAGACCGGGCTCATCGTCGAGGAGGCGGGCTGTGTCACCCTCGGCGCCGACCAGGCGCTGGCCTATGCCCGGTCCCGCAGCTACGAGGCCCAGATCGACGGCCGCTGGCGGACCCAGGACGATCTCCCCGACATCGGTCGGATCGGTCGTCAGCAGGACTTCATCCGTCGATCGATCGACCGGGCGATCGATCGTGGCTTCCGGAACATCATCGACCTCAATCAGATCCTCAACACCGGCATCAATGCCACCACGATCGATGCCGAGCTCGACATCGAGGACGACATCCTGCCCCTGGCCCGGGCGTTCCAGTCGTTCGAGGCGGACGACCTCGCCACCTACCAGCTGCCGGTCTATCCCGACCGGGCCGGCCGGGCCGACATCGTCCGCATGGTCGACACCGAGGCCGAAGCGGTGCTGCGCTTGTTCCGGCCCGAGGTCGACACCGGCGATCTCGACCCGTCCCGCATCAGGGTGCGGGCGCTCAACGGCACCGGAGGGTACGGCGACGCCGCCGCGGTGGCCGACGGACTGGAGGCCGCCGGGTTCGACATCGTCGGACGCGATAACGCCGATGGGTTCGACAACGACGAAGTCGTGATCCGCTACCGCAGCGGGGCCGAGGCCGAGGCCGTGTTCGTCTCCCAGTACTTCGATCCGCCGCCCCGGCGCGAGCTGGCCACCGACCTGAGTGGCGCCGACGTCGAGGTGATCACCGGCGAGACCTTCGTCGAGGTGCGCACCTCTCCTCGGGAGATGGAGGCCGACGAGGAGGCCGTCATGGAAGCGTCGGCCGAGACCACGGTGCGTACCACCGCCTCCGCCCCCTCGTCCGCCGTCGAGGGGGCCGATGCCGGTGTCGACAGCGACAGCAGCGACGGCGAGGACACGAGCGACACGGCGGTGACCGGCTCCGACACCGGCGAAACCGACGCCGATGACGAGGAGCGACCCACCGGATCCTCATGCCCGTGAGGGCCGGGCCGACGAGATGAGTAGTTCGCCTCAGGGTCCGATCGACGGGTCGCGGTACGGTGATCTACCGACGGCACCCCGCATACAGGAGCAGAGCACGCGATGACAGGCAAAGTGGCGGTCATGGGGACCGGGTACGTGGGGCTCACGACCGGCGTGTGCCTCTCGCATCTGGGTCACGACGTGATCTGTATCGATGTGGTGCCCGAGAAGGTCGAGGGGCTGCGGCGCGGGGATCTTCCGATCCTCGAGACGGGCCTCGAAGAACTGCTCCACGAGGGGATCAAGGCCGAACGGCTGTCGTTCACCCTCGATGCGCCGGCGGCCGTCGCCGACGCCGAGTTCGTGTTCCTGTGCGTGCCGACCCCACAGGGCGCCGATGGCCAGGCCGACCTCTCGTACATCCAGGAGGCGGCCACCGAGATCGGCCCGCACCTCGAGGCCGAGACGATCGTGATCAACAAGTCCACGGTGCCCGTGGGTTCGACCCGGGTGGTCGAGCAGGCGCTCGGTCGCAGCGACGTCTACGTGGTGTCCAACCCCGAGTTCCTCCGTGAGGGTTCGGCCGTGCACGACTTCCTCCACCCCGACCGGGTGGTCATCGGCAGCGAGGACCAGTCCGCCGCCGTGCGGGTGGCCTCGCTGTACTTGGGCGTCGCGGCGCCGATGATGGTGACCGACCCGGCCTCGGCCGAGACGATCAAGTACGCATCCAATGCTTTCCTCGCCACGAAGTTGTCGTTCGTCAACGCCGTCGCGGCCGTGTGCGAGGCGGTCGGTGCGGACGTCAACGACGTCGTGCTCGGCATGGGCTACGACAAGCGCATCGGCTCCGAGTTCCTCCGACCGGGTCCAGGATGGGGCGGTTCGTGCTTCCCCAAGGACACCCGGGCCATGATCCACATCGCCGACGATCACGGCTACGACTTCGATCTCCTGCGCGGGGTGATCACCGTCAACGAGGAACAGTTCGAGCGGGTCGCCGACAAGGTCAGCGACATGGCCGGCGGCAGCCTCGAAGGTGTCCGCGTGGCGGCCTGGGGCCTGACCTTCAAGGCGCGGACCGATGATCTCCGGGAGTCTCCGGCTCTGGAGATCATCCGTCGCCTGAACGATCGGGGCGCCGAAGTGGTCGCCTACGACCCGGCCGTCGAGACCCCACCCGAGGGGGTCACGCTGGCCAGCGATCTCTACGCGGCGTGCGATGGTGCCAACGTGCTGGTCGTGCTCACCGAGTGGGACGACTTCCGCTGGCCCGACTTCGACAAGGTGGCTGAGCTGATGGCCGATCGGCGCGTCGTCGATTCCCGCAACATCCTCGACCGGGCCGCATTGCAGCGGCTCGAGTTCGAGGTGGCCGGGATCGGTCGGGCCTGATGGCACGCGTCGTCATCACGGGTGGTGCGGGTTTCCTCGGGTCCCACATCGCCGATCGCCTGCTCGACCGGGGCGACGAGGTCATCGCCATCGACAACCTCAGTACCGGGTCGGTCGCCAACATCGAGCATCTGTTCGGGCAGTCCGGTTTCACCTTCGTCGAGCACGACGTGAGCGGCTTCGTCTGGGTGCCCGGTCCCGTCGATCGGGTCATGCACCTGGCCAGCCCGGCCTCACCCATCGACTACCTGCGCATGCCGATCCAGACGTTGAAGGTCGGCAGCCTCGGTACGCACAACACGCTGGGGCTGGCCAAGGCCAAGGGGGCCCGGTTCTTCCTGTCGTCCACCAGCGAGGTCTACGGCGACCCGCAGGAGCACCCGCAGGTCGAGTCGTATTGGGGGCACGTCAACCCCATCGGTCCCCGCGGGGTCTACGACGAGGCCAAACGCTTCGCCGAGGCGATGAGCATGGCGTACCACCGCTACCACGGCGTCGATGTCCGCATCGCCCGCATCTTCAACACCTTCGGACCGCGCATGCGCCGCAGCGACGGCCGGGTCGTCTCCAACTTCATCATCCAAGCACTGAAGGGCGAGCCGCTCACGGTCCAGGGTGAGGGAACCCAGACCCGCAGCTTCTGCTACTGCGAGGACACCGTCGCCGGACTCATCGCCCTGCTCGACAGCGACGTCACCACGCCCGTCAACATCGGCTCGATGGCCGAGATGACCATTCTCGAGCTCGCCTCCACCGTGATCGAGCTCACCGAGTCCTCCTCGGAGCTGGTCTTCGAGGCGTTGCCGGTCGACGATCCGGTCCAGCGGCGGCCCGACATCACCGTCGCCCGTGAGCGGCTCGGCTGGGAACCGCGGGTCGACGTGCGCGACGGGCTCCAGCGAACGATCGACTACTTCCGTGGTGTCATCGAGGCCGCGGGCGGCTAGAAACGCTGGCATGACGAGGGACGGGGATGCGCCGGTGCCACCACCCCGATTCTCGGCCCAGCTCGATCTGGAAGGGGCTCCGTGCCTGGTCGTCGGCGGTGGGGCGGTGGCTGTCCGGCGAACCCGACGCCTCCTGGAATCCGGTGCCGTCGTCACGGTGGTGGCGCCCGACGTCAGCCCGCAGCTCCCGCGGGCCGACCTCACCCATCACGCCCGGCCCTACGAGGACGGCGAGGCGGCGTCCTACCGGCTGGTGGTCGCGGCCACCGACGATCCCCGGGTCAACGCCCGCGTGCAGCGCGACGCCGAGCAGGCGGGGGTGTGGTGCAACCGGGCCGATGAGCCGGGCGGGGGAGCGCTGGCCTTCCCCGCCGTCGCCCGTTCCGGCCGGGTCGGTATCGCCGTGTCGACCGAGGGAGCCAGCCCGATGCTGGCGCAGTGGGCCACGCGTCGGATCGTGCACACGCTGGACCCCACGGTGGCATCGCTGGCCGATCTGCTCGCCGACCAGCGCGTCGAGTCCTCCGAGGGCGGCGCCGAGCTGGACCGACTGGTTCGCGACGGCCGAGTCGAGGAAGCGCTGGACCTGCTGCCGCGACGACGAATGAGCGACCACGGGTGAGTCATCGCCTCGCCATCGTCGGACCGACCGCGTCCGGGAAGTCGGCGCTGGCCCTGGCCGTGGCCGGTCGGACGGGGGCCGAGATCGTGTCGATCGACTCGATGCAGGTCTACCGGGGGATGGACATCGGCACGGCCAGCCCGTCACGGGAGGAACGGGCCGCTGTCACCCATCACATGGTCGACATCCTCGACCCCGGCGACGAGTGCACCGTCGGGGCCTTCCAGCGTCGCGCCCTGGAGGTCCTCGACGATCTCGACCGCCGCGGCGTACCCGCCGTCCTCGTCGGCGGCACCGGCCTCTACGTGCGCGCCGTGGTGGACCGCCTGGAGATCCCGGGCCGCTTTCCCGCCGTGCGGGTCGAGCTCGAGTCCGAGACCACCGAAGCCCTGCAGCGTCGGCTCGTGGCCGCGGACCCGGACGCGGCGGACAAGATCGAGCCGGAGAACCGCCGCCGCCTGGTGCGGGCACTCGAGGTGACTCTGGGGTCGGGCCGGCCGTTCTCGTCGTACGGTCCCGGGATCGACCACCATCCGCCGGCGCCGTTCCCTCTGTACGGGCTCCGCGTTCCTCGAGACCTGCTCGATCGCCGGATCGAGGCCCGCTTTCGCGCCCAGATCCAGGCTGGTCTCCTCGACGAGGTCGATGAGCTGGCCAGGGTTGCGCTCTCGCGTACGGCCGGGCGCGCACTGGGCTACCAGGAGCTCCTGGCCCATCGCCGGGGCGAGATGACGCTCGAGGACGCGATCGACCGGGCGGTGCGCCGCATCCGTCGGTTCGCTCGGCGTCAGGATCGGTGGTTTCGTCGCGATCCCCGGATCCAGTGGATCGATGTGACCGACAATCCGCTCGCCGCGCTCGACACGGTGCTGTCAGACTTCCCGTCGTGCAGCTGACCAAACACCACGGGTTGGGCAACGACTTCCTGATCGCCATCGACCAGGACGAGCTTGCCGACCCCGCCGCCCGAGCGCGCCAGCTGTGCGATCGGCGCACGGGCGTGGGCGCCGACGGCCTCATTCTGGCCTCGACCTCGTCCGACGGTCCCGCGGTGATGGCCCTCTACAACGCCGACGGCTCCCGCGCCGAGATCAGCGGGAACGGGCTGCGTTGCCTGGTGCAGGCGCTGGCCCGGCGCAGCGGCGATGCCCCATGGGAAGGTGCGGTCCTCACCGATGCCGGCCTCCGGCGGGGCTGGTTGGCCTCCACCGACCTGGATCGCGGAGCCAGTGTCAAGGTCGAGATGGGCGACGTCGGGCCCGGCCCGGCGCTGGACCCGTCCGTCGTTCCGGTTCCGGTGGTGTCCGAGCACGTCGCCACCGTCGACGTCGGGAACCCCCACGTGGTCCTCCACGTCGTGGATCCGTCGGCGATCGACCTGGGCAGGGACGGGCCGGCGATCGAACGTCTGGTGCCGGGGGGCATCAACGTCCATTTCGTGGAACCGACCAGCCAGGGTGCCCTCCGGGTCACCCACTGGGAACGGGGCTCGGGCATCACCCAGGCCTGCGGTTCCGGGGCGGTCGCCGCGACGTATGCAGCGCACCGGTGGGGGACGGTGGGTGTCGACGTGACCGTCCACATGCCGGGCGGACAGGCCAGGGTCCTCCTCGGATCGCCGGTCGTGCTCGAGGGTGACGCCACCTACGTGGCCACGATCGAGGTCGACGCCGACTCGTGAGCAGCCGTCCCCCCATCGAGCCGACCGAGCCCGAGGAACCGACGACCCACCGCGGCGGGTTCGGCGACATCGGCGGCGAGACGCGTGGTCAGCTCATCGAGCGAACCTTCCGGGAGCGCATCGTGTTGGTGGGGGTCGTCCACTCGGGGACGGACACCGAGCGGGTCGAGGCCTCGCTCGACGAGCTCGCCCTTCTCGTCGACACCGCCGGCGCCGACGCCGTCGGACGGGTGGTCCAGCGCCGAGCGGCGCTCGACCCGGCGACACTGCTGGGACGGGGCAAGGTGGATGAGATCCGGGCCCTGGCCGAGGCGGTCGACTGCGACACGGTCGTGTTCGACGACGAGCTCTCGCCGGCCCAGCAGGCCAACCTCGAGAAACTGCTCGGCCGTACGGCGCTCGACCGCACCGCGGTGATCCTGGACATCTTCGCCCAGAACGCCTCCAGTCGTGAGGGGAAGGCCCAGGTCCATCTCGCCCAGCTCCGCTACCGGCTGCCGCGGCTCCGCGGCCGCGGCGTGCAGCTCAGTCAGCAGGCCGGCGGCATCGGGACTCGGGGACCCGGCGAGACCAAGCTCGAGGTGGATCGGCGGCGGCTGCTCCAACAGACCCACCGGCTCGAGAGCGAGCTGCGCACGATCCGGCAGCACCGCGCCACCCAGCGCAAGGCCCGGCGCCGGTCGCGCCTGGCCCACGTTGCGCTCGTCGGCTACACGAACGCCGGCAAGTCGACCCTGCTCAACCGGCTGACCGACGCCGGGGTCCTGGTGGAGAACCGATTGTTCGCCACCCTCGACGCCACCACCCGCCGGTTGCAGTTGCCCGGCGGCGAGACCGTGCTGTTGACCGACACGGTCGGGTTCATCCGCAAGCTCCCCCACCAGCTGGTCGAGGCGTTCCGCAGCACGCTCGACGTGGTGGTCGACGCCGACCTCCTGGTGCACCTGGTGGACGCATCCTCGCCCGATGCCGAAGGGGACATCGAAGCCGTCCGTCGGGTCCTGCACGAGATCGGCGGCGCCGACGAGATCACCGAGCTGATCGTGGCCAACAAGGCCGACCTGGCGGTCGACGCCGCTGCCGCCGTGGTGCGCCGTCATCAGGGAGCGGTGGCGGTCTCCGCTTCCACCGGCGCGGGCATCGACGACCTGCTCACGGCAATCGGGGACCGCCTCCGCGCCGCCACCACCGTCCGGACGCTGGTGGTGCCATTCGCCCGCGGCGATGTCCTGGCGTCGGTCCACCGAGAGGGTGAGGTCCTGGCCGAGGAGACCGCCGATGCGGGGATGCGGGTCACGGCACGACTCGACGATGCCGCCTCCGCCCGCCTGGCCGAATGGATCGTGGCGTGAACGGAACCGAGCCGGACGGGTTCCGGCCTCCGGCCTACCCGCACGACCGTCTGGCTCCGCTGCTCGATCGGGGCGCAGCACACGAGGGCGGCTTGGTCGACCTGTCCATCGGGACACCGTGCGACGACCCTCCCGAGACGGCGCTGGCGGCCCTGGTGGACGCCACCCGGGCCCGCGGGTATCCCCCTTCGGTCGGTTCCCCGCAGCTGCGGGAGGCCATCTCTGGCTGGGCACGGTCGTTCCTCGGTGTGGGGCTCGACCAGGAGGAGCACATCGGCGCCTGTGTCGGGACCAAGGAGCTGGTCGCCGGCCTCCCACACTGGCTCCATCTGCGGTCCCCACGGCGGGACACCGTCCTCTATCCCGAGCTGAGCTATCCCTCGTATGCGATGGGTGCGCACCTCGCAGGGTGTCGAGCGGTCCCGGTTCCTTCCGGTCCCGGCGGGCTCCAGCTGGACCGAATCGACCCCGACGACATCGATCGAGCCCTCTGCCTTTGGGTCAACACGCCGGGCAATCCCCACGGTGCTCTCGACGATCTCGAGGCGGTCGTCCGGTGGGGTCGGTCCCATGGGGTCCTGGTCGTCAGCGACGAGTGCTACGTGGCCTTCACCTGGGAGTCCCCCCACGGGACCAATCCCGTGGGCGGTGCCGGTCGGACCGTGCTGGAGTGGGGGACCGACGGGGTGCTGGCCGCCCACTCGTTGTCCAAGCGGTCGAACCTGGCCGGTCTCCGGTCGGGCTTCTTCGCCGGCGACGCCGAGATCGTCCACTACCTGTCGGAGGTGCGCAAACACGCCGGGCTGATGACCCCGGGCCCGGTCCAGGCGGCAGCGGCGGTGGCGTTCGCCGACGAGACCCACGTCGATCGCCAGCGTGACCGCTACCGAGCGCGGCTCGACGCCGTGGCCGGCACCCTCGCCGCGTGCGGGCTCCCGGTCGAGCCTCCCGGCGGCGGGTTCTACCTCTGGGTGCCGGCACCCGACGGCGACGGCTGGGAGCTCACCCGGCAGCTGGTCGAGCGAGCCGGCATCCTCGGGAGTCCCGGCGACTTCTACGGACCGGCCGGCTCCGCCCATGTCCGCCTGGCCATGGTGCAGCCCGACGATCGGCTCGAGCTGGCCCTCGACCGTCTGCGGAAGGCCCAGAGCTGGGGGTGACGGACCGGGTTGCCCCGCCCTGTAGCGTGCGTCGGCATGACCGAACTGGAGCACCGAATCAGGAATCTGTGGGACCGTCGCGACGACCTGTCGCCCGCCGATGCCGACGCCGTCAGCGCCGTGACCGAGGCCATCGACCTGCTCGACCGGGGTGAGGCGCGGGTGGCCGAGATGGACGCCAGCGGCGAGGTCGTGGTCCACGACTGGCTCAAGCTGGCCATCCTCCTGTGGTTCCGTGTGTCCGAGATGGACACGATGGAGCTGGCCCCCTACGAGTACGTCGACAAGGTGCCCCTGAAGAAGGACTACGCGGCCCAGGGGGTCCGCGTCGTGCCGGGCGCATCGGCACGGTGGGGTGCCCACCTCGAGCCGGGAACCGTCATGATGCCCAGCTACGTCAACATCGGGGCCCGGGTCGGCTCGGGCACCATGGTCGACACCTGGGCCACGGTCGGATCGTGCGCCCAGATCGGACGCAACGTCCACCTGTCGGGCGGGGTGGGGATCGGCGGCGTGCTCGAACCCGCCATGGCGGCACCGGTCATGGTCGGCGACGACTGCTTCATCGGCAGCCGGTGCATCGTGGCCTCGGGCGCGCGGGTCGGCGAGGGTTCGGTGTTGGGGGCCGGTTGCATCCTCACGGACTCCATGCCGGTCATCAGCTCCGAGACGGGCGACGAGCTGTCCGCGGTGTGGTCCCGCCGTGGTCGGTGGCGGTCCTTGCCACCCGATCGCGCAGCTACCCCGGTGGCGAGTTCGGTCTGCCGTGCGTCCTCGTGGTCAAGTCCCTGACCGAGGGGGAGCGGCACGAGAAAGGGGCGCTCAATGAGATCCTCCGCGGACACGGCGCGGCCTCCTGACGCTGCTCCCCGGCATCGCAACCGATGAACGAGCCGGTGCGTCCGTCGACCGATGAGCTGATGGAGCTGACCGCCGATCTGGTGGATCGGCCGTCGGTCAGCTTCCAGGAGGGTCCCATCGTCCAGTGGCTCGAAGCCGAGCTCCGGGCGCTGGACCACCTCGAGGTGACCCGCGTCGGCGACAACCTCGTGGCGCGCACCACGGGCCGGCGCGGTGCAGCGCGTCATGTTGGCCGGCCACACCGACACGGTGCCGCCGCACGGGAACGAGCGAGCGGACGCGACGGCGAGGTCCTGTGGGGCCTCGGGTCGGCCGACATGAAGAGCGGCTTGGCGTGCATGCTCTCGCTGGCGCGGGCCGTTCCCGAGCCGGCCGTGGACCTGACCTATGTCTTCTACGCCCGCGAGGAGGTGGCCGGCGAGCACAACGGGCTGGCCGAGCTCTACGAGGCGGCACCCGAGCTCCTGGACGCCGATGTGGCGATCCTGGGTGAGCCCACCGGCGCGGCCGTCGAGGCGGGGTGCCAGGGAGGCGTGCGGGTGCGGGTGGAACTGGCCGGAGCTCGGGCCCATACCGCCGCGCCCGTGGATGGGCCGCAACGCCATCCACCGGCTGGGTCCGGTGATCGAGGCGGTGTCCGGGTGGGAGGCCCGGCAGCCCGTGCTGGTCGGATGCACCTATCACGAATCGCTCCAGGCCGTGCTGGCCGACGGAGGGGTCGCCGGCAACGTGGTCCCCGACACGGCCTCGGTCACGATCCATCATCGGTTCGCCCCCGATCGGTCCGAGGCCGACGCCCTGATCATGATCGAGGAGCTTCTCGACCCGCACCTGGCCGAGGGTGACGAGATCGTGGTGGTGGACGCGGTGCCGGCGGCGGCGCCGGCGGTGGACCATCCAATCCTGGAGCGGCTGCTGACCCGGAACCAGGTGGAGGTGCGGGCCAAGCTGGGGTGGACCGACGTGGCCCGATTGGCCGAACATGGCGTCCCGGCCATCAACTTCGGGCCGGGTGATCCGACCGTGGCGCACACCAAGGACGAGCACGTGACCTCGGACTCGATCGAGGCCGTGTTCGCTGCGCTCTGGGACCTGGTGACCGCCGACGACGCGGGCTGAGCCCACCCGCCGGCGGTCCGGTCACATCTTGCGGAGGACCGTGACGACGCGGCCGTAGAGGTGGACCTCGTCCGGGGGGAGCTCGATGGGGGAGAAGGCCGGGTTGGCCGCCTCGAGCACGATGGTGTCTGGTCCGGGTCGCCAGGTCTTCACCGTGGCCTCGTCGCCGGGGATTCCCGCCACCACGATCTCGCCCGCTTCTGCCGTGGGCTGCGACCGCACTACCAGGTAGTCACCGTCCATGATGCCGGCCTCGATCATCGACTCGCCCCGTACCTGGAGCATGAACAGCTCGCCGTCGCCGGTCAGTTGGGCGGGCAACGGCAGGGTCTCGGTGATGTTCTCCTGGGCCAGGACGTCGGTCCCCGCCGCAACCTCGCCCACCAGCGGGACGTGGCGCACCGGACCGCGGTCGACCGCAGCGCCCGACGTGGCGTCGTAGCGCACCTCGATGGCGCGGGGTTTGGTGGGGTCGCGGCGCAGGAATCCTCGTCGCTGCAGGCGGGCGAGGTGGGAGTGGACGGTGGACGGTGAGGTCAGACCCACGGCGGCGCCGATCTCACGCACCGACGGTGGGTAGCCCTTCTCGGACATCTCCGAGGCGATGAAGTCGAGGATCTGACGCTGGCGAGCGGTGAGCTGGCCGGCGTCCTGCGGGCTGTCGGCCGAGGCCGGACCCTTGGTCGACGCTGTCTTGCGTGCGCTACCTGCCATGGGGATGCCACCTTCCGAGGGCGAACGAGTGTTCTGAACGTAGCCGGGTCGGGCGCCAAAAGCAAACATTCGTTCGGAGAACGGTCGTTCGATCTCCCCCTTGACACGGAACGCGTGTTCGTGGTGTAGTCGTCGACGAACACCCGTTCGGGTCAGGCGCCAGCGGAGTCGCCTCGTCCGGACGGAGCAGGACCACCCACGACACCCACATGCCGAAGGCAGCGCAGCCCACGAACGCTGCGAAGCCGCCAGGCGAAGCAGCACCACCCACGACACCCACATGCCGAAGGCAGCGCAGCCCACGAACGCTGCGAAGCCGCCAGGCGAAGCAGCACCACCCACGACACCCACATGCCGAAGGCAGCGCAGCGGATGATCGCTGCGCAAATGTGACTGTCACACCCTCCGAGGACAATGAACGCATGGCACTTCCGCTCACCATCGATTTCCCCTCCGACTCCGACCTTCGGTCCGAACCGGCGCCCGAGTGGCCGCCCCGGCTCAGGCTGGTTCCCTCCCCCTCCCCGTCGGCGCCGTCTCCCTTCGAGGAGGCGCCCGCCCGGCCCCGGCCCGCGCTGTCGCCGGCCCAGGCCCGGCGTCGTCGACGGGGCGTGCTCATCACCATCGGACTGCTCGTGGCCGTCGGTCTCAGCGTGATGGGTGCGCCGTCCAGCGGTACCGACCGCAGTCCCCTCCCTGCGGTCGGTACCGAGACGGCGGCGGTGTACGTGGTCCAGCCGGGCGACACGCTGTGGTCCATCGCGGGTGGCCTGGCTCCCGACCGGGACCGGCGTGCCGCGGTCGATCGGCTCGCGGCCGCCAACGGTGGTGCCGATCTCCTCGTGGGTCAGCGGCTGATCGTTCCGCCGTCGTTGTGAGGCGGATCGGGGTGGGGACCCGATTCCGGATGGAGGCTCCGCTCGGCTCGCACATAGCGGTGGAAGAGGGTGGCGTCCTCCTCCCACAGGTGGGCCAGCCGCAGTGGGGTCAGCGACGAGGTTTCGTGGTGCATGATGCGGGCCGATCGCCCGTTGGCCAGCGCCGGCGCCACGGTGAGGCAGAGTTCATCGATCAGCCCGTCGGCGGCCAGCTGGCCGTTCAACGACGGCCCGCCCTCGCAAAGGATCACGTCGCCGTGGCCCGACAACGAGCGCAGCGCCCCGGCCAGGTCGACCGCGCCGTCCCCGGCGGTGAGCACGGTCGCTCGTTCGGCCACGGCCGCACGTCGATCGGGGTCGGCGTCGCGGGTCGTGATCACGATGGGCGGGACGGGGCTCTCGGCGAAGAGGGCCGTGTCCAGGTCCAGGTTCAGCGATCGGGTGACCACGGCCATCCTCGGCCACCGTTGCTGACCGCGCTCCAGGCGGATCTGCTGCTGGTCCGCGGGCGTCCGGGGCGGGCCGTAGTCCTCGGCTCGGACGGTTCCGGCCGCAGCCAGGATCACGTCGGCCATCGAACGCAGGGCGGTGAAGACGGCCCTGTCGCCGGTGCCACCCAGCGGACCCGAGACGCCGTCCACGGCCGTCGCTCCGTCCACCGAGGCGATCATGTTGCACACGACCCACGGGCGGTCGGACGGGCGGGGTCGCGAACGCGGCGGCGTGGCCGGCCATGGGATCGACCGGATCGACGGGTTCGGGCAGCAGCTGGCGCACCCGCCGACCGTAGCAACCACGCCGTCGCAGCCCGAGTGGAAGATTTCCCAAATCTCTTCGCGGATGGTTTCCACAGGCCGTCGTCCACACCCGGGGAGCGACGCAGCGTGGCGGGCGTTGCGGGCGTGCGCCCCACCGCAACGATTCTCGATCGCTCGAACCGTGACCGACCGTGGTGGAGGGCTGCGGTGTGGACGTGATCGGCCCCGTTTTCGGGGTCATCCACAGGAAGTCGGACTTTTGCTCCACAGGACGCAGTGCCTACGGTCCGGCCGTGACGCGTGGCGGCACGGCGACCGGAATGGTGGTTGTTGCTGTCCCCCCAACACACTGGCAGACAGCGGCTCCTGGAGGGCGGAGTAGTGAGGTCGGCTCGATTCATCGCGCCGGTTTCATGACCCCCTGGACCCTGGCGCCGCGCCGCGCGCGTCACCGTGACCACCTCGGTACGGTGGCCTTGCGGCATCGCAGGGCCGCACCGCGCCATCTCACCCAAGGAGAAGTCGGTTGGCAATCGTTCCGGATCAGATGACGCTGGGCCTCCGGCGGCAGTTCACGTCGGCCGGGGTGGACCCGTACGACGAGATCGACTGGGAGCAACGCGACGCCCGCATCGTCAACGCCATCGACGGCCACGTCGCGTTCGAGCAATCCGACGTCGAGGTGCCGGCCACGTGGTCGACCATCGCCGTCAACATCCTGGCGCAGAAGTACTTCCGGGGCGCGCTCGGCACCGAGGAGCGCGAGCGGTCGCTCACCCAGGTGATCGACCGGATCGTGGGCACCATCGTCGAATGGGGCAACCGTGACGGCTACTTCGCCACACCCGACGAGGCCCAGATCTTCCGTGACGAGCTCACCCATCTCCTGGTCAACCAGAAGGCGGCCTTCAACTCACCGGTGTGGTTCAACATCGGCGTCCGAGGCGTTCCCCAACAGGCCAGCGCCTGTTTCATCCTGTCGGTCGAGGACACCATGCCGTCCATTCTCGAGTGGTACGTCGAGGAGGGAACGATCTTCAAGGGAGGATCGGGCTCGGGGGTCAACCTGAGCCGGATCCGGTCGTCGCGCGAGCCGCTCACCGGCGGCGGGACCGCCAGTGGGCCGGTCAGCTTCATGCGGGGTGCCGACGCGTCGGCGGGCACGATCAAGAGCGGTGGAAAGACGCGACGGGCGGCCAAGATGGTCGTGCTCGACGGCGACCATCCGGACGTCGTCGACTTCGTCTGGTGCAAGGCCCGTGAGGAGCGGAAGGCCCGGGCGCTCGCCGAGGCCGGATTCGACGTGGGGATCGACGGGGCTGACGCCCACTCGGTCCAGTACCAGAACGCCAACAACTCGGTGCGACTCGACGATGCGTTCATGCGGTCCGCGGTCGCGGGCGACGACTGGGACCTCATCGGCGTTGCCGACGGCGAGACCCTCGAGACCCTCCCGGCCCGATCGCTGTTGCAGCAGATCGCGCAGGCCGCGTGGGAGTGCGCCGATCCCGGCGTCCAGTTCGACACCACCATCAACCGGTGGCACACCACGCCCGCGGCCGGACGGATCAACGCCTCCAACCCCTGCTCCGAGTACCTGCACCTCGACGACAGCGCCTGCAACCTGGCCAGTCTCAACCTCCTGGCGTTCGACGGCCCCGACGGGTTCGACGCCGAGGGGTTCTCGGCGGCGGCGCGGGTCCTGATCTGTGCCCAGGAGATCCTGGTCGGCAACGCCGACTATCCCACCGACGCCATCGCCGAGAACGCGCGCCGATTCCGCCAGCTCGGATTGGGCTACGCCAATCTGGGTGCGTTGCTGATGTCCCGGGGTCTTCCCTACGACTCCGACGAGGGTCGGGCCCTGGCCGCCACCATCACCGCGCTGATGACCGGCGAGGCCTACGCCACGTCGGCCCGACTGGCCGGGCGGATCGGGCCGTTCGCCGGGTACGACGCAGACCAGGAGGGGACCCAGCGCGTCCTCGGCCTGCACCGCGAGGCCGTCGCCGGAATCGACGAGGAGCTGGTCGACGACCAGCTCCTGTCGACCGCACAACAGCGCTGGGACGATGCGTGCGAGCTGGCCGAACAGGTGGGCGTGCGGAACGCCCAGGTCTCGGTGCTGGCGCCTACCGGCACCATCGGTCTGCTCATGGACTGCGACACCACCGGGATCGAACCCGATCTCGGTCTGGTGAAGACCAAGCAGCTCGTCGGCGGTGGGACCATGACCATCGTCAACCAGTCCGTGGGGGCGGCCCTCCGGGCGCTCGCATACGCCGAGGACGAGATCGACGCCATCGTGGCGCATCTCGAGCGGCACGGATCGTTGATGGGCGCCCCGCACCTGGCGGCCGAACACCTGCCCGTGTTCGCCTGTTCCATGGGGGAGGGGGCCATCTCACCCTCCGGTCACGTCGCGATGATGGCGGCGGTGCAGCCGTTCCTCTCGGGTGGCATCTCGAAGACGGTGAACCTGCCCGAGGAGACCACCGTCGACGAGGTCGAGGAGCTCATCGTCCGCTCGTGGCAGATGGGCATCAAGGCGCTGGCCGTCTATCGGGACAACTGCAAGGTGGCACAGCCGCTGCGGAGTGGCAACGGAGACGAGCCGGACGAGCAGGCCCCCGCCGCCCCGCCGGTCGTTGCGCCCGAGCCGTCCCTGCCGGTGCGTCAACGACTGCCGCGTTCGCGGCGGTCGCGCACGTTCGACTTCCGCGTCGCCGACTGCAAGGGGTTCGTCACCGTCGGCGAGTACGACGACGGTCGGCCCGGCGAGATCTTCGTGCGGGTCTCCAAGCAGGGCTCCACGCTGGCCGGGATCATGGACGCCTTCGCCATCTCGATCAGCTACGGCCTCCAGTACGGGGTCCCCTTGCGGGCCTACGTGGAGACGTTCACCAACATGCGCTTCGAGCCGGCCGGCATGACCGACGACCCCGACATCCGGTTCGCGTCCAGCCTGATGGACTACCTCTTTCGCCGGCTCGCACTGGAGTACCTCACCTACGACGAGCGGCGCGAACTGGGGATCCTGGCGGTCGGCGAGCGGGAGCAGCCGACGCTCCCCGGTGTCGAGGAAGCGGTGATCCAGACGGTGCAGGGCTCCGACACGATCGCCGACCCGCCCTCGATCGAATCGGCGGCCGAGCTGTCGGCCCAGTTCGACGTGGTCGGTTCCACTCCCACCGAACGTGACGCACCCATGTGCATGACCTGCGGGGTGGCCATGAGCCGGGCGGGGAGCTGTTTCGTGTGCGGCAGCTGCGGTTCCACCAGCGGCTGCTCCTAGCAGCGGGCCGCACTACGATTCCGGGCTCGATCACCCGACGGAATGAGGAACCGATGCGAGCCGCCCTGCTGACCGAGGCCGGTCAACCCCTCGAGCTGGTCGACGACCTCGAGGTGGCCGATCCCGGACCGGGCCAGGTGCGGGTCGAGATCCATCACTGCGGGCTGTGCCACTCCGACCTGAGTTTCATGAACGGGATGGTGCCGTCGCCGGTGCCGATCGTGCTCGGTCATGAGGCGGCCGGCGTGGTCACCGCGGTCGGGCCCGGGGTGACGTCGGTCGTCGAGGGTGCCCGCGTCATGATCACACCGGTGCCGTCGTGCGGCGCGTGCTACTGGTGCGTTCGCGACGAGCACAGCCTCTGCGCCAACGGTCTGTCCATCGTGACACAGACCTTTCTCGACGGATCCACCGGCTTCAGCCGTCAGGGTCAGGTGGTCTACCGCGGCGTCAATGTCGGGGCGTTCTCCCACCAGACGCTGGTGCTCGAGGATGCGGTCATTCCCGTGCCGGACGACGTCGATCTGGGCGTCGTCACCGTCATCGGCTGTGCGGTGCAGACCGGGGTGGGCGCTGCGCTCAACATCGCCCGGGTGGGTCCGGGCGACACCGTGCTGGTCATGGGGCTGGGCGGGATCGGGATCTCGGTCGTGCAAGGGGCTCGCGTCGCCGGGGCGACCCGCATCATCGTCTCCGATCCGGTCGCCGCGCGTCGTGATCGCGCCGCTCACTTCGGCGCAACCGACGCCATCGATCCCACCGCCGACGACGTGGTCGCCGAGGCCAGACGGTTGACCGGCGAGATCGGCGTCGACCACGCCTTCGACGCGGTCGGGTCCAACGCCCTCGTCAGCGCCGGGTTCTCGGCCACCCGGAACGGTGGGACCACCGTCGCCGTGGGTGCGGGCCCGATCGACCAGATGCTCGACGGCATCAACAACGCCGAGCTCATGTTCAGCCAGAAACAGATCAAGGGCTGCCTGCTGGGCGGCGCCAACTCGCGCTACGAGATCCCTCGACTTCTGGAGCTGTATCGCACCGAACAGCTCGACCTGGACGCGATGGTCACCGCCCATCGGCCCATCGACGAGGTCAATCTGGCTGCGGACGACATGGCAGCCGGGGTGGGGCTCCGGACGGTGCTGGACTTCTGAGTCTCACTCGGCCGCGAGTACCGATCGCCCGCCGGGAACCGTAAGCTGTCACCTTCGTGAGTCGGTCAAGTCTACGCGCCCAGCTCGGGCAGGTGCCCCTCTGGGCATGGCCGCTCGTGGCCCTCGTCGCCCTCTTCTTCCTGCTGTTGTTGGGCTGGAACATCGATTCGTTGGCGCAGAGCTCCGACCAGACCGGGCGCGGCGTCGCCATCAGCGGCCAGGACGTCGGTGGCATGACCCACGAAGAGGTGGCGGTGGTCGTCGATGACCTCGCCGACGGGTTCGGCGACGAGCCGGTCGAGATCGTCACCCCGGCCGGGACCATCGAAACGACACCAGCCGAGCTCGGACTCGCCATCGACACCGCCGCCACGGTCGACGCTGCCTTCCAGGTCGAGAACGACGGGTTCCTACTGTTCCGGCCGTTCCGATGGTTCGCATCGTTCTTCGTCGAACGTCCCAGTCGGGTCGAATTCGGGGTGTCGCCGGCGCGGCTCGGCACGGCCCTGGCTTCGGAGCCGCTGGCCGTGAACACGGCGGCGGTGGCTCCGAAACTGGCGGTCGATGGCGACGAGCTGGTCGTGGTGCCCGGTGTCCCGGGCGAGGGGATCGACACCGAGGCGCTGGCTGCAGCCCTGCCCGAGGCTGCCGGTCGGAGCGACCGGCCGATCCGGGTCGAGGTGGGCTGGGCCGCAGTGCCGCCGCCGTTCACCGACGAAGAGGCCGAGGCTCTGCTGACGACGGTCGATCGGGCCAACGATCGGGTCCTTCCCACCACGGTGAAGGGAATAGCGCTCGACCTGCCCGGCGACGAATTCGCCCTGACGTGGCGCAGCCGCGACGGCGGCAGCGAGCTGGTGCTCGAGCTGGACCAGACCGAGGCGCTCGACGTGCTCGAACGGTTCGTCGCCGATCGTACGAACATCGCCAGTCAGGGCGCTCGCTTCGAGGTGGTCAGCGGCGAGGTCCAGATCGTCCTGCCCGAAGAATCCGAGGTGTGTTGCGATCCGGCCGCCGTCCCCCCCGTCGAGGAGGCGCTGCTGGCGGACACTGCGCCGAGCGAAGCGATCGTCCTCCCCCTGCGCGACGCCGACGACGAGCAGGCCCGAGCCGAGCTCGAGGAGCTGGGGATCAAGGAGCTGGTCGCCAGCTTCACCACCAACCACGCATGCTGTCAGAACCGGGTGGAGAACATCCATCGCATCGCCGACCTCACCCGTGGCGTGGTCATTCGACCCGGAGCGACCTTCTCGGTGAACAACTTCGTCGGTCGCCGGACCGAGGAGAACGGTTTCGTCTCCGATGGCGTGATCCAGGACGGGGTCTTCGAGAAGGAGGTCGGCGGCGGAATCTCGCAGTACGCCACCACCCTGTTCAACACCGCCTTCTACGCCGGGCTCGACTTCGGCGAGTACCAGTCCCACTCGCTCTACATCTCGCGCTACCCGTACGGGGTCGAGGCCACGTTGTCGTTCCCTCACCCGGACCTCCAGATCATCAATACGACCCGCTATGGAATCCTGCTCTGGCCCAGCTACACGGACTCGTCGATCACGGTGAACATGTACTCGACCGAACACATCGAGGTGGACCAGACCGGGCAGACCGAGAGGGCGCAGGACCAGTGCACGCGGGTCACGACGACGCGGAAGCGCACCTACGACGACGGCACGGTGAAAGAGGACTCGGTGTTCGCCGTGTACCGACCGGGTGAGGGGCTTCGCTGTGACGGCAGCTCGACGGTGACCACCACGACGGCGCCGCCGCCCCCGCCGACGACCGAACCTGTGCCCACCACCACCGAGGCGCCGCCGCCGGCGACCACCGAACCTCCGCCGCCGGCCACGACCGAACCTCCGCCGCCAGCCACGACCGCAACGCCCCCCACGACGGGCGGGTAGCGCTCGGTCCACCTGCGTGCGCCGCGTGCACGCAGGCCCGGACCGTCGCCGTCAGGGTCGGCGGGGTGGCGGACAGCAGGCGGCCGGGCACGGCCGAAGACCCTCGCGGCCCAGGGCGTCGTCGACCATCCCCACCACCAGGTCCACCGTGGCCGGTCCCGGACCGGGCGTGGGGATGCGATGCCAGTCGAGGCCCAGCTCTGCGGCCTGCGCGGCCGCGACGGTGTCGAGGTCCCAGATCACTTCGAAGTGATCGGTGAGGAATCCGATGGGTGCGTCGACCACGTGGGTGACGCCGTCGTCGGCCAGCGTGGCCAGGAGGTCGCCGATGTCGGGTTCGAGCCAGGGGATCTGGGGCGGACCGCTGCGGCTCTGCCAGGCGAGCTCGGTGCGGCCCTGGTGCCCGGTCCCGTTGGCGACCCGTTCCAGCACCGTGACGAGTTGCGCTTCGTAGTTGCAGGACTCGGCCATCGAGACGGGGAGCGAGTGCGCGGTGCCGACCAGCGCGGTGGTGTCGGCCGGGCGCTCGGCCAGGGCGCCGGCAGCGCCGGCGACGAACGGATCGACGAACTCCGCCCGGTCCCAGAACGGCGGGAGCTTGCTGATGAGCGGAGCGTCGGCGCCCACAGCGGTTCGGGCCTGCTCGATGTCCTCGAGGTACTGGCGGCAGCTGGAGTAGGAGCTGTAGGCGGACGTCACGAACGCGAGGGCGTGGCGAACACCGTCGTCGGTCATCTGTTGCACGGTGTCGGCCAGCATGGGATGCCAATTGCGGTTGCCCCAGTACACCGGCCACCGCCGCCCGAAGTGGGTTTGCAGGCCGGCGACCAGCTCACGCATCTGGGCGTTGAGGGGGCTGACACCGCCCCGCTCCTCGTAGTTGCTGGCCACCTCGGCCAGCCGGTCGGGCGGGACGTTACGGCCGTGGGTCACGTTCTCCAGGAAGGGGAGCACGTCGTCGGGGCCCTCGGGTCCACCGAACGAGACGACCAGGAGTGCGTCGACGTCAGCGGTCATGGGTGGCTGTCCTGACTCCGCAACGTGACAACCGTCTCAGGGTGCGGGAACCCTCGGGTCGGCGGGCAGAATGGTCGTGGAGCTTTTGTGGTGGCATCATCGAGGTTCCGTCGCATTCTGGTAGGAGCTGAGAGCACTATGACCTTCAAGGTCGGCGATCGCGTGGTTTATCCGCATCATGGAGCCGCGATCATTTCGCGCAAGGAACAACGTACCGACTTCGGAGAGCAGACCGAGTACCTCGTGCTGCAAATGGCACACGGAGACCTCACGCTCTCGGTCCCGGTCGACAAGGCCGAGGACGTCGGAATGCGTCCCCCGATCTCCGAGGAGGACGTCGAGGACCTGTTCCAGCTGCTGGCCAAGAAGGACGTGCGTGAGCCGGCCAACTGGAGCCGGCGGTTCAAGAACCACCAGGAGAAGCTCAAGTCCGGCGACGTCTATCAGGTCGCCGAGGTGGTTCGGAACCTGGCGCTGCGTGAGAACAACAAGGGCCTGTCCGCCGGTGAGAAGTCGATGTTGACCAAGGCCCAGAGCGTGCTCGTCTCCGAGTTGAGCTTCGCCCTCGACGTGAGCGAGGACGAGGCGCTCTCCCGGGTACATGACGAACTCGACGTCGACGCCGGCGAGGACGACTGACCAACCGCGGCGTCAGGCCATACCCAGGCGGCGCAGCATGGAGGGTGGGATCTCGTCATCACCCGCTGCGAGCATGGCGGCGCGGCTCGACGTTGACTTCGTCGCGGTCGCGTTCGGTCCAGTCGTCCCAGGGTCCCGACGGAAGGCGCGCCGCGTCGCCCTCGGCGTCGACGCAGGCCCGGAGATAGGCCGCGATCTCGGCGACCGGCTCCACCCCGCCGATCGGGCCGAACCCCGGCACCACGGTGGGTCCGAGCTCGACCAGCCGGTCCAGCTCGTCGGCCCACCGGGCCGGGTCGCCGTCGAAGGCGAGTGGTGTCACGCCGGCGGACACCATGGCGCCCCCGAACCAGACGCCCGCGCCCGCCACGGCGGCCACCAGGTTCTCGGCCGACTGGCCCCCGGTGGGGATCACCGTCACTGCGGGCGTGAGCTGGGCCGGTGCGTCCACGATGTGGGTCACCCGCCGGGTGGCGAATCCCTCGTCGAATGCGCCGGCGTGCTCGGGATAGAGCAGGCGGTAGCCCTCCACGTTGGGGGGCTGCTCGAGGTGGGCGTTGGTCTGGGGTGACCCGTAGACGGCGGCGAACGGGATGGCCGTGGTCCCTCCGGTCCGGTCGATGTGGCTCCCGGTGAGGACGAGCCGGCGAATGGGACGCTCGAGCGGGGCCAGTGCCTCGACGAACGGAGCCGCATCGGCCGGCGTCAGCAGCGCGTCGATGACCGTGATCCCGTCCTCGTCGATGACGGCGCCCGCGTTGGGTGCTTCGGACCCGCCGTCGTCTCCGATCCACGCGTAGACGCCGGGAGCGACATCGAGGAGGCCACCGGACATCAGCTCACCCTATCCTCACCGCCGTGGCACTGATCCTGGCCGGCCTCTGTGCCGCGTGTTACGGCGCCGCGGACTTCTCCGGTGGGCTGGCCAGTCGCCGGCGCGCTGCCGCGTTCGTGGCGACGGTGGGTGGGCTGGTCGGCCTCGTGCTGCTGTTGGTGGCGGCCTCGGTCGTGGGAGCGGACTCGTTCACCGCTGGCGACGCCGGTCTGTCCGCGGCTGCCGGCCTGGCGGGTTCCGTCGGCGTGCTACTGCTCTATCACGGCCTCGCCTTCGGGCAGATCTCGATCGTCAGCCCCCTCACCGCAGTGTGCTCCGCCGTCCTGCCGCTGATCGTTGGGCTGGCCCAGGGCGAGCGCCCAGGCGCGGTGAGCATGGTCGGGGTCGGCCTGGCGCTCATCGCAGTGGCCGTGATCTCGATGGAGGACGGCCAAAGCACCTCGTCATGGTCGTCCCGGCAGTCGGTCCTCGTCGGCCTGATCGCGGGTGTCGGCTTCGGGCTGTTCTTCGTCATCCTCAGCGCCGTGGACGAGGGGACGGGTCTCTGGCCGGTGGTGGTCTCCCGGGTGGCGGGGATCCCGCTCTATCTGGCGCTGTGGGCCCGGAGCCGGGACGGCGGCCTGGCCCCGTTCCCCGTGCTCGCCGTGGCGGCCGGAGCACTCGACTCACTGGCCAACGTGACCTACCTTCTGGCCACGCGAGAGGGCTTGCTCTCCCTGGTGGCGGTGGTGGCGTCCCTGTACCCGGCCGGCACGGTGTTCCTGGCCCGCGTCGTCCTGGGCGAGCGCCTCGGGGCCAAACGGCTGGCCGGCGTGATCGTCGCCCTCGTCGCCGTTGCGTTGATCGCCGTCTGATCCGGCCGGCCCGCCCGGCCGCCTCCGGTGCTGGTCCGTCGGTTGGTTGCCCTCAAGCCCGTCTCGACCACCCACCGTGGGCAGAATTGCCCAGTTTCCCTCAACCCGGCCGCGGAACGTGACGATATTGCGGTCACGTGACGGGGTGGCCGTCGCGCCATCCGTCGAAACGGCGGCGCCGGACAGGCCGGAGCCCAGGGGGTACGAACGCGTGAGCGAAGCGGAACCGAGCGATCGACCCGAGCGTGACGGGGACGGCACACGGTCGGGTCCCAGCGGTCGTCGGCGATTCCTCCTCGGCACCGGGGCCGCGCTGGTCCTGGGCGGCTGCGACATCCTCGGGGAGAGTGACGGGACCACCTCGACCACGACGACGCCGTACACGCTGCCCCCGCCGACCGTTCCCGCCGGCGGCGGTGCTCCGACGACGCTGCCGGTCACGACGACCACGATCCGTACCTCGACCACCATCCCTGGGGTGACCAGCACGCTGGCGACGACCCCATCGACCGCGGCCGGCTCGACCGCGACCACGAGCACCACCACACCACCGCCACCGGCCCGGCCACCGCAGCCGCCGAAACCCACCACGGTGCCGCGCCCGCCCACGGCGCGGCGGCGCCCTCCCGCCTCCCGGCCGCGGCGGCCTCCCACCTCCCGGCCGGCACCGAAGCCGGGACGACCTCCGACGACGGCGGCACCCACGACGGCGGCTCCGACGACGGCGGCGCCCACGACCGCCGCACCGACGACCGCAGTGGCGACCACCGCCGCGCCCACCACTGCCGCACCGACGACCACGATCCCGTCGACCACGGCGGGTCCGACGACGACGCTCCTCGGATCGACCACGACATTGGCATCGACCACGACGCTGGCGCCCACCACGAGCACGACGGTGGCACCGACGACGACGACGACGGCGGCACCGACCACGACGACCACGACCGCCGCACCCACCACGTCGACCACGGAGCCCACGACCACGACCACCACGACCGTGCCGCCGGTGGGCGGGGACGGCCCCTCGGTCCCGATGGTGATGGCCCGTCTGAGCTTCGGCCACACGCCTGAGCTGCGAACCGAGATCGAGACCCTGGGGTGGGAGGCCTGGGTGGACCAGCAGCTCGACCCGTGGTCGATCGACGACACCGCGGCCCAGGACCTGTTGGCTCCGCTGAGCTCGATCCGGGCGACCAACGCCCAGAATCGGCTCCGCCCCGGGGTGCTGCCCGAGGTGCTGGAGGAGCTGCGCCATGCCCGGGTCCTGATGGCCCGCTACAGCAAGCGGCAGCTCTACGAGCTGATGGTCGAGTTCTGGTCGGATCACTTCAACATCGGCGCCGAGGGGAAGTGGTGGGACTACTGCAAGGCCACCGACGAGGCGGTCTATCGGGCTCATGCGCTGGGCAAGTTCTCCGACCTGCTGCTGGGCAGCGCCCGCAGTGTGGCGATGGGCCTGTACCTCGACAACGCGCACAGTGACTACGACGACGGTGTCAACGAGAACTACGGGCGGGAGCTGCTGGAGCTGCACACCCTGGGGATCATCGATGGCGTCCAGGCCTACACCGAGGAGGACGTGGTGGCCGCGGCCCACGTCATGGCGGGCTGGAGCCTGGACTGGGACACCTACACCTTCGAGTTCAAGTCGTACGCCCACTCGCCGGAGGCCCACCAGCTGCTGGGAGGCCAGTGGCAGCGGCCGGAACGCCCCAGCCGCAACGGCGAGCAGGACGGCGTGTCGATGCTCAGCTTCCTGGCCCACCATCCCAGCACCGCCCAGTACCTGGCCTGGAAGCTGTGCCGGCGCTTCGTGTCCGATCAGCCGTCGGCCGCGCTGGTGAACTCCGCCGCCGGCGTCTACCTGGCGAACGACACGGCCATCGCGCCCGTCCTGCGCCACATCATCCAATCGGCGGAGTTCGCCGCATCCGAAGGGGTGAAGCTGAGGCGCCCGTTCGACTGGTGCATGGCCGCACTCCGGGCCACCGACGCCCACATCGGCAACACCATCGGCGACTATCGGTCGGGCGCCGTGCGGCTCCAGGACCTGCTGGACGGGCTGGGCCATCTTCCGTTCGCGTGGCCGGCTCCCAACGGATACCCGGAGGACGCGGCCCACTGGTCCAGCGCATCGGGCCTGCTCGGACGATGGAACGGAGCCGCCAGGATCGGCCTGAACGATCTGGAGGCGGGCGATCCCATGGTCGACCGCCAGCTACGCATCGATCCGGCCGAGCTGCTCGGCACCGAGGCCACGACCATCGGCGAGGCTGTCGACGCGCTGGCCGATCGCATCCTGGGCTATCCCCTCCGGCCGGAGGAGCGGCTGGCCATCCTCGAACTGACGGGCGGCGATGAGAACCTCCTGCTCGTCGACCTGCCGAACCGTCCGTACCTGGAGACCACCATCGCGCTGCTCTTGACGACGGCGTGGTTCCAGTTCCGATGACGGACCGACCCACCATCAGGAAGGGCCTGCGATGACGAGGACCGGTACGACGATCAGCCGCCGCAAATTCGTGGCCGGCGCCGGCGCGGTCGGGGCCGTGGGGGCGATGGCGCCTCGGCTGGCGTTCGGTACGCCCGGCAACAGCGGTCGCGGTGACGTGGTGGTCCAGGTCTTCCTACGCGGCGGCATGGACGGCCTGAGCGCCATCGTTCCCTACACCGACAGCGGGTACTACGCCCTACGGCCGACGATCGCGGTGCCGCCCCCCGCCGCCGGGAATCGGCTTGCGGGGGCGCTGCCGCTGGCGTCGGGCTTCGGTATGCATCCGGCGATGGCGCCGCTGTACGACGGGCCGTGGGCCGACGGCAACATGGCCGTGGTCGTCGGCACCGGCATGCCTCCGTACGAGAGCGCCACCCGGAGTCACTTCGACGCCCAGATCCACTGGGAGTCGGGTTCGGCGACGGCGCTGGACGGCCGGGGTTGGCTGGCCCGGCACCTGGCCACGAACGGGGTGGGCGCCGCGGTCGAGGGGGTCGGCCGGGGGACGAGCCTGCAGCGCTCGCTGCGGGGCGACCGCTCGGCGTTCGCAGTCAGCTCGCTCGGTTCGTTCGGCCTGCAGAACTACCACGGAGCCTTGCGCGACGAGGTGCGCGGCGTGCTCGGCGGACTCTACGTCGACGGGAGTCCCAGCGAGTTCCTCCAGCTGGGCCACGACACGCTCGGCGCCATCGATCTGATCGGCGCCGCCGAGAGCCAGCCGACCGAGGCGACCTACCCCGGCGCGTCGTGGCAGTCGGCGCCGTACCGGGAGACGGCCAAGCTGATCAAGGCCGGCATCGGGCTCCAGGCGGTGTGCCTCGACGTCGGCGGCTGGGACATGCACAACGAACTGGGAGCCTTCGACGATACCGATGGTCGCTTCCACCGGACGATGACCGGGCTCGCCGGCATGCTGACCGCCTTCTACCAGGACCTGGGTCCGGCCCGGATGCAGGAGGTGACGATCGTGGTGATGAGCGAGTTCGGTCGCACGATCAACGAGAACGGCGACGGCGGCTGCGATCACGGGCGGGGCAGCACCACCTGGGTCATCGGCGGGAACATCAACGGCGGCCTGTACGGGGCGGACACGTTCCCGGGGGTGACGGACGATCCCGATCACGGTGATCTGGGGGTGGCGATCGACTACCGGCGGGTCATGGGTGAGGTCGTCCGCAAGCGGCTGGACAATCCCAACCTGGGGACGATCTTCCCCACGTACGTACACGACACGGCCGCCGAGCTGGGCGTCGCCTGACCCAGGGGTCTCCCCGGGCCAGGACCGCAGGGCGCCGCGGCCTCCGCTCATCCAAATCTCGGCAGTTTCCCGCACATGTGTGGGGTAGCTGCCGAGATTTCGTCGCGAGGTGGGCTTGGGGTACGGCCGGCGAGAGGTGAGGACGGCTGAGCGGGGCAGCGTGAACACGGGTCCGGGGTGATCGACCAACGGAGGTCGTGGCCGGCGTGCGCAGCTCCCCTGACGAACAGCACAGGCTCACCCCGGACCCACCCCTGTATCGGCAGGCAGGCGGTCGCAGGTTGAGGGATTCGTCGCTCGGAGGCGGTGTCGACCGCCCCGGTCGTTGCGGAATGGCCCCCGACGAGGCAGGGTTTCGGCCGTGATGCTTCTCTCCATCCCCAGTCCCGGGTCGGATTCCCTGTCGATCTTCGGCGTCGAGCTGCGGTTCTACGGTCTGATGATCGCCCTGGGTGTCCTCGTCGCCGTCGAGATCACCCGTCGTCGCCACGCCGCCCGAGGTGGGGATCCCGACGACTGGAGCAGCATCGCGATGTGGGCCGTCCCCGCCGGTCTGGTCGGTGCCCGGCTCTACCACGTCATGACGGACTGGCGGCGGTTCGAGGACGACTGGCTCGAGGTCTTCAACATCCGGGCCGGCGGCCTCGGCATTCCCGGCGGCGTCCTGCTGGGCACCCTGGTCGGCCTGTGGGCGGCGAAGCGCAGGGGGCTGCGCCTGCCCATCGCGCTCGATGTCGCGGCACCCGCGATTCCGGTGGCCCAGGCCATCGGGCGGTTGGGGAACTGGTTCAACCAGGAGCTCTTCGGGGGTCCCTCCGATCTGCCCTGGGCAGTCGAGATCGACCCCGAGCACCGCCCCGACGAGTACCTCGACTCGACGACGTTCCACCCCACGTTCCTCTACGAAGGGCTCTGGAACCTCTTGCTCGCCTTCCTCATCGTGCGGATCGACCGTTCGAAGACCGTGCGACCGGGAAAGCTCTTCGCGATCTACATCGGCGGCTACGGACTGGGCCGGCTCTGGGTCGAGGCGATCCGCGTCGACCCGGCCACCGAGCTGTTCGGGGTACGGGTCAACATCTGGATGAGCCTGGTCCTGATCATCGTCGGTGTCGGGCTGTTCCTCTGGGGCGGATGGCGGCGCCGACCCGGCGACTCGGACTGGCCCTACGTCGACGGTCCCGAACCGGCCCCCGACTCAGCCTCGGCCGAAGCGGGCCCGGATGGCATCGCTGAGGGCGGGCCAGCGCTCGAGCGCCCAGGTTCCGAAGTCGCGGTCGGTGAGGCAGACGCAGACCAGGTCGACCTCGGGGTCGACCCAGAGGAAGGTCCCTGAACGTCCGAAGTGACCGAAGGTGGCCGGAGAACAGGTCGTCCCGGTCCAGTGGGGGTCCTTCGCCCCGCGGATCTCGAAGCCCAGACCCCACAGGTTGGGGTCCTGGCGGCCGAAGCCGGGGAGGACGCCGGCCAGCTCCGGGAAGGCGGGGGCCCGGGCCAGCGCCAGGGTCTCGTCGGCGAGCAGCGTCGGGGCCAGGATCTCGTGGCCGAAGGCCAGCAGGTCGTGGAGGGTCGATCGCGCCCCGTGGGCCGGCGATCCGTCGAGGGTGGTGCCGGCCATGCCGAGCGGCTCGGTGAGGGCCTCGCGTAGGTACTGCGCGAACGGCATGGCGGCTCGCTGGGCCACCAGCCGGCCCAGGAGCTCGAAGCCGGCGTTGGAGTAGATGCGCCGCGTCCCGGGGGGCGCCAGCACGCGGTCGTCGTTGGCGGCGATTCCCGACGCGTGGGCCAGCAGGTGGCGGACGGTGGCGTCGGGAGGTCCCCAGGGCTCCTCCAGGTCGACGATCTCCTCCTCGATCGCGATCAGCGTGGCTGCGGTGGTCAGCACCTTGGTCACCGACGCCAGCGGAAACGGTCGGTCCAGCTCCCCGTGGGCGGCGATCGTCCCGCTGCGCACGACCGCGCCGACGGCGACGTGCGAGGCCGGCCAACGATCGACGGAACCGAACGGGTCGGCGGTGGTCGTCACGGCGCCGGTGCCGGGTCGGCGTCGGGGCCGGCCGGTGGGCGACGGGGGTGGTCGTCCGGGATCCGCCAGGTCACCGACGGGGGTCGGTAGGCCGGGTCGAAGGCGATGGCGAGCAGCCAGTCGGCGACGTAGGTGCCGGAATTGAAGGCGTTGCGCTCGTGGAACTCCCGGAACTCGGCCGCGCGGGGGAAGTCGGCGGAGGACGCAGTGCGCAGCGAGGTCTGCATCGCGGTGTCGACGATCCCCGGTTGAATGGCCCAGGCGGCGATGCCCTGGTCGGCCTCTTCCAGTGCGGTGGCCTCGGTCAGCCGATCCACCGCCGCCTTGCTGGCCGAGTACATGCCCGTGCCGGCAGAGGCCCGCAACGCCACGCCCGAGCTCACGTTGATGACGGTGCCGCCTCCGCCCATGTCCCGTCGGTGGCGGACGAACGCGGCGGTGCCGTTCCACACGCCGACGACGTTGATGCCCAGCATGGAGGCGACGTCGTAGGGCGTCTGGTCACGGAGCGGCGCGACGGGATCGATCACCGCTGCGTTGTTGATCCACAGGTCGATCGGGCCGAGCTGCCGGGCGACGGCGGTGGCGAAGTCGGTCACCGCGCCGTGGTCGGCGACATCGACCACGGCGGCCCGGGCGACATCGGCGATGGGGGTGCTGCGGGCACAGCCGGCGACGGCGGCACCGAGTTGGGTGGCCCGTTCGGCCAGTGAGGCTCCGAGACCCCGGCTGGCACCGGTGACCACGACGCAGCGGTCGGTCAGATCTTGCGGCGGCGGGCGGGTGCCGGGTGGGGGAGCGTCGGCCACGGGTGCACCCTATGGCACGGCACTAGGGTGCGCGGGTGGCCGAAACGTCGTTCCCCGAGGCGGTCGCGGGCGTCCTCGATGGGCTTCGCCCCGGTGATGTCGTCACCTACGGCGAGGTGGCCATGGAAGCGGGATTCCCCGGTGCCCACCGGGCGGTCGGGACCTTCCTGCGGGACCGCGGCGACGGGCACCCCTGGTGGCGGGTCGTACGAGCCGACGGCACCCTGGCCTCCTCCGACCCGAAGGACCAGGCCCGTCGCCTGGCGGCCGAGGGGGTCGCGTGCCACGATGGTCGGGTGGCCCGGGGGATTCGACGGGGTCCGGCCCCGGCCCGGTAGCCTGGCGGTCGTGGGGAAAGCGCCCCTTTCGAATACGGCGCCCTCACGGGGTCTCCCGCAAGTCGGACCCGGCCACTCAGGCGGCCGAATCTCCGAGGTGACGGAGGACCCGCCCCGTTCACACCGGCGCAATGGCGCCTCACAGGAGACAAGACATGACCACCTTCGAAGCGCTCGGCGTCGCCGAGCCTTTGGTGAAGTCCCTTGCCGACCGCGGCATCACCGACGCTTTCCCCATCCAAGAGCTCTCGTTGCCCGACGGTCTGGCCGGCCGCGACGTCTGCGGCAAGGCCAAGACCGGTTCGGGCAAGACCCTCGCCTTCGGTCTCGCCGTGATCCAGCAGTTGCTCGACGGCGAGCCGGCCGAGCCCCGCAGCCCACTGGCGCTGGCGCTGGTGCCCACCCGCGAGCTGGCGGTCCAGGTGACCGAGGAGCTCGGCCGAGCTGTCGCGACGTGCGCGTCGGCCTCGGTGTACGGCGGTGCCGACATCGAGAAGCAGATCAAGATGCTGGCCCGCGGCGTCGACTTCGTCGTCGCCACCCCCGGTCGCATGATCGACCTGCTCGAGCGCAAGGAGCTCTCGATCGCCGATGTCGAGCACGTCATCGTCGACGAGGCCGATCGCATGGCCGACATGGGGTTCCTGCCCCAGGTCGAGTGGATCCTGCGCAACATCGAGGGCGATCACCAGACGTTGCTGTATCTCGGCCACGCTCGACGGTGTCGTCGACGGCCTGATCAAGCGCTACCAGACCGACCCGGTGCATGCACGAGGTCGAGGAAGCGAGGTCACGGTCGACGCAGATGACCCACCGGTTCATCCACGTCCACCAGATGGACAAGGTCAAGGTCGCGGCCGCCATCGCCAAGGCGTCCGACCGCACCATGATGTTCAGCCGCACCAAGCGCGGGTGCGACCGGCTGGCCCGACCAGCTCGAAGAGAGGGCGTCAAGCGCCGAGCCATCCACGGCGATCTCCGTCAGAACGCGCGCGAGAAGGCGCTGTCGCGACTTCTCCAGCGGCAAGCTCCAGGTACTGGTCGCCACCGACGTGGCCGCTCGCGGGATCCACGTCGACGACGTCGACGTCGTCATCCACTTCGATCCGCCCGACGAGCACAAGACCTACCTGCACCGCATCGGCCGCACGGCCCGTGCCGGTGACGAGGGTCTGGTCGTCACGCTCGTGCTCTGGGACCAGGAGCTCGAGGTCAAGCGCATGCAGAAGCGTCTCGGCCTCGACATTCCCATCGTCGAGATGTTCTCGAACGACGAGCGCCTGGCGGACCTGGCCGGCTGGGATCCGCACGACGGGGCCTGACCCGGGCCGAATTTCTCGGGAACCAGCGGCGGCGCGCACCGTCGAATCCACATGACGCGCTCCACGGACTCCCACCACCGCCCTCGGCGCCTGCTGCTGGCCGTCGTCCTTCTCGCGCTGACGGGCCTCCTGGCCGCCGCGTGCGGCTCGCTCCGACGAGGACGTACGTGGCCAGCGGGCCCGACGAGATCCCGCTGGACGAGGCCACCGAGGCGAGCGGCGACACCGGTGCGGTCGAAGCCACGCTGGCGCCGGCGCCGCACCGGAGCGGGAACGTTCGGCAGCGAACCGCGGGCTCGTCCCGTGCGCTGTCGACCGAGGAGGGTGAAGGGCGACATCGCGCCCGAGCCCGACATCGAACCGGTGGAGGAGATCGGCCTTCGGGCCGGCAGCGTCGACGACAACGAGCAGTGGGAGGCCTACCTGCTGTACCTGCAGGAGGCGCAGGCGGCCGGGATCGAGTACTCGCCGCTCTACGTCGAGGGCCGGCGGATCATCCAGGTCGTGACGCCGGATGGCCGCTCCGGTGCTGGACGCGCTGATCGTGGTGGTGGACCAGGACGGAGCCGAGATGGCTCGGATGCGTACCCACGCCGACGGTTCGGCGCTCTTCTTCGCGCCGGCGCTCGACGGCGAGGCGATCGACCAGCAGCAGTCCGCACCCAGCTACACGGCCGTGATCGAGAAGGACGGCGTGGAGCAGCGGGTCGACCTGGGCGCCGAGCTGGTCGTCGGGGTCGAGCTCGACGTGGCTCCGACCGCCGAGCCGGTGCTGCTCGACGTGCAGTTCCTGGTGGACGCGACCGGATCCATGGCCGACGAGATCGAGCGGCTCAAGGCCAACATGATCTCGGTCGCGGACCAGATCAGCTCGCTTCCCGGCGAGCCCGACGTGCGCTTCGCGTTGACGACCTACCGCGATCGGCGGCGAGGAGTACGTCACCCGCACCATCGACTTCACCGGTGACGTCGAAGCCTTCAGCGAGGAGTTGCGAGCGGTCGTGGCCGACGGGGGCGGCGACGAGCCCGAGGCCCTCAACGAGGGGCTCCAGGCCGCGCTGAACGAGACCGGTTGGCGGCGCGACGCGGCCGTGCGGCTGATGTTCCTGGTGGCCGACGCTCCGCCCGCATCTCGACTACGAGGACGGCCCGGACTACGCGCCGGCGCTGGTCCAGGCTGCGGCCGACGGCATCAAGGTCTTCCCGGTTGCCTCCAGCGGGGCCAACTTCCAGGCCGAGCTGATCTTCCGCCAGATGGCGCAGTACACCAGCGGGCGATTCGTGTTCCTGACCTACGGGGCCGACGGTGTGACTCGCCGGTGACGAGACCCAGTTCAACGTCGACGACTACAGCGTCCTCTCGCTGGACGAGCTGATCGTCAAGCTGGTCGACGACGAGCTGACTGCTCTGGCGGGCTGCCGCATAGGCTCCGGCGGCGTGCGTCGAGGGAGCTCCGAGGTCCTGCAGCGGTCGTGGCTGACCGAGCTGGGCGAGCGCACCCGGCGCAACGGAGTTCCCGCGGGCGCGAGTCCTGGCGGCCGTGGCCGAGCGGTGCGCCGAGGCGGGCCCGGATCCGGCCGGGGGAGACGCACGCTGCTCGCCGGTGCGTTCGGGGAGGCACTGCCCTGGTCGGAGATCGGCCCGCCACCGGTTCCCGAGCTACTGGCCCGGATCTGGTGGGGCGGGTCGCCGAGACGCTGACCGCGCCCGGCGTCCGCCGGAGCGAGGGAGTCCATCACACGCCGAGGACGGTGGCCGATCGTCTGACCGCCGCGGTGATCGACCTCGCCGCCGCACCCGCGTGGGTATGCGATCCCAGCGTCGGGGGCGGGGCGTTCCTCCTGGCCGCGGCGCGCCGATGCTCTCCCGGGCGCGGGGCTCGGTCCGGGAGGTGGTGGAGCGGCTGGCCGGGGTCGACGTGGAATCCCCTGGCCGTCGCTGCTGCTCAGTCGGCTCTGTCTCTGCTGGCCGCCGAGCACGGCGCCACCAGCGTTCCGGCCGGACTGGTGGCGGCCGATTCACTCGGACTGCCGGTGGACCGATTCCCCGTCCGGCCCGATGCCGGGTACGACCTGGTGGTCGGCAATCCGCCCTTCGGCGGGCAACTCAAGGGAGTGACGCGGCTGGCCACGGACGAGCGGGCCGAGATGAAGGCGCGCTTCGGGGACTGCCGCGGGGGCCTACACCGACCGGTCGTCGCTGTTCCTGCTGCTCGCGCTGGACCTGGTCGGGCAGGGGGGCCGGGTGCAGCTGGTGCTGCCGAGATCGATCCTGATCGCAAGGGATGCGGGTCCGACCCGGCGACGGTTGCGCCGCGCGCCGGCCTGGACGAGGTCTGGGTCGACCGGGACGGATCCTTCGACGCCGCGGTCCGGGTGTGCGCCGTGGCCGCAACAGCGCGGGGATCGGGGACCCCGACGTCGGTCGTCGTGGGACTGGATCGATCCGCCGTACCGGTGGGCCAGCCGGGAGCGCGGAATGGGGGCTGGGGGTCTTGCTGGCCGCCGCAGCCGGGGTGCCCTCGGTGGAGTTGCAAGGACCGACCCTGGGCCCATGGCCACGGCCACCGCCGGATTCCGGCAGCAGTACTACGGGCTGGTGCCGTTCGTGCAGCGAACGATCCGAAGGCGTGGGGATGCCGCTGGTGACGTCGGGCCTGATCGATCCGGCCGAACTGCGGTGGGGCCGGTCCCCTGCCGGTTCGCCCGCCGGCGGTGGGAGGCACCGGCGGTGGATCACGGGCGTTGAAGGCCGCCGAGGCCTCGCCTCGGGGCATGGGTCGAGGCCCGTCGCCGTCCCAAGATCCTGGTTGCCTCGCAGACCCGCGATCATCGAGGCGGTGGCGGACCCCGAGTGGTCGGTTCCTGCCCTCGGTACCGGTCGTGTCGGTCGAACCCGCGGAAGCCGCCGAGGTCTGTGGAAGGTCGCGGCAGCGTTGTTGTCGCCGGTGGCCAGCGCGTGGATGCTGCGCAGCCGGTCGGGCAGCGGCCTGTCGGACGACACGATCCGGATCTCGGCCCGTTCGGTGACCGAGCTGCCGCTGCCCACCGACGCGGAACGTTGGAAGGAAGCGGCCGAGCTGGCTCGACAGTGGCACGCGGATCCGGCCGACGGCGAGCGTCGTCGTCGGTTCGCCGCCGTGGCGATCGCGGCGTACGAAGGTGGCCGAGCCGGCGGCGGTCGACCTCGGTTCGTGGTGGAACGAGCACGTCGAGCGGTCGGTTGCGTGCTTGACAGCGCCCTCCGAGCCGTGCTCTGCTGACACCGCATTTCGAGTGGCCCGGTGACGGGTCCGGCAACCTGGGACGGACACCCAAGGTGCCAAGTCGGATCTCGGTCCGACGATGTGGCCGGTCTTCGGGTCGGCAAGGCAACTGTCCGAACGAGCCGGCGACATGCCGCCGGAGCGGTCGACACGGTGTCCGACCCGGGAACACTCCCGTTCGTATCGAGGATTCCGTGACCAACCCGTCGACACCGGTTCCGCCCGACCCACCCGCCACACGGCGAACCCCTGCGCGACACCGCCATCGTGCCACCGTCGGGGGCGTGGATGCCGGGCGACCCGGTGGGCGACCGTCGGTTCCTGACCCTGGAACGTGGCTTCGCCCTGCAGGGAGGCGGCGTGCTCGAGCAGGTGACGGTCGCCTACGAGACCTGGGGGGCGCTGGATGCGACGGCATCCAACGCCGTGCTGGTCTGCCACGCTCTCACCGGTGACTCGCACGCGACGGGGCGGATGGGCCACGGCCATCCCACGACGGGCTGGTGGAAGAACATCGTGGGCCCGGGCTGGCCATCGACACCGACCGTTGGTTCGTCGTCTGCGCCAACGTTCTGGGCGGGTGCCAGGGGAGCACCGGTCCCGCATCGATCGATCCGGCGACCGGGAAGCCGTACGGAGCCCGCTTCCCGGCGGTGTCGATTCGAGACACGGTGCGCACGCAGGCGGCGCTGGCCGATCACCTCGGGGTGGAACGCTGGTTGTCGGTCGTCGGCGGCTCCATGGGGGGCATGCAGGCGCTGGAATGGGCGATCACCTATCCCGATCGTCTCCGCAGCGTCGCCGCCCTGGCGACGGCAACCGCAGCGAGCCCGCAACAGATCGCATGGAGCTCGGTCGGACGGAGCGCCATCCGTATGGATCCGAAGTGGCGCGAAGGTGACTACTACGACGCCGACGACGGCGACGGCCCGACCGAAGGGCTGCGACTCGCCCGCGAGATCGGGGTGATCCACTACCGAAGCGAGGTCGAGTTCGCCGTCAGGTTCGGCCGGGCCAAGAGCGGAGGGCACGACTCGTTCGACCTCTGGAGCCCCTTCGACGTCGAGACCTACCTGGAGCACCACGGGTGGAAGCTGGCGCGTCGTTTCGACGCCAACAGCTATCTGGTGCTGAATCGGGCCATGGATCTGCACGACATCGGCCTCGGTCGCGGGGCGGTATCTCGGCGGCGCTCGAGCGGATCAAGGTGCCGGCGCTGACCATGGCGATCGACTCGGACATCCTCTATCCCGACCACCTCCAGCACGCCCTGCGCGATCAGCTGATCGCCCACGGCGTGCCCACTCGCCACATCGAGGTGACCAGTGACAAGGGTCACGACGCCTTCCTGGTGGAGACCGACCAGGTCGGCCGCTCCGCTGGCCGTCCTTCCTGGCCGACGTCGAGAAGGACACCTGATGGCCGATCCGACCACCGCTGCCGCCGGCCCGTCCGAGCCGCCGACTCGCGGAGCGCTCGAGGACGGCGAGCCGGAGGTCGCACGCCGAGACCCGGGTGATCCGCACGGGTCGGCGTCACCAGGGTGCGGCCGTGGCGCCCATCCTGAACCCCTCGACCACCCACATCACGCCGTCGGTCGCCGAAGGACGGCGGCGAGCGACCTCGACCGACTCGCCGTTCTTCTACGGCCGGTACGGCAACCCCACGGTGAACGACTTCGAGACCGCGATCGCCGAACTGGAAGGTGCCGAGGCGGCTCGGGCGTTCTCGTCGGGGATGGGCGCCATCTCGGCGGTGATGTTGGGGATCTGTTCAAGGGTGATCACATCGTGGCCCAGCGGCAGCTGTTCGGCGGCACGGCCATGTTGTTCTCCACGATCTGCCCCCGGTTCGGCATCGACGTGACGCTGGTCGACGCCGCGGAGCCGGGGGCGTTCGTCGACGCGGTGCGTCCGGGCAAGACGATGGTGGTGTTCGCCGAGTCGCCATCCAACCCACAGCTGGCCCTGGCCGACCTCGAGGAGCTGGGATCGATCGCCGGGCCGATGACCGTGGTCGACTCGACGTTCGCGACGCCGCTCGGTCAGCGGCCTCTGGACCACGGCGTCGATCTGGTCGTCCACTCGGCCACCAAGACCCTGGCCGGCCACAACGACGCCATGCTCGGGGTCGTGGCGGGGTCGCAGGATCTGATCGACTGGATCTGGGGTTTCGCGGTGCGTGCAGGGAGCCAACGCCTCCCCGTTCGATGCGATGAACGGGCTGCGCGGCCTGCGAACGCTGGCCGTGCGCCTGGAGCGTCAGAGCCGGACGGCTCAGCTGCTGGCCGAGGCGCTCGAGGGCCACGACGGCGTGGCCGTGTGCCGGTATCCCGGGCTGGAGAGCCATCCCCAGCAGGATCTGGCCAAACGGCAGATGGCGTACATGGGCGGGCTGCTCACCTTCGACATCGAAGGCGGGCTCGAGGCGGGGAGCCGATTCGTCGAGGCCACGCGCGTCGCCCTGCTGGCGACGTCGCTCGGCGGTCCGGAGACGCTGGTCACCCATCCGGCCAGCACCACCCACGTGGGATTGGACGCGGCAGAGCTGGAAGCGGCGGGGATCAGCGAGGCCACCATCAGGGTCTCGGTGGGGCTCGAGCACGAGCAGGATGTGATCGCCGACTTCCTCCAAGCGCTCACGGCGGCGGCTCGCTGACCGACGGTTCCGGCGGGAACGGGTTGCCCTTGGTACGATCCAGCGGCACCGACGTCGAGGGGAACGCGGGATGTTCGAAGGGAGCACAGCGTGAGCGGAACGCTTCGCTGCGCCTGCTGCCGCACGCCGATGCAGGACGGGGCGGTCCGTTGCCCGGCCTGCGGCTCCTCGCTGGACGAGATGTTCGCTCGTTCCGTCTCGACCCCGGTGGCCAGGTCGCACGCCGGTGGCTCCACCCAGTCCCGCCAGGCTCACCCGGCCGACCCGCGGCGGGTGGCGGGCGCACCCGGTCCGACCGCACGCGATGCCACGCCCTCGTCGCGGACCGGACCCGTCACCTACGCCGAGCGATACGAGTCACCCGACCCGTCGGCCAGGTTCGCGACGGTGTCGCTCATCGTGTTCGTCCTCGGCGCTCTGGGGTGGGTGGCCGCAGCGGTGGCCCACCGCGCCGCGTGGGCCGACAGCGGGAGCGGGCCCATCCGGCACTTCGGGAGCGCGACCGATTGGTTCGCCGTTGCCGTGGTGGTCGCGGGCGTGGCCGGAGTGGTCGCGTTGGTGTCGAGCGGACGCTGGATCGCAGAATCCAACCGCAACCTTTGGGCCATCAGCCCGGGCGGTCGGTTGGATCGAAGTGATCTGGCTCGCCGCTGGTGGCCGGTGGCGGCCGTGGGGTTGGCGATGGTGGTCGTCGGATTGAGCGGCGTGGCCGACAGCGGGATCTCGATCGTGCTGATGGTCGCATGGATGCTGGCGGTCGTCCGAGCCCTGGGCTCCATCGTCGCGACGCTCAACGACGTCTGGTGGCGCACCGGGTCCGACCCCGGCTGGCCGCCGCCGCCGATGGTGCATCGGGTGTGGGCGGTCCTGGCCGCGTGCGGGTTCTCCGCACCGATCTGGGCGCTGTTCCTGCGGGCCGATCCCAGCTCGATCGCGTCGCGGGACCTGCAGATCCTCGCCATGGTTTCGGCGATCGGTGCGGCGGTCGTGTTCCTCTCCATGATCCGGTCGTTGACCGATCGGCAGGAGCGTGTGGCCAGCCGGCTCCAGCGCAAGCGCTGACGCCCGTCCATGCCCGAGCTCCTCGAGATCGAGGTCTACCGCGGGGTGGCGGAGCTGGTGGTCGGCCGCACGGTCGCCGCGGTCCACGCCGACGACTCGTGGTACCTGAAGGGCGGGCTCTCCGCCGAGGAGCTGCACGCCGGCGTCACGGGCGAGACGATCGTCGCGGCCCGCCGTCACGGCAAGCTGCTGCTTCTGGAGACCTCGGGACCGGTCCTGGGGCTGCGATTCGGGATGACGGGTCGGCTCCTGGTGGACGGTGCCGCCGGGATCGATCGGCTCGAGTACTCCAGCGACCGGGATCTCACGGCCTGGGACCGCTTCGGTCTCGACTTCGCCGGCGGCGGGACGCTGACCATCGGGACCCACGCCGGCTGGGCGGGGTCGAGTTGGATCCGGACCTGGGCCGTCTGGGCCCGGATGCGGCCGCGCTCGGGGCGGAGGACCTGCGAGCCGTGTTGGGCCGATCCACGGTGGCGCTGAAGGCGCGACTGCTCGACCAGGCCCGAGTGGCCGGGCTCGGGAACCTGCTGGTCGACGACGTGTTGTGGCGGGCGGGATTCGATCCGGCTCGCGAGGCCGGGGGTCTGGACGAGTCCGAGATCGACGAGCTGGCCCAGTCGATCGCGGTCACCCTCGAGGAGCTGGGCCGGAGGGGTGGATCCCACACCGGGGAACTGCAGCCCGAGCGTCACGCTGACGGGCACTGCCCACGGGACGGCGCCGCGCTGCAACGCCGCACGGTCGGAGGCCGGACGACGTACTCCTGCCCCGAGCACCAGCGGTAGCGCCGCTGCGTCGACCTGGCGGGGTTCGGGACCGGTAGCATTTCCGACTCCGATCATGTCGCTCCGCCTCCGTACCCCCCGCTGCGTCCGACGGACCGCGTTCGTCGCGTCCGTCCTCTTCGTCGTGCTGGGGACCGTGGCAGCGTCGGCGCCGGCATCCGCCCAGGGTGGTCCCACGACGACGCTGCCTCCCGCCACCACCGCTCAGCCGACCACGGCTCCGCCCACCACACCGGCGCCCACCACCACGGTCCTGCCACCTCCGGCACCGCCGGCCACCCCACCTCCGGCACCGCCGCCGGTTCCGGTGCCGGAGACCTTCCCACCGCCCGAGGCGACGACGAGCACGTCGTCGTCGACCAGCACCTCGTCATCCAGCACGTCCACCTCGTCGACCTCGACGTCCACGTCGACCAGTACCACCTCCACCACCTCGACCACGGTGCCGCCGGCCGTCGGCACCGTCGACGATGGAAGCGGGGGACTCAGCGCCGACCGGCGCCTGCGCCTCATGGTGCTGGGACTGGTCGGGCTGGCGGCCCTGGTGGCGGCCTTCACCGTGGCGTACTGGCGGATGACGCGGCCGGTGACCGGCCCGGTGCTGGAAGCCGCCGAGTGACCGCCCACCGGCAGCCTTCCACCCGGAGCGAAGCGCTGCGTGGTCCCATAGGATCGGCCCATGGCTGAAGAGCTCGACATCGACGCAATGCTGGCTCGGTTCCGGGACCGGGCCGAGGCCGTTCGCAAGCGGGGCCTCCCGCCCATCGAGGGGGAGGGACGGCGCCAGTTCATCGCCCAGGCCAACGCCGACTTCCAGGACTTCGCGATGATCGGCGACGCCGAGGGCGACATGGACGACGGGGTGCTGACCCTGCGGATCGACTTGCGGCCGGATCCGGGTGCCTGAGCGCCTGGTCGCCGCAATCGCTCGGATCGACGCCGCCAACGCCGACGACCCCGTCCAGCTGGCGACCGACCGCGGCCTGCAACCCAAGGAGCTGGTGCACGCCGAGGCCATGACCGGCTGGCTGCTGCGGCTCGATCCGCAGGCCGACGAGCTCCAGCAGATCGCCGCCCGCGCCCACCACCTCCGGCGATGGACGATCCCGCGATCTTCCTACCCCGACGGTCGGGCCGGCTACCTGCGGTGGCGTCGCGATCTCAAGGCCCACCACGCCGAGGAGGTCGGCGCCATCCTGGCCGACGAGGGGTTCACCGCCGACGAGATTGCGATCGTGCAGGGGATCGTGCGCAAGGAGGGTCTGGGATCGGAGCCTCGGGTGCAGGCTCACGAGGACGCGCTCTGTCTCGTGTTCATGGAGCTGCAGCTGGCCGACGTGGCCGATCGCCTCGGCGACGACAAGGCCGCGTCGGTGCTCGAGAAGACCGTGGCCAAGATGAGCCCGGAGGGCCGGGCCGCCGCTGCGGCGCTGGACCTGGCGCCCGAGGTCGAGTCCATGGTGGCGGCCGCCATCGCTGCGGCCGAGACCGCCGTTTCCGATACGCCCTGACCGCAGTTCGGCGCTACACTCTGGACCTCTTGCGGACGTAGCTCAGTTGGTAGAGCATTACCTTGCCAAGGTAAAGGTCGCGGGTTCGAGTCTCGTCGTCCGCTCCACGACACACCCGATGAGCCACCACGGATCCCCCCTCATCGGGACTCCGGCGGTGGCTCGGTCTCGCGTGGTGGCGGCTTGCTGCCCTCTGTGGTCACGACGCAACCGCGATTGCGTGCTTCTCACGCTCCGTGGCGAACAGACGTCCGCGGTTGCGTAGTTCCCACGGAACGTGAGAGGTACGAGATGCAGGCCGAAGCGCTCGGCAGCGCCGGCTCAGGGGTACGACATGGGTCAGTTCTGCTCGCATAGCTGCGACAAGTCCGGTCCTGAGGACCGGGTGGTTTCCACCACGACGCTGTTCGCGGTGCTGCGGTCCGCGACGCTCACCCGGCGTGACCGGGTGACATCGGCGCATGCTGGCGCAACGTGGAGACGTTGTTCGCAGGTTGCCCTGTCGCAAGGGACGCATCGCGCACCGGACGGCCGCGTTCTCAGCCACGGTGCAGCCAGGCGAGGAGTCCGGCGGGCGCTGCGGCCGAGGCGCGAGAGCGGTAGGCCGAGACGTCCGCCGCGGTGAGCTCCTCGAGGCCGCCTCCCGAACGACCTCTGCGGAAGAACTGCTCCTTGTCCACGAGCACTCAGTCACTCACGGTAGGCCTGCCCTCATGACGCTGCGTCAAGGATCGTCGCCTGAACCGCTTTCGTTGGACGTCTTCACCGCTCTTGAAGCGTCGCCACCTCCGTGCGGCGGGCCAATCCCATCGGACTTCTTGGTGAATGCTGGCGTGCGTTGCGGTGCTGGGCTGTGGCGGTAGACAACCAGCGTCGGGCAGGTCGGACAGGCCGCCAGCGTCAGTCGACGGAGGTCACGCGAAGCCGGGCGGCAACGCCAAGCTGAACCGGTCACAGAGGCGCGCAACGTCGAGCCGATCAACCGGTCGGGGCTCGTAGCCGGTGTGGCACTGCAGCGACCACTGCGGCGTCTCGGACGGTACCGGAACGCCCTCGATCATTCCCTGCCCTCGAAGATTCTCGGCCGGGAACGACTCGCCCGTCCCGAGCCCGCCGTAGTGGAACGAATCGTGGGCGACCCGCTCCACGAGATGGAGGTCGACACGTCGGCGGTCACCGTCGTGGAGCACGAAGTTCCAGGGGCGCTCGTCGCCCCAGGGATAGAGGCGGTCGACGCCCGAGTTGGAGAACGCGACGATTGCCTTGGGGAGCTGATCTGCCGGCAACCAGAGGTCGAGGTCATCGTGTGGCCGGGTCTGCTCCCCGAGAAGTGCGTCCACCGCCCATCCTCCGCCGATGCACACGTCAACGCCTGCGGCCGACAGTGCGTTGAGCAGCGCAAGTGCGTCCCCCGCGTGCATCTCGTGGACGGTCATCGGGAGCGAGGTCACGGGTCATCGATCGTCAGAGCTCCGATACGCGCCGACGACGGGCCCCGACGGTTCGTGATGCGAGGCCGCTTCGGGTGACGTCAGCGCATCCTGCCGTGGGAGGGGCCGTTGGGTCGCGTGGCTTGGGTGGCCCAGCCCGGACCGGGCTGGGGCGGGTACTGTGGCACCACGGCGATGATCCGCTTTCCCGTTGGGTTGAGGGGCGCCATGTGAAGATCGATTCTCGCTACGACCCTGAAGCACCGTCGACGTTGGCTGATCCGGGCGCACCGTGACGAAGGCAGTTGTCACGGTGCTCGGAATCGCCGGCTGGGCTGGAGCGATCGCACTGCTCGTCCACTTCCGCGGAACAACCCGCCCGAGATCGATACCGATTCCCGGCCCATCGACGTGGGTTCGAACGGGAGTGTTGGCGAGCCGAGGTGCCGGTGGTCTTGCGGGCTCGCTCGTCGCTGGCGTTCTGGTGATGGGGCTCGGGGGCCGGCTCATGATGCGGGTTCTTGCTGCGACGTCGCCGAGCACAGCACAGGGTGCGATCACGGACATGGAAGCAGTGGTTGGCGAGGTCACCGTTGGCGGGACGATCGGTTTCGTGCTCTTCGTCGGGGCTGGAGCCGGGATCCTTGGCTGGATGATCCGGCTGGTCGTTCGGCGGTGGCTCCCGGCCAGGTCGGTGGTAGCAGGGATCGTCGGAGGAGCGATCGGCGCCGGTCTCCTGGCTCGGTCGGCTGCTCTGCTCGACCCATCGAGTCGCGATTTCGCGATCCTGACCCCGGACTGGCTGGCTGTGATCCTCATCGTCGGGCTCATTGCGATCTTCGGGATGCTTCTCGGTGTGCTGTCAGACCGATGGTCGATGCGGTGGCCGACGGTCCAGCACGCGCGTCGGGCATCGTATGGCTTGCCCCCTTGGCGGCCCTCGTCGTGCTCCCTCCCCTTGCGATCGCGCTCGGAGTGGCCACGGTGACCCGCGCCCGCGCCGGAACGATCGACGATTCGGCCCCCTGGCTGGCGACGACGGATCGGGTCGGATGGTGGGTCGTTCGCATCGCGGCGACCATTGGCGCGGCCGTCACGCTCGCGGGCGCCGTCGAGATCGTGCGAGGCTGAACAGTCGAACGCCCTCGGAATGACATCGGTGGATGGAGACTCACGGAGCGAACGCGCCGGGGTTCCTCGTTACGGCAGTTGCTGCAGGGTCCAGGTGTTCCCGTCGAGGTCAGTGAAGCCGGCCATGCGAACGCCGCCGCCGAGGTCTGTCACCGGGTCGATCTCGACACCGCCATCGTCCAACGCTTGTCGGGCGGCATCGATGTCGTCGACGACCAGATGCAGGCCACGAGTCGAGCCGGGTTCGGCAGTGAGTCCCGGGAGCCCCTCGGCGAGAACGATCGAGCAGCCCGAGCCGTTCGGCGTGAGTTGCGCGACTCGCACCCCTTCGGCCGGTCGCACGTCGTGGTCGAGTTCGAATCCGACCCTCTCGGTGTAGAACGCCACGGCTGCGTCGATGTCCGCCACCGGAATCGGTACGAGCTCGAGTCTCATGTCCACGCCGAGACCATAGGCGGACATGCTCCGGGGGGAGACGCAGCCCCCGTGTCGGGCGCCGAACGTCAGCGGGGGAGCGGCCGGGTCTGGAGGACCGGTTCGTAGTGGGAGTCGTCGACGGCGACCAGTTTGGTCAAGGCGGCGCCGGCGAGCTCGGGCTGAAGCGCCGTCTGTACCTCCGGTGTCAACAGGGTCTCGCTCACGGCGAGCCGTTGCTCCTCGGAGAGACCGGCGGCTGCGACGAGTGGCTGGACGGGCCATGGTCCGAGCCGATCGAGCACGCGGAGTCCGGCAACGCCCGCATCGTGCCGACTGCGGCCGATTCGGACGACGGAGTCCACCACGACCGCATCGATCTCGCCGGCCACGACCAGATCCAGCGAGCGGTGGTGCCCACCGGTGAAGTTGAGGTCGGCGAACGTGTCGGGGTCCTCGCCGAGCTGCTCCAGCGCGAACCGGAGCGCATGGTGACCGCTGAGGCTGATCGGATCGTTGCAGCCGATCCGCTGTCCGGCGAGGTCGAGCAGCGTCGCAGCCGGCGAGTCGGGGCGCACCACGACGTCGCCGAAATAGACCGGGCGGCCGTCGACGTCGGGGTCGTCGGGAACCCACGCCACGCCCGCCAGTCGGATGGAAGGACGGGCTGATCGGAGCGCGAGGTCGACGTACGAGGTCGAGCAGATCCAGCCGAGGTCGAAGCGATCCTCGGCGAAGGGATCGGTGCCGGGTGCCGGTCCGGAAGCCTCGGTCTCGAGGTGGAGCTCTGCGTCGAGCCGAGCGGCAATGGCCTCGAACAGCGACGTTGGGAATCCCGGGGTCATGTAGGAGACGAACCGCACGCCGGCACCCTAACGTTTCGCTCCGAAATCGCCTCCGCAGGTTCCGGAACCAGGCGCGGCCACTGTCACACCCTCGTGGGAGAATGGGGTATGGCGATCGAGCTGGTGGATGCTGATCTTGGCAACGGTCTGGAGCAGATCGCGGCGGGGTTGGATGAGGTGTTGGCGGCGGGGGTGGATCCGGTCGATTCGCCCGAGGCGATCGATCTGATCAGACAGCTCGAGGTCTTGGGCCGCCGGCTGGATGCGGCCAGGGTCGGGTTGGTGGATGTGATCGATCGGAAGGGTCTGTTCCGGGTTGATGGGCATCATTCGGCCAAGATCATGGTCCGGCATGTGGCCAAGCTCTCCGGCGCCGAGGCTGCGGCCCGGGCCAAGACCGCTCGGGCGTTGCGGGATCTCCCGGAGACGAAGGCCGCGTTCCGCAAGGGTGCGGGACCGGTTGCCGGACTTCGAGGGCCCACTGTTGCGCATCGCCACGGGTGAGTCGTTCAAGGTGTTCGATGAGGTGGTGGGCGATTGGGTTCGTCTGGCCGATGAGGATGGCACCTGTGCGGCCAACCAGCGCCGCCACGAGCACCGCGAGTTCCGTCCCGGTCGGGATTTCGATGGTGGCTGGTCGTTCGAGGGCGGGTGTGGGTCGTTGGCCGGGGTCGAGGTGAAGGCGATCTTGGATCATTTCGTCGAGGCCGAGTTCCGTACCGATTGGGACAAAGCGAAGATCGAGCATGGTGAGGCGACCACCAAAGAACATCTCGAGCGGACCGATGCCCAGCGCCGGTTCGATGCGTTCACGCCATGTGCCTGCGGGCCGCGCGACCGAACCGGGCGGCACCGGCCCCGAGATCGTCATCGATGTGGTCATCGACGACACCACCTACGAACGCACGCGCGGGCTCTGGTGACCGGGGTCCGGCCCGAGGCCGACCCCGGCGACGAGTCGTATCGGTGCTCGACCATCGACGGGGTCGTCATCGACCTGGGTCGCAGCGTCCGGCTCTTCACCGGACTGGCACGCCTGGCCGCCCAGCTGGCCAACACCGAGTGCTTCTGGCCCGGCTGTCATGTCCCGGTGTCACAGTGCCAGATCGATCACCTGGTCCCCTTCACCGAACGCGACGACGGCGGCGGAGGCGGCAGAACCAACCCCGACAACGGGGGACCCGCCTGCGGGAAACACAACCGCCACAAAGAACACGGCTCCACCGTCTGGCGCGACCCCACCGGACAATGGCACACCCACCGACCCGACGGCACCGAAATCGAATAGGACGATGCGAACCCAGTACCACTTCTGGCCGGGCGAGTCAGGGCTCGACGCCTGGGATGTCCACCGCCTGATCGAGCTGAGCCGTGGGCTCCCGGTCCGTCGGATCGACGTCTCCTCGGTGGCGGAGCTGGACACCATCCACTGGTTCGACGGCACCCTCGAACGTCCGACCGTTCGCAAGGTCATCGAGCACGCGCAGTTGATCCGAGAGGCAAACCTGTCCTATCCCATCATCCTGGGTCAGGACGGCCGCCTGATGGACGGCATGCACCGGGTCGCCCGTGCGCTGATGGATGGTCATGCGACGGTGGCAGCCGTGCGGTTCGAAGTCGATCCCGAACCGGACTATCGCAACTGCCGTCCCGAGGATCTGCCCTATGACGACAAGCCCTAGGCTCGGCTCCATGACGGAGATCGAGGTGTTTGCCGATGTGGGCTGCCCCTTCGCTCACATGGGGTTGTCCATGCTGGTAGCCGAGCGGGAGCAGCGGAACCGATCCGATGTCACGCTGCGGATCCGGGCCTGGCCGCTGGAGATCGTCAACGGCAGCGGGTTCGACGCCGACGTCGTGGCCGGCAAGGCCGAGGCACTGCGGGCGCAGCTGGGAACCGGTCGGTTCCACGACTTCGACGGCTCGGCCTACGCCTCCACGTTCATCCCGGCCATGGAGCTGACCGCTGTCGCCTACGAGGCCGATCCGGCTACCGGCGAGGCCGTGGCACTCGAAGTGCGTGACCTCACGTTCGAGCGGAACGTCGACGTCGCCGATCCGGCCGTGCTCGCCGACCTGGCGAGCCGCCACGGCATCGAGGCCCCCGATCCCGCCGACCGCAGCCGGGTCGAGGCGGACCTGGCCGAGGGTCGCGAGCGAAGCGTGGTCGGATCACCGCACTTCTTCGTCGCCGGCGTCGATGCGTTCTGTCCCGCCCTGGACATCCACTCGGGCGACGCAGGCCTGCAGGTGTCCGTCGCTCGCGATGGCCTCGAGTCGCTGCTTCGGACCGCCTTCGACTGACGGTTTCTCGACCCACCGATCGAGGAGCAGGGAACCGGGCGGACGCCGTGGTTCGTTCAGCAAGCGTCGCCCGTTGGGGCGAACTCGGCCGACGCACCACATGTTTGGGACATCGCAGCGCGTCGGCCGGGCTCACTAACCACTGAAAAGGATACCTGCATCATGACTTCCTTCCGGAAGGGCCTGCTCGCGCTCGTCGCCATGGGAGCGCTGCTGACACTGACCGCCATCCCGTCGTCCGCATCGGGATGGGGCAACTCGGATCGTACCTACGAGGTGACGATCGAGAACCTCACGCCCGGCCAGATCTTCACCCCGCCGATCTGGGCCGGTCACAAACGCAACGTCGATTTCGTCGAGGTGGGCCAGCCCGCCCCCTATGGCGTGAAGGAGATCGCCGAGAACGGCAACCTCGAGCCGCTCGACTACGCCTGGTCCCTGGCCAGGGGTGTCCGGGCGCACGGCATCGCCCCTGACGGCCCGGTACTCGGCGGGACCAGCCGCAGCTTCGAGATCACCGTGCCTCGCAACGCCCGGCGCCTCACGACCATCTCGATGGTCGTGTGCACCAACGACGGCTTCACCGGCCTGGACGGCCAGAGGCTGCCCTCGCGGATCGGCCGATCGGTGACCGTCGACGCCAAGGCCTACGACGCCGGGACCGAGAAGAACACCGAGGCGCTGGCCGATCTGGTGCCCCCGTGCTCCGACGGCGCCACCGGCACCGGCACCTCCAATCCCGACCTGGCCGAGGGCGGCGTGATCGGCGCCCACGGCGGCATCACCAACGGTGGCGGCGATCCCGCGCTGCTGGAGCCCGCCGTGTGGGGATTCGAGCAGCCCGTCGCCAGCTACACCATCACCCGCACCGGCTGATCCGGGAGCCGCTCGGGGCGGGCGCCCTCTCAGTCTGGGGGTTCTTCCAGCCACTGTTGCTGGAAGAACCCCCAGATGAGGGTGTTGGCGTCGATCTCGAAGGTGGTCGTACCGACGAGATCGGTGGCGCCGGCCAGGAACTCGCTTCCCGGCCAGGTGTGGCCACCGCCGTCGACGACGTAGAGCTGGGTGTCGCCACCGACCGGGCAGTCGTAGTCGACGAGGCGGATACTGGTCTCGATGTCAGACTCCACCGGTTCGGCGGCGCAGCCGTTCTGGTCGGCCCAGTCGGCCACGTAGGCAGGCACGCTCGTGGCCTCGATCTCGGCCAGCTGGTCCGCCACCTCGGCGTCGGCGTCCTCGACCAGGTCGCCGATCGATCCGTCACTCCCGTCGGGGTTGGGAAGGGCAGCGACGCTCTCGCCCAGACCGCCGTCGAAGCTGACGAAGGTGTCGGCGGTGCCGTGGAACGCCAGCAGGGGTGTGGGGTTCTCGATCGGGCAGCCCTCGAAGGTCCGGACCCCTGCCACCGGAGCCACGGCCGCGATGCGCTCGGGTAGCCGGCAACCGAGGATGGAGCTCATCATGGCGCCGTTGGAGAGGCCGGTGGCGTAGACGCGAACCCGGTCGACGCAGATGGTGGCCTCGATCTCGTCGAGGAGGTCGTCGAAGAAGGCGAGGTCGGCGGTGGTGGGATCGAAGCCCCACTGCGGCGGGGTTCCCGCTCCGTGGGGTGTCGCCACCGCGAATCCCTCGGCGGCACCCATGGCGCCGAGCTCGGTGTGGGTGGCGTGGGTTCCGGCGCCCTCGATGTAGCCGTGGAGGTCGAGCACGAGGGGAACGGGGTCGAAGCTGTCGGGGGCGGCGAGGAGGGCGTACCGATCGACGCCGCCGCTGACCAGGTCGATCCGGCCGCTCTCGATCGCCGTCGAGTCCGCGGGCGCGGTGGTGCAGGCCGCCGAGGGCACCGGCTCGGGGGGCATGGGTGCCGGCGAGGTGGGGGGCGCCGCCGCGGACGTCGGTGGGGTCGGCGCGGACGTCTCGACCTCGGCCGTGACCGTGGTGGTCGTCGTCGACACGTCGGGGCCCGGCGCCGCGGCATCGTCGTCATCGCCGCACGATGTCGCGACCAAGGACAGGGCGAGAAGAACGACGAGAAGCCGGCGCATCCGAACGAAGATACCGGCGCGAGGGGCGCTCGGAGCGGCCACTACACTCGACCCTTCACGGTCCCGTGCCCGAGTAGACCAAGGGAACGGCCTGCAAAGCCGTAAAGCCGTGGGTGCAAATCCCACCGGGACCTCTCCTCGTCGAGTAACCGACCGTCGTGGTCGCCAGTAGCCGGATGCCGGTCGGTCAGGACAGCTCGGCGGCGGCCCGGCCGCCCAGAACCGCGGCGCCCACGGCCAGTGCGACCACCGCCCACGCCCGCTTCGGCGTCTCCGATGCGGCCAGGATCAGTCCGGCGGCGTCGACCGCGTCGGCCGTGGCACCGGCCGCAACCCAGGTCTGGGCCGGGCCTTCGGTGTCCAACGCGTCGAGGGTGCCGAGACCCAGCACGACGTCACGCACGCCCAACGCCCGGAGCAGCGGGATGCCGCCGGGTCCGGCCGAGTCGCCCAGCCAGAGTGCGCCGACCGTGCGGGGCGCGACCACCAGCGAGGTGCCGATCGCACATCGCCCGAGGGCCAGGGCCCGTGCCATCCATCGTTGGTCCATGCCGGCAGTCTGCCAGCTCTCCCCGAGGGCGCCGACCTGCGAGCCGGAGGACTACGGTGCCCAGCAACCGAAAGGAGGGGCCCATGGAGGTGAACGCGACCGTCAACGGCGAGCCGCGTACCGCCGACGTCGAACCCCGGACCCTGCTGGTCCACTGGCTCCGCGACGGCCTGGGCCTGACCGGTACCAACATCGGATGTGACACCAGCTCGTGCGGAGCCTGCACCGTGATGATCGACGGCCGCTCGGCCAAGTCGTGCACGGCGCTCGCCGTGCAGGCCGAGGGCGCGGACATCGTCACCATCGAGGGTCTCGCCACCGAAGATGAGCTCCATCCCATGCAGCAGGCGTTCCACGAGTGCCATGCGCTCCAGTGTGGCTACTGCACCCCGGGCATGGTCATGGCCGCCGTGTCGCTGATCGACGAGTACGACAATCTCGACGACGCCTCGGTGCGCATCGGGCTGGAGGGCAACCTCTGCCGTTGCACCGGCTATCAGAACATCGTCGCCGCCGTGCTGCAGGCGGCCGGCGAGGCATGATTCCTGCCGCGTTCGACTACATCCGGGCCCGGTCGGCCGACGAGGCGTTGGCGGCGCTCGCCGAGCATGGCGACGAGGCCAAGCTGCTCGCCGGTGGCCAGAGCCTGATCCCCCTGATGCGGTTCCGGTTGGTCACCCCGGGTGTGATCGTCGATGTCGGATCGCTCGATGGTGACCTGCAGGGGATCACGGTCCGGGACGAGACCGTGCACATCGGCGCGCTCACGACCCATTCGGCGCTGGAGCACTCCGCCGTCCTGACCGAAGCCTGTCCGCTGCTGGCCCGGGTGGCCTCCCATGTCGGCGATCCGTCGGTGCGTCATCGCGGCACCATCGGAGGCTCGATCGCGCACGCCGATCCGGCTTCGGACCTGCCGGCAGCGGTACTGGCCCTGGGCGGCACGATGACCGCCCGCGGACCGGCGGGAGAGCGGCAGATCCCGGCGTCGGACTTCTACACCGGGTTCCTCGAGTCGGCGCTGGCCCCCGACGAGCTGCTGACCCGCATCTCGGTGCCGGTCTCCACCGGTGGATGGGCGTACGAGAAGTTCAATCGGCGGGCCCAGGACTGGGCCGTCGTCGGCGTCGCCGTCGCGGAGGGCGGCGCAGGTGTGGCCCTGGTGAACATGGGCATGACGCCGCTTCGAGCGGTAGCGGTCCAGGAGGCGCTCGCTGCTGGAGCGTCGGCCGAGGACGCGGCTGAGCTTGCCGCCGACGGCACGGAGCCGTCCAGCGACAACGACGCCGATGCCGAGTTCCGGCGCCACCTGGCGCAAGTGCTGACCCGCCGGGCGCTCGAGAGCGCCTGCGTCTGAGCTCGGACCGGGCCACGGCCGGATGGGAATTCACGGCTAGATTCCCGTCGATGACCGAACAGCCGGAAGACGACGGGCGCGACCCGAACGCGGGAATTCCGGACTGGCTCACCCGGGTGGGCCGCATCAGCTGGCTGGCGGTCGGCGTGGGCATTGCGGCCGCGGCCGCGGTGGCGGCGGTGATGGCCTTGCGCGAGCTGGTCGTCCCCGTGGTCCTGGCCGCCTTCCTCGGCGCCGGGTTCATCCCGCTCGTCGACAAGCTCGAAGCCCGACGGGTGCCCCGGCCTCTGGGAGCGATGCTCGTCATCCTCCTCATCGGTGCCGTTTTCGCCGGCGTGATCGCCGTGGTCGCAGTGGGGCTGACCTCCCAGGCCGATGAGCTCGGCGAGCAGTTCGACGTCGCCGTGGACGAGCTCCAGGAACGGCTCGACCGCCTCGACCCCGACGGCGAGTTCCTCGACCAGTTCCAGGAGAACACCGAGTCGTCCGGACCCAAGCTGTGGTCGGGCCTGACGTCGCGGGCGGGGGCGATCGTCGACTCGGCGGTGGGGATCGTCACCGGGCTCGTGCTCGGGACGCTCGTCCTGTACTACATGCTCAAGGACGGCCACCTGTTCGCCGAGTGGGCCGCACGGCGGCGGCGCACCACCTCGTCCGACCAGATCCAACGGATCCTGAGCGAGTCGGCCAGTACCGTGCGGACCTACTTCCGATCCCGCACGGTGCTGTCGTTCGTCGTGGCGGTGTTCATCGGCTTCGCCATGTGGATCCTGGGGGTGCCGCTGCCGTTCGCCATCGCCCTGGTCAACTTCATCGGCGGCTACATCCCGTACTTCGGCGCCTTCCTCGGTGGCGCCTTCGCCGTGCTGCTGGCCCTGGCCGAAGGGGGACCGGTGCAGGCAGCGTGGGCGCTGGCCATCGTCGTGGGGGCCAACCTGGCGCTGGAGAACATCCTGGAGCCGAAGATCATGGGAGACAGCTTCAAGCTTCATCCCATCATCGTGCTGCTCGTGACCGTGTTCGGCGGGATCGTGGCCGGCCTGGTCGGCCTGGTGCTGGCCGTGCCGCTCACCACCATCTCGATCTACGCGTTCGGGGAGCTCCGGGACTCGGGCTTCTTCGGCGAGCAGGACCCGGAAAACGAGCTCCACGACGACGACGACGAGGTCGACGTCGAGGCCTGAGGGAACCGGCGCTACGAGGAGTCGGCCACCTCGCCCGGAACCATCCTGACCACGCGCTGGGGGAACGGGATCTCGATGCCGGCGGCGTCCAGCGCCTGCTTGACGGCGATGGCCACATCGTTGCGGACCCGGTAGACGCTCGTGATGTCGGGCGCGGTCCAGAAGCGAACGTCGAGGTCGATGGACGACTCGAAGAACCCGATCACCCACACCTCGGGCGGGGGCTCGGGCCGAACGTCGTCCACCGACGTGACGGCTTCGAGGAGGACGTCGCGGGCGCGACCGAGGTCGGTCCGATAGTGCACCCCGACGCGCAGGGTGGTTCGACGCGGACCCAGGGTCGTGTGGTTCGTCACCATGGACTTCACCACCACACCGCACGGGATGGTGAGGCGTTCGCCGTCGTGACTTCGAAGCACCACGTTCCGGAGGTTGACGTCGAGGACCGTCCCCGAGGCCTCATCGATCGAGATCTGGTCGCCGCGTCCGAAGTGCTTGCGCCGCCGGAGCACGGTGCTGGCGAACGCGTTCTCGAGGACCGGCTGGGCGGCGAAGGCCAAGGCCAGGATGACGATGCCGAGGGCGCCGAGTAGCGGCGTGAGGCGGGCGTCCAACAGCTGCAGCGAGACGATCAGTCCCGCCAGGACGATCACGATTCTCAGCGCGCGGCGGGCGGTGTGAGCCAGCCGGGCGTCGTCGTTGTTTCGGGTCATCTGGCGGTGGAGGAGCCACCCGGCCACCTCGGCCACGATGATCGAGCCGACGAAGACGGCGGCGGCCAGGACGTAGTCCCGTGTGGTCAGGCCCTCGCCCACCACCTCTTCCAGATCGATTTCGGGGGGCGACTGGGCGAGTGAGCCGAGCCAGCGTATGGCGAACACATGAGGACGCTACCCCCCATGACCTCCGGGTAGCGTCGGCCCTATGGAGCAGGTGCCCACCGTGGACCTCCGGGACCCGTCGGCCACGTCGTTGGCCGAGCTGGACCTGGCCTGTCGTGCGCACGGTTTCTTCCTCGTCAGCGGCCATGGTGTCGACGATCTGATCGATCGGACGTGGGAGCAGGCCCGGCGGTTTTTCGCCGCCGATCCCGTCGTACGCCGGCGTATCACGCGGTCGGAGGAGAACGCTCTGGGCTATTTCGACCGGGAACTCACCAAGCGCCGGCGGGACCACAAAGAGGTGTTCGACTTCATCGACCCGGATCTGCCGGTCCCGTACCAGCTGAACCGGTGGCCCTCCGGCCTCGACGGCTTCGAGGACACGATGACCGAGTTCTTCGCCGTCATGGCCGGACTGGCCACCGAGGCCGCCGGGCTGGTGCACCGATCGCTGGGGCTGGGCGAAGGCTCGTCGGGCGAGTTCGGCGGCATGCGCTCGACCAGCACCGTGCGGCTGAATCACTACCCGGTGGGGGATCCCGTCGGCCCGACCGAGCGGAAGGGACTGGCCGATCTCGGCGACCACGCGCTCGGTGACCACACCGACCCCGGGGTGCTGACCCTGTTGCTCCAGGACGACACGGGCGGGCTGCAGGTGGCGACACGAGCGGGCGACTGGATCGACGTGCCGCCGCGGTCGGGCACGATCGTGGTCAACCTGGGCGACGTCATGCAGGTGTGGACCAACGACCGGTATCGGGCGGCGGTCCACCGGGTGGTGCCGATGACCGAACGGAGCCGGTTCAGTATCCCGTTCTTCTCCAACCCGGCCCGGGACGCCGTCGTGGCACCGGTGGACGAGCTCGTCGACGGGACACCTCGCTACCGCCCGTTCCCCTGGCGAGAGCTGATGAAGGGCCGAGCCGACGACAACTACCGGGACCTGGGGACCGAGGACATCCAGATCAGCCGCTTCCGGGTGTGAGCGCGCTCGCCGGCGACGAGGCGAGTGCGGTTCGTCGCGCCGTGCGGCTGGAGTGGGTGACGATCTCGTGGAACGTCGTGGAGGTGGGTGTCACGATCGGACTGGGAATCGCGGCAGGATCGCTGGCGCTGGTGGCGTTCGGGATGGACTCGGTGGTCGAGGTGTTCGCGTCGCTCGTGGTGCTCTGGCAGCTTCGTGGCGACACCGCCTCGGCCGCCCGGGTCAGGCTGGCGTTGCGCATGGTCGCCGCCGCGTTCGCGGTGCTGGGCCTGTTCCTCGTCGTGACGGCCTCTGCCCGCCTGTTGGCCGGAGCGGCGGTGGAGGAGTCCCCGATCGGCGTGGCGTACCTGGCGGCGACCGTGGTGGTGATGGTGATGCTGGCCCGGTGGAAGGGTTCGCTCGGCGCTCAGCTGGGCAATCATCCGCTGGCCGCCGAGGCGCGCATGACGTTGTTGGACGGCCTCCTGGCCGGGCTGATCCTCACGGCGCTGTTGCTGAACCTGCTGTTCGGCTGGTGGTGGGCCGACTCGCTCGCTGCGTTCTTCGTTGGCGTCCTGGCGTTCGCCGAGGCTCGAGAGAACCTGGAGGAGGCCCGTGAGATCGGCCAGGACCTGACCGCACCGAGCGGTTGACGCTCGGTTCTCCCAGGCCTCTTCGGCGCGGGCGGCCAAGCCGGTGATCAGGGCGCCTGTCACCGCGGTGGCGGTGAGCAGCACCACCGGGTCGAGGAGCCTCTCGAGCATCAGACCGGCGAGTCGTTCTTCCATGCCCCGAGTATCCAGGGCTTGCCTGGGTGGCGACATCGGGTATGTCCCTGAACCGACCCCTGGGTACCCCGATGCGGGGTGAGGGGGCCGGGGAATGGGCTCAGGTGGTCTTGACCACCAGGACGGTGCAGGGCGCCTGGGTCGTGACGGCGCTGGCGACGCTCCCGAGCACGCGTCGCACGCCCGTCATGCCACGGTTGCCGACCACGATGAGGTCGGCATCGGTCTCTTCGGCCACCTTGATGATGGTGGCGGCGGGGCTCCCGCGCTGGGCGTGATTGGTGACGCCACCCTCGATCGGACCGCACGCGGCGGCCGCCGACGCGAGCAGCTCCTCGGCCGCCTGTCGTTCCGGGGTGACCTCGTCGTCCGAGCTCGAGGCGTCGGAGTAGGCGGTGACCAGATGGACGTGAGCTCCCAGGGCTCCGGCCAGTTCGACACCGGTGTCACAGGCCGTCTGGGCCGTCTCGGATCCGTCCAGGCCGATGACGATTGTTGAGAACACCTGCTCCGACCTCCTGGGTGGGCTGGGATCCGACCCTAACAGGGTGCCCTGGGCTGTTCTCACCCCGAGAAAGGGTCGCCTACCGGACCGTTCGGACGGGATTCGTGGCGGGTGGGGGTCAGTCGCCGAGCGAGCCGAAGTAGATCTGCCAGGCCAGCAGCGACTTCGCGGCGAGGCTCAGCACCAAGTACACCTTCTCGCCGTAGAGGTAGTCCCTCCAGGCGCCGATGCTCTTGTACTGGAGCCACTGGTTCAATCCGAAGCTGAAGAACAGCACGAATTGCACGGACACGATGCCGTAGACGAAGCCGGGGACCGTCTCGGACCCGATGATCTGGATGGCGATCCCGATCCAGGGCGCGATGCCGGCCAAGGTGCCGAACCAGAACGGCAGCATCGTGGTGGTCTCGCGTCCCGGCGGGTTCATCCGCTCCTGGAGCCAGCCGAACAGGATCATGCCCACGTTCGCCCCGGCGACCGCAACGACGGCGGTGATGTTCGTGATGCCGCTGTAGAAGCCGATGAGGATGACCATGATCGTGGCGCTGATCGAATACTCGACCCACCGGAATCGATTGATGCCGCCCCGGAGATCCCGCTCGTAGGTGCTCCGGGCGAACGTCCCGGTGATGAGATGATCGAACGCCGCCAGCGCCAGGAACAGACCGATGGCGAACCCGATGCGCACGTCGAACAGGGACTCGGAGGGTGGCGCCTCGGTCCCCGGCGGCCCCTCGGGGAAGGTGGAGACGACGGCGATGGCGAAACTGCCGGAGAGCACGACGATGAGAACCGCCTGGACGGCATGGGCGACCGTCAGCGCCAGGTTCCAGATGCGGAGATTGGCGAACCGCTCCGGCGTGGCGCCGGTGGCAACCGTGTGGGTGGCCGAGGCCGGAGCCTCTCCATCGGGGGCGACTTCGGTGTCCATGTGGTGGGCCCTCCCTGGGCACGCCGGAACCAGGGAAGGAACCGGGCAAGCACGTCCAACGTAGTTCGGAGCGGGAAGGCGCGGCGGATCACCGCCCGCTCCCGATTCGTCGCGGCGTCGTGCCTACGCGGCGGCGCGGGTCTTGCGGAGCATGGGGTCGGCGGCGGCGAGCGTGCGGTCGGCGACCCGGAGAACCCGGCCGGCGGCGCCCGGCGTCTCGTTGTCGACCAGGTTGCCCATGACGGCCAGGGTGATATTCGCGACGGCCTGAGTGCCGACCGCGAAACGAAGACCGTTGCGGAGGATCCAGGGATGGCCGATGAGGAACGAGAATCGCCGACCCGTGCGGAGGAACCCGTCGAAGCGCCGTCCGATCTCGATGTCGTAGCGGTCGGGCGCCGTGGCGGGGTCGGCCAGGAACAGGTCGGCGGCGAGCATGCCGGATTCGAGTCCGTAATCGATGCCTTCGCCGTTCATCGGGTTGACCAGACCGGCGGCGTCACCGATCGCGACCCACCCGGGGCCGTGGCGCCTGACCGCGCTCATGGGGAGCCGCCAGGCCCGCGGCCGCTCGAGGAAGTCACCGACGTCCCATTCGTCCCGCACCAGCGCGCGGTAGTCGGCCAGCAGCGTGTTGAGATTGAGGTCCTTGAACCGCTTCATGGTCGACAGGGCGCCGACGCCGATGTTGACCGTTCCGTCGCCGGCCGGGAACATCCATCCGTAGCCGGGAACCGGGGTGCCGTGGCGGTCGCGGAGCGTGAGGCAGGCTTCGAGATGGCGGTCGTCGTGGCGGGGAGATTCGACGTACGAGCGGATGGCGAGGCCGAAGGGTTCGTCGGGGTCGCGTTCGGCGCCCAACATGCGGGCCGCCTTGCCCTGCGCGCCGGCGGCCACGACGGTGAGTCCGGCGTCGATGCGCCGGCGGGCACCGTCGCCGGAGCCGGCTTCGACGCCGGTCACACGACCGCGGTCGATGACGGGCAGTGCCTCGGTTTCGTAGACCAGCTCGGCGCCGGCCTTGCCGGCCGCATCGACCAGGTGAGCGTCGAGTCGGCGCCGGGGCCAGACCGCACCGTGATCGGGGAACCGGCCGCCGGACGGCCAGGCCAGTTCTCGCCGCTGACGGCCGGCGATCATGCGGAGTCCGTCGATGCGGTGCGCGCCGTCGAGGTCGACGTCCAGCTCCTCCAGCGCGCCGACGGCCCGGGGAGTCAGGCCGTCGCCGCAGACCTTGTCGCGGCCGTAGGGGGCCTTCTCGAACACGACGACCCTGGCCCCGGCGCGGGCGGCACGGATCGCCGTAGCGGCGCCGGCGGGGCCGCCACCGATGACAGCGATGTCGTAGCGCTCGGCGGGGGAGGTCACTCGCACAGTCTCGCCCGGGCAATCCGGATTCGCACCGTCGCCGTTGTCACGCTCGTTGCCGAGGCCTTGACACCTAGAACGACTTAGTATAGAAGTTCTAGGTATGAAACAGCAGACTTGGAAGGGACATCTCGACCTCCTGACGCTGGCCGTGATCGCCGACGGGCCGAAACACGGCTACGCCGTCATCGAGGCACTCCGGACCCGGAGCGGCGAGGCCTTCGATCTCCCGGAGGGAACGGTCTACCCCGCGCTCCACCGGCTGGAGAAGGGCGGGCAACTTGCGTCGGAGTGGTCGGTGGTGCAGGGCCGGCGTCGTCGGACCTACCGGCTCACCGACAAAGGTCGGAGCGCGCTGGGAGAGCAGAAGGAGAGCTGGGCCCAGTTCGCGTCTGCGGTCAGCCTGGTACTTGGAGGTGCGGCATGGCCGGCTACGACCTGATCGATCGGTATCTCGGCGCCCTGCGGGCTCGCATCCGCTGGCGCCCCGAGGCCGACGAGATCATCGACGAGCTGCGCGATCACCTCTATTCGGCGATGGACGACGCGGCGGGCGACACCTCGGACGAGACCGCCGAGCAGCGCCGGCTCCTGGAACGGTTCGGTGATGAACAGCAAGTGGCCACCGCCCTGGCCACGACACCGCTCGGTGGCGTCGCTGTGCCGACCGCGTCGACAAAATCGATGGGAGCGGTTGCGATGGTGGCGGCGGGCCTGTGGCTGGTCTTCCCTCTGGCCTCACTGATCGTGGCGGCGGCCGGCGACCAGCAGACTCTCGATGGGGCGGTGCAGGTCATCTTGATCATCGTGGCCGGCGGACTGACCGTCGGGGTCATGGCCGGCTTGCGCGAGCGCCTCGGCGGGCTCGGACGGCTCGCCACGGTCGGGATGGTGTTCGCCGGTCTCGGCGCGGCGGCCGGCCTCTTGTTCTGGTTCTTCGCTTTCTGGGCAACGCTGATGGCCATCGGTTGGCTGCTCTTCGCCACCGCGATGATGAGAGTCGGGATCGCATCTCGCCGGGCCACGCTGGCCGTCGGGTCGGCGTGGATCATCGGGCTCGGCACGTTCGCCGTCCTGCGGTTCCTGGAGTTCGGCACCGTCGACGAGTGGGGTGACTACCCGGCGGCGATCCTCGGCGGGTTGGTCACCGGTTCGGTCATCTTCGCCGCCGGTCTCGGATCGCTCGGTCGCTGGATGCACAACGAGGAACCGGTCGCGCTCGACCCGGTCGAGCCGTTGCTGTCGGCATAGGAGTTCAGCGGGTAGGCGCAGAGCGCAGCTCGAAGCCGGTCCGCCTCGCACCTTTCGGGCGTCGGGTCCGCGTCAGTGAAGCGCGCCGCGATCGGACCGTTCGAGCAGCTCCAGGCCTGCACGGCCCCGATCGACCCTGAACGCTGCGATCGTCTCCGCCGGGGCGTCCTGATCGGCGGTGTCGACGCGGCGGACCGAGTACACCATGCGCTCCGGCGTAACGTCCACGGTGACCCAGCCCTGGTCGATGAGGTTCAGGTACCGCATGTCGGGGTTCTGGCCGACGATCCACCGCTCGCCGACCCCGATGATGGCCTCGGCGATCTCGGTCGGAACGCCCTCGAAGTAGGCGCGGCGCACGTCGGGATCCGCCGTCAGCGAACCTGCCACCACGTCGGTGGCGGCCACCGGTGCGCCGACTGCGCTGCGCAGGTTCGCCGCCATCGGCACGTGGGTGTGTCCCGAGCAGAAACGCCGTGTCGGTGATGCCGTTCGAGGTGAGAAAGGCGAGCAGGTCGCGTCGTTCGCGCGCGTAGTTGTCCCACGCCTCGTTGGGGGCGTAGATGCCCGCATCGGGGGGCAACGAGGGGTCGAGCCCTCTGAGCCATTCGAGGTCGAGCAGCTTCCAGACATTGATGTTGTAAGGGTTCCCGATGACCCGCCAGGCTGCGGTGGACGCGGCGAGCCCGTCGGTCAGCCAGGCGAACTGATCGTTGCCGAGCGTGCTTCGGGCCGGTTCCCAAGCGCTCGCCAACACGGGAGGATCGCGATGGGCGCGCACGTCGATCATGAAGAGGTCGGCCAGTGCGCCCCAGCCGAAGCGACGCTGTGGCTGGCGGTCGCCGGGATCGAGGACGGGCATGTGATCGAACCATGCCCGTTTCGCGTTCGAGAAGCGCGGCTCGGGCATCGTCTTGTCGACGCCGTTGACGAACTCGCCGTCGTCCCACATCGCAACCGTCGGCACCGCTGCGTGCAGATCTCGAAGCAGCGGCTGGCCCCGCCAGCGGCGGTAGGTCGATCGGTAGTCCTCGAGTGACTGCGTCGCCGTGTCGGACACGTAGACGTAGTCGCCGAGGTGCATGAGGAAGTCGACGTTCTCCTCGGCGATGCGCCGGTGGGCGATGAACCAGCTCTCGGAGTTGATCTGCTGGCAGGACGCGAAGGCAAAGCGCAGATGGTCGGGATGGGTGCCCGGCGCAGGTGCGGTGCGAAGCCGGCCCGATCGGGAAACGCCGTCGGCGCACTCGAACCGGTAGTGGTACCAGCGGTCCGGTTCCAGGTCGCCGACCCGCACCTTGACGGTGAAGTCCGTCTCTGGTCGTGCCGACGCGATGCCGGCGACCCGAATCGACTCCATGGCCGAATCGTCGGCGACCATCCAGGTGACGTCCACGGGCGCATTGGGGTCGGGCGGCAGGACTCTGGTCCAGATCACCGACCCGTCGGGGAGGGGATCGCCGGCCATGACACCATCGGGGAACGGCCCGGTGCCCGGTGATCCCGGGGGAGGGCCCGGCGGTGCGACCGGCGGGGCGCATGCGCCCGCCAGGACGGGGATCAAGCCTGCCGCCGCCATCGCCCTGAGCAGGTCGCGTCGCGACATGCCCCTGCCGTCCGCGGCCCTCACGCTCGCTTCCGCCCGCTCCACGATCCAGAAGATAGCGCCCCCGGATCGTTGGAGGGCCTGTCGATACGCAGGTTTCGTCGAGGAGGTGACCCATGCCGCACTCGTTCACCCGGCGGGTCGGCCGCCGCGCTGGGTGCGGTAGCTACCCGGACCGGAAGGCTCGGGCGATGGCGTCGTCGGTGGAGGTCCCCCTCGAGCGGTGTGCGGCGGTACGGTCTCCTTCGTGCGGGTGACCGGCATCGACCACATCGTCCTCGACGTGACCGACATCGAGCGCTCCGTCGTCTGGTACGCAGAACGGCTCGGGCTAGCGGCCGAGCGGCTGGAGGAGTGGCGTGCCGGCGAGGCGGGCTTCGTCTCGCTGCGCGTCGACGCCACGACCATCATCGACCTGCTCGAGCGGGAGCCGACCGGTGAGAACATGAACCACGTGGCCCTGCTGGTCGAGGGGGTCGATCTCGATGAACTGGCCCGATCGGGGGACTGGGAGATCGAGATGGGCCCCAGCGACCTGTTCGGCGCCCAGGGCCGGGGCCGAGGGTTCTATACCCGCGACCCCGACGGCCATCTGGTGGAGCTGCGGACCTACCCTTGAGCACGGTGGTCGGGCTCCAGGCTTCCGGGGCTCATTGACCGTCCGGCTTTGCGGCGCTGCACCGACTGAACGCCCTGAGCCGGTTGCTCCGTCTCGGTTCGCATCACGGCGTAGACGACGAGGAGCAGGTAGCCCAAGGCAAAGGGCAGCGCCCGATAGGTGAAGTGCTGGTGGATCTGGCTGTGGTTGCTGAGCAGCTCCAACCAGATCAGCGGGATGAACGACGGCAGCGCCAGCAGCCCCAGCCACGTGAGGGCTGAGGTACCAGAGCGCCGGTACGCGACCACGCAAGCTGCGCCGAGAGCAGCCCCAAGGAGTACCAGCCCAGTGCGACCGAACAGGGGCTCCGCGAACCAGGTCTCGAAGTTGGCGTCGATGGCCGCTCCGATGGACTCGTCCACCTCGACGTGTTCGCCGTCCAGGCGGAACTCGATCTGGTCCCTGACCGCATCGAGCGCCTCGCCGAAACCGATCACCAGAGCGGCAAGGAACCACTTCACCACCCACGAAGCGCCGTAGCCGATGAGCCACGAGGCGAGGGCGATGCCGCCGACCATCGTCGTGCGGGACCGACCCCAACCAACCTGGTAGGCGGCGAGCATGGCCAACCCTCCGGTGGCGAGCCACGCCAAGGGCGGGTTGGTCAGCAGGTCCACGTAGACGTACAAGCTGCCCGCAACGATGCCGACGCCGGCAAGACCCCACTCGGATCGCCAGCGGTGGATCGCCAGCCACGCCGCCGCCCCTCCCATCAGAGCAACAGCCATCGACAGGGCGGCGGGCAGCTTCAGCGGCAGCTCGAAGAAATCACTCGTCAGCACCAGAGGAGCGAGAAGCAGGACCGGCGCGCCCCACCCCAACCCTCGTGCGAGCACCCCCGACAGAGCGGCGGTGGCCCCGAGGAGCAGAGCGAAGAACACGACTGGGATGGCGTCCAGTCCCACGACGGCCAGGAGCGGCCGGGTCAGCGGCGTGTAGCCGTGCCAGTACCAGAAGTACTCCCGGTCCGCGTCGAGCCCACCGCTGACCCGGTACTGCTCGAGGGCCGGAACGGCCAGCTCACAGCGCCACAGGGTCGGGCTGGTGATTGCCGTCTCGGCCGGATTCGAATCCGTTGCGTCACCGAGCCCCATCGTCAGCACCACGCAGTCGGTGAAATCGTCCAGCCCGTTGCCTGCCCCGCGCTGTGAGGCGGGGACCTCGTTCAGTCTTCCGTCGGCCACCGCCGTGGCCAGCTCATCGGCGACTCGACGATCCGGGATGGCCTCGGCCGCGAGCACCCCGACCAGGAAGACAACCTGGAGACCGACGAACAGCAGGCAGAGTGCTGCCAGGGGTCGGAGACGGTGCTGCATGCAGGCCATAGAAGCACAGGCGTTGGGTGGGCCGAACCCGTCTGGCCGCAAGCCGTCGGAGCGCCTGGTGGTGACGATCCACAAGGCCGAGACGAGCACGGCGTCCATGTGACCGTGGTCGGCGTGAGGGGGCTGGGACTACTGCGACGCGACGGCTGCGACGTAGATCATCACGGCAGCTCCGAGCTTCTGGGTCTCGGCGAGGGTGAGGTCGTGGTACTCGCTGACCCAGTCGAGGGCGTGCCGCTCGTCCGGGTACCAGTCCGAGGTGAAGGTGACCCGTCCTTGGACGTTCGGGCGAGGACGCAGTGGCTTGGAGCCCGTGGTACCGGAAGCGCCGTGGAGGTACCGGATGGCCATGACGCCCGCCTTCTGGACCTCGTGGACCGGGATGTCCCAGTAGCCAGCGGCGAATTCCAGATTGGCCCGCTCGGCCGTTGTGTACGCGGTCCCCACCCGGAGGAATCGGGGAAGGTCGACCGGGTCGGAGACGACGGTCCGGTTGGTCGCGTTGTCGATGAGGCGCACGGCGATCCGCTCGGGGATCGGGTGGCCCTTGTACGCGTAGAGCGTGAGCTCGCTCAAGCCGATCGGTGTCCCCATCCCGCAGTACCGGTAGTGGAGACGACCCGTGTCGCCGTCGAGGATGTCGACCCAGGTGCGAAAGGTCATGTGGGGACTGTCGGAGCATCCGGGATACTCACGGTCCCAGGCGAACAGGGTCTCGTGGTACGCCTCCCAGTTGGTGACCTCGATCTGCGGGCGGTACGCGCCGTTCGTGGTGAAGTACGGACTGACCAGGTGCGCCGTAATCGACGGCGTGGGCAGGTCGGCCTGGCGGCGGGGTGGACCAGGGTCGACCTTGCCCGGTAGACCTCCGGAGCCGCAAATGATGATGTTGAGGCACGGCTCCGTGCGGGGCGCAGGGGCGGTCGAACCGTCTCGGCTGGCGGCATTCGCAACCGGCATCCCTCCCACCAGGGTTGCCGCCATCAGGACGATTCCCAACGCAACTCGCCCGAACAGGTTCCGGACGGATCGTGGCTGGGGGTGCGTGTCAGGGGTCGGGGCCATCGTTCGCTCTTTCTGTTGCGTGCCGACCGTGGCCGGCGCAGTGGTTCTCCTCCTTGGATGCACGACAGAGCGTCCGAGTTCGCGAGTTTCGCGCCCGGCGCAACAGCGAATCGGCGGGCGCGCTGGGGGCTGGCTGAGAGGGAGCGCATGAGCTCGCCTCGCACCGATTCGAGAGTGGGCCGTGAGGGATTTGAACCCCCGACCCCCTGCGCGTCATGCAGGTGCTCTAGCCAACTGAGCTAACGGCCCCGGAGCCGGAGATCGTAGCACCGTCTCGGCTGCGGGCGACGCGGCGATCCGCGAGACTGGCGCCGTGTCGAGCACGTCGATGGACGACCTCCTTGCGAACCAGATCGAGTACTACCGAGCACGCGCTCCGGAGTACGACGAGTGGTGGAATCGAGAGGGTCGCTACGACAAAGGCGAGGAGTTCGCCGCCGCCTGGCGAGCCGAGGTCCGCGACGCCGAGGCGTGGCTCGATCGATTCGCTCCGACCGGTGACGTCCTCGAGATCGCCGCGGGCACGGGCAATTGGACCCGCCGGCTTCTCCGCCATGCCGCGCATGTCACGGCCCTCGATGCGTCGCCGGAGGCGCTCGCCATCAACGCGGACAAGCTCGGCGCTGATGCGTCCGTGGAGCACGTCGTCGCCGACGTCTTCTCCTGGAGACCCCCACGCCGCTTCGACCAGGTGTTCTTCAGCTTCTGGATCTCCCACGTACCCGACACGGCGATCGGGGTGTTCATGGACGCGGTCGCAAGAGCGATGAAGCCCGGGGCGCGCGTGGCGATGCTCGACAACCGTGGCGGACCGGACGACGAGCACGACATCGTCGAGACCACCGGCGGCCGCACCGACGCAGGGACGGGCTTGACCGAGCGCGAGCTCAACGACGGGACGACGTTCACGATCGTCAAGGTGTACCGGTCACCGGCGCGTCTCGCCGAGCTGCTCGAGCCGCATGGGTGGAGGATCACCGGAGGGTCGACGGCCCGCTACTTCACCTGGGCCGAAGCGACCCGGATCTGACTGGGGCCATGCCGTACCCCGCCGTTCTCGTCGGCCACCGGACCGATCCCATCGCCCACCAGGTCGACCCCCGCTGGACCATGGCCTACGCCGCGGGCATCGGCGCGTCGGGTGCTGCCTACCTCGACACCAGACAAGGAGTGGCGGCCCATCCGGTCTTCCCGGTGTGTCTCGAGTGGCCCGCCGTCCTGGCCCTCCGAGCCGTCGACACCGATGGTGCCCTGGGACGCGATGAGCTGCTGCGCGGGGTGCACGCCACCCACGATCTGACCCTGCACCGGCCCATCCGGCCCCCCGAGACCCTCACGACCACGGCCACCGTGGTCGCCGCCGAGGCCCGCCGTCCCGGCACCTACGAGGTGGTGCGCCTCGACACGATCGACGCCGGCGGGGCGCCGGTGGCCACCACGTTCATGGGCAGCCTCTTCCTCGGCGTCCCCCTCGATGGCGCTCCGGTGCCGGCCGAGGTGGTCGCACCGGTGGTGCCGTCATCGGATGGGACGGAAGCCTGGTCGGACCACGAGATCGCCGTTTCCGAGGTTGCGGCGCACGTCTACGCCGAGTGCGCCCGCATCCACAATCCCATCCACACCGACGAGGCCGTGGCCCAGGCGGCCGGTCTCCCCGGGCCGATCCTGCACGGCACCGCAACGCTGGCCCTCGCCATCTCGACGGTGGTGGACACCGCGGCCGGCGGTGATCCGTCGGCGATCCGACGGCTGGGCTGCAGGTTCGGGGCGATGGTCCCGATGCCCGACTGCATCGTGGTGGGCGTTGGTGAACCGACCGACACGGAAGCCGGGCCGGCGGTGGGGTTCCAGGTCCGCAACGGCGGCGGGGAACTGGCGATCAGTGACGCCTGGGTCACCCTGGCGGCGGAGGGCTAGTACAGGTCGCTGCAATTGCCACTCATGGGTGAGTTGCGGCCCCCGCACGTGTCGCCGAACGCCTCATAGCCCGATCCGAAAGCGGAGATGAGGTACAGGTCGTCACACGAGTCCCAGTCGCCGTTCTCACAGGCCCGGGCCAGGTTGTCCAGCTCGGCGTCGTCGCCGAACTCGGCGATGGTCTCGACCGCATCGCCGGCCGGGATTTCACCGTCGACCTGTGTGGTCGTGTCGTCGTTGTCGTCGCTGTCGGCCAGGCTGGCGATGATCACGACCCCGCCGCCGACCACGGCCAGCAGCAGGAACCCGATCAATGCGATGAGCCCCCAGCGGGTCCCGCCGCCGGACTCGGGCGGCGGCGCTCCCGGTGTCACGGCGCCGTAGGGAGGAGGGGACTGGTATGCGCCAGGCTGACCCATCGGCGGGGCGCCCGGCGGGCCCACGGGGGGCGGGCCTGGTTGGCCGTAGGGCGGGGGCGCGGGCTGGCCCGGCGGCGGGCCGGGCTGGGCGAAGGGCTGTGCGGCGGGAGGAGCCGACGGCGGTGGGAGGGCCGTGGTGGGGTCGGGGGCGATCGGTCCGTCGATGGCCGACCAGGCGGTGTCGGTGACGTCGGCGGCCGGCGGTGGCACATCGGCCGGCGGACCCGCGGGCGGCCCGGGATCGGATCCCATCACGTCGGGCAGCGTGGGGTCCGAGGGGGCTGCCGAGGACGGCGCATCGGCCGAGGGGACCGCCGCGGGCGGAGGGATGGGCGGAGGCGGTGGCGGGAGGGGCTCGGTGAAGGGATCGACCGCCGTGGCCTGACCGTCGGCGACGTGCTCGGTCCATTGCGCGCCGTCGGAGTACCGCTGTTCGTGCCGACCCGTGGGGTCGGGATGCCAGCCGGTCGGAGGTGGTGTCGTCACGACTCGAACGCTACCCGCCGACCGGGGCCGCGACGCAGGTTGCTCACGCAGACGCTGCGGTCGCCTCGCGCTCGGCTTCCAACCGATCCGGGCGCAAACCCCGGGCGATGGTGACGGCGGTCAGAAGCCCCAGGACGACCGCAACCCCGAAGGCCAGGGTCGTGCCGTCGAGGAAGGCGATGCGTGCCGATTCCACCAGGGGGGCCGCGACGTCGGTGGGCAGCTGCTGGGCGACCTGCAGCGCGCCGCCGAGGCCGTCCTCGACCACGTCGGCCGTCTCCGGAGGGAGCCCCTCGGTGGTCGAACCCAGGCCGTCCCGGTAGCCGGTGGCGAGCAGGGTGCCGAGGAGCGCGATCCCGATGGCGCCGCCGACCTCGCGGGTGGTGTCGTTGACCGCCGAAGCGACGCCCGCCTTGTCGTGGGGGAGGGAGGTGAAGATCGACTCGGTCGAGGGCGGCATCAGCATCGCCATGCCGGCACCGAGGCAGACGAAAGCTACCGCCAGTCGCGGATACGACGTGTCCACCTCCAGCTGGGTCAGCAAGGCGAACCCGGCCGCCTGGATCACGAACCCGGTTGCGACCACCCGGTGCAGGCCGAAGCGGGACACCAGCTTCGGCGATTGGGCCGAGAGGAGGACCAGGGTGATCGGCATGGGCAGGGTTCGCCATCGTGATGGCCAGGCTGCCGAAGCCGAAGCGACGGATCCGGAAGAGCCGGGGTTCCAGCATCGGGTAGGAGGTGCGGAGCTCCCAGACCACGAAGGCCACGATGAAGATGACCGCGGCGAGTGTCAGGCCGAGGACGAGTGGGCTCGTCCAGCCCTGCTCGGGACCCTCGATGATGGCGGCGACCAGGGCGGGGTGTCCTCCTAGGTGTCGGGGTCGGGCTTCTTCGCCCGACTCGGGGCCACGCGGGGCGGTTCGTTGGGTTGCTTGGGATAGACGGGCGGCCAGGGTGCGTCCATCAGCCCGGCGGCCATGTCGCGGTCGTGCAGGTCCATCAGCGGGCCGAGGTCCTGCGGCTGCTCGTTCATGGCCTCCCAGGGGTCGCCGGCGCTGGCCACCCGTTCCGGAACGGTCGCGATCGTCAGCTCGTCGGGCACGACCGTAGCCACCTCGTCCCAGGTGATGGGTGTGGAGACCTGGGCGCCGACCCGGGCCCGGGCCGACCAGGCGCCGAACACCGTCTTGTGCGGTGCGTTCTGGTTGAAGTCGACGAACACCCGCGTTCCCCGTTCCTCCTTCCACCACGCCGCCGTCATGAGGTCGGCTCGGCGCCGCTCCAGCTCTCGCGCCAGAGCGACGGCCGCTGACCGGACCTGGTAGGAGTCCCACCGGGGGAGCAGCCCGACGTACACGTGGAGGCCGCGGCTGCCGCTGGTCTTCACGTACGCGGTGATGCCCAGTTCGCTCAGGAGCGAACGCACCTCGGTGGCGGCTTCGCGGACCGCGTCGAAGCTCACACCGGGCTGAGGGTCCAGATCGATTCGCAGCTCGTCCGCGTGGGCGGGATCACTGCGGCGGTAGGGCCACAAATGGAACCCGAGGCAGCCCATGTTGACGGCCCAGAGCACGTGAGCGAGATCGGCGGCGACCATGGCGTTGGAGGTGGTGCCGTTGGGGGTGGACACGATCATCGTCTCCAGCCACTCGGGCGCCCCCTTGGGGACGCGCTTCTGGAAGAAGGACTTGCCACTGGCGCCGTCCGGAAATCGTTGCAGCAGCGTGGGCCGGTCGCCCATCCGCCGCAGGAGGGGGACCTGGACGGCCCGGTAGTACTCGACCAGGTCGAGCTTGGTCTCCCCCCGCTTGGTGAAGAAGACCTTGTCGGGACTGGTGATCCGCACGGTTTGGCCGGCGATGTCGAGCTCGATCGCCTCCCCGGTCATCCCGGTGACCGTACTCGGCCCGAACGAGCACGCTGGTGCCTGACCCCGGATTGCTCGTTCGGGGTCAGACGTCGGTGACCACCACGCCGTCCTCGTAGATCGCAGCGATGCGGAGCCGGTCGCCGTCGGACCCCCGCACCGAGAACCGAGAGAACGCGAAGCTGTCGCCGTGTCGGTCCGCGGCCGCGGAGCTCTTGGTGAACCGGCGATCCGAGGCGATCACCCCGTCATCGTCGAACAGCACCACTGCGTCGGGCAGCCGCTCACCGTCACCGTCGACGGACCATCCCCAGACGGCGATCTGGCCGTCGACCCGGTTGGACTTGTCGATCTCCAGATCGATGCCGGCGAGGAGCGGGAGCGCGACGCCGGAGCGCGTGACCGTCCCGTCCTCGACGCCCAGAACCGGCGCATCGGCGGAGTCGACGGCGTGGACCCGACCGTCGCTCCAGGCGAGCACGTCCACCCGGTGCTCGCCGTCGGACAGCACCGAGGGATCGAGGATCGTCGTGTACCGGTCATCGCTGCGCTGCGGCACCCCTGATCCGGCGACGACGCCGTCGACGACCACCAGGAGCTGGTCGGGCGGGTCCTCGCCCTCGAAGGTCGCCTCGACCATCACGGGAAGGAACCCGCTGGCCCGATCGGTGGCCACGAGATCGGCGAGGTTGTCGACGGTGATCGGTCCGACGGACGGGCCGACGTCGAGATCGGCAAGCGGCGAGCCGACCAGGGCACCGGCGTCGCCGGGAGCGGCGACCGAGCGCCAGTCCTCGCCGTGGGGCAGCCGTTCGGTGTTCCGCTCGACGACCTCCATGAGGGGACCGAGCGACAGCTCGATCTCCACCGGGCCGGCGCGGCTGTACACGGTGGTCCGGGCGGGCGAGTCGGTCGGCTCGAGCAGCGAGTCACCGGAGAAGGTCCAATCGGTTTCGATGTCCAGCGCGTCGACCAGGGTCGGCATGAGGTCGCCGTTGTGCACCCGGTCGTTGCGGATCTCCCCCTGCGGGCCGTCCGGGGTGTGCACGAACAGCGGGATCCGATAGACCTCGTCCACCGTGTCGGGGTTGGGTCGCCGCCGGTGGCTGTCGGGATCGAACGTGACCCCGTGGTCCGCCACGACGACCAGGACGGTGTCGTCCCAGCGGCCCGACGATTCGAGGGCGTCCAGGATGTCGCCGATCAGGCGGTCGACGTGGCCGACCTGGAGCAGGTGACGCTGGAACGAACTGGTGACTGCGCCTTCATTGTCGATCCAGTTGCCGTCGGTGTCGACCGGCACGTCGCTCTCGGCCGAGGTGGAGTACAGCGCGCCGCCTGGCTCCCGCTCCCACGGCAGGTGGGGCATGACCGCATGGACGAAGCGCAGCTCGGGAGCGGTTCCGGGCGGCTCGCGTAGCTGCTCGGCCAGGGTCTCCAGCGGTTCGGTGCGATACGCAGTCGCGCGACGCGACCCGGGCCTGGCGCTGCGTCCAGGCCTTGAACGGCTCGTCGAGCGGGTCGGCCGCGGTCTTGTCCGAATTCGCGAACCGACCCCAGCCCTGGTCGACCGGAGGCAGGCTCGACCGCCAATAGGGGGGAAGCGTCTGGTGGCGGAACACCACCCACGAGTCGCTGAGCATCTGCGAGAAGGTGCTGTCGACCGGCGTGCACAGGTCGGGCGGGCACAGCGAGGTGAGCTCCTCGCGTGCGTCGATGCGGTAGCGCTCGCCCAGCAGCGTGAACAGGTTCTCGGGGTAGTTGGCGCCCGCCGGTGCCGGGGGATCCTCCGTGACCTGGCCCGACAGCATGGCCGGCACGGCTTCGGTGGTGTAGCTGTGGTCGGTGACCGTGTTGCGGAACCAGACCGACCCCTCGGCGAGCCGGGCGAAGTTCGGGAACCGCTCCTCGGCGATGAAGCCGTCGGAGCCCAGCAGCGATGCGGTCGGCAACTCGTCGAGGACGATCATCACGACGTCGTCCGGCCGGCCGATCTCGACGTCCTCGACCGCTGCGGCCTCGGCCTGACCGATCAGGGACCCGGCGGGGGAGATCAGGAACAGGCCGCCGAACACCAGGACCGCAACAGAGACGTACCGCATGGCCTCGACCACCCGGGGCCAGCGGCGGTCGGCGAGCAGGACCAACACGACCGCGACGACGGCGAGGGTCAGGTGGCCTGCGGTGGACTCGTCGAAGACCCGGCGTCCGATCGAGAGCCCGAACACGCCCGCGCCGGCACTGAGGAGCACGGTGCGCACGATCTGCGGGGACGGCTCCGGTAGCCGTCTCGAGAGGACCAGGGTGGCGAGGGCGACGAGCGGCACGGCGAACAGCACCACGGCGAGGAAGGCCAGGATCCGGGCGTCGGAGGCGTTGGCGGCGACGAAGAAGGTCGGGTTCCGGCCAAGGAGGTCCAGGAGCGGTTGGGCCCCGCCCAGTGCCCACAGGCCGGTGAAGACCGCGGCATCACTCCACAGCGACGGAAGGGATCGGGGTGCCGCCATGGGGACCATTCTGGTGCACCCACATCGAGCGATGCCGGTCGGGCCGAAGCTACGCCGAAGGCGTAGCCGGTTACCAGAGCTGGAAGCCGGTCTCCGACACCTCGTTGATCGGCAGGTAGTGCCAGAACACTTCGCCGTAGACGAGGGCGACCAGGGCGACGGTGATGCCGACCCAGAGCCAGAGGTTGTCGAGGATGACCCACTTGCGGCGAGGGCCGTGGACCACATCCACCACGGGAATGCGTTGGGTCTCCGCCACCAACCGGCGGCTGTAGACGGTCCCGATGATCACGACGAAGAACAGCACCGAGCTGAGCACCATGATGGTGCCGCCGATCCCGGTGAGGATGTTGGCCCAGTCCCAGCCGTGGTTGTCCAGATAGACGGCGTCGCTGATCTGGGTTCGGCGGGGCATGCCGTTGGTGCCGCCCCACATCTGGCCCCGGGAGAAAGTGAGCACGCCGGCGGTCCAGAGGAACGTCTGGAACACGGCCAGCCCTCGGGCAAACAGCCGCTTCCCCGTGAAGTAGGGCACCAGCCAGTACGAGATGGCCATGATGGAGAGTGCGACACCTGTCCCCACCGTGAGGTGGAAGTGGCCGGGGACGAACGCGGTGTTGTGGACCTGGAGGTTCACGGTGTAGCTGGCGTTGACGAAGCCGCTGGCTCCGCCGAGCATGAACACCAGACCGGCCAGCAACTGGCCGGAGACCGCCGGGTTGCCCCAGGGGAGCTTCCAGACCCAGCCGAGGAGGCCCTTGCCACCCGCCCTACGTCCGCCCTCCTCCAGGCCGGCGATGATCGAGAACGCTGTCGCCACCGAGGGCATGAAGATGCACACCGTCAGGATCCACATGATCGTCTTGGACGAGAACGGGATGCCGGGATCGGTGAACTGGTGGTGCACGCCCACCGGGATGAGGACGAGGAACGAGATGAAGACGACCCGGGTCAGGCCGTCGCTGAAGATCCGTCCCCCGGCCATCTTGGGCAGCATCATGTACCAGGACACGTAGACCGGCAGGAGCCAGAAGTAGACGATCGGATGGCCGGTGAACCAGAACAGCGTCCGGGTGAGCTGGGGATCGATCGCGTCCCTCAAGCCGAGCGACCACGGCAGGAGGAAGACCAGCACCTCGATGGCGATCCCGATCGAGGCGACGCCCCACATGATGAAGGTCAGCATCGAGACGTAGGCCAGCAGGGGGATGCGCTCGACCGGCCGCTCCTGGCGCCACTCGCGGTAGGTCAGGATCATGTTGAGCAGCACGACCCAGGTGGAGACCACCAGCAAGACCGCACCCACGTAGAAGATCGGGGCCGCCTCCAACGGTGCGTAGAACGTGAACAGCACCGTGGCCTTGTTGGTCAGCATCGCGGCGGCGGCCAGTACGACACCGCCCCAGGCCAGACCACACGCCAGCCATGAGAGGCGGCGACTGGCCAGTGGCCGTCCGAAGCCGCGCATGGTGGTCAGCGACAGGAACGAGCTGGCGAAGTTGAAGGTCAGGACCAGGGCCAGGGTCACCCCGTGCAGCGTGAGCCCCTGGTAGTAGGACTCGAGGCCGACCTCGTCGTAGAGGTTGACGTCCATCCGCTCGAAGGCCTGGAGCAGCCCGGCCGCAGACCCGATGGCCAGGCCGACCAGGGCCAGGTAGAAGATCCACTTGACCGGGCGCAGGTCGTCAACCGATGCGTCGGGGATGTCGACACGCCAGTGGCTGCGAGGTGCCGTCGGCTCGGACGGTTCGGCCGGCGGTGGTGGGGATTCGATCGTGGTCATCGGGGCGCCCTCATTCGACGATGATCCGGCCACCCATGTTGTGGTGACCGATGCCGCAGTACTCGTGGCAGATGATGGAGTGCACGCCCGGGTCGTCGAAGGTCAGATCGATCTCGGTGATCTGACCAGGGATGACCATGGCGTTTCCGTTGTTGGTGTTGGGGATCAGGAGTCCGTGAATGACGTCGCGGGTCGTGGCGATGATCCGGACTTCGGCGCCGGCGGGGATGGTCACCTCTGCGGGAGTCCACTGCCAGGCCTGGGCGACCATCACCAGGTCGTAGGTGTTGTCCCCGGTCTGGAACAGGCCGGGATCGTCGAACGGGGCGGTGGTGGTCACCTCGTCGGGATCGATCCGGCCGGCGGGCTCGGGAAGCGACGCGTGGTGCCCGACGATGGACACGATCAGGGCGATCACTGCGCCGCACACGAAGGCGAAGGCGGCGACCAGGAAGCCGCGCTCGTACTTCTCGACCTGTTCTACGTCCAGGAATCCGCCCTCGTTCTTCGTGGGTTCGTCCTGCTGAACGTCTTCGACGTCGGTCATCGCTCCTCCGCCCTCATGCGGCGATCATCTCGACGTAGACCCATCCCCAGGTGGCGACCAGCATGATGAGGAAGAGGATCATGATGAAGAGCGTGCCGCGATGCTTGTCCTCGCGATCCGCTGCAATGTCGTCGCTGTGCTCTTCGGTCGTGGTCATGGGTCAGGCTGCCGTCAGGGTGCCGGCCATGCCGCTGTCGAAGTGGCCGGCGATCGTGCAGATCACCTGGTAGGTACCGGCGGGCAGGGTCAGGCTGGTGGTGGTGCTCTCGCCGCCGGCGACGTCATCGGTGGCGGCCACGACGGTGGCGGGGTCGTAGTCGGCCTCGCTGCTGATGGTGACGCCCGCCTCGAGCACGGTCCAGTTGTGCTCCAGGGCGCCCTCGTTGTTCAGCGTGACGGTGGCCTCGGTGTCGGCCACGACGGTGGCGGTGTCGGGTTCGAAGGCGAAATCGACGGCGCCGATGGCCAGCTCGCTGGTGGGCTCGGCGGCGCCACCGCCTTCGCTCGATCCTCCCTCGGACCGGGACATGACGATGGCGGTCACGGACAGCACCAGCGCAAGGATGGTTCCGACCGTGATGAGGCCCAGCCACATGGACTGGCCTGCGCCGAGGAGGATGTCGCTGGAGCCGGCCGGCTCAGCCGGCGGATCCTCGTCGAAGTCGTCGGGGGCCGACGTGTCTGGTTCCGCTGTGGTGGACATGGCGGTGACTGTTCCATGTCCGTGCGACCGGGGCCAAGGACCGGTGGTCACTTCTTTCCGGGAACCCGTCCCGAGGATCCGGGACGGGTTGGGGTCAGATCAGCGCACACCACCGCAGCGCGGGCCGGTTCAACGCCTTGGCCAGATCGGTGAGCTCGTCCCGGCTGGCCAGGCCGAGCTCCTGGACCAGCAGGCTGAGCTGGTTGCGCACGGTCTTCTCGGACACGAAGACCGCCTCGGAGATCTCGGCTGTGGTGCGCCCCTCGGCGACCAGCTTCAGCAGGCGCCGCTTCCGGGCGCTCAGTCCCTCGACCTCGGGCGGGACGGTGGGGCGCTCGTGGAGCATGTCGACCAACCGGCGAGCGACGGAGGGGTCGAGCACCGCACCCCCGGAGGCGACGCGGCGGACGGCATCGACCAGTTCGGTGCAGCGGGACTGGGTCAGCAGGTAGCCGGAGATCCCGGCGGTGAAGGCTGCGTGCAGCAGGTCGTCGTCAAAGCTCGAGGTGAGCGCCACCGTGGCGACCTCGGGGTGCTCGGTCCGGATGTGGCCGCACAGGTCGAGGCCGGCCCGATCGCCCAGATTCAGGCCGATGAGGACGACATCGGGTCGTGTCTCCTCGAGGAGTCGCCGGCCGTCGGCCGCGTTCTCGGTCTCGCCTACGACGCGGAGGTCGTCGGTCTCGCCGATGACCGAGCGGAGCCCCTCGAGCATGAGATGCTGATCATCGATCAGCAGGACCCGGGACGGCTCGGACGCGGCGGTGCGCATCCCGCCATTGTCGCGGCAGCGGTCCCGCGGTGCCCATCTCGCGGCGTCCGAGCGCCCGGTCGGCGTGGGGGACCGGTTTCGGGGCGATGGCGGCGCTGGGACCGCGCTCGCTGGCTTCGGCCTAGGCGGCTTCGGAGGAGGAGACCAGCCGGGGTCGGGTTTCGGCGGCGGCGACGATGCGTTCCGACATGAGGCGGAAAATGATCCCGTGGAACGGGACCAGAGAGAGCCAGTACAACCGCCCGAGCAGACCCCGGGGACGGAAGTACGCAGTCTGGTGGAGCACCGTGCCGCCGTCGTCGTCCTCCTCGGTGCGGAACTCGAGCCAGGCGTCGCCCGGCAGGCGCATCTCGGCGTAGAGCAGGAGCAGGTGGTCGGCTTCCACATCGGCCACCCGCCAGAAGTCGAGGGCCTCACCCTTGCGGAGGTCCTCGGGATGACGGCGGCCGCGACGCAGTCCCACCCCGCCGACGAGGGTGTCGACGAGGCCCCGCAGACCCCACGCCCAGCCGAAGCCGTAGTAGCCGTTGGCGCCACCGATGCGAGCGAACGCCCAGAACACGTTGCGGCGCGATGCCGTGGTGCGGACGGTCCGCCGGTCGGTGTTCAGGGTTCCACCGGACCAGCTTGGATCCGACGGGGACGCCAGAGCCGGTGATGTGCTGGCGTCGGACCACCGGGTCGGCACGTTCAGCTGCTCCGACCGGTCGAGCGCCCGGCGCACCGCCTCACGATAGGAGAGCAGGGGTCGGGGGTAGCGCTCGAGGAACGACGAGTCCCTGACCACCACCTCGTTGCGCAGGCTGTCGACGAGCGGTCGGGCGATACCGGACGGGACGGGGGTGACGAGGCCGACCCAATGACTCGAGAGGTTCGGGGTCAGCACGGGTACGGGCACGATGATGCGGCGGGGGAGGGCGGCCTCTTCGGCGTAGAGGCGCATCATCTCCTCGTACGCCAGGACGTCGGGTCCGCCGATCTCGTAGACGTGGTGGTCGGATCCGTCGTCTTCCACGACGTCGACGAGGATCTCGAGGACATCGTGGATGGCGATGGGCTGGCACCTCGTCCGGACCCAGCGGGGTGTGATCATCGCCGGGAGGACCTCGGTCAGGTAGCGAAGCATCTCGAACGAGGCCGATCCCGATCCGATGATCACTGCAGCTCGGAGCTCGGTGACGGGCGTGGTCCCTTCGGCCAGGAGGCGGCCCACCTCATGGCGGCTCGACAGATGCTCGGACAGGTCGTCTCCGGAGCCCATCCCGCCCAGGTAGACCATTCGTTTCAGTTCCGCTCGGTCGGCGGCCTCCCGGAAGTTGGTCGCTCCGGTGCGATCGCGGTCGGCGAACTCGGCCGCTCCGTCCATCGAGTGGACGAGGTAGTACGCCGCGTTGCATCCGTGCAGCGCAGTGTCGAGGCTGGCCGGATCGAGGACGTCACCCTGGATGACTTCGACACGGTCCCGCCAGGGATCGTTCCCGACCTTCCCCGGATCGCGTACCACGCAGCGCACGTCGTGGCCGGCGTCCAACAGGAGGGGTACCAGCCTGCCACCGATGTATCCCGTTGCGCCGGTGACCAGGACCTTCATGTTGGGACCCTCCGAGACGAGCGATGCGGACACCATTCTGTCTACGGCACGCTGCCCTCGCTCGGATGGGTCCTCCCATAGGGTGGCCGCGATGTCCACGTGAAGGGAGCGCGGTCATGACCCTGGCGGTCGAGACTGTTGGCCTGTCGAAGAGCTACGGCCAGGGTGAGGCCGAGGTCCACGCGCTACGCGACGTGAGTATCGAGGTGCCCAAGGGTGAGTTCGTCGTGCTCCTGGGCGCATCGGGCTCCGGGAAGACGACGTTCCTGAATCAAGTGGGTGCCATCGAGTCGCCCACCTCCGGTCGCATCGCGGCGGACGGGCGGGACCTCTCCGGGCTCGACGATGACGGTCGGACCGACTACCGCCTGAACTCGGTCGGGTTCATCTTCCAGTTCTACAACCTCGTCCCCACGCTCACCGCGCTGGAGAACGTCGCCCTGATCGCCGAGCTGACCGGGCCCGACGCCATGGGTCGCAGCCGTGACGTGCTCGAACAGGTCGGGTTGGGCGACCGTCTGGACCACTTCCCGGGTCAGCTGTCCGGTGGTCAGCAGCAGCGGGTCTCGATCGCACGAGGCCTCGTGAAGAATCCGCCGTTGTTGCTGGCCGACGAACCCACCGGAGCGCTGGACGTTGCCACCGGGGCGCAGATCCTCGGGCTGCTCCGCGACACGGTTGCGGCCGGGAACCGCTCGGTCATCACGGTGACCCACAACACCGAGATCGCCCGCATCGCCCACCGGGTCATCGAGCTGCGTGACGGCCGGGTCCTGGGAGTGGGGATGAACGACGCTCCCGCCCAGCCCGAGGACCTGGACTGGTGAGTCTGCTCGACGTCAAGCGCAGGCGCGACGTACGACGGCAGCGGGGTCAGTTCCTCGCCGTGGCCATCACGATCGGGTTGGGCGTCATGCTCTTCGCCGGGACCTTCGACCCGTACCGGAACCTCGATGCGTCGTACAACGCCACCTACGACCGGCTGGACTTCGCCGACATCACCGTCGTCGGGGCGGACGCCGGCTTCGAGAACCAGGCGGTGGGCATCGAAGGCGTCGAGACGGTCGAGAGCCGCTTCCAGGCCGATCTCCCGATGCGCGTGGACGGCGACACGTTCATGGGTCGGGTCGTGGCGATGCCACCCGACGGACAGCCGGCGGTCAATCGCATCTCGATCACCGACGGCACCTACCTCGATCCCGGTGACCCGGGGGCCGTCGTGCTCGAGACCCACACGGCGACGACGTTCGAGATCGGCGTCGGCGACACGGTCGAGTTCCTCGTCGCCGGCGCTTGGGGGGAGGCGGTCGCCGCCGGGGTCGCCGACTCGGCCGAGTACCTCTGGCCCGCTCGCAACAGCCAGGACATCTTCCCCCCGCCGGGAACGTTCGGGGTGGTGTTCGCCTCCGACACCCTGTTCGCCTCGGTCCCGCCCGAGGTGGCCAAGCCGGATCTGCTCATCACCTACGAGGACGGAGCGGACATCGATGCCGTCGACCGGCGGGTGAGCGACGCCGCGTTCGCCGCCGGAGCCGGTGCGGTGACTCCTCGGGCCGATCACCCGTCCCACTCCACCCTGGTGCTGGACGTCGAGGGATTCCGGTCGATGGCCATCATGTTCCCCGCGCTGTTCATGCTGGCGGCCGGCATGGCCGCCTTCGTGCTCCTGAATCGCATCGTGCACGCCCAGCGGACCCAGATCGGGACGCTCCGCGCCTCCGGGATGGGCCGACAGCAGGTCATGCGCCACTACCTCTCCTACGGGGTGCGTCTCGGACTGATCGCAGGAGTGGTCGGTCTGGTGGTGGGCATGGCGACCGGGTACACGATCACCGGCCTCTACACCGAGTCGCTGGGCATCCCCGACACGGAGCGGTCCTTCCACCTGATCACGCCGATCGTCGGGGTGCTGTTCGGCCTCGCCGCCGGGGGCCTGGGCGCTTGGGCGCCGGCCCGCCGTGCCATGCGGCTGAGTCCGGCCGAGGCCATGCGGGGCGACATCCCGGCAGCGAAGGGCACGCCGAGCCTGCTGGAACGCATCCTGCCTCCGGTGCGGGGCCTGCCGGTGCGATGGTTGATGGTGCTGCGCGGCATCGGTCGCAACAAGCGGCGCAGTCTCTCGACCATGGTCGGCGTGATCCTGGCTCTCACCCTGGTGATGGTGTCGTGGGGCATGCTCGACACGATGGTTGGGATGCTCGACCGCCAGTTCAACGAGGTGGACCTCGAGGATGCCAGCGTCGTCCTGGTCGAGCCCGTGTCCGGCCCGGCGGTGGCAGAGATCGACGGGGTGGACGGGATCGACCACGTCGAGGTGGTGGCTCGTCTCGATGCCACCGTCGAACGCGGCGGCGCGTCGTTCGCCACGGCGCTGACCGGTTACGACGCGGAGACGCTCGTCCACGGGTTCCCCGACGGCCTCCCGGCTGACGGGATCCTGGCGGGCCGGGGTCTGACCGATCAGATCGGCGTGGCGGTAGGCGACGACGTCAGGATCGAGCTCCCCACCCTCGACCTGGAGATCACCAGGACGGTCGAGGGGTTCCTCGACGAGCCGCTCGGGAGTTTCCTCTACATCGATGTCGACCAACTGGAGGCCGTCGTCGGGGCCGACACCCTCCGTTCGCCCAGCGTCTCGTCGATCGAGGTGCTGTTCGCCGACGACGTCGCCGATCGCGAAGGTGTGGTCGACGAGCTGAAGGGGCTCGAGCCGGTCGGCATCGCCCTCGACTCCCGGACCCTCTACGACCTGGTGCAGTCGTTCCTCGGCTTCTTCTACGTCTTCATCGGCGTGATGCTGGTCTTCGGCGGCGCCATGGCGTTTGCCCTCATGTACAACACGATCTCGGTCAACGTGGCCGAGCGTTCGGGTGAGTTCGCCACCATGCGGGCCAACGGGCTGTCCCACGCCGGCATCGCCCGGCTCATCGCCACCGAGAACGTGCTGCTGACCATGATGGGGATCGTCCCGGGGCTGATCGTCGGCTACGTCGTCGGTGCCTTCTTCATGGCGCAGTTCTCGGTCGACGCCTTCACCATGGACTTCGCCATGCGACCCTCCAGCATCGTCCTCAGTGCCCTCGCCATGCTCGTGGTCGCCGGCCTCTCGCTGATTCCCGCCATCCGAACGGTGAAGCGGCTGGACATCGGTGAGGTGGTCAGGGAGCGAGCGGCCTGACGCGGGTGGTCAAGTGGCACCAGCGGACGGTGTCGGCCGCTCGAGCTCCTCGACGATCATCCGATGGATGTCGAAGACCAGGTCGACGAAGGCCTGCGGGTGGGAGTCGCGGCCGAACAGCCGCTTCTTGAAGTCCCGGTACGGCAGATCGCGCATGGACTCGGGCGGGCACGGGTTCGGCGTATAGGCCGGGCTGACCTCGAGGAAGTAGGGCTTCGTGCTGCGGTCGTCCCGTTCCCAGCAGATGTCGAACGCTCCGGTCGGGAGGCCGGTCTTCGCGAACGTGTCGACGATCTCCTGTCGCCAGTGTTCGGGGAACGACTCGAAGTCGACGACGCTGCCGTGTTTGGTGGACGTCGGCCGCCAGGTGTCGGACTCGTTCACGCGCACGTAGTGGTGAACGATCCGGTCACCGACGAGCGTGACCCGGATGTCCTGGCGCATGTCGATCAACTCCTGTACGAGGACCAGGTCGTGGCCTGCTCCGTGGAACGATCGACGAAACTCGGCGAGCGCGTTCGCATCGTCGCACCGGTGGACGCCACGCGACCCTGACGAGTGGGGATCCTTGAGGAGGAAAGGGAACGCCGGAGCGTCGTCGGGAAGATCGTCGCCGGCGCGAAGCGCCACGGTGCGCGGACTGCGGATGTCCAGGGCGTCGAAGCGCTCGTGCATGAACACCTTGTTCTCCCACCACTCCGCTGCGTCGGCGGATGGGAACAGGGTGTTGCCGCGTTGTTCGGCCCGCCGCAGTACCGCCATGAGCGACGCCGAGTAGTTGAGGCTCCGGTCCGGGTTGTACGGGTGGATCGAGTAGAAGACCTGACGGTCGCGCAACCGCTCGATCGCCGTGCCGCTGACGAAACGGAACCGGACGCCGGCCTCGGCCAGCGCGACGACGAGCGCCGCGTCCTTGACGATCGTGTCCTCCCGCAAGAGCCAGCTGATCCAGGATCGGGGATAGCGATGGTGGATCCAGACCACCTGATCGGCTGAGCGGTCGTGGGCTCGCCACACGACTCGCCACGGGATCGCACGGATCAGGGCCCATGACAGAGCGATTCGCTTGAGGACCTTCTGCGCCGCGCTCACCCCACCTCCCGGAGGTCTGACCGGCCGGTGAGCGTACCATTCGACGGTACGACCCCCGCCCGTCGGGGTGCGACCCAGCCGACCCGGGGGAACCGCCCGGCCGTCACCGCCGATCGGTATCCTTGCAAAGTTCAATGGGTATCCGAACTCTCACCACCGGCGAGGCGGCATTCGCCGAGCGGCTGGCAGTGCTGAAGGACGAGGCGGGCAGTCATTCGCCGAGCCTGCTCACCCTTCGGGAGCGGCTGCCGGACCTCGAGGTCGGCGTCGATGCGTGCTTCATCTCCAACCCGTACGCGACCCAGCTGTTCCTCGACCATCTGCAATCAGAGCTGATCGACACCGGTGCCATCCGGGACGTCCTCGAGTTCTATCCCTCGCAGAACCAGGTCATTGCCGCACTGCTGGCCGATCACCTCGGCGTTGCAGCCGACGCCATCTTCGTCGGGAACGGGGCCATCGAGATCATCCAGGCCGCGATCCACAATCTTGCCCGGCAACGGGTGCTGGTGACCCTGCCGACCTTCAGCTCGTACTACGAGTTCGCCGAAGGCCGTGTCGATGTCAGCTACACCACGCTCAGCAAGGATGACGACTTCTATCTCGACGTGGACCAGTACCTCCGTACGGTCCACGAATCGGGAGCGGACCTCGTGGTCCTCATCAACCCGAACAACCCGGACGGGTCGTACATCGGGCACGCCGACCTGGTGCGGATCATCACCGGGCTTCCCCAGCACGTCACCTGCGTCCTCGACGAGAGCTTCATCCACTTCGCGTTCGAGGACCAGAACCTCGAGATCCGCTCGGCGATCGGCCTCTGTGACCGGCATCCGAAGCTCGTCGTCGTGAAGTCGATGTCCAAGGACTTCGGCATCGCCGGTATTCGGGCCGGCTACGCCGTCATGCATCCCGATCGGGTGACGGCCCTCCTGCGGAACGGCTTCCTGTGGAACTCGAACGGGCTCGCCGAGTACTTCTTCAGGCTCTATTGCCGCGACGACTTCGTGGCGCAGTACGAAGAGATCAGGAAGCGCTACATCGTCGAGACGCAGCGATTCTATCAGCAGCTCGCCACGTGCCCGTCGGTGCGGGTGTATCCGTCGATGGCCAACTTCGCGCTGGTCGAGTTGCTCGACGACGTCCGTGCCGACGATCTGGTTCAGCACCTGCTCATCCGTCACGGTGTGTACGTGCGGACCTGCAGCGACAAGATCGGTCTCGACGGCGAGTTCGTGCGGATCGCGTCGCGAGGTGAGCAGGACAATCAGCGGATCACCGAGGCCCTGACCGATGTCCTCTCCGACTAGTGCCGTGACCGGCACGAGATCCCTTCCCCGACGGACGGCGCGGTCGCTCCTCGACACGGCGGGAGCGGTCGCTTCGTGGGTGCAGGTCACGTGGCTCGCTCGCCGGGCGCACGATCGGGGCGTGACCGTGCTCGACATCGACAACACGCTGGCCGACACCTGGCCGTCCTACCACCGGACGTGGCCGAGTGAGCACGATCGTCTGTCGTCGCTGCCGGTGCTACCGGGCATGAAGGCGGCGGCGCACGATGCGGCCGTGCGTCGCGGCGACGTCATCGTGTTCCTGTCCCGGCGCAACTGGTGGCACTGGCCGCTCACGCTGCGATGGCTTCGTCGCCGGGGCTTCTCGGCCACCCTTGCAAACCTGGTCCTGGTGACGCGTCCGGCCGACAAGGTGAGCCACCTGCGGAGACTCACGAAATCGGCCGATTCGGTGACGTACTGGGACGATCTGAGCCACGGGCACGAGGACGGCCGAGCGACGCGCTACGAGACCGTGATCCGGGAGGTCCTCACGCTGGACCTCGACTACCGCGACGCCGAGCAGATCGAAGCGATCGTCGCCGCGGCGGGAGGCCGCTGACCGGCCGGGATCCCGACCGTTCGCTCAGCCGGCTGACGCAGCTGCGGGAGGTTCCGGGGTGCAGTTGGCGGGGAGATCGTTGCCGCTGACCTTGAAGTCGTCGCAGGTCAGGAAGAGGTCGTTGCGGGCCCCGAGCACGTAGCCGACCAGGGCGAAGCCGATCACCGCTCCGATCACGGCGGTCCGGTTGGCGCGGGGGAGATCGACGAACTCCGGGTTGATGGCCGAGATCAGGATCCAGGCGATGAGGGGGAGACAGAACACCGTCACGACGATCGAGAATCCGAGCACCGCCCGGCTGGCTGCGTCGCCGCCGGCCGGGTCGGCGATCAGGGAGGCGATCAGCCAGCCGGTCGGGAGGAGCAACACCGACTTGCCCCAGAGCTGGTGCGGCGGGAGGTCGGTGAGGATCGAGCCGAGGAACACCAGGGTTGCGATGACCCAGACCGAGAGCAGCGCATCGAAGAAGACCGCGTCGAACGCTCCCAGGTTGAAGCCGATGCCGAACGCGACGCTGGCCGCGGTGACGGTGATCAGGAGCGTGGCCCGTTCCATCGGTCGACCTTCCATGGCGCAGCCGTTCCTTCCTGCGGTCGGGACCTCCATTGAAGTGCACCCTCGGGGTGGAGGGGTCGACCGGGTCCGCGGGCGCCCCGACCCTGTTGCCGTTCGCTCGACTGCTGGAGCAGACTCCGACGCCAGTGGAGCTCTTCGCCCGGGATCGGGTCTTCTGGCGACTCGTCGCCCATGCGGCCTTCATCGGTCTGCTCGCCGGAGCCGCCGCCTGGATCTTCACCGCAGTGGTCGAGCTCAGCACGGAGTCCCTCTGGGGCGAGGACATCGAGTACGCCTTCATGGGCGGCGAGTGGTGGTGGCTCCTGGTCACCACCGGGGCCGGACTGGCGGTCGGATGGTTGCGCCACTGGCTGAACGTGCCCGAGGACCCGACCGGATCGCTGGCCGCCATCCAGGAGGCGCGGGTCGAACATCGGACCGCGGTGCAGACCATCGCGGTGTCGGCGGTCTCGCTGATCGGTGGCGCCAGCCTCGGCCCCTTCGATGCAGCGACGCGTTCGGGCGGTGGGATCGGCTCCTGGCTGTCGGCCCGGCTCGACCTCCCCGACGAGATGGCGCGCATCAACACGCTCAGCGGGATCAACGGCAGCGTCGGGGGGATGCTGACGGCCCCCGTCCTGGCCACCCTGTTCGTGAGCGAGCTCCACCGGCCCGATCCGGATCGCTACTACCGCGTGCTGATCCCGAACCTGGTCGGGTCCGTGTTCGGCTTCTTCGTCGTGTTCAGCCTGGCCGGCGACACCTTCCTGGGGGTCTTCGCCGTGCCGACCTTCGACGTGGAGATCTGGCACTTCGGTGTCGCCGTCCTCCTCGGCGTGTTGGCCGCAGCGATCTCGTGGCTGCTCGGCGCCACCCTCGTCGTCGTGCGCGGCCTGGCGGTGCGGGCCCGGGCGCACACGATCCTCCTCACGGGTGCCGGTGGCCTCGGCTTCGGATTGATCGGGGTGGCGCTGCCGCTCACCCTTGCGTCGGGCAAGGAACAGCTCACGGTCAGCCTCGACCGGGTCGACGAGCTGGGTGTCGCCCTCGTCGTCGCCGTGGTGGTGGGCAAGATCCTGGCCATGGCGATCGCCCTCGGAACCGGGTTCATCGGTGGGCCGGTCATGCCGAGCCTCTTCATCGGAGGTGCGGCCGGGATCGCCGTCCATCTCCTGGTGCCCGACCTTCCGCTGGGACTGACCTTCTCGGCGATGCTCGTCGCCGTTCCGGGCGCGTCGGTGAAGGCACCGTTCTCGATGGTGTTGCTCGCCGCCCTGACCGTCGGCCTGGGGGCGGCCAACACCGCTCCGGCGGCGGTGGCGGTGATCGTCAGCTACCTCGCCACGTCGGGACTCGGTCTGTTCGGTATGCGGACCGGACAGTCCGTCGACCCCGACGAGGAGCACCAGGTGGTATTCCGCGACGAGCTCTTCGAGGTCGGCGAGCCCGCACCGCCCGCGGACGAGCCCCCCGGGAGCAGGGGAGCCGAGGAATGACGTCGGAGGAGGCATCGGACGGTCTGGTCGCCGTCCCCGGCGGCGAGTTCGCCATGGGGTCCGACCGCCACTACCCGGACGAGGGTCCGGTACAGCGCGTCAGCGTCGACGGGTTCCGGATGGACCGGTACCCGGTCACCAATCGACAGTTCGCCCGGTTTGTCGACGACACCGGTTTCGTGACCCTCGCCGAGCATCCTCCGGATCCCGAGTTGTATCCCGGGGCGCCACCGGAGAACCTCGTCCCGGGGTCGATGGTGTTCGCGATGAGTCCCGGTCCGGTCGACCTGCGCAACTACGCCAACTGGTGGGCATGGACCCCCGGAGCCCAGTGGCGCCACCCGACCGGTCCGGACAGCGACTTGACCGGGTTGGAGGACCACCCGGTCGTGCACGTCTGTCATGGCGACGCGGCGGCCTACGCCGGGTGGGCCGGACGCCGGTTGCCCAGCGAGGCCGAGTGGGAGTTCGCCGCGAGAGGCGGGCTCGATGGGGCCGAATTCTCCTGGGGGGACGCCGATCCCCAAGAGACCGCACCGCTGGCCAACACCTGGCAGGGCGGCTTCCCGTACGAGAACACCGAGGTGGACGGTTGGACCCGGACCTCGCCGGTCGGCACGTTCCCGCCGAACGGCTACGGCCTCCACGACATGGTCGGCAACGTCTGGGAGTGGACCGACGACTGGTACGCACGCGAGAGGCCGGTGGCCGACGGCGGGGGTGGCGCCTGCTGCTCACCTGCCGGGCGGGGCGGGTCGCTGGAGGGCAGCCTCGATCCGACCCTGGCCGACATCCCGATTCCTCGCAAGGTCGTGAAGGGTGGATCGCACCTGTGCACGCCGCAGTACTGCTATCGCTATCGACCGGCGGCCCGCCAGCCCGAGATGATCGACACCGGCATGAGCCACATCGGTTTCAGGACCATCCTGCGGGACTGACCGGCCCGGGTTCAGCGGCGCTTCTGGCCCGATCGTCCGGCACCGGCTCTGCCCCGGGAGCGGCTGTTTCCGCCGCCACCGCTGCGGTTCCGGTTGGCGTTGCCGGACGGGTTCTTCTTGCCTTGCTTCGCCTTGGGTCGTCCGCCCTGGTTCGAGCCCGAGCCGCCCTTGCCCTGGTGCCGGGAGCGCGCCTTCTGGCCGCCCTTGCCCTTGTGCCGGTGCTTGCCCTTCGGGCCACCGTGCTTCTTCCCGCCGTTCGACTGCGAGCCCTTGCCGGACGAACGATCCTGCCGCTGGGTCGTGTCGGGAGCGAGGGTGCGCTGGGGGGCGGAGGACAGATCGCGGAGGCCGACGGCGTCGGCATCGGTGAACGGCTCGTCCAGGCCGATCTTGCGCTGCACCTTCCGCAGGTCCTTGACCTGGTCGGGCTGCACCAGCGACAACACGACACCGCCCTGCCCGGCCCGAGCGGTCCGTCCGGACCGGTGGACGTACGCCTTGTGATCCTCGGGCGGATCGAAGTGGACCACGAGGGCCACGTCGTCGACGTGGATGCCGCGGGCGGCGACGTCGGTGGCGACCAGCGCGTGGACGCGGCCTTCGGCGAAATCGCGCAGCGCACGGGTGCGCTGGTTCTGGCTGCGCCCTCCGTGGATGGCGACCGCCTTGATGTCGGCGCGGCTCAGCTGCCGGGCGAGGCGGTCCGACCCGTGGCGGGTGCGACAGAAGACGATGGCCGGCCATACGGCGTTGACCGCTTCACCGGCTGCGTCGACCCGGTCGGCCCGGTTGACCTTCCAGAATCGATGGTGGGCGGCGGTGATGTCCGGGGTGGCGTCGCCGACCTCGTGGCGCACCGGATCGCGCTGGTAGTCGCGCGTGAGCTTGGCGACGTCGCCATCGAGCGTCGCCGAGTAGAGCATGGTCTGGCGGTCGTCGGCCGTCTGGTCCAGCAGGCGCCGCACGGCGGGCATGAATCCCATGTCGGCCATGCGGTCGGCCTCGTCGAGCACGACCTGGTCGACGTCGGAGAGGTCGGCGATGCCCTGCTCGATCAGGTCCTCGAGCCGGCCGGGGCAGGCCACGAGGATGTCCGCGCCCTGTCGGAGAGCCTTGACCTGCGGGCCGTATCCGACCCCGCCGTAGACGGCGGCGACGCGCATCGAGCCGGCGAACGAGCGGATCTCGGTGGTGATCTGTTCGGCCAGCTCCCGGGTGGGAGCCAGGACGAGCGCGCGGGGGCGACCCGACTCGGCCTGGTGGCCGTTGGCGACCAAGGGGATGCCGAACGCGAGCGTCTTGCCGGACCCGGTGGGAGCGCGGCCACAGACGTCGCGGCCGTCCAGGGCGTCGGACACCGTCGCGGCCTGGATCTCGAAGGCGTCGGTGATGCCACGACGCTCGAGCGCGCGGCAGATGAATTGGGGGACGCCCAGCTGGGCGAATGTCGGGGGCATGAAGATTTCCTCGGTCCGCGCGGGGGCGGACGGGTCGGGGTTCGCTGCGCCTCGGCAAGCTGCACGAGGTCGGTCTTCTGTCGGGGTTGGCTCACGATGAACGGAAGAACCAATGCCCGTCTGCGAACCCACCGGCTCGGGGGACCCGTCCGGTACGTGAGAGGCTACACGGCATGAGTCGGATCGCCGACCCGCTCCCTAGCGAGCAAACCGGGGTCAGGCACCGTCGTGCTCGTTTCGCCGGGCAGCGAAGAGGGTCGCGCCCCCGACCACGAGCCACGGCACGCCGGAGACGAGCACCGCCAGCCAGTGGTTCCGGCCCGCGGTGACGACGGCGAAGACGCAGAGAAGGCAACCGGCGACGAGGACGATGAGGGCACCGGGCCGGGTCCAGCGGAAGCTCAGAGCGAAGCCGGCGATCGCCGCCAGGCCGAGCGCCGTCAGCACCGCGCCCTGGATCGTGGCCTCCTCCTCGTCGGCGGTGAACTCGTCGTCGCCGGCGATCAGACCGGCCACGAGGATGAAGAGCCAGATCGCGCTGAGCACCGTGCCGAGCACGCGCCCCGGGCGGGCCCGGAAGGTCGAACGCTCGGTGGCTCTCACGATTCCAGCGTCGACCGGGTCGACCCGCCGCGCCAGAGTCCAAGGACTCCGCGCGAGCACGGACGGGGTCGGGCGAGGGTCAGCCGGCGGACAGCTGCTCGATCATCGCCTTCATCTTGGCGTGCATCAGGTTGATGGCCTTGAGCGGCCGGAGCATGACCTTGAACTCGACGATCCTGCCCTCGTCATCGCAGGTGATCATGTCGATGCCGTTGATCAGCACCCCGTCGACGGTCGACTCGAACTCGAGCACCGCGGTGTTCCCCGACATGACCTCCTTCACGTAGTGGAACGAGCCGGTGCCGTCGCCCGGACCGTCGGCGGCGAACTCGCTCGGCTCGTCTCCGGTGAAGGTGGCGCCGGCCGCCGACAGATACATCCTGGTGAGGTCCTTGCCCTGCTGCGGGGTGAACACGATGGGTGAGAGGAAGACGACATCGTCGGCCAGCAGGGCGTCGAGTCCGCCGGGGAACTCGCCTTCGAGGTGGGCATGCCAGTTGGCGATGGTCTGTTCGATCACGTCAGGTCTCCGGGGTCGGCTGGCAGCAGCGTATGGCTGGACGATCACCAGCGCGACCGGGACTCCTCGGCGAAGCCCTGGATCCGGTCGACGGTCAGCTGGCCGCCGTCGCCGTCGGGGACGGTGCCGGCCCAGCGGCCGAACACCTGGTGGACCTCGGTGCGCACGATGCCGGCGTTGATGCGCTCATGCCGGTCGTGCGCCGGGATCAGGGTGAGGTCGAGGGCGCCGTCGGCCGAGCGGACCCGCCACGGTCCCAGCGGATCGAGCCAGGAGTAGTCCCAGCGCAGTTCCTCGCCGATCTTGGACAGGCGTCCGTCGATGATGACGCCGTTCTCGGTGAAACCGGTGCCGGCGGTCCACTTGGCGCCCAGTTGGAGGCCGACGGTTCGACCGTCGGCGCTGCGTCCTGCGCCGCCGCCCCAGTTCCATCGGGTCCGGTAGGGCCATCGGCCCCGTCCCACGTCGAGGATGCCCCACGCCTCGAGGCCGTCGCCGCCGAGCTCGAACGCACGACCGTCGAACTCCGCTGATCCGGACACCGCTCGACCCTGGTGCTTGGACGTGTACTGGAAGCGGGTCTCCGACCAGGGAATGACGACGTTCAGCGACTCACCTCCGGGGGCGGCGCGACCGTGGCATCCAGCTGTCCCTCGGCCCCGTTTCGTTCGGTCCATCGGGCTCGAATCACCGCCGAAGTCGAGGGTTCGTACACGACGAGGAGGTTCAGGGCGCGGCTCTCGTGGGTGAGCCGGCCCGAGCAGGGCGTCTCGGGCAGCTCGACGCCACGGCCCAGCGGTCGGGCCACGCTGCGTCCGCCGGATCGATGTGAGGCCAGGTCGATCCAGCCCACGCTCACGAGGCCCAGGTAGTCGATGTCGGCGATGGTGACGGCGATCACGATGTCCTCGGCCTGGATGGCCCAGTAGTCCCATCGCTTGGTCCGGCCCCAGCCGCCGGCCAGGTTGGCGCGGTGGAGCGGCTGCCGCGACCACCCGAGCGCCGCAGGGTTGAGGTGCCGACCGTCGGCGGCGCACAGATCGACCGGCTCGGTGAGCTCGGTCTCGTGGGTCGCCATACCTGGATTGCATCACATCGCCCGCCGTCGCGAAAGGGATGGGCACCCATCGTCGACCGAACGGGTCGGCCAAGGGTCTTTGGCCCCTTGCCGATTCGGGGCCGCGGGACGAGGATGGCCTCACACACCGACGCTGTCGCGTCCGCCGACCCGATGGGAGCCCCCATGTCCCGAGACGAAGTGAAGCAGGCCTGGATCACGGTGGGAGACGAGCTGTCCGCGCTCGGGCTCAAGCTCAAGTACCACTTCGAGGAGGAGATGAGCGAGAGTCAGGCCGAGGAGGCCAAGAACGCGCTGAAGAAGATGGCGGATGCCCTCGAGGACTCGGTCGAGTCGGTCGCCAATGCGGCGAAGGACACGGCGGTGCGCGACGACGTGCGGGGTGCAGCACAGGCCTTCATCGATGCCGTGGCTGCGACGGCCACCGAGGTCGGCGACGAGCTCCGACCCGGGAAGGACTGACGACCCGAGGCCCCGAGTCAGAAGGCCGAGCTCGGGAGGTCCTTCGAGCCGTCGGTCAACGCCCGGCAGATCGTGGCGGCGACCGCCTGCGGGGCCAGGCCCTCGGGCATCCGCGGTGCGGTGCCCTCGATGGCCCGGTCGACGAGGCCGGTCTCGGTGTGGGGTGGGCGGGCGTCGAGCACCCGGACCTTCTTCCGGCGCGCCTCCCGGGCGAGCGCCTCGTCGAACGAGCGAGCGGCGGCCTTCGACGCTCCATAGGCCGCCATGCCGGGCAGGTTCTGCTCGGCGATCACGCCGGTGAGGTTGACGATGGCGCCGCCGGCGGGCAGGTGGGGGAGCGCGGCGCGCGCCAACATGATCGGCACGAAGGTATTGGTCAGGAACAGCTCCTCCATCGCATCGATCGAGAGGTCGACGATGGGCCCGAACGCAACGACGCCGACGGCGTTGATGACGATGTCGAGGCCACCACCCTGGTCCAGGGCGGTGCGCACCGCCTGGTCGCAGGCCTCGGGTGACCGCAGGTCGACGGCAAGTCGCGCCCCATCGCCGGGAATCGCGTCGAGTGCGGTGGCGTCCCGCGCCACCAGGGTGCGGAGGGCACCTCGATCGCTGAGCTCCGCGGCGAGGGCTCTTCCCATCCCCCCGGTGGCGCCGGTGAGCAGCACCGAAGCGCCGTCGAGCGAGTGGGGCGCAGGGGTCTCGGCGGTGGACATCGGCTGCTCTCACGGTGTTGGGATCGGTGCCGCGTCGACCTTACTGGGGTCTCGTCCCAATTCGGTCCGAAGCTCGGTAGCCTCTCGCCGTGAGTGCGGACACCGTGAGCCTCGAGAAGGCGGCGCATCGGGGAGCGCCCGTTCTGGTCGGCCATTCGGGACCGCGGCTCGACCCGCTTCAGGAGCAGACTCGACGTTGACGGTCGCCGTCGGTCCCTCGGTCCCGCCGTTGGGACGAGTCCCCGTGGGTCGCGCCGTGATGGTGCAGCGCTGGACCGACGTGGTCTTCCTCCACTGGCGCTATCCGCCCGAGGTCGTCCAGCGCATGCTCCCGGCCGGTGTCGAGGTCGAGACGTACGACGGGTCGGCCTGGGTCGGCCTGGTGCCCTTCCGGATGGAAGGGCTCGGTTTCCCCGGTCTGGCCCCCCTCCCCTTCGTGGGCGAGTTCCCCGAGGTCAACGTGCGCACGTATGTCCGCTCGGGCGAACGGAGCGGGGTGTGGTTCTTCTCGCTCGACATCGATCGCCTGCTTCCCACCCTCGTGGCCCGCACGGCATACCGGCTCCCGTATTGCTTCGGCCGCGTGGAGCACCGGCGAGTGGGCGACATCGTGACCAGCACCGTGCAGCGCCGGTGGCCGCGACCAGCCGGTGACGGCAGCACCGGCATCGCCGTCCGCACGGGATCGCCCGCAGATCGGGACGGACCGCTCGAGCACTTCCTCACGTCGCGCTGGGGGCTGATCGCCGCCAACCGCAGCGGATCGCTCCGCCACGCAGCCGTCGACCATCCGCCGTGGCCGCTCCACCACGCCGAGGTGCTCCACGTCGACGACCACCTGGTGACCGAGGCCGGCCTCCCGTCGCCGCGTGAGGAACCCCTCGTCCTGTGGGCCTCCGGCGTGGACGTGCGAGTCGGATTGCCCACCCGCATCGACGCGGTACGGTAGCCCCGCGACGGCGGTCGCTCTTCATCCGTTCGACCCTGTCGCATCGAACATTTTCGTGACGGTCGGCGGATGTCGGCCGCTTCCTGATGCGACACACCGAGGTGGGTCATGGATCGAATACCCGTGCACGTCAGACTGAAGCTTCCCTTCCTGGTGGCGGCCTTCCTGTCATTTCTCTTCTCCGTCTACCTGTACTTCATCGACGACAACCAAATGGCCGGCATCTTCGTCGGGCTCTGGGTGCCGTCGATCCACTCGCTCGGCACGTTGCTCCTGACCGGGTTCGAGACCCCGGAGGGCGAGCGATGAGCGAAACCGCGATCTTCGTCATCGGCACGATCGTCTGGGCCATCACCGTCGCCGGGACCGTCTTGGCCGGCGGGTACCTGCTCGGCCAACCCAAACGGGCCAAGCCGAAGTCCGGGCCCGAGTCCCCGGGTGGTTCGGACGAGGAAGCGGGCTGAGCGGCCGGGGCGCAGCGTGCCGCGAAGCTGAGCGGTAGAGGGCTGAGCGGTCGTCGGCATGAGCGATCACGAAAAGCCCCACGACCGGGATCCTCGAGCATTGCACCGGCGGGTCTTCCTCCGATCCGGTCACGGCCGAGATCCTCGATGGGGTGATCAGCGACGAGCGTCGTCACCTCGGGTTCGGGGAGAACGGTCTGGGCCGCCGGCTGGAACCCGCCCCCGGGCGAGCGTGTTCGACTGGGCGAGGTGAAACGCGAGCTGGACGGCCTGGTGCTGCTCAGCCTCGAGACCACGCTGGCCGACACCGGTATCGCCCGGGCCGACCAGCCGTCGCTGGGGCGTGACCACCTCCACGCCGTCGAGCGACTCGGGCTGGTGTCACGAGCGTCAGCGACGCACCGCGCCAGCGGTACGAGACGGAGGAGACCGAGTTCAACGAGGCGCCGAAGAAATGGCGGCGGTTCTACCGGTACGGGGGTGGACCCGATGACACCCTGACCCCCAACGAGCTGTTGTGCCCGGTCTGTAAGGTGGTGATTCGATCGTCGAAGGAGCTGCGTCCGGGCGATCGAATGTTCTGCATGCCGTGTATGTCACGGCTGGTCGTCGTCGAGAAGAACGACCGCCTCGAAGCCGAGGTCGTCTACTGAGCCGGAGGAGGGGGCCATGTTGACCGGTCAACGGGTGTTGGTGACGGGGGCCACCGGGCAGGTGGCTCGACCCATCGCCGAGCAGCTCAACGCCGACAACGAGGTCTGGGCCGCGGCTCGGTTCCGGGACGAAGAGGCTCGCGACGAGCTGGCGGCGGCGGGCGTACGGACCGCACGGTTCACGCTGGGCGATGCGGAGCTGTCCCATCTTCCCGACGTCGACTACGTCATCCACTGTGCGGCGAACGTCGCGCCGAAGACCGCGGACCGGGGGATCGCCGTCAACGCCGAGGGCACCGGGTTCCTGATGGAGCGCTACCGCGAGGCATCGGGCTTCTTCCACATGTCCTCGTCGTCGGTCTACCGGGCCGCATCGGATCCGTCGACGCCGCTCAGCGAGGAGGACCCGCTGGGCGGTGAGGCCTCGTATTCACCGCACTACGCGATGAGCAAGCTGGCCGCCGAGGCGGTGGCGCGGTTCCAGTCCCGGCGGCTCGGTCTGCCCACGGTCATCGCTCGACTCAACGTCGCCTACGGCACCCGCGGCCACGGGGGACTGCCGATGGTGCTCTACGAGTTCCTGCGGAATGGCATGGCGTACGCAAAGCGTCCGGATCTCGCCAGTTGGTGCTCACCCATCCACCAGGATGACATCGTCGAGCAGGTTCAGGGCCTGCTCGACCATGCGGACGTCGGCGGGACAGTGGTCAACCTCGGCGGGGACGAGGTGGTCACCATCGAGGAGATCATCGACTACCTCGAGCAGCTGACCGGGCTGCAGATGCAGTTCGAGGAAGCCGGCCGAGCCGCATGGGAGACGCAGGTCCTGGATCCCACCCTGCGACGGCAGCTGGCCGGGCCGTGCCGGGTCACGTGGCGAGAGGGCGTTCGCTCCGCCCTCGAGCAGCGCTCCCCGGGTGCCATCGTCGGCTGATCGATGCCGGACGGACCGGGTCAGGGAGCCAGCTCGTAGGTGTCCATCAGGGCGAGCACCTCGTCCCACACCGCCGTGAAGCGATCCGGATCCACGTGGGGCCGGCGCACCATCTGCAGCGCGAACTCGGCCTGTTTCTCGCTCGTGGTCGACTTGCCGTGCAGGCGGGTGGCACCCGCCGAGAAGTCCCGCACCAGCACATCGAAGATCTGCTCCACCGTCTCGCGGGCAACGCCGTGCAGCTCGACGGCCTCCAGGATCAGCTGGCCGTAGACCACCAGCGAGAACAGCTCGCCCAGCGCCAGGAGGAAATCGATGTCGGCGGCCTGGCCGTCGTCGGGAGCGGCGGCCTCCAGCATCGTGCGGAACGTCTCGACCTGGCTGCGGAAGACGGTGACGTTGGCCGAGTCGAACCGATCGAAGGTCGCGGCCCAGTCGTGGAACCGGATCTTGCCCAGCCCGCGGGTGGGGGCCTGCTCGAACAGGTAGGTGTCGTGCGCCGGGTCCCGCCGGACGGGCACCTCCGGGTACTCGGCCGGGTTGAAGAAGTAGTTGGGCATGAACTTGACGATCAGCGCGATGTTGACGTGCACCGTGCCCTCCAACTTCGGCAGGGCCCGAATGTGGCCGGCAGCCATGTTGAAGTAGGTGTCCTTCTCGAAGCCCTTGGCCGCGATGACGTCCCAGAGTGCGTTGATGACGTGTTCACCCTCGGTGGTGACCTTCATCTTCACCATGGGGTTGTAGAGCAGGTAGCGACGGTCGTCGTCCGACGCCGATCGCATGTAGTCGCTGGCCCTTGAGGCGAACAGCTTCATGGCCGTCAGCCGGGCGTACGCGTCCACGAAGAGCTGTCTCACATGCGCGAAGTCGGTGACCAGCCCGCCGTAGAGCTCGCGGTGGCCGGCGTGGTTGATCGCCTCGTACATGGCATGGGTGCCGATGCCGATCGACGCCCACCCCAGGTTGTACTTGCAGACGTTGATGGTGTTGAGCGCCACGTTCCACGCCTCGGGGCCGCGGACCAGGATCTCGGCGTCGGTGATCGGGTAGTCCTCCAGCCGGAACGCCGACACGAACATGGGGGAGTGGACCGTGTTCTTCTCCAGGACGTATTCGTCGCGCTGGGGCTCGACCACGAAGAAGACGTACTCGTCGTCGCCGGTCTCGTCGTTCTCGACCTTGCCGAACACCGAGACCAGGGCGGCCTCGTTGCCGTTGCCGATGTAGTACTTCGAACCGTTGGCGACGTAGCCGGTGTCGGTCTTCGTCAGTCGCATCTCGCTGGAGTAGATGTCGGCGCCGTGCTGCTGCTCGGAGAGTCCGAAGGCGAAGATGCCCCCCTCGGTCAGCAGCTGGGCCGCCCGCTGCTTGACCGCCTCGTTCTCCCCCATCCAGATCGGTCCCAACCCGAGCATGGAGACCTGCCAGGCGTACCAGTAGCCCAGGCTGTAGAACGCGGTGATCTCGTTGAAGTGGCAGTTGCGCCACGTGTCCCACCGGGCGTCGTCGTCGCCGTGCCCGGCCGGCGTCATCAGGGTTGCGAACGCGCCCGACTCGCCCAGGAACCGACAGAAGTCGTCGTACCAGACGCCGGCGGCGTTGTCGCCGGTGATCCGGTTCTTCCCGAGGGATTCGAAGTAGGCGATGGTCGCCTCCATCAACGCCAGCGACTCGTCGTCGAGCTCGGCGGGGTCGTAGGCGTGAGGGTTGAGCAGGATTCCGGGGTGAGGGTGCATTCTGGGCTCCTTTGTCAGGTGGCGGTGGGGAATCCGAGGTCGATGGCTCGAGTGGGCTCGAGGCTGCCTCGGGTGTGCGGGTCGGACCAGCGTTCGGTCACGGCCTTGGTGCGGGTGAAGAAGCGGATGCCGTCGGCGCCGTGCATGTGGAGGTCGCCGAAGAGGGAGTCCTTCCAGCCGCCGAAGGAGAAGTAGGCCATCGGGACGGGGATGGGCACATTGATGCCGACCATACCCACGGTGCAGTCGCGTTGGAAGGAACGGGCCGCCCCACCGTCGTTGGTGAAGATCGCGGTGCCGTTGCCGTAGGGATTGTCGTTGACCAGCCGGAGTGCCTCGTCGTAGGACTCGACCCGGACGACGCACAGCACCGGTCCGAAGATCTCGTCGAGGTAGATCTTCATGTCGGGGGTCACGTGGTCGAACAGGCAGGGCCCCAGCCAGTACCCGTCCGGATGGCCCTCGACCGACAGGTCGCGGCCGTCACGAACGAGCGTCGCCCCCTCGGACTCGCCGAGGTCGACGTAGGCCCTCACGTGATCGCGATGGGAGTCGGTGACCAGGGCTCCCATGTCGACCGGCGGATCGCTCAGGCCGGGTCCGACGCGGAGGGTGTCGATCCGTTCCGCGATTGCGGGCACGAGTCGGTCGCCGACATCGCCGACGGCGACGACGACCGAGATCGCCATGCAGCGTTCGCCGGCCGACCCGTAGCCGGCGCTGACCGCGGCGTCGGCGGCACCGTCGATGCCGGCGTCGGGCAGGACGACCATGTGGTTCTTGGCGCCTCCCAGCGCCTGGACCCGTTTGCCGGCCGTCGTGCCGGATTCGTACACGTGGCGGGCGACCGCTGTGGAGCCGACGAAGCTGATGGCCGCGATGTCGGGATGGGAGAGGAGGCCGTCGACCGCGGTGGCGTCCCCCTGCAGGACCGTGAGGACCCCGGGAGGGAGGCCGGCCTCGGCGAAGAGCTCGGCGACGCGGATCGAGACCGACGGGTCCTTCTCGCTGGGCTTGAGCACGAAGGTGTTGCCGCAGGCGATGGCGACCGGGAACATCCACATGGGGACCATCGCCGGGAAGTTGAACGGGGTGATCCCGGCGACGACGCCGAGCGGCTGCCGGACGCTGTAGGCGTCGACGCCGCTGGAGACGTCCTGTGATCGTTCACCCTTGAGGAGGTGCCCCAGTCCGCACGCGAAGTCGACCACCTCGATCCCCCGGCCCACCTCGCCCACCGCGTCGTTGAGCACCTTTCCGTGCTCCGCCGAGATGAGTTGGGCCAGGTCGCTCCGGTGCCGGTCGAGGAGTTGGCGGAAGGCGAAGAGCACGTCGGTGCGCCGAGCAAGGGAGGTGTCGCGCCACCCGGAAAAGGCGGCGGCAGCGGACGCCACGGCGCGATCGACATCGGCAGCGTCGGCGACCGCGACCTCGGCGGTGACCGAACCGGTCGCCGGATCGGTGACGGGAAGCCGCCGGGAACCCGTACCGACCGTCGTGGTCCCGTCGATCCAATGGGGGATGACGTGCATGAGCGAACCGTACCGAGCGGGCTGCCGGTCCGCTTCATGCGGCGCGGTTCCAGGGCCTCGTCGCTTCGGTGCGTCGCAGTGCTCAGAGGCGGTCGGTAGCGCGCAGGTAGGTGAGGGCCGCCCAGCCGGGGAGGATCGGCAGCCAGAACGTGACGAAGCGGTACAGGAAGACGGCGGGGACGACGGTACTGGCGTTCTCGATGGTGCTGAAGGCCGCGATCAGGGCGGCTTCGGCGGCACCCAGGCCGCCCGGGGTGGGCGCGGCGCTGGCCACGGCGCTGGCGGTGAGGAACAGGAGGCCCACGATGGGCAGCGCGGCGGTGGAGCCGAACGCCTCCAGACTGGCCACCATCGCGGCAAGGTAGGAGAGGGTGATCACGGCCGATCCGCCGAAGAGCAGAGCGAGCCGGCCCGGGCTTCGGCTGATTTCCCTGATGGCGGACCAGCCCGTGCGCAGCTGCGGGAGCACCCGGGTGGTGAGGAGCCGTCGGCTGTAGGGCAGGGCGACGGAGACCCCGACGAGGGCGACCGCGACGACCAGGGCGAGCAGGATGCTGCGCGTCGACGGGATCGGCACGCCGTTCGAGCCGCGATTCCCGCTGGCCAGAAGGAGGAAGGCAAGCGTGAGAAGGAGGTGCACGACGATGCCGGCGACGGCGTTGATGCCGACGGCGGAGACGCTGATCGCCGTGGCGACCCCCTGGCGCTGGAAGTAGCGGATATTGGTGGCGAAGCCGCCCACCTTCGCCGGCGTGACCCGGTTGGCGAACGAGGAGGCCAATTGGGCGAGGAGGGCCGGCCCGAACCTGAGCCGGATCGGGATGGCGCCGAGCAGCGCTGCGGTTGCCGCAACGTACGTGAGGAACGAGAAGCCGACCGCGATGCCGGCCCAGGGCACGGACGCGTCCTTGGCCTGGGCCCAGACGTCGTCGAAGTCGGCCAACTGCGGGACGAGAAAGTAGGCGCTGAGGCCGATCGTCGCGAGCACGAACAGCGTCTTGCCGCTGACCCGCTCGAGCTTGACCGGCTCCTCGGCCGGGACGCCGCACTGGTCGACCAGGAGGGTGCGGATCGGCTCGAGGCCCTTCGCTCCTCCGACGTCGGTGCGGGTCGCTGAGCTGAGCGCGAGGGGCTGGAGCCACGGCATGGCCCGCTCCAGCTCGTCGCGGCCGGCGGTCTCGTGGGCAGCTGCCACCGCCCGGTCCGGCCCGACCACGGCCGCCGTCGATGCCAGGAGCTCGGCGACGTCGGTGCCGAGCGGCTGGTCGGAGGCGGCAAGCTGGGCGAAGCCGAAGTCGATCAGCCACGGGCGGTTGTCCGAATCGAGCAGCAGGTTGGCCAGCTGCAGATCCCGGTGGGCGATGCGCTTGGCGTGGAGCGCACTGACCATCGACCAGATCGCGGGCAAGACGTCGTCGTCGATGTCGTCGACCTGATCGGCGGTCACGCCGTCGATGGCCTCGTACGCGATCACCATGCCGTCGATCCCGGCGTCGGTCACTCCGAGGATCTTCGGGGTGCGGATCCCCAGCGCGGCGGCCTGCAGCGAGACGAGCGCCTCGTGTTCGACCGACCGTCGCAGGCTGACGAACGGACGGTGGTCGCCGGTCTTCCGCAGGCGGATCCAGCGGTACGCCCGGAACAGCAAGTCGGCGCTGCGCTCGTCGCGACCGAGCGCCTTGACGAAGACGCGGTCTCCGGTCGGTCCGGTGCCCTCCCACGGCACGGACCGCTCCGCATCGACGGGCACGTGCCTCAAGTCGTCCAACTCGAGCCCGATCGACTGCAGAGCCTGCGAGATGTCGAGGGCGTCGGGTGACAGATCGTTGCGTCCGAACAGCAGCAGGAGGACCGACGCGACGAAGATCCCCGACCCGATGTCGGCGATCAGACTGATCGCCGGGACCCCGGCGGCGAGGACCGAGATGGCCGCGTACAAGGCAAGGAGCACGCTGAGCCTCCGCACGATGGCGTTGCGGAGGAAGGACGCGGCGACGGCCAGCATGGCGACCGACCCGGCCAACAGCGGGTCGCCGGGGCGGAGCTCGTCCTCCCAGCCCCGAAGCCGGAACGCCGGGACGTCGGTGAAGAAGGCACGTCGGACCGGCTCGTCGACCAGCTCGTAGATGAGCTCGCCCAGCGCGACGCTGAGGCCGGCCGCCCCGGCGAACCCGACCGCCAGCAGGGCGAACCGTCGGAAGCGGGTGGTGACGAGCGCCCATACGAGCGCCGAGCCGACCCCGGCGATGACCCCGACGGCCAGCGTCGCGGCCGGGAGGTCCTGCGCCCAACCGGGCAGACCGGCGATCGCGTCGGACCCGTCCTCGCTGAGCCCGAGCAGGGCCGAGTCGAGCAGGTTCGCCGTGGCGATGCCGCCCAACATCAGGACGAGCCCGACGATCAGCCGGAGGACGTCGACCGGGGAGCGCACGTGGGGCCGATGAGGTCGAGGCGCAGTGCGCGCCGGGACCGGCGGCACCGGCGGCGCGAGCTCGTTCATCGGTCAGGAGGCGGATCGACGTCGTCGGGGTCGGCCAGTCGGTTGAGGACCAGGAACCAGAGCAGCGTGCCGAATGCCGTACCGATGGCGCCGCCGGCCACGACATCGAGCAGGTTGTGCTCCCCGTAGTACATGCGGGAGATCGCCACGATGACCGCCCACAGGAGCGGGACGGCGCGCCAACGTTCGGGAAGGAAGGCCGTGACGAGAACGGCGAGCGCGAACGCGGTGGTGGTGTGACCGGACGGGAAGCTCAAGCCCTCGAAGGCCGTGCCCCGCACCACGATCTCGGGTCCCACGGAGGTGAAGGGTCGCTCACGCTCGACGAGCTGCTTGACGATCCCCTTCTCGAAGATGAGCTTGAGCGGCAGGATCAGCACGAACGGGATCAGGTACTGCCATCGGCGGGTGAGGGCGACGATCACGAGACCGACGCCGATCGGAGCGACCAGGAGTCCGGCCTGTTGGAGCACCCACATGATCGGTTCGAGCCAGTCGGGCCAGCCGTTGAAGAACTCGAGGACCGAGACCTCCCAGTCGGGCACCTCGTCGTTGGCCGCGGTGACGAGTGAGCTCGCCAGCAGGACGACGAGCGAGACGGCGACGACCATCGCCGCAGTGCTGGTCGAGAGGGTGTGGCACGTCAGGATCGACCGGGAACCTTCGGATTCTGGTGCGCTGGCGCCGGGGTCGGAGATGACATGCGAACCTACACGGCATGCCTCCGTTTCCTGGCGGGGCGGGCCCCCGTACCTTGCCTCGAAAGGTGGTCGCGATCGCTAGGGTCCGTCGTCCATGAAACGTTCCGAGAAGGCCGACCGCATCGGCGAGATCCTCGACGACCTCTATCCCGCGCCGCCGGTCCCGCTCGACCATTCCGATCCCTACACGCTGTTGGTGGCCGTGGCGCTGTCCGCCCAGACCACGGACAAGAAGGTGAACGAGGTGACACCCGCCCTGTTCGCCGAGGCCGATACCCCCGAGGCGATGACGGCCCTCTCGCCGGAGCGGATCCTCGAACTGATCCGCGAGATCGGCCTGGCCCCCACCAAGGCCCGCAATCTCTCGAAGATGGCGTTCCAGATCATGGAGGACGGGGGAGCCGTACGGCCGGACTGGGACTTCCTCGAGTCGCTGGCCGGCGTCGGTCACAAGACCGCCAGTGTGGTGATGGCGCAGGCGTTCGGTGTGCCGGCGTTTCCGGTCGACACGCACATCCACCGGCTCGCGGCCCGGTGGGGGCTGTCCAACGGCACCAGCGTCGAGCGGACTGAGAGGGACCTCAAGGCGGTCTTTCCCGAGGACACCTGGAATCGGCGTCACCTCCAGATCATCTTCTTCGGTCGCGAGTACTGCCCCGCCCGCAATCATGATCTGACCGCATGCCAGATCTGTTCGTGGGCGGCAACCAAGAAGCGGATCACGGAAGAGGCTCGCGCCTGACCGACGCCCGCTGTCAGCGGGTCGAGCGGGCTACGAGGTGGTGACCGGGTGGCCTGCCTCTTGCCAGGCGACGATGCCGCCGTCGATCTCGGTGACGTCGGTGAAGCCCATCTGGCGCATCAGCGTCAGGGTCTGTCCGCTGCGATTCCCCGAGCGGCAGTAGAGGAGATAGGGCGTGTTCCCGTCCAGCTGAGCGAGCTGATCGGCGAAGTCCGGGGCGTAGAAGTCGACCATCACCGCGCCCTCGAGGTGGCCCCCGGCGAACTCTTCCGGGGTTCGCACGTCCAGCACGACGGTCCCCTCCGGCGCATCCTCTTGGAGGGTGGCGGCCTCGTCGGCGCTGACGGTGATCAGCTGGGCGTTGGCCTGGTCGGTGGGTCCGGCAGGGTCGGCTTCGGATGAGGTGTCCGTGTCGCCGCCGCAGCCGGTGGCGATCAGGACGAGGAATGACGCGAGCACGAGGAGGGAGCGGAGGGGGAGTCGCATGCGCCGAATCGTACGGTCAAGGTCCGGTGGAAGCCTCGTCGGGGAGGGTGGTGCTCAAGCTTGGCGCCAATCGTGTCGTTGCCAAGGAGTTGGAAGCCGTCGAGAGGATGCGCTGGCCATGCAAGCCGAGGCGGACCTGCCGCCCGTCGAGTCGGAAGGAGCGGAGGATCCTGCCGCGCTGGAGCGGCGCGGTCGTCGGTGGTTGATCTGGTCGTTCATCTTCTGCCCGTGTCATCTCCCCATCTCGATGGGTGTGCTCGCGGCGATCTTCGGCGGCAGCGCGTTCGGTGCGCTCATCAGCCGCAACACCCTCGGGGTCGGCCTCGTGCTCGGGTCCATCTACGCCATCGGCGTGGGGATCGGCTTCCGACACCTGCGGGCGGCAGCGGCCGGCAAGGACTGCAGCGGCGGTGCCTGTGAGGTGCCGCCGCTGCCGAAGGTCTGACCGGCCTCAGCCGAGCCCGGCTACGAAGCCGGCGACCGCGAGCATGGTGGCCACCTGGGTGAGAACGAGCAGCCGGAACTGGCGGGCCATGTCGGACCGCAGATCGCCCCGGAGGTCCGCCATGTCGGACCGCAGATCGCCCCGGAGGTCCGCCATGTCGATGCGGAGCTCGCTGCGGAGTTCGCCCATCTCGCCGCGGAGTTCGCTGCCGAGCTGAGCCATCTCGCCGCGGAGTTCGCTGCCGAGCTGAGCCATCTCGCCGCGGAGTTCGCTGCCGAGCTGAGCCATCTCGCCGCGGAGTTCGCTGCCGAGCTGAGCCATCTCGCCGCGGAGTTCGCTGCCGAGGTCCGCCATCTCGCCTTGGAGGTCCGCACCCATGGTGGCCATCTCCCCGCGTAGCACGATGCCGACGTTGCTCACGTCGGTTCCCGTGGCGAAGGTGTCGTAATCGAGCGGTGGCATGGCCTCCATCGCCGCCTCCGCCAACCGTGGGCCGAGAACCTCTTCGAACTTCTGCCGCAGGTCGAGGCGGGTCTTCTCGTCGATCGTCATGGTGGGTCCCGATTCCGTTGGTCGCCCAAGGTCACCGGGGAAGTGCCTCCACCGTACCGGTCTGGTGCAACGAGCGGGAGTTCCGTCGACCGAACCAAGGATCGCTGAGTAGTCGGCGGCCGGTGTCTGGGTAGTCGATACTCACGACGGCCGGACACGATTCGGCCATGGTGTCGGAGCCGGGGTGTTCGCCCGGTGCCGCAGCCATCGAGGACTTCTGCATGCCTCCGTCTTTCGACCGTTCCGTCTTCACCATCGCCTGGTGGATCGGCATGGCCGCGCTCGTCGTGCTGGTGGTGACCGGGATCTGGCTCAGTTTCGTCTACCAACCGGCCCCGTCGGACGCATGGGATGACCTCGGTCTGGGTGGGGACTCTCCGAGCGCTCTGATCACCTGGGCGCATGTGGCGGCGGCCTGGACCATCGCCGGCGCCGCTGCAGTTGGCGGAGTCGCCGGACTCCTCGACGCGCGCCGCCGGCCATTCTCCCGCGTGGCCATGGTGCTGACCCTCCCGGCGATCTGGCTGTCGATCCAGCTGGGGCGGATGCTGCCGTGGGACCAGCTCGCGCTGGAGGCCGTCACCGTGAACGGCAACCTTTCGGGGGTCAACATCGGTGCCATCCTCCGAGACGATCTCCGTTTCCTCCTGATCGACGGGCGGGAGGTCGAGCCGGACGCCTACCTCGCCACGTTCATCGCCCACCTCGTCATCGCCGCGCTCGTCGTGGCCGGTTGGCTGATCCTGCGTACGATCGGGGCGGCCTCGTCCGCCGAGCCCCCTTCGGAGGGCATGGACTCGGGTGTGGAACGACCGGCCGAACCGATGCGCGATCGAGGCCCGGCTCCTCGGTAGCCGCGTCGGGTCGGCCGACGTGCGATGATCGGGCCGTGACCGACTGGCTCGATCTCAGCCGCCGGGCCGCGTTCGAGAGCCACCGGATCGTGGGGTGGATCTACTGGGATGAGCGGGCCATCGAGAACTACGCCACGCTCGGCGTTCCCGATGGCACCGGGTACTACGTCGCCACCCGGGCGGCGCCCCTGGCTGCGGCCGGGAACCAGGTGGTCGTCGCCGCGTTCTACTCCATCCACCCGGACTTCATTCGGGTCTGCCTCGATCTGTGCCGGCAGCACACGACGTTCGAGCAGGCGGCCGCCGCCCGCGACGAAGCCGTGGTGGCGGGCCTGCGGGCCTACACCCCGGAGATCTGCGACGAGCTCGCGGCGCTGGCCGGGCCCTTGTGGGCGGCAGCTGACGCCCTTCCGGCGTCGGGCCGGGTGTTGTTCGCCGCTCACCGTGACTGGCCCCGGCCGGCGGACGACGAGCTGCTGTCGGCATGGTTGGCGTTGAACGCGATCCGCGAGTTCCGCGGCGACACGCACTGGGCCATCCAGATCGCCGAGGAACTCTCGGGGCCGATGGCCGGCATCCTGGACAACGCGTTTCGCAGCTACGACGGCGACTGGATCCCCCGCAGCAGGGGAGCGGACGACGGAGCATTGAGCGAGGCTTACCGGCAGCTCGAGGAGCGCGGCTTCGCAGTCGACGGCGCCGTCAACGATGCCGGCATCGAGTACCGGCAGGAACTGGAGACCCGCCTCGACCGCATGACCATCCCGGCGTGGCAGACGCTGGGTGCTGACCGGTCCCGCCGGCTCGTCGAGCTGTTGGAACCGGTGAGTGATCGGTACATCGACCGGATCGACGCCACCGCCGGACCCAACTGGATGCCGGCGGGTCGAAGGCGGCCCTGGAGACGGTGAGACCGATGCGTACGGGGCCGAGTGGCTCCGTATCATGCGCCTCATGACGACGTGTGGTTCGGGGGATCGAGGGTGAGTCTGCCGCCGGCCCCTCCACCACCGCCGCCCGGCGGAGGCCCGTATGGCTCGTCGCCCCCGCCTACGGGTCCACCGATTCTGCCGCCTCCACCGCCCGGCGCTGGATGGGGTCCCCCGCCGCCACCTCCGGGTGGGCCGGTCGGCGGGAGCTCGAATCGCACGACCCGCAAGGTCCTCATCGGCATCGGGGTGGTCGTCGTGCTGCTCGTCCTGGGCCTGGTGATCGCCTTCAGTGGTGATGACGGCGGGAGTGACAACGCCGTGACCGCCCTCGACCCCCTCGACCCCTTCGACCCGGACGCCACGCTTCCCGACCCGGGCACCGGGCCGTTCGGGTTCCCCGGGCCGGGAGGCGGTCAACTGTTCCGTCCCGACAGCGTGGCGATCGGGGCCGGTTCCGTGTGGGTGTCGGACTCAGCATGCGGCGTCATCGTCCAGATCGATCCCGACACCGAAACGGTGGTGGACAGCATCGACATCGGAGGATCGGCGTCGGGTGTGACCTTCGCAGAGGCTTCAGTCTGGGTGGGCAATCGGTCGACGTCCACGGTCGTGCGGCTCGATCCGGCGACGAACCGCGTGCAGGCCACGGTGTCCGTCCCGGGCACCCCGCTCGGGCTCGCGTCGGGTGACGGAACCGTGTGGGCGGTCGACTCCTCGGGCGGCGCCGTGCACCGCATCGATCCCGCCACCAACCAGGTCGTGTCAACGGTCGGAGTCGGCCAAGGCCCGCACTACGTCGCCGTCAACGACGGGGCGGCATGGGTGACCAACGTTGTGAGCGGTTCGGTGTCGAGGATTGATCCGGCCAGCGACGAGGTGGTCGCGACGGTCCCGACGGAAATCGGCGCGCTGCATGCCATCGAGGCGCAGGGCAGCGTGTGGGTGACCAACGGTCTCAGCGACGACGTGTCGCGGATCGATCGCCGCACCAACCGGGTGGTGGCGACGATCGAGGTCGAGGCGAGCCCGCATGCGCACGCCTTTGCGGCAGGCAGCGTCTGGGTAGGGACGGAGTCCGGGCGGTTGTCCCGCATCGATCCGGCGACCAACCAGGCCACGCTGGTCGAGGGGACCGAGTTCGACTCGATCGACATGGCGGTCGACGGCAACGACGTCTGGGTGGCCGACGGATCGAACGGGACGGTGGTGCGCTTCGATGCCGCGTCCGCAACGGTGACCACGACCATCGATCTCCTCGAGTTCGGCGACTGCGAGACGTTCCGCAACGAAGCGGTGACCCCGCCCGACCAGCCGTCCTCGGTGTAGGCGCTACCGCGGGCGGTTCTCCGGCCGGTTCGCCATGGTCGGTCCGCTCGGTTGCTCACGAGGTGTAACCCTGGGTGCGGTCGTGTTCGACCGCACCAGGGTCGCGCCGGTCGGGCGGGCCGTAGCCGCCGCCGCCGGGGAGCTCGAGCACGACGCGGCGCTCGGCCGGCACCGTCTGTTTCCCCTTCGATCGGAAGGGTGAACCGTCGTCGAGCGAGACCCGCCCCGGTGCTCCGTCGCCGCCGCCGGCGCGGCCCCTCGCCGGGTGGTCGACGCGGTCGAACATGGCCGAGAACTCCAGCTGGTAGCCGTCGGCCGGCCCGACCTCGATGACCTGACCCAGGCCACCGCGGTGCTGGCCGGCGCCGCCGCTGCCCTCGCGAATCTCTTTGCGCCAGATGACGACGGGTCCGACCTGCTCGGTCGCCTCGGCGCTCATGGTCATCACGCCGGAGGGGAAGGCCGTGGCCGTCAGTCCGTCCAGGCGGGGCCGGGCGCCGCTACCGCCGCTGTTGAACATCAGGACCTCGACCGGCGGCAGTGGCTTGGCGACGGGGTCGGCGCTGCGAGCGCTGGCCTGGAAGTTCCACAGCGCACCGGCGCCCTCCGCCGGGATGCGATCGGGCAGCGCCTGAGCGAGCGCGCCGAGACAGAGATCGGTGACGAAGTGCCCGACCACGTGCCGGATCGAGACCGGATCGGGCGCCACGGCGTTGAGGATGACGCCCGGCGGAGCGCTCACCGTGAAGGGTTCGAGCGAGGCGAAATTGTTGGGAAGCTCGGGGGCCAGGGCGACGATCATGCCGTAGGTGAAGTAGGCCTGCGCGTAGACGATCGGCACGTTGATACCGAAGCGGCTGGTCGGCGACGTCCCGGTGAAGTCGGCGTGCATGCCGTCGTCGCTGACCGTGAGGGTCACCTCCAGGTGCACCGGCCGGTCGTAGCCGTCGACGTCGATCGAGTTGTGGTACGTGCCGTTCGGGACTCCTTCGAGCGCGGTCTGCACGGCACCGCGGGTTCGTTCGAACACGAACTCGGACAGCTCGACCAGACCCTCCAGGTCGAACTCGTCGAGCATGGCCAGGAGACGACGCCGGCCGGTCTCGTTGCAGGCGGCCAGCCCGTGGATGTCACCGATCACCTGGGTCGGTTCCCGGACGTTGGTGCCAATGATGCCGACGAGGTCGGCATTGAGCTCACCCCGTTCGGCCCACCTCATGATCGGGATGCGGAGCCCCTCCTCGTAGACCTCGTTGCCGTCGGGGCCGTAGCCTCGCCCGCCGATGTCGACGACGTGGGAGGTCGAGGCGAGGAACCCGATCAGTCGATCGTCGAAGAAGACCGGGGTGGTGACCGTGATGTCGTGAAGGTGTCCGGTTCCCTTCCATGGGTCGTTGGTGATGTAGACGTCGCCCTCGGCCATGCGGGCGCGACCGATGTCGTCGATGAAATGGCCGATGGCGGCGGCCATCGTGTTGACGTGGCCGGGCGTGCCGGTGACCGCCTGGGCGATCAGCCGGCCGTCGGCGTCGAACACGCCGGCGGACAGATCGCCGGCTTCGCGCACCGACGTCGAGAACGACGTACGCACCAAGGTCAGCGCCTGTTCCTCGACCACGGCGAACAGCCGGTTCCACATGATCTGGAAGTGGACCTCACGACTCGACATCGGCGCCTCCCATGGATGGTGCGGCGTGGGTGACGCGGAGCGTGCGGTCGCCCTGCACGACGGCGGTGTGGGTGGTGCCGAGCACCGTGGTGGTCTGGGGCTCGACGATGACGGCCGGTCCGGCCACGGTGTCGCCGACGGTCAGCTCGTCGCGTTGGACGATCGCCGACGGGACCATTGCGTCGGCCGCCGGGTCATGGATCGGGCGGGTCATCGTGGTGCCGATCGGCTCCGCGGGCTTGAGGGAATCGAGCGGTGGGGGAGGCTCGACGACCGAGGCCACCCGCACCGACCAGCTCACCGCTTCGACGGTGAGGCCCTCGATGGCCCGACCGAAGAATTGCCGGTAGCTCGCCGTGAACTCGTCGAGGAGCTCGTCGGCCCTGGTTGCGTCGAAGTCACCGGCGGGCACGGTGACTGGGATCTCCCACCCCTGGCCCCGGTACCGCATCGACACCTGACGGTCAGTGGTAGTGGCGGCGTCGGTGCCCTTCCGCACGAATGCCTGGGCCTCGGCTTCGAGCGCTTCGAGCACCGTGCGGGCGCCGACGGCATCGAAGTCGTCGGAGGTCGTGTAGAAGCTCCGCACCGCTTCGTACGAGAACGGGGCCAGGAGGAATCCGATGGCGGACCCGACGCCCGCCCCTTCGGGCACGAACAGCTCGGTCAGACCGAGCTTGTCCATGAGGCGGGTGGCGTGGAGCGGGGCGCCGCCACCGAACGCGATCATGGAGAATCCGGCCACGTCCTTGCCGTTCTCGACCGCGTGCACGCGGGTGGCGTTGGTCATGTTCTCGTCGACCATCTCGGCGATGCCGACCGCAGCGGCGGAGGTGTCCAGGCCGAGTGGCTCACCGATCGCACTCCGGACCGCAGCGTCAGCCTGCGATGGAGAGAGGGTGATGGACGTGGCGCCGAAGGTGTCCGGGTGGAGCCGACCCAGGCAGACGTTGGCGTCGGTGACCGTCGCGTCCGTGCCGCCCAAGTCGTAGGCGGCGGGACCGGGTTCGGAGCCGGCCGATCGGGGGCCGACCCGGATCTGGCCCAGGGTGTCCACACTGGCGATCGAACCCCCGCCCGCCCCGATTTCGATCATCTCGATCACGGGGATCGAGATGGGCATGCCGCTGCCCTTCTTGAATCGCGTGGTGCGGGCGACCTCGAAGGTCTTGGCCGTCTGCGGCACGGCGTCCTCGATGAGGGCGATCTTGGCCGTGGTGCCGCCCATGTCGAACGAGACGATGCGATCCCGGCCGTGGCGGGCCGCAAGGTGGGCGGCGAAGATCGCTCCGCCGGCCGGGCCCGACTCGACCAGGCGCACCGGGAACGCCGCGGCGGTGTCGACGCTGATCAGGCCGCCGCCGGAATGGATGAGGTAGACGTCGGAGGTCGCGCCGAGGGCGCTGAGGCCGTCCTCCAAGCGACGGAGATAGGAGGCCATCAGGGGCTGGATGTAGGCATTGGCGCAGACGGTGTTGAAGCGCTCGAACTCGCGGATCTGGGGCGAGACCTCGGAACTGATCGAGACCGCCAGGTCGGGCGTCTCGGCGAGGAGGAGGTCACGGAATCGGCGCTCGTTGACCCCGTTGCGGTAGCTGTGGAGGAACCCGACCGCGACCGATTCGTACTCGCCGTCGACCAGCCGGGCGATGACGTCGGCCGCGGCCTCGTCGTCGAACTCGCGCAGGACCTCGCCGCTGGCGTCGAGGCGCTCGGGGACGACGAACCGGTCCTTGCGCTCGATGAGCGGGGTGGGCAGGACGATGTTGAGGTCGTACTGCTCGAACCGCCCCTCGGTCCGGGTCTCGATCACGTCGCGGAACCCGTCGGTGGTGACGAACGCAGTGCGGGCGCCCGTGCGCTCGATGAGGGCGTTGGTGGCGAGGGTGGTGCCGTGGATGACCTGGTCGACGGTGGTCAGGTCGACGTCATGTTCCTCGGCGAGTGCGGCCAGTCCGTCCAGGATGCCCACCTCGGGCCCGGCGTGGGTGGTCAGGACCTTCGTCGAGAGGTAGCCGCCGCCCCGCTCGATGACGACGTCGGTGAACGTGCCACCGACGTCGGCGCCGATGCGGACCGGCACGGTCACCGCGCCGCGGATTCGCTGGTCGGCGCGATATGCGGCGTGATCGACCATCGACTCATGACGACAGAGCTACTGCGCTTGCATGTCGATGTCAACGGCGGGTCGCAGGCGAACCACGACCCCGGACCGCCTCGGCTCGGAGTCCGGGTGGTGCGCCCGGCCGTCGCGGACGGCAGACTGGCGCCATGACTGTGGTTCGCGAGACGCAACTCCCCGGAGTCGGGGTGAGGCACGACTTCCGCACCGAGGACGGCCGTGAGGTCGGCGTGCTGGTGCACCGTGACGGACGCCGGGACATTCTCGTCTACGACAGCGACGACCCTGACACGTGCTCGGCACAGATCGGGTTCTCGCCGGACGACACCCGAACCTTGTCGGAGCTGCTCGGAGCGAGTCAGGTGGCCGAGGCGGTTGGCGCCGTGCAGCAGAAGGTCGAAGGGTTGTCGATCGAGTGGATCACGGTCGACGACGAGTCCGCTGCGGTCGGACGGTCGATCGCCGAGCGCGAATATCGGACGCGTACGGGCGCGTCGATCGTGGCCATCGTCCGCGATGACTCGTCGATCCCGGCGCCGAGCCCGGATGTCGTGGTCGAGCTTGGCGACGTAGTCGTGGCGGTTGGCACGATCGAGGGTCTCGCCGCGCTGCGCAAGCTGATCGACGTGGCCTGACCGTTGCTCGCCGCTGCCGGCTCAGAGGCTGCGCTGGCATTCCTCGAGGTCGGGCTGGTCGCGCTCGGGCTGGCCCTGCTCGCCCATCTCGCGGGCCGGATGGGCATGACCGCCGTCCCGCTCTACCTGCTTGCGGGCCTGGCGTTCGGCGATGGTGGTCTCGCCGAGCTGGACGTGAGCACGGAGTTCATCGAGCTCGCAGCGGAGATCGGCGTCCTCCTCCTGCTGTTGACCCTCGGCCTGGAGTACAACGAGGCCGAGCTGACCGAGGGGCTGCGGACCGGCACCCGACCGGGGATCGTCGACATGGCGCTGAACGCCGTGCCCGGGGTCGCGCTCGGTCTGGTCCTCGGGTGGGCGCCGCTGGCTGCGGTCCTGCTCGGTGGTGTGACGTGGATCTCGTCATCGGGTGTCATCTCCAAGGTGCTGGCCGATCTCGGCCGGTTGGCCAACCGGGAGACCCCGGCGGTCCTCAACCTGCTCGTGATCGAGGACCTCGCCATGGCGGTCTACCTACCGGTCGTCGCCGCGCTGATCGTGGGCGGGTCGCTGACCGGGACGCTGACCAGCGTGACCATTGCGCTCGCCGCCGTGGCGTTGATCCTCGTGGCGGCGCTGCGGTGGGGTACGCACCTGAGCCGTCTGCTCGGCGGGACATCGGACGAGTCGCTGCTGCTGGCCGTCTTCGGCATCACGCTGCTCGTCGCCGGCGCAGCACAGTCGCTCGAGGTGTCCGGGGCGATCGGCGCCTTCCTGGTCGGGCTGGCGCTGTCGGGCGAGGTGGCCGAGAGGGCCAACCGGGTGATCGCGCCGCTGCGCGACCTGTTCGCGGCGACGTTCTTCGTCTTCTTCTCGTTCCAGATCGATCCGCGAGACCTGCTCGACACGCTGGCGCCGGCGCTGATCCTCGCGGTGGTGACGGTGGTGACGAAGGTCGTCACGGGCTGGTACGCGGCCGGCCGGTTCGGGGCTGGAGATCGTGGCCGGCTTCGGGCCGGGACCGTCCTCATCGCCCGCGGCGAGTTCTCGATCGTGATCGCCGCGCTGGGTGCCGGGCTCGCTGACGGCGCCGAGCTGGGCGCGTTGGCGGCAGGCTACGTGCTCGTGACCGCGGTGGTAGGTCCGCTGGCCACCCGGTTCAGCGACCAGATCCCGATACCCGAGCGGCTCCAGTCGAAGCGGCGAGCGGTGGCATGAACGACGACGCCGGCATGGTCGGAGACAGGTCTCGTCGGCCGGGCGGTCAGTCTTCGATGGCTCGTCGGTAGGTCCGGACCGCCACGGGCGCGCAGATCGCGACGATGGCGATGATCCAGATCCAGGTGTAGGCGATCGGGTGCGAGATCGACCACGGATCGCCGGGCTGGATGGGGGTGTTGGGGTTGCCGAAGAGATCCCGCAACGCGTCGGACAGCGTGGTGATGGGGTTCCAGGAAGCGAACGTCCGGAGCGGCTCGGGCATCGACGCCAGCGGAACGAACGTGCTGGCGATGAACGTGAGCGGGAACAACACGGCGAACGCGATGCCGTTCACTCCTTCGGGCGTCGAGGCGAGGCTGCCGAGCAGCACGCCGATCCAGATCATGGCGAACGCGAAGGCCACCATGAGCGCGTAGGCGCTGAGCGTGTCGACGGCCGTTCCCCGAATGCGCCAGCCGATGAGATAGCCGGTGATCGACATGAGGGCGATGGGGAGGAGGGCTTTGATGATGTTGGCCACGGCGTGACCGCCGAGGAGCGCGCCCTTGGCGATGGGCAGGGATCGGAAGCGGTCGACCGCCTGGTTGTGGCGGTCGTTGACGATGCTGAGCGCAACGCCGAACGCGGTGAACACCAGGGTCTGCGCCATGATCCCGCCCATCAGGAACTCCCGGTAGGCCTGCGGCGAGTCGGAATCGCTCCCCGGGATCGCGATCGCACCACCGAACACGTAGGCGAACATCACGACGAACATGATCGGTTGGATCGTGGCGTCGCTCAGCTGCTCGGGCTGTCGGCGCATGTGGAGCAGCCCCCGCCGGGCGATCACCCACACGTCGTGCAGCAGTCCACGGTGGGCGTGGAGCTCGGACCGGTCGGCGTCCGACGGGGCCGTGGCGGTGGGGGCGGTCGGAGTGGTGAGTGATTCGGTCATCGCCTGGCCTCCTCGGCCTCGTCGGAGTGGTCGGGGTCGATCGGGGCACCGGTGAGGGTCAGGAACACCTCGTCGAGGGTCGGTTGATGCAGGCTCAGGTCCTCGATCCCGAAGTCGGCCACGGACAGGGCATCGGCCACCGCGGCGAGTCCCGCCACCCGGTCGCTGGTGGGGGCGGTGATCGACCGGGTCGGACGGTTGACCACCGGGTCGGATCCGGTCACCTCGGCCAGGATGCGTGCGACCTCGTCCAGTTGGGTCTCGTCGGAGATCGTGACGCCGACCTGGTCGCCGCCGACCTGACGCTTGAGGGACCGGGCGTCCCCCCGGGCGATGATCCGGCCGTGGTCGATCACGATGATGTCGTCAGCGAGGCGATCCGCCTCCTCGAGGTACTGCGTGGTCAGCAGGATCGTCGTGCCGCTGCCAACCAGGGTCTCCAGCACCTTCCACAGGTCGTTGCGCGCCCGGGGATCGAGACCGGTGGTCGGTTCGTCGAGGAAGAGGATCTCGGGGCGGGCCACCAACGTCGCGGCCAGGTCCAGTCGCCGACGCATCCCGCCCGAGTAGCCCGAGACGAGGCGATCGCCGGCGTCGTCCAGGTCGAACTGCGTCAGCAGGCTGGCGGCGCGCTCCCTCGCCGCCTTGCGGGGGAGCTGGTGGAGCTCGCCGTTCATCACCAGGTTCTCCCGACCGGTGAGCAGGGGATCGACGGTGGCGTCCTGAGCGGCCAGACCGATCCGACGACGAACCTCGGTCGGATCGGTCGCAACGTCGAAGCCGGCCACCGTTGCGGTCCCGGCTGAAGGAGCGGTGAGCGTCGTGAGGATCCGGACCGCAGTGGTCTTGCCGGCGCCGTTGGGGCCGAGGACCGCGGTGACCGATCCGACCGGAACCGAGATGTCGACGCCGCCGAGCGCGGTCGTGGCGCCGTAGCGCTTGACCAGGCCGGTGGCCTCGATCGCATGGGGTCGGGACACGGCGTGCTCCGGGCTCGGGATTCGACGAACGCATCGATCGGCCGGAACAACCCACCGTCGTGCTGGGGACCGAGGCTACCCAGGCCGGCGCCGTGATCGGCCTGGATTTGGCGGATGTCGAGTGCGACTCCGGTGGCGTCCGATCGTCTCCCCCGAGGCATCCGCTGGTCTCTGTGCGGAGACAGTGCAAGGTTGCCTCTCGGCGTAGTCCCGGACTCGTGGGCCGCACGTACTGTCCCTACCGTCGACGGCAAGGCCACTCACGAGAGGACTGGCGATGACCGAATACGAGGTTGAGCGGACGTTTCCGGCCTATTACCTGGAGCATCGGGACCGCTACACCAAGGGGCGGGTCACGCCCATCGAGGGGCGGCCCATCTGGGTTCTGGAGAACCTGGACGGCTGGTCGGTCAACAGCATCGTGATCGAGGGCGACGATGGTCTGGTCGTCTACGACACCGGTGTGAGTCACGAGCAGGGTCAGGCGATCGCTCGAGAGATCGAGAAGCTGTCGGACAAGCCGGTCGCGGCGATCGTGTACTCACACCATCACGTTGACCACTGCCAAGGGAACCGATGCCATCGTCGATCCCGCCGATGTCGAGGCGGGGCGGGTCAAGGTCATCGCCTGGGAGTCGTTCGAGCGCGAGTACCGGGACGAGAACGCGGTCACGGGTCCGATCATGGGACTTCGCTCCGTGTATCAGTGCGGGAACTTCCTCGACGAGGAGGACCTGGTGGACACGGGCCTGGGCGGAACGTTCCTCGGAGGGACGGTCGGCCAGTTCGTGCCCCCCACACCCCCGACTGACCGGACTCGCTGGCGTCGGCGACCAGCACCAACGTGCCGTTCGGGGGCAGGACGCGGTGGGTCTCCTGGAGTACGCCCCCTGGGACTTGAACCCAGAACCTGCGGATCAAGAGCGGCATCAGGCCGGTTTCGGGGACGGTTCACCAGCCGGCTTCGAGATCGATGTCGAGACCGATCAGCACGACCACGGAATCGCTCTGGAGCTGGCCGATCACCGAGAGGCGAGCGGCCAGGTGTCCGGTCGTGATGACGATGCGGTAGTCGGACCGGCCGGGAATCGGCTCGGGCAGCTCTTCGAAATGGAGGGCGAACTCCTCGGAGATGGGAGGAAGATCGATCAGGAGGAAGTCGGTGCGCGACGCTTCGCCGCGCGGGCCTCGATCTTCGCCGAGCTGAGCGTCGAGTTGCTCGAAGAACCGCGGGTCGACGCGGACCTCGCGTGGCCCGCTCATTCGTCGCTGGTTGGTGTGCCCTCGGTGTTGGCTATGTGGTCGAGGACGTTGGCCCGCACTCGTTCGAGGAACTCCGGAGGGACCTGGTCGAGGTCGGTGACGATGCCGGCTTTCACGATCGCGTGGCGTTCGTTGGGGGTCATCGCAAGGAGCTCGTCTGCGGTCCAGATCTTGTCGTCGGGCACGGGGTTCACGATAGTCCTCTCCTGGGGTGAGGCTCGGCTGTGGCCACCATCGTGCTCCCCGGGTGTGACACTGGCTTTCTGAGCCCTCCAACGACCCCAGGACCGGGCAAGATCGTTGCCAGTACTGGGGTTTCGGGTGGTACGCCCCCTGGGACTTGAACCCAGAACCTGCGGACTGAGAGAAGGCCGAAGTTGGTCGGGCTAGGTCGGCGGTGGCGGGAATCGGGGATTTGACTGGGGTGGTGGAGCGGCCCATGGCGGATTGGTCGGCTGGTGTTGCGCCGGTTCGTGGGACGATGGGTGGGATGCGGAGTCGCCATGCTGGCCGGACTCGGTGGCTCGGTATCGCGACTGCGTCGAGTTCGGTTATCTCCTCCCAGGGGAGAACGAGATCCCCTCTCGTGGGGGCTCAACGGCCGGCGTCGAGGTCGTGGCACGCACGTGGCGAATCGACCGCGTCGGTTCCTCGGATCGGTACCATTGGATGTCGTCGTCGATCCGGCGGCGGGAACAATGGTCGAGCGGGGATTCCCGATGAGTGTGCTCCCGGTGGACCGTCACGACGACATGCGGTTGCTTCCGGACCCGCGACGCGTGATCACGAAGCCGTTCCTACCGGGTGAGGAGACCTTCCCCGACGGTTCGTCGCGTATTGATGTCGTTCTCCGTCGCATCATGGCAATGCCCGAGACCGATGTCACCGCGACGCTTCGGTCGGCGGCCGCCGAGCTCGTCGGCCGGCACCGAGACCTCGATGGAGTGCTCGAGCGCAACTTCGAGATGGTGGCTTGGCGGTTGGATGATCCAGCGGCACTCTCGGCCGATCGTCGACGACTGATCGGGACCTATTTCACGCACGAGTACTCGATCGAGGGGGCTGCGCTGGGGAATCCATCGATCGTCGCCGCCCCGGATCAGACGGGTCTCGGCGACGGTGCGATTCGTTTCATCATGAGTCTGCGCGCCGTGGGCGAGGGCCACATCTCATCCATCGAGTTCCGGACGGGCGTCATCGGCCCCGACATGAAGATCGTGCTCGAAGATCCGAGTCGTCGTGTGCAGACCGGTGATCGGACGGCCGCGATCTATGACAAGGACTTCTTCGCGACGAAGCTAGGAGACCTGGGGGCCATGAACGAGGTGGCCGACGTGGTGATGAGTCGTCTCGCGTCCGCCTTCACGATGGCAGAGTTGGAAGCGGGCATCCTGGAGCTCGACGAACAGGGTTTTGATCGGACGATCTCGTTCGAGACGAAGCGAATACTGCATTGGCTGGCCTCGTCCAACTACAGGGTTTCGTTTCCCGAGTCGACCGACATCTCAGAGCGGGTGATCTTCCCGGGCGGACCCACCGAGAGCCATGGAATGGAAGACGCCCGCATGGTGCGCTTCGTTCACGACGACGGCCACGTCGTGTACTACGCGACGTACACCGCGTTCAATGGCGACCAGATCCTGCCGCAGCTGATCGAGACCAGCGACTTCCGGTCGTTTCGCATTGCCACGCTGAGCGGGGAATGTGCTCAGAACAAGGGAATCGCCCTCTTCCCGAGGAAGCTCGACGGCCAGTTCGTCGCTCTCGGGCGGCATGACAACGTGAACAACTTCCTGATGACATCGACCGACATCCGCATCTGGCGCGAGACCGAGCTGATCCAGGAGCCGCGCCGACCGTGGGAGCTCATGCAGCTGGGGAACTGTGGGTCACCGCTGGAGACCGAGGACGGCTGGCTCGTGATCACCCACGGGGTCGGTGCATTCAGGCGGTACGCACTTGGCGCCGTGCTGCTCGATCTCGATGATCCGTGCCGAGTGATCGGCCACCTGGCGGAGCCGCTCCTCGTCCCGGTGGCCGAGGAGCGTGAGGGGTACGTGCCCAACGTCGTGTACTCGTGCGGCAGCATGATCCATGCCGGCCACGTCGTGCTGCCCTACGGGTTCGCCGATGTGGGGGCCAGCGTTGCGACGATTGCGCTCGAGGAACTGCTCACCCGACTGACGCGGTAGGCCGCCCGTCGACCATGACGGCTGAGGGGAACAGGCGAGCGTGCTGGAAGGTCGAGATCAGCGCCAGCGTCGACTCGGCCCCTTGGTTCAGGTTGGGGCAGGTGGTTTGCAGGCCGTCGTAGCCCCCGCCCGTGTCGGGGTCCCACATCAACGTTTGGGCGTCGTTGTCACCGTCGAACCACCGGATGGCCAGCTCGACCCCGCTTCGCCACGTGTCGTCGCCGGTCACCGCGGCGGCACACGCGCACGCATCGGCCATTGCAGCGACCTCGATGGGCTGCTGGTCGAACGATGGGGCATGGTCATCCGGACCAGCGCCACCAACCGGTGTGGGTGACAGGTGCCCGTCCACGGTTTCGCGGTCGAGCAGCCAGCGCAGGAGCAGGAGGCCATCGTCGGTGGTTTCCGGCTGCGCGAGGAAGTGGCCGGCGGCGATGAGCGCTTCGGGCAGCGCGGCGTTGGCGTAGGCCAGCCGTGGCTCGGGCCAGGGCCAGTCGATGGTCGTCGCCACCGGTCCGATCCTGGTGACGGTGTCGCGAAGCAGGTCGCGGGCGCGCTGGTGTCGGACGTCGACGGTGAGGACCTCGGCTGCGCCGAGGGCGGCGAAGGCCATCGATCGGCGAGAGCGCGAACGTTGCTCAGCGCCCTTGTCGAAGAGGGCGAGCGAGCGCTGACGCGTTGCGTCGTCTGGTGCGTGTCGCACAGCGGTCCCGAACGCCCAAACACTGCGGCCCCAGCAGTCGTCGACCCCTCGTTCTCCCCGCCATCGGCCGCGGGCCGTTCGCCGGTTCCGGACTCGACCGTCGGCGCCTTGTGCCTCGGCCACGAATCGAAACGAGGTCCGGCCGAGGTCGCGCACCGCCTCGGTGGGGTTCGGCTCGCGGCTGACGACGATCAGGACCCGCGCTACGTCGTCGGTGCAGTAGCCATGACTGCGCCGGGCCGCGACGTGGTCGGCGTGTTCGAAGGTACCGATGTCGTTGCTGATCGACAGGATGTGGTCGAAGGAGGGCCGCGTCATGACGCGACCGGGCGGTGTCGGGCGAGCAACCGTCCAGCGAGCTCGTGGTACCGGCCGGCGACCGCCGTCCAGGAGAGCTCGGGTGCCAGGCGGCGCGCTTCGGCAGCCATCGATCGGGCCAGGCCAGGGTCGGTGAGCACGGAGCGGATGGCCGCGGCCAGCGCAACGGGGTCGCGCTGTGGTACGACGATTCCGGCACCGCTGGCGAGCAACTCGACGGCGTGCGGGAACGCGGTCGATACCACGGGGCGCCCGGCAGCCACAGCGTCGACCAGGACTCCGGAGGTGACCTGATCCTTGGAGTCGTAGGGCAGCACGACCAGGTCTGCCGAACGAATGAGATCCGTAAGCGAGGCAAGATCGCGGTAGGTGTCGTCGAACGACACACACGTCGAGGCGGCGGAATTCGACGCTCGGTCCGACAACATCTGCCGATACGACTCACCTGAGTGTTCACGGACCTTCGGATGGGTCGCACCGGCGATGACGTAGTGCGGACGTAGGTCGGCCAGGTCGGCGACGGCGTCGATGGCCCATTCGATCCCCTTGCCGGGGCCGAGCAGGCCCCACGTCAGCAGCCGCGGCCTCTGGTCGGTACGTCGATCGGCCTCGATCGACGCGTCTGCGAGAGGTGTCGCTGCGCCGTGTGGGATCACGACAGCCTTCGTCGGATCCACATCGAATCCCTCCAGGAGCCTCGTGTGGGCGGTGTCCGTCATCAGTACGACGACATCGGCAGCATCGCAGACCCGTTCGAGGATGACCCGCTGACTCGCAGTTGGGTGACTGACCACGGTGTGCGCGACAACGATCGTCGGAACGACGATGCCGGCCATCACGTCGAGGACCGCCGCTCCGTCGTCACCGCTGTAGATGCCGTACTCGTGTTGCACGATGGCGATATCGGTTGCGTTGAGGGTGTTGATCGCTTCGTTGAGACGATCCGGTGAGCCGTCTTCGAGGGAGGCGAGTACCAACGGATCGTCCAGTTCCGGCCTCGAGCCGGTCCGGACGACGTCCACCGAGCCGCCGTGAGCGATCAGGCCGGTCGCCAGCGCTGCGGAGAACGTTGCGATGCCACACGATGTGGGCGGGAAGGTGGAGAGAATGCTGAACGAACGAGCTGCGCCACCACCCGCAAGTGCTGGTGGGACGATGGGGGTCGGGCTGCGCACGACGGAACTCCCTGCTAAGGCTCAGTCGAGGCGTCGGGCCTGCGGAGGGCGACGAAGCTACGAGACCGTCCAGCCCAAGCGGGGCGCACTCTTCCAAGAAGACTTGGTCGTATGGTACTTCGGGCCCCTCACAACCAGACGTCGGTAGCCTCGCAAACATCCAATCTCCCAGACCAGACGACGCAGCCCTGTCGCCGCTTCGGATCGCAGTGCTGGCGCCGATTGCCTGGCGAACGCCGCCGCGCCACTACGGCCCATGGGAACTGTTCGCCTCGCTGCTCGCCGACGGACTCGACTCGCTCGGCCACGATGTGACGCTGTTCGCGACGATGGACTCCGTGACCACGGCGACGCTCCACGGCACGGCAGCGCACGGCTGGTCGGAGGATCCAGACATCGATCCCAAGGTCGCCGAGTGCGTGCACATCGCCGAGGTGTTCGAGCGCGCCGGCGACTTCGACATCATTCACAACGGGTTCGACTTCCTTCCCCTCACCTACAGCGGCCTCGTCGACACTCCGGTCGTGACGACGATCCACGGCTTCTCCTCGAGCCGGATCATTCCCGTCTACGAGCGATACGACACGACAACCACCTACGTTGCCATCAGTGATGCCGATCGGCATCCGACGCTGCACTACGCCGCAACGATCCACCACGGCATCGATGTCGATGCGTTCGCGTTGCATCGCGAACCGGGGGACCACCTGCTCTTCTTTGGCCGGATCCACCCGGACAAGGGCACCGCTCAAGCCATCGAGGTCGCCCGGAGAGCAGGTCGGCGGCTCGATATCGCCGGCATCATTCAGGACGAGGACTACTTCCGAGACGAAGTCGAGCCACACCTGGACGATGCGTCCGTGCGCTACCTCGGAACGGTTGATGCGACCGATCGATCGGAAGTCCTCGGCGGTGCCCACGCGCTGCTGCATCTCATCGACTTCGACGAGCCCTTCGGCTACAGCGTCGTCGAGGCCATGGCGTGCGGCACCCCCGTCATCGCCTACGACCGAGGGTCGATGGGTGAACTGATCGACGACGAGACAACCGGATTCCTCGTCGACGGTCTCGATGGGGCGACGCGCGCAATCGACCTCGCCGGCCACGTCGACCGCCACGCGATCCGTGCCGCAACGGCGACACGGTTCAGCTTGTCGACGATGGTCGACCGATACGTCTCGGTGTATCGAGCGGTACTGGCATCACGCATACATCCGGCGATCGGCGCGTGAGGAGCCTGATGGTCTGGCGTGACCACCGTGTGACCACGGGGCAGTTTCGGTCCGCCACGACGAAACCCCAGTACCGGGCAACTTCGTTGCCAGCACTGGGGTTTCTGGAGTACGCCCCCTGGGACTTGAACCCAGAACCTGCGGATTTGGAGGGCCTTGACAACCGTCCGAGAAATCCGGCTCAGTCCGGGAAGTGCTGAAGATTCCGGTTTCGAGTCCGGTGGTTCCGGCCCGGTCCGGTGGAGTCCGGTGAGTTCGTTGGAAATCTTGTTGGATGGGGGGTCGCTGCACGCCCACGCGCTACTTCGCTCCGGTGGAACAACCCCTTCCCATTCCCGCGCCCACCGGCCCGCCTTACTCGGCCAGGCTCGGCTCAACCTTGGTGAGCACCTGTTCGAAGTAGCCGGCTGCGTCGCCGACGGTATCGAGGGATCGGAAGGCGGCGACGAGGTCTTCTCGGTCGCCGTCGGTGGTGGCCAGCTCGAGCTCGGCCGCGAGAGCGAGGATGAGGTGGCCGGGCAGCATGTCGTTGGCGTCGATCGGGGCCTCGGAGGCCATCGGCGTTGGCTGCCGGTCGGGTGCCGGGGGAGCAGGCGACGCCGGGGGAAGTCGTTCGGAGCAGTCCGGTCGGGGCTCCGGGAGTGACAGGAGGTCGCCGACGCCCCGGGCGGTGGCGTCTCGATGGGTCAGTGCCGGCAGGCCATGGAGCGCTTCGATCGACCTCAGCATCGAGCTGTGGTCGTAGACGCGGTGATCGATGGTGTGGGGTGGAACGAGCGGCGACACGACCACGGCCGGCACCCGCACCCCGAGCCGGGCGAAGTCGAACTTGTGGCGACTGCCGACCTTGTCGCCGGGTGGCACCGCGGCGGGAGGCTCCATGTGATCGTAGAAACCCCCGTGCTCGTCGTGGGTGACGATGAGCAGGCTCGTGTCCCAGATCGGCGACTGTCGAATGGCCTGGTACACGGCGGCCAGGAGCGCGTCGCCCGCCGCAAGCGAGTCAAGCGGGTGTTGCGACGATCCGCCCCCGTACGACGCGAAGAGCACGTCGCCGTAGTTCGGCTCGATGAAGGTCAGCTGATACGGGTACGGGTCCGCCAGATCCGCGGCGAGATTCGTCACATCGTGCACGTCGAAGATGCTCACGCCCTGCAGGGCCGAGACGATCGGGAACACTCCACTGTGCAGTTTCGGTTCGCGGGAGTAGGCGCTCCAGCGGTCGTTGTAGATCCGCCAATCCAGGCCGTGATCGGCCAAGAGCCCGAAGATCGAACCCCTCTGGCCCGGGAAACCGGCGCCGGGCCAGAGCAACCATTCGAGCCCCTGAGCCAGCGTCGGGTTCTCGTCCAGGGTCAGCGACGTGCCGGTCGTCGCGAAGAAGCGATTCGGCCAGGTCGACCCCGGCACCGACGAGAACCAGGCGTCGCAAACCGCGAACTCCGTCGCGAGTTGGGTCAGCGCCGGCACCTGCGAAGTGGCGTTGCAGCTGGCCATGACGTCGCCATAGTGATCGGGCGTCGGTGGGTCGTCGCGGTCGAACGTGGCGTAGTTGGCCACGAAGCCCGAGTTGTCGATTGGGGGGTAGGGCCCATGGGGGAACGGGTTGGCGGTGCCGGCTCCGCAGAGCTGCTCGAGGGTGTCCATGAACATGTGACCGGGGTCGGTGGTCATAGGGTCGACCGCCGGCGAGTGCACCGCGTAGGTCGACCCGTCGTAGCGGTTCGACTGGTCGGTCAGACCGCGGATCGAAGTCGGATCGCCGGTCGATGCATCGCGGCCCTTGATCGCCGAGCACCCGAGGAGGTGATCGAACGAGCGGTTCTCCAACATGAGGACGAAGACATGGGTGACCGCCGGTTGCCGCGAGTCCGGTGCCACGGTCATCTCTCCTCAGGTTCGGGCGGGGGACTCCAGCTCCCATCGAAGCGGGCCTGGATCACGTGCAGCGGGACACCGGTGAGGTACATGTAGTACAGGTGTTCGTGTTGGGCGCTCGCCTGGTGCGGCCAGGCGAAGAGCTGACTGGAGTCCGGGTAGATCCGGCCCGGGAAGCGGGCGGGACGGGGGGAGGCTTCGTAGAGGAAGCCACGAAGGCGCAGGTATTCCTCGGTCGCCTCCAGGGCGAGGCTGATGAGCTCCGGGCAGCCCGGACCGCCCGGGAAGCCGGCCCGCACGTGATCGAAACCGGCGTACCAGAACGGGATGATGTCCAGCTCGTTGGCGAAGCGGGTCGGCTGGTCGGGAAACGACTGGTCGTACCAGTGAGCGAGCGTGTGGTTGCCGGGTGACTGGCCGCCGAACGGGAAGGCGCGCACCGAGTGGTCCGGGAAGCGATCCTGCGCGTCCAGAGCGACCAGCGGGGCGAGCGCTCCACCCAGGCTGTGGCCGACCACGTCGATGGTCGCGGCCGGGTTGGCGGCGAGGTAGTCGCCCAAGAACGTCCACCCGTCCTGCTTGGTGGTCGGGTCGACGGCACCGGCCAACCGTTCCAGGGCCGTTGCGAATCCGTTGGCGATCGTGGCGTCGGCGGGTGCCCCGGCGATCGGCGGGGGCACCATCGTGAGGTCGGCGTCTTCCCACAGGCTGATCGGGTCGTCCATCTTCGTTCCCCGGATGACCAGCGCCACCCGGGAGCCGGCGGCATCGGCGACCACGTACCAGAGGTTGGTCTCGTGCTCGGCGGGACCCCAGACGAGCTGCCAGTGGCCGCCCGTCGGAAGATCGGGGTACGCGAGATACTGCATGAACGTCGCCCTTTTGTGGGCGAGGCTGCGGCTCTCGTCGAGGTAGGTGATGCTGGCCAGGGTGATGGCGACCTGGATGTCGTGCGGGGTGATGGGATCGCTGGAAGGCATCGGGACCTCTCGGGTTGTCAGCTTTCGAGCTGGGTGAGCATGTCTCTGGCGGCGACGACGTCTCGGGTCTCGAGGCCCTCGTCGAACCACCGGTACAGCGGGGCGAGCAACTCATGTGCCTCGAGGTGGCGTCCATCGATCTGCAGCCGGTGGCCGAGGCTCGTGGCGGCCCGTAGCTCGATGAGCTTGGCCTCTTGCCGTCGGGCCAGGTCGATCGCGTCTCGCAGCAGGCGTTCGGATTGGGCCAGGTCCTCGGCGGTGGGGACCGGGTTGCGACCGAGGATGAGCTCGGCCTTCAGCCGATACAGGTTGCCGTTGTAGAACGGGCTGTCGATCGCCTGGGCGACATCGATGCCGGCCTGAACGGTGGCGAGGGCGTCGTCGAACGCGTCATGAGCGGCGTACGCTTGGCCGAGGAACAGCATCGCGGCGGGGGTCATGGGACTGAGGTCGCTCTCGGCGGCGAGGCCGGCACCCTCGAGGACGAGGGCAGGGTCGCCCCGCGCGGCACCGAGCATGATCATGGCGGTGCCCTCGAGGACCGGGAAGCCCTGGTCTTGCGTATACCGGAGCAGCTCGCCGGCGTCGCTCTCGAGGCGTTCGTGACCCAATTCGACCTGGGCCGCAAGCCGCCAGACACGGGTCTGGGCGATGCTGAACGGGTGCCCGAGTGATTCGGCGACCGCGATCGCCGAACCCGTCCGGGCCAGTGCCTGGTCGAGGTAGCCGAGCTGCAGGAGCGCCCAGCCCGAGTTGCACAGCGCGGTCAGCCCGGGGTCGTCGCCGACCAGGGCGATCATCGCACGATGGTGGACTTCCGGGTCGTAGAGCGCGGTGGCGTCCTCGGCGTGGCCCAGTGCCGCTCGGAAGTCGCCCCGGAAGTAGGACACCGAGGTCAGCTCCCCGTAGGCGGCGAGTACCTGGTCGGTGGCCCCGGACCGCGCTGCGACGTCGAGGACCTCCTCGATCAATCCGGTGGCTTCGTCCATCGCCCCGACCCCGTACTGCACGATCGCGAGACCGAGCAGCGACGCCCCGTAGCCGCGAAGGTCGTTGCTGGCGACGCTCAGCGTGCGCACCCGCTCCCAGGCCGCGGCGGTCTCGGCGTGGGTATACCCGCGGGCGACGATGAGGACGACGGCCAGGGCGCGCTGGAGCTCGATCTCCCTCCGGATCGCCTCGTCGGCCGGAAGGTCGCTGGTGGCCAGACCGATCGCCCGTCCCAGGTACTCGATGGCCTCCTCCTGCGCGGACCGGGCGATCGCGGTATCGGCTGCTGCGTGGTAGAGATCGATGGCCTCTGCCGTGCGTCCGGCCGATGCAGCGTGTCGGGCCGCGGTCTCGGGGTCGGCTGCGAGCTGGTCCGGGAAGTGCGCCCGCAGCACGTCGAGCACCGCGGCGTGGAGCTCGCGCCGCCGCTTCTTGGTGCTCGACTGATTCGCGGCGTCCTGGATGAGGGCGTGCCGGAACTCGTATCGCTGATCCGGCCGTTGGATCAACACCCCGGACTTCACGAGCTGGTCGAGCAGCCCGTCCGCCGATGCCTGACGGCGCAGAAGGTCGCCGGTCTGTTCGACGACCAGCGTCAGCAGCCGCTCGGAGAACTCCCGGCCGATCACGGCGGCGATCTGGGCGGCGTGCTTGGCCGGTCCCAGGCGATCGAGCCGGGCCAGCAGGGTGCTCTGGAGGGTCGGTGGCACGTCGAGGACGACACCCTGGTCGATCGGCCCGGCCGCAAAGACATCGCCGACCATGCTCGTGATCTCCTCGATGAAGAGCGGGTTGCCGTTGGCGCGGTCGATGATCGAGTCGTGCACGTGGGCCTGCAGAGCAAGTCGGGCGGCCAACTCGTTCACGATTGCGGCCGATTCTCCCGATGACAGGCGTTCGAGAGGGATGACGCGGAGATCGTCGGCCGGCCAGGGCGGCGCGAAGTCCGGGCGGGCGGTAGCCACGATCAGGAGGTGCGACGCCGCGACGCGGCCGACCAGTCGACCGAGGAGCTCGAGCGTCGATGGGTCGCACCAGTGGAGGTCCTCGACGATGAGCACCAGCGGTTCGTCCGTTCCGAGGGCCATGACCCAGTCGGCCAGTCCGTCGAGCGTTCGTTCGCGCCGCGCTTCGGGGCTGAGGCGGTTCAGGGGCGGGGAGTCAGCGTCTCGCAGGGAGAGCAGCGACGCAATCACCGCGACCTGTTCGGTGTCGAAGGCGCCGGCGCCCCCGAGTGCCTCCTCGACGCGGCGCAAGCGGTCGGCAGGATCGGGGATCTGATCGAACTCGAGCAGGTCCTCGATCAAAGCGACACACGGGTGGAAGGCCGTGTTGGTGGTGTAGGGCGTACAGGCCCCCTCGAGCCATCGGGGCGTCTCGTCGGTGAGCTGCTGGTGGAGGTCGCGGACGAGGCGAGACTTGCCGATGCCACCCTCGCCGCTGATCAGGACCACCTGGCCGTCGCCGTCGCGAGCGCGTTCCCAGGCCGCAGCCAGCTGATTTCGTTCGTTCGCGCGTCCGACGATGGTGGTCAGTCCGTGCGAGCTTCGGGCTTCGAGGCGGGTTCGTGCCGATGTCTGACGAATCACCCGGTGGAGCTCGACGGGGTGGGCCAGGCCCTTGAGGCTGTGGTCGCCGACCGAGACGAGCTCGAACCAGCCCGTCACCAGTCGTCGAGTGGCGTTGCTGATGAGGACGGTGCCCGGCTCGGCCGACGTCTCGACTCGCGCGGCGACGTTCACCGTCTCGCCGAGGGCCAGGGCTCCGGCGCCACCGGCGTGGCCGGCGTTGCTGACGACGCACGGTCCGCTGTGGATCCCGACGCGTACGTCGAATCCCGTGTCGAGCTGGTCGACCGCCTCGATCGTGGCGAGGGCGGCCCGGACCGCCTGATCGGCGGAGTCGTCGTGGGCGAGGGGATACCCGAAGAGCGCCAGGATGCCGTCGCCGATCAGGCTGGCGACATGACCGCCGAAGCGCTCCAACACCTCGGTCGCGGCAGCGTGGTAAACGCGGATCGCATCACCGAAGTCCTCGGCGTCGAGTCGAGTCGACAGCTCGGTCGAGCCGACGACGTCGCAGAACAGGACGGTGAGCTCCCGATGCTCCGATTCACCCAGCGCCAGCGAGACCGCGCCGGGCTGCTCGGGGGCTTGGTCGGGAGCAGCGACCAGGATCTCGCCGTCTCGGTCGGCGAGGCCTTGGACCTCGACCAGTTCGTGCACCAGGTCTTCGAGAGCATCGTCGTCGAGCTCGAACTCTCGGCGTAGCGCGCCGACCGACAGGCGGCGCTGTTCCTCGAGGTGATCGGCAGCCCGGCGGACCATGTCGAGGAAGCCCATGTCACGAGCCGCGAAAGGCCACCGCAGCGTGGCCCGTGCGTCCTCCTCGATGCTGGATGATCAGACCATAGTGGTGTCTCGTCGGGTTGGCCGTCGTGTGCTGCCCGGTCGCCCAAGGCCTGGATGCGGCGCCGAGCGCTCGAGGAGAGCAACTTCGGATGTCGGCCAGCTACCGCAGCCGCACTGTCCAGCATGAACTGGACTCGCACAACTGCGTCGGCGGATCTGATGTGACCACCGTGTGACCACGGGCCTGTTTCGGGCTCCACGACGAAACCCCAGTACCGGGCAAGATCGTTGCCAGCACTGGGGTTCCTGGAGTACGCCCCCTGGGACTTGAACCCAGAACCTGCGGATTAAGAGTCCCGCCAGGATTGTCCATTCCGTCCGGTGGGGTCCGAGGAACCCTTGTTTCGTCCGGCTCGCAGTCCGGCCAGTCCGGCCCGGTCTGGTGGCATCCGGTGAGTTTGGCACTCGGATAGGCACCCGTCGGACAGCATCCCGAACTCGGTCTGAGCCGGTCGCTGAGGTTCATTCGGGCTCGAGCGAGGCCATCGGCGTCGAAGTAGCGGCGAGGTACAGCCACCCCGATCGCCAAGTCCATCTAGCGCTGGTTCTTCGGGTCGTCAGGTTTGCCGTCGTCGCTCCGCATCGCCGGGGAGATGCGAGCGGAGCTGATTGCCCGCCCGTCGGTACCGGTGACCTCGATCCTGTAGCCGTCAACCAAGATGTGGTCCGCGACTTCGGGCAGGCGGCCGAGACGGTCGAGGATCAGACCGGCGATGGTCACATAGTGACCCGTCGGCAGGTCGATGCCGAGGTCGCTCAGGTCGTGAATGGGGAACGTACCCGGCAACACCAACTCGCCTGTGTCATAGCGTTGCACGGTCTGCAGGTCTCGGTCGGTCTCGTCGTAGATCTCGCCGACGAGCTCCTCGATCAGGTCTTCAACGGTCACGATTCCTTCCGCGCCGCCGTGCTCGTCGATGACGACGGCCAGTTGAGTGCGGCTGGACTGGAGTTGTCGTAGCGCTTCCAGGACGGACAGCGACTCGGGCATGGCCAGGATCGGACCGATGTGGTCACCGGCGCTCCCGACGGAGTCGATCAGATCGCGAAGATGGACCTGGCCGACGGGATCGTCGAGGGATCCGTTGACGACCGGGGCTCGGGAGTGACCGGCGGCTCGTAGCTCATCCAGGGCCTCGCTGGTCGGCGTGGAAGCGTCAACCACGGCGGTTCGATTTCGGGGGACGAGAACTTGCCGGAGCGTTCGATCTGCGATCTCGATCGCGCCCGCCACGATTCGGCGCTGTGCGACGGTAAGGGTGGGTTGCGCTTCGACCAGCTCAACGATCTCCTGTTCCGTGATGTCGTCCCGATGTCGTCCCGGGTCCGCGCCGACGGCTCGTACCACCCCGTCGGTCAGCCAGCTGAGGAGGACGATGATGGGGCGGGTGAGGGAAATGAACCATGAGAGGGGGCGTCCCACCGCGAGGCTCCAACCCACGGATCGTTGCATGGCGACGCGTTTCGGAACGAGCTCGCCGAAGACGAGGCTCAAGAGCGCCAAGACAACCGTGACCATAGCGATTGCGACCGGTGTGGCAGAGCGGCCAAGAGGACTGAGGAGGTTGGCGACGGGTTCGCTGATCGATACGGCTGCCGTCGCTGAGGCCAGGAATCCGGCGAGGGTGATGCCGAGCTGGACGGCGCTGAGGTAGCGGTTGGGGTCTCGTGCGAGCTGGGCGACGCGTTCGCCGCGACGACCGAGTTCGGCAAGGCGGCGCAGTTGTCCTTCGCGCAGTGTCACAAAGGCCATCTCGGAGCCGGCCAACACCGCATTGATCCCAACGAGCGCGCCGACGAGGATGAGGTCGAACCAGAGGTTGCTCATGACTTGAAGCAGAGTGGGCTGATGGGTCCCGCGCCAGGGGCCTTGGTCCTTCGCTCGTCAGGTTGCCTGGGGGCCCTGTTCATTCGCTGCGCCGAGATCGCCGTCTCCATGTCCCGAGTGAGCCGCGCTCGCGAAAAGGAAGAGAGATGCGCGCCGGTCTGAAGTCCTGCCGTCACAGTCTTGAGCAATCGTGTGCAAGGCGACCAGGGGTCCGCCTCGACGCCGCGGAGGTGCTGCAAGAAGTCGACCAAGGATCGGGTCATGGGGCAAGTGTTCCGGAACAGGAACGACCTGGATGGGGAGGCGACAAGCGCACGCCTGGGGCGGGTTGGCCGGCGCGGCGGCGTTGTTCGCTGCCGGTGTCCTGCTTGGTTACCGGGGGCGCGTCTATCGGTGGCCGTCGGCCTTGTCCGATGTCCAGGATCGTGATGACGGCGGTGAGTAGCGCAACGCGGGGGACCCAGTCGCCCGTTGCGCTACGGGCTTCTGGGCTACTGCCTGCCTACGATGTCGAGAATGGGAGCTTCCAAGGTGCGCTCCGGGACTTCGGGATGACGAAGTCGCGAGTGTTGGTCGTCGAGGACGACGACCGGATCCGATCATCATTGCGTCTCGCCCTCGGCGACGAGGGCTACCAGGTGGATGCTGTCGAAGATGCAGAGATCGCGCTCGAGCAGTTCCGGGCCGAGCCGCCCGATCTCGTTTTGGTCGATGTCATGCTGCCCGGGATGAGCGGTCTCGATCTTTGCCACAAGATTCGCCAGGCGAGCGCAGTGCCGATCATTGTCGTGACCGCCCACGATGATTCCCATGACATCGTCGCCGGGCTCGAAGCGGGCGCCGATGACTACGTGACGAAGCCGTATGTATTCAAAGAACTCGCGGCACGCATCCGGGCCCTGCTTCGACGAACCCAAGGCGTACTCGTCGAAGCAGACGATGAGGAGTTCGTGTTCGGTGATCTATCGGTCAACTTCGGAGAAGGGCGGGTCAGTCGGTCCGGCGAGGTCGTCCGGCTGACTCGTACCGAGTTCCTGTTGTTGTCCCAGCTCGTCGAGAATCGACGTCGGATCTTGTCGCGTGATCAGCTTCTGTCAAGTGTGTGGGGCTATGACTACTACGGTGATGCCCGGATCGTTGACGCGCACGTCAGGCGACTCCGCCGGAAGCTCGAGGTCGATCCCTCCCATCCCCAGTACGTGCTGACGGTCCGCGGCCTCGGCTACAAGTTCGACCCTGACATCGCGACGTGACCGGCAAGCGGAATACGTGACTGGCAGCGGACCCTCACGGCGGACGACGAGGCGGCGGTTCGCTCGGGTTCCGCGACTGCGGACACGGATTGTTGTCGGGGTTGGGGCAGTCGCGCTGGTTCTGTCGACCGGCGTCGGTCTGGTTACCTATCTCACGGTGCGTTCGAGCTTGCTCGACGAGCGTGAGGGAAACGCGGTCAATCAGGTGGCCGTCAACGCGCAGCTGCTGACCGGGGCACTACGCACCGACGGTGCGGACGAGATCCAGTTGCTTGCCGCGTTGCGCCCCCAGGTTCGATCGCTCCCGCTGCTTCTTCGTGATGGTGAGTGGTTCTCGGCTTCGCTGCAGATCCAGCCCGATGACCTCCCGGAGCCCTTGGTCGTGCGGGTAGTGGATGGTGAAGCCAGTCGCCAGCGGTTCTTGGCTGATGGCGAGCTGCTCCTCGGCGTGGGAGTGCCAATTCCGGACGGCGAGAGTGTCTACTTCGAGGTCTTCTCACTTGACGAGTTGAACGCTTCACTCCAGACGTTGCGCAACGCGTTGGTGGTCGTCGGAACCATGGCGACCGGCCTGGGTGTCGGGTTCGGCTGGTGGATAGCCCGGCGGGCGACCGCGCCGTTGACTGTCGTTAGCAGCGCAGCCGAACTGCTTTCTGACGGTGACCTTGGCATTCGGCTCGACGAGTCCGCGGACCAGGACCTGCGACGACTGACAACGTCGTTCAACAGAATGGCTGACTCGCTCGAGGCCCGTATCGAACGCGAGAGCCGCTTCGCTTCCGATGTCAGCCATGAGCTGCGGTCACCGCTCACGACCCTCTTGACATCGGTCGCTGTGCTCGAGAACCGACGGCTCGAGATGTCGCCTGACGGTCAAGAGGCCCTCGACCTGCTCTCCGCCGACGTGCACCGCCTCGAGCGCATGGTTGCCGATCTCATTGAGATCGCCAGGCACGATGCGGGTATCGCAGAGCTCTCGTGGTCGTACACTCGGGTTCCAGAGTTCGTGTTGAGCGTGCTGCGTCGACTGCGGGCCGACGATCTCTCCATCGAGGTAGCGGCGGAGGCCGAGGCCGCCGTGGTTCGCGTCGATGAGCGACGGCTAGAGCGCAGTCTCGCGAACCTGATCGAGAACGCAGCCCACTACGGCGACGGGGCGACCGGCATCAGCATTGATGCTGATGCCCACACGGTCCGGGTCGCGGTGGAGGATCGAGGACCGGGCATTCCCGTTGATGAGCGTGTCAAGATCTTCGACCGGTTTGCCCGAGGGGTGCACAGCCGGCGACGAGCCAACCTTGGTGGAAGCGGCCTTGGACTGGCGCTAGCCGCCGAGAATGTGGCAACCCTCGGTGGCCGAATCTGGGTCGAGGACCGCGACGGAGGTGGCGCCCGTTTCGTTGTCGAGCTACCAATGGTCGAACCGTGAAGGGAGCGAGCGGGTGGCTGGTTCTGGTCGGGGTCGTTGCGCTCGCCGGGTGTGCGGTCGGACCCCAAGACGAGGCTCGCTCAATCGAGGTGAACGTGGACGCCGGGCTGGTGGACGGCCCAGCAGCGGATGCCTCGGCGGAAGAGGAGTCAGTCGCCGCCTCGGTCTATCTCGTACGTGACAACCGACTGATTCACGTCACCCGCGCAGTAGCCGGCACCGCCCCGGACCTCGAGTCCGTCGTCGCCGAAGCCGCGGCCGGCCCAACGTCCGCAGAAGCTCGTGCGGGCATCTGGAACGCAATTCCAGCACCGAGTTCGGTGCAGGGCACCCGGCTCAATGGCTCCGTCGCCGAGGTCGACTTGTCCCCTGATTTTGCCGCGATCGGAGGCCGCGACGAGATTCTGGCCATTGCGCAACTTGTGCTCAGTGCCACCTCCCTGTCCGAAGTCGATGCCGTGACGTTCAGCCTGAACGGGGCCGAGACCGACGTACCGAGGGCCGATGGAGCCTTGGTTTCACGACCGCTCACGACCGAGGATTATCGCGAACTCGTTGAACCATGAACCTCGACGCCGGCGCAGAGGAGCGCCGACACCGACCTCAATCATCCGCTGCCGATGACTGCGGCGTCAGGTGGAGCGATCAAAGGAAGCCCGATGGCCACGCCTGCCGATTGCGCAGCAAGGTGAGGTCAGTTGCCAGCATGACCACCTCGGAGACCGAAGGGGGGTGCGGCCGCGGAGGCGACACAGCGATCCGACTCAGGCAGCACCGAGAGGCGGGCAGCGCCGATGGAGCCCCCGCAGCTCGTGCACCTGTTGTAGGTCCCGTCCGACAGCCGTTGGTACGCTTCGTGGATCGAAGCCAGTCGCCGACGAGCGCTCAAGAGGGTTTCCGCCTCCAGCTGAGGATCGTCACCAACAGGTTCCTTGCGACTTGCCCGCGCGACGATGGTGGCGGAGTAGACGGGGGCCTGATCGAGCGCATCGAGCAGCTCGGCCAGCTCGGGCTCGGTTAGTCCGTCAGGAGTGGGAACCCAGCTCAGCGAGCGGATGAGTTCACTTGTTCCACCGACTGGCTCGGGTGTGATCGCCATCTTCGGGTCCTTTCCCTGCGCAAGGTCAAGGTCGAAGCGTGCTCGGATGATGTGACAGGACCGTGACCGCGATGCGCGATTTCGCGACAGGAGTTGGATCTGAGCGATCAGTCGTGGGCCGATATCGGCTCGGGCGTGGAGATCGGGGGGTGGACGGGGGAGACGAACGTTGACGGCTTGAGCGCGACGACCGAGCAACCGACCTCATCGAGGACCTGTTCGGCCGTGTTGCCGATGACGAGCCCCGCGATCCC
>CAWCAL010000011.1:0-374952 GCA_963793475.1 uncultured Acidimicrobiales bacterium
CTCAGCCAGCGTCCAGGCGGTGAGGGTGGCGATGCCGGCGCGACGTGCCGCGGCCACCGCCTGCCGGTACCGCTCCAGGGCGGCGTCGGTGTCGCCGGTTGCCAGGAGCGTCATGTGAGCCTGGCCGGCGAGCGCCCGGTTCAGTCCGCAGGCTCGTCGGCCGCCTCGAACAGACCACCGGCCGCCTCCATCGCTCCGAGGCCACCGGCGATGTCCCCGGTGAGGAACCGGGGCCAACCGGACCGCAGGTGCACCCAGGCCAACTCGACGGGATCGACCTCGATATCGGCGGCAGTTGTCACCATTCCCTCGAGCAGCCGTATGGCCTCGTCGAAATCTCCCCATATGGTCCAGGCCCGGCCCACGGCATTGGCGAACGCGAGGGTGCCCCCCGGATCGCGGTCCGTCCACCAGCGCAGGGCAACCCTGGACACTGGCGTCCTCGCGGCGGAGTTGTTCGAGCCAGACGGCCTCCTCAGGGCCCTCCATGGCCCGCCCTGCCCGCCGGACCAGTTCCCGGTAGTGCTCCGTGTACCTGCCGATGGAGGGCCGCGGCCCTGTTCTTCCGGCATCGAGAAGGGTCGCCGCGTACGCTCGGGTGGGGGTCGAGGAGCCGGTAGCGGTGCTCGTCCGGGGCGGGACCAACCGGGACGAGCAGCCCGCTCGCCACCAGACCGTCGAAGCCGGCGGCCGCCTCGGGGCCGGCGACCACCTGCGCCGCTTCCATGTCGAAGTCGACAGGGAACACCGACAGCCGGGCGAGTCCTGCCCTCGTTTCGACACCGTGCAGGGCGACCGTCGAGGCCAGCACGGCCTCGAGGCTGGCGTGGCGGGGACCTCGGCCCGGGAGTTGCTCGCCGAGCAGTCGGACGGCGGTCGTCCAGCTCGGCCAGGACCGGCCCAGGCGACAATCTGCCGACGTGCCTGGGGCCAGAAGCTCGATGCCGAGTGGCAGGCCGTCGACCAACCGGCACAGCTCGCCGATGGTCGCCAGGTCATCCGCTCCGGGGATCGGGGCGTCGTGGTCAGCCAGGCGATCGAGGAAGAGCCGCATGGCTTCGGTGCCCAGCGGGTCGTCACCGTCGGGCGCCGGCACATCGAGGGCCGGCACGGCGACCTGCTGCTCGCCCGGGACTTCCAGCGGGATCCGGCTGGTCACGAGCACGGTGAGGTCAGCGGCGGCCTCGAGCAATTCGGTGAGTTGGGGACCGAGCTCACCGGTGAGACCCTCGGCGTTGTCGGCCACCAGCAGGAGGGCCCGGGGGCGCAAGGAACCAGCGAAGGGCCTGCATCGACGAGAGCCCGGGCGCCACGGTCACACCGAGGGCCCGGACCAGGTGGGAACCAGGGAGCCCTCGTCTCCCCACGTGTGCCAGGTCGACCCACCACACCCCATCGGGCCAGCGGTCGGCGTCCTGGTCGGCCACCTCGACAGCCAAGCGGCTCTTGCCGACGCCGCCCGGGCCTACGAGCGTGATGCTGCCGATCGGCGTGCAGGAGTTTGCGCACATCACGCACCAGCCGTTCGGCGCCCGACGAACGACGTCAGGGGCGTCGGCAGCAACCGGGGTGGGGCTGGTGGAGGGAGATCGAGGGTGGGATCCTCCCGCAGGATCCGACCCTCGAAGGTCGCGGAGATCGTGGGAGGGGTCGATCCCCAGCTTGTCGCGGAACAGGACGCGGAGGCGTTGGTAGGTGGCGAGGGCGTCGGCTCGACGACCCGACCGGTGCAGGGCCAGCATGAGCTGCGCCCAGCGCCGTTCGCGCAGGGGGTCATCGGCCGTCAGCACCTCCAGCTCCGCCACCAGCATCTCGTGGTGGCCCAAGGCGAGGTAGGCGTCGACCCGCAGCTCCAGGGCGATGGCGCGCACCTCCTCGAGCCGGGCCACCTGACCGAGCCGGAACGGTCCCTCGGCGAGGTCGACCAGCGGCGCTCCCAGCCACTGTGCGAGGGCCTCCTCGAGCAGGGCCACAGCCCGCCGGGGGTCGTCACCCTCGAGGGCCTGGCGGCCGCCGCCACCAGCCGCTCGAAGCGGTGCGCGTCCACCGCCTCGGGATCGACGCAGAGGCGGTAGCCGGTCGGCTCGGTGGCGATCAACTCAGCCGGTAGGGCGTGACGCAGCCGGGAGATGTGGCTCTGGAGCGACTTCGCGGCCGAACGGGGCGGGTCGACATTCCACAGTGCCTCGATGAGCACATCGGTGGGCAGGACGTCGCCGGCCCGTAGGGCGAGCACTTCGAGGACCGCCCGCTCCTTGGGCGCGTCGATCACGACCCCGCCGTCCTCCCCGACTACCTCGAGCGGGCCGAGGATCCGCAGCTCCACGTGCGGGACGCTAGCGTGGGTGTCCCGACCGGGAACGTCTTCCTCCCGTCCCGTGAGAAGATCCGTGAGAAGATCCCGGGGGTCAAAGCGGTCACCACCGGTCACGAGCGGTCACACCGCACCGCGCGACTCCCCAACGCAGAGCTCGCAACGGGCACCATCGGGCACCTGCGGCGAACAGCGGTCACACCCCTGGATCCACCTACGGATCAGAAGGTTGGGGGTTCGAGTCCCTCCGAGCGCGCTGAGCAAGGACCGCGCAACCGGGCGCCCGGCGCTGACCGTCAGTCGTCGCTCGCGGAGAGCTCGATACGACATCGAACGACCGGTGACAGGGCGAGCTTGCCGTCGGCCGTCGCCAGACACGCTTGCCCGCCGGTCTGCGCCTGGAGGCGCTCAGTGAGCGCGAGGTAGGCGGCATCGTACGGGGTGACCGAGTCTCGCAGTTCCCAGATGCGAGCCATCTCGGACTGCCCGATCGGCGTGTGTTTCACCACGAGCGCTGAAAGCCAACGCAGTCCATCGCCCGCCAGGTCGGCATCCACCTGGTCGCGTGCGACGAGCTTGCGTAGAGCTGACGCCACTTCCAGCAGTGTGAGGCCGGGGATCCAGTACAGGTCGTCTCCGTCGAGCAGGTCCCGTAGCCACCGGCTGAGACGATCGTTTCGGGCGCAACGATCAGCTCCACGAGAATCGCAGCGTCGACGACGACGTTCACCTCGCCGCTGCGATCTAGCGATCGACGGCGTCTCGGTCGGCGCGAATGACCTCGACGATCTCTTCAAGCGTGACGCGCCGAGGCTCTCGCCGGCGGACCTCTGTGTCGAAACGCGACAGCGCCGCCCCCAACGAGGTGGGCTCACCTTCCCTGACATCGTCGGCTCCGGTCATGCTGCTCCTCACGCCCGGCGACACAAGTTACATCACCGTAGTTCTCTCGTGAGAAGATCCCTGAGAAGACCCCGGGTTCCATAGCGGTCAACGACGGTCACGAACGGAAGGCACGCATCCCGTCGCTTCCAACGCAGTGCTCCCAGGGGCGCTATCGGTCACGTGCGGTGAACAGCGGCCACACCCCCTGGATCAACCTGCGGATCAGAAGGTTGGGGGTTCGAGTCCCTCCGAGCGCGCTGAGCACCCCGGTGAGACGATCGGGTCAGGTCTCATCGGTGAGCACCGACAGGATCTCCTGAGCGCGCCACCGCAGCTGTCCACGCATGCCGGCGGCGGCTTCGACGAGGACTCCGAGGTCGTCGAGTTGCCGTAGCGCCGTCAAGGCAGCTGGGCGGCTGACGCCGAGGCGATCCTCAACGACGCGAGCGTTCAGGACCGGCTGTTCCAGAGCAAGCTCCACGACCTGGTTGGCGATGCCCCTCGTCGCGGCTCGAACCTCTCCCCGATACCGCTCGCGCAGATCGATCAATCGCTCGGCGCGAGCGATCGCATCGATCGCCTGGGTGCGAACCCCGTCCAGAAAGAACCCGAGCCATCGATCGAGATCGCCCTGTTCTCGGACACCTTGCAGCGCGTCGTAGTACTCCTGACGCCGAGCCTCGAAATAGGGGGACAGGTACAACAGCGGCTCAGGGAGACGGTCGCGCACGACCAGGAAGAAGACGATCAGGAGACGCCCGAGCCGACCATTGCCATCGAGGAAGGGGTGGATCGTCTCGAACTGGTAGTGAAGAAGCGCCGCTTGAACGAGCGGCGGGAGCTGCGGATCCTCGTGGACGAACCGCTCGAGGTCGCTGAGCAGGTCGGCAAGCTCCTCGGGCGGTGGCGGCACGAAGGTTGCCGTATCGATCGTGGCACCGGCGGACCCGATCCAGTTCTGTGTCGTGCGCAGCTCACCGGGCTGGCGGTCACGACCGCGAACGCCGGCCAGGATGACGGCGTGCATCTCGCGGATCAGCCTGGTACTCACCGGGAGCGTCTCGAGCCGTTGGAGCCCGTTCTCCATGGCGCGCACGTAGTTCACGACCTCCTCGACGTCGGCACCGAGGGGTTGTCCACTTGCCTCGGCGTCGAACACATCGAGGAGTGAGGCTTGGGTGCCTTCGATTCGTGCCGAGGCCACGGCCTCCCGCCGGAGGTAGGGCCGAACCAGAAGATGGGGATGAGGAAGAAGACGCCCCGCACCGGCCAAGCGCCCGAGAGCGGCCTCGGCGTCGGCCACTCGCAAGAGATTCGCCCGTGAGATGGGGACCTGACGGGGGATCGGCCGCGGGAAGTAGGCGAGATAGCCGTGCTTCCCGCCGGTGCGGCGCACCCGACCGAACTGGGTGTCGGGGTGTCGGTCGGCGTCCATCAAACCAGTCTAGGCAACTAGAAAGGAAACGCCGCTCCTGTTTAGGGTCGACGGTCGTCCGGCAACAGTCGACAACGGTCACCTGAGGGATGCCGGCCATCGCAGAAAGCCTCCAAGACGACACGAACTACACGCTTGTAACTGTTGTTCTGTTCGTTTGATCTGAACGGAACCTCAACAAACGTGCACCGATGTGGACCGGGTCACCGACGCAGAAGCCCAGCCGGGCAGGGGCACCACTCCGACGGAATGAGGCCAAACGGCAGCGTTCCGGGTGTGTTGATCGCAACGTGCTCATTTCGGTGCCATCAGCCTCCATACCGTGATCTCAATCGGCCCACGAAGGACGGTCGCGTCGTAGGCTCTCAGCATGTCCGACATCGCAATGCGGCCGCTTCGGGAGCTGGTGGAGGCTCACCGCGACGAGATCAGAGCGATCGTTGCGCGTCACCACGGCCGTTCCGTCGCCATCTTCGGGTCGGTCGCCAGAGGTGATGAGCGAGCCGGCAGCGACATCGACTTCCTCGTCGAGCTCGAGCCCGACGCTCGTCCCTTCGAGATCCTCTCAATCGGCGTCGAACTCGAGTCGGCACTCGGCGTGAAGGTCGATGTCGGCACTGCAGACTCACTCCGGGAACGATTGCGCGAAGACGTCCTCGCCGAGGCCGTTCCCCTTTGAGCCGGCAGGACAAGTCTCGGCTCATCATCCAGGACATCGTCGACAACGAGCTCGACCCCCTGCTCCGGGCGGTCCGATCGCTACTCGAGCGGGACACGCCCGGAGGCTGACCGGTCGTCACCGAACGGGGCCGGTCCCGTGAGAAGATCCCGGGGGCCATAGCGGTCAACAAGGGTCGCCCTCGGTCACACCGCACCTTCCGACTCCCCAACGCACAGCTCACAGAAGGCACCATCGGGCACCCTCGGTCACCAGCGGCCACACCCCTGGGTCCACCTACGGATCAGAAGGTTGGGGTTCGAGTCCCTCCGAGCGCGCTGCACTGGCGATGGCCGTCACCACGATCCCGACGCCGAACACAACCAGACCGAGCGGCACGAGGGCATCGAGGGGTACGCCCGTCCTGGCCAGTTCGCCGGCCGAGTCGTCGAAGGACGGACAGTCCACCAGCCAATACGGAGCGGACCGCGACGCCTCCAACCTCAGGTCGACCCGGTTGATCCCCGGCACGATTTGCACGGAGCGGTCCGCGACGAACCCGGAGTCGGCGGCTGAGAGCTTTCCCGTCCCAACCGGCTCGTCTGTCATCGAGAACCAACCGGCCGCGTCGGTCACGGCCTCGCTGGCGACTCCGTCCGCAGTCGAATCCGCCACGAACAGGACCGTCGCACCGGGCACCGGCCCGCACTGCAACGGCGACGTGACCGTGCCCTCGATCGTGCCGGTGCCCTCAGCAGCTGCCGGATCAACGATGCCGACAACGGTGGCCCACGCGATGACGAACCCCAGCAACCCGGAGAACAAATGCCGCGGCACGACCATTCGCCATCGGTAGGCGGCCGGTGGGCGAGCAGCATTCGACGTGCGCCACGCCCTTGATCTACCCGCCGATCAGAAGGCTGGGGGTCCGAGCCCGATCCACGCCGTGATCCCCTACCCGCCGACACGCCCGGGCCCACCCGCCGAGGTTACGCTGCGACGGTGACCGGAACCGACGCCTCCGCCGTCGCCGACGACGCGTCGACCGACCGAACCGAGGCGGACGCATCCACCGGAGCGCCGACACTCGACGATGCGGAGCGGAAGGCCAACCAGGCCGCAGTGACCGTCGCCGCGTGGGCGCTCCTCACGGTGCTGGTCGTCGCTCCGACGGCATTCCGGGGCCTGGTCAACAAGCCGACGGAGAACTGGAGCACCATCTTCCTGTCGCTCACCCTGCAGGCCCTGCCCTTCCTCGTCCTCGGGGTGGTCATCAGCGCAGCGATCGCCGCCTTCGTGCCTCCTCGCTGGATCGCCAGGGCCTTTCCGACCAATGCCCGCTACGCCGTCCCGGCTGCCGGCGCCGCGGGGATGCTCCTCCCCGGCTGCGAGTGCAGTTCGGTGCCGGTCGCCGGACGGCTCATCTCCCGTGGTGTCCCCTCCGCCGCGGCGCTGACGTTCCTCCTCAGCGCTCCCGCCATCAACCCCATCGTCCTCGTCTCCACCGCCGTGGCGTTCCCCGGCGCTCCCGAGATGGTGTTCGCCCGCCTCGTCGCGTCCTTCCTCACCGCCGTCGTGGTGGGATCGATCTGGAGCCGGTTCATGTCCGACGACGTCCTCGAGCAGCGGCTCGCCGAGTACCTCGGCCGCACCCACGCCCACCGGTTCATGGAGACCGCGGTCCACGACTTCCTCCAGGCCGGTGGGTTCCTCGTCATGGGCGCCGCGCTGGTCGCCACCATGCAGACCGTCGTCCCCCAGTCGGTCCTCGACGCCCTAGGCGGGCAAGGACTGGTCGGCGTGCTCGCTCTGGCCGGGCTGGCCGTCCTGCTCTCCATCTGCTCCGAGGCCGACGCCTTCGTCGCCGCCGGCCTCACCCAGTTCTCGTTCACGGCCCGCCTCACGTTCCTGGTGGTCGGCCCGATGGTCGACGTGAAGCTGGTCGCCCTCCAGGTGGGGGCGTTCGGTCGCCGCTTCGCGGTCCGCTTCGCGCCGATCACGTTCGTCACCGCCGTGATCGTCAGTATCGCCGTGGGATCGATCCTGCTGTGAAGCGCGACGACGGAGGGATGCTGGTCACCGCCGTCGGCGTCTTCGCGCTCGTCGTCGGTCTCACCGACATGATCAACCGGTACCTGCGTCCCTCGATGGCCAAGTGGATGGTCCTCTCGGGGATCGTGCTGGTCCTGCTGGGGGTCGCCATGCTCCTCACCGGCTGGTGGGACCGACGCCACCTCCCGGCCGACCAGGCCCTCCACGACGAGCACGAGCACGATCACGGCCACGGGCACCGCTTCAGCCGCGTCGGTTGGCTTCTCGCGGTGCCCATCGTCTTCGCCATCGTCGTCAACCCCGGCGCGCTCGGTTCCTACGCGGTCGGACGTCAGACCAACGCCCGCGACCTTGCCACGCTCGACTTCGACCTCGAGGACCACCTCCGCACCCACACCTACGGCGGCCAGGCCGCCGAGCTCAACATCTCACAGGTCCAGATCGCCGCCGACGATGCCGATCAGGAGGCCCTCCTGGCCGAGACCCCGGTCCGGCTCGAAGGATTCGTCGTGAACCAGGACCTCCCCGCCGATCGGTTCCTGCTCGCCCGCATCCTCGTCGGCTGCTGCGCAGGAGACGGCATCCCCCTCGCGGTCGAGATCGAGGGCTACGACGGCCCTCCACTCGAGGACGACCAGTGGGTGCGCGTCACCGCCACCCTCGACTCCGCCGCCACCGAAGCCAAGCGCAGCGCAGGGGACCAGTACGCAGAGGTGGTGTTCGAACTCGAGAGCATCGAGGAGATCGACGTGCCCTCGGAGCCGTATCTCTACCCCTACTGACCGGCGCGCCAGCATCGAGGCCTCGTCGCGGGTACCGTCGGGCGATGGGAGACGAAGAAGCCAGCGCGCGCAGCGGCCCCACGCCGAAGGACCTCTGGAGAATGCTCCTCGGCGTCATCGGCGTCGTGGCGGTCGTCCAGGAACTGCGCACGCCGCCTGAGGTCCGGACCTGGCACGGCAAGGTCGGGGGCTTCGTGCCCTACGATTTCCGCACGCCGACCTTCGAGCGCTTCCGCCGGACCTTCTGGGATCCGGACGGTCCGCTGCTCCCGGGCAAGGCCTGGGGTGTCGGTTGGGCGCTCAATCTCGGGGCCGTCAAGCGGATGCTCGGCTTCTAGCGGGATCCTCGCTACGCCGCATTCCCCAGGAACGGGAGGCTCTCGTAGCGGCGGACGAAGTGCCCCGCTGCGAACCTGCCGGCGCTCGCGTCCACGGCGAAGTCCGGAAACCGGCTGAGGAGTTGCTCGATGGCCACCCGGGCCTGGAGACGGGCGGCGGCCGCGCCGAGGCAATGGTGCGGCCCGTAGCCGAGCGTCAGGATCCGATCGACGTCACGGGTCACGTCGAGCACTGAGGCAGTCGATCCGAACTCCCGCTCGTCGCGGTTACCCGACGCGTACACGAGGAGGACCTTGGATCCTTCGGGGAGCTCCTCGCCGTGGAGCTCCACGGGCCGGGTCGTCGTCCGGGCCAGGTTCTGAACCGGCGACGTCAGACGGAGGAACTCGTCGACCGCCGGCCCGATGAGGGCGGGGTCGTCGATGAGCATCCGGCGCTGATCCGGATGCTCGGTCAGCAGCTCGGCGGTACCGCCCAGCATCCCGGTCATGGTGTCATTGCCGCCCGTGACCATCGTGAAGACGAACCCGACGATCCACATCGGCGAGGCGACGTCGCCGCCGACCGCGACGAGATCCGACACCAGGTCGTCGCCCGGATCGGTCCGCCGGCGCTCGATCAGCTCGTTGGCGTAACCGAACAGCTCCATGGCCGAGTCCATGGCCTCGGCGAGGTTGCCTTCGGCGTTGGCGGCGACGATGGCCTCGGTCCACCCGTCGAAGTTGGCCCGGTCCGCCTCGGGGACCCCGAGGTAGTGCGCGACGACGAAGCTCGGCAACGGCTTGAACAGCGTCTGGATGATGTCGCCTTCACCACGGTCGTCCAGGAGGTCGAGGCGACGGTCGACGAACTGGCGGACGACGTCTTCGATCAGCGCAACCCGCCGCGGCGTCATCGGCCGGCTCACGAGCCGCCGCATCGTGGTGTGATCAGGCGGGTCCATCATGACGATGGGAGTGGCCTGCTCCTCGAACATGTCCATCCCGTCGGCGTCGGGGGTCAGTCCCTGGGCGGAGGAGAAGGTCTCGGTGTCCCGAGCCGCGGCGATGATGTCGCCGAAGCGGGCGAGCACCCAGTAGTCGGTGGCGTCGTTGCGCTCGACGTGATGGACTGGTGCCTCGTCGCGCAGCCGTGCGTAGGCGTCCCAGGGGGAACGCCACTGCTCACGACTCCTCAGGAAGAACTGGGGAGTGGGCTGCTCGGTCACGGCCACGCATTTATTTAAGTAGTTAAGGAAGTCATCGTCAAGACCCACGACCCCTCCGAGCGCCCCCGAGGTCGCCCGCCGCGGATCAGCTCCGCCCAGATCGTGACGGCGGCCCTCGACCTGGGGCTCGATGTCTTCTCGCTCGACGACATCGCGGCCCGGCTGGACGTCACGACGCCGGCCCTCTACTCCCACGTCGACGGGCGGGAGGACATCCTCCGCCGCGCTGCGTCCAAGGTCATGAGGGATCTCGAACCCGAGCTGAGCGAGCTCGACGACTGGGAACGATGGCTCACCGCGTGGGCGAGCGGCATCCGCGACCACCTGGCTGCAGTCGGCGAGAACGTGCTCGAAGCGGTCCGCACGTCCCTCGACCAAGATGCGCTGCAGGTGGCCGATCACGGGCTCCGTTTGCTGATCGAAGCAGGACTCGATCCCGCCGATGCCGCCTACACCCTCTGGCTGACCTTCCGCATCGCCGCCACCGCCGGACCCGCGACCCGCCCCAGCGTGGCGGGTCCGCTCGCCCAGACCGCCCACGCGGATCGGGTCTCGGCCCCCATGGCCCAGGCCATCGAGGCCGTGACGTCCGACGGCGGACGCAACTCCTGGCGCTTCGATCTCCAGGTCCTGATCGGCGGCATCGAGCGCCGCACCCGATGACCGCCTTCCCGACCACGCCGAGCGAGCTGGGTCCGACCCAGCTGGCCGAGTACCTCCGCACCTCCGGACACCTCCCCACCGGGACGGTGACCGCGTCCGAATCCGCAATCGTCGGCACGGGGAAGATGGGAGACAACGCCCGGTTCACCCTCACCTACGCAGGGGCCGACGGCGATCCGCCAGCGTCCGTGATCGGAAAGTTCCCGGCGACGGACGAGACCGCCCGGGCCATGGCCGGATCCCTCGGGGCCTACTACAACGAGGTGATGTTCTACCGCGAACTCGCGGCCGGAACATCGATGCGGACCCCCGAGATCTACTGGAGCGGGATCAGCGACGACCGCACAAAGTTCCTCCTGTTGATGGAGGACCTGGCTCCCGCCGAGCCCGGGAGCCAGCTGGTCGGCGAGTCGCGTGACCACGCCGCACGGGCACTCGGCGAGGCGGCACGGCTGGCATCCGCCTACTACGGCGACGAGAGCCTGGCCGATCGTGACCACGTCATGTCGCCGGCGCGCGACGACGGCGGCCAGCTCGGGCAGACCTTCCTCGAAGGCGCATGGCCCGGATTCGTCGAGCGCTTCGGTGATGACGTATCCGCCGAGTGCCTCACGTTCGCCGAGCGCTACGTGGCGAACCACACCCACTTCGTCATGCGCTACGACGGTCCCCGGACGCTGGTGCACGGCGACTTCCGAAGCGAGAACATCCTGTTCGGCTCGGACACCGCCACGACGGTCGACTGGCAGACCGTCAGCGAAGCCGGGCCGCTGACCGACGCCGCCTACTTCATGGGCGGGAGCGTCGAGATCGATGATCGACGGGCTTGGGAGCGCGAGCTGGTGGAGGAGTATCGGGAGCTTCTCACGCGTGGCGGTGTCACCCTCAGCCCGACGGACTGTTGGGACCAGTACCGCGAGTCGGCGATGCACGGACTGATGATCACCATCCTCGGCGCCAGCTTCAGCACGCCCGACCCGCGGGGCGACCGCATGTTCCTCGCCATGATCCAGCGCCACCTCCAGCACTGCGTCGATCTCGACGCCGGCGAGTTCCTTCCCTGAAGCGACGCCACCCGACCGGCGGGATCAGCTTCGATCCGAACCGACGAGCCGCGTAGGGCGTCGGATCACGACCCCTTGGGGGGAGCCTTCTTGGCCGTGCTCTTCTTCTTCGCCGTCGACTTCTTCTTCGCCGTCGACTTCTTCTTCGCCGTCGACTTCTTCTTGGCCGCGGTCTTCTTCTTCGCCGTCGACTTCTTCTTGGCCGGGCTCTTCTTCTTGGTGGTGCTCTTCTTCTTCGCAGACGCCTTCTTCTTGGCGGGAGCCTTCTTCGTCGTCGACTTCTTCTTCCCGGGGCGCTTGGTCGAAGCCTTCTTCGCCGTGGTCCTCACGTTCCGCTCGATCTCCGGCAGGGCGTCACTGACCGACTCCGTGAGACGCCGCGCCGCGTCGTTCGACACCCCGAGCAGCTGTTCGATCATCTTGAGCCCCGCCTCGACGATCTCGACCCGCCGGGACGGGTCATCCTTCGTGCCACGGCCCGGCAACGCGTCGTCGACCGATTCGACGAAGCTCCGGATCGCGTCGAGCGCCGCCCGCTCCTCTTCGTCGACGGTCTCGATGATCCCGAGTACGAACTCCGATCCCGTCTCCTCAGTGCTCTTCTTCATGCTGTGCGCTCCCTTTCGGTTGTGACGTGATCCGAACGCTGTCAGGCCATCTTCGCACCTGCGAAGGGGCAGGGCATCGATCTCGGAGCAGTCGCACGTCACGGAACCGCCGGCGGGCGAGACGATCACACGGTCGAGCAGCAGGACCTCGTCCCCTACTCGGTCTCTCCAACACGTTGGATGATGTTCCTGACAGGGAGGTGTTTGATGGGACGACGGATCTTCATCGGACTGGTGGCGGCGCTGCTTCTCTTGGCCGCAGCATGTGGGAATGACGATGGCGGGGAGGCCGCCGACCCGACCACCACCACAACGGAAGCAACGACGAGCACCACTGCAGCCGGAATCACGACGACGACGGTGGCAGCGTCCCAAGACCCCGACGCCGCGTTCGCCGTCACGTACTGCGAGGCATGGGGGGAGGGTGCGCGCAACGCCGACGGTGTGCTCGCCCTGATGAGCGAGGACGCCGTCGCAGTCGACATGACCGCCGGCGTCGAGTACGCAGGTCAGGACGAGATCCGAACCTGGATCGAGGATGATCCGGAGTTCACCACGCTCGAACTCATGACGTGCGGTGAGGAGGCGGTGGCTGCCCGTGGCTGGGCTGCGTACGGGTACGCCACGCGCAGCTCGACCGAGCCGGTTGGCGCCGAGGGAGTGGGTGTCGTCCATCTCGATGAGGACGGCAACATCGATCGCTTCCTCGTCTACTCCACGGAGGTCGAGGGTGAGCCGTCGGCTCCCAACGTGCTGTCCGAGGCCGACACAGCGGTGGTCGACGAATACCGCCGGTCCTATGCGGACCGCGACGAGGAGGCCTTCGTTGCGGTCGTCTCCGACGACTTCGTCCGCTACATCGGACCCACCGGACTCTCGGCTCCAGCGTTTCCGGGTCTCGAGGGATACCGAACGTGGGCCGCTGAGACGAAGGGCCAGAACCTGACCGTCGACATGGGCGAGGTGGCGGTCGGTGACGGCCCCTGGATTGCGCATGCGGACGTCTGGTTCGACGCCGATGGGGACGAGCTCATCGGCGGAATCTGCCTGGTCGAGGTCGTGAACGGCCAGGCCAACCGGCACTACCTCCACTACGCCTGATGGCTGCGAGGTACCTCGCTGGACCACAGCAGTACCTCGGAGCAACGGGGCCGGTCGTAGTCTCGGAGCAGTCCAACCCATCGACACCTGAACCGGGAGCCAACCCATGACCGACCAGGACCACGCGGCCCGCTCCGAGTCCGAGCTCGGCTGGGTTGCGGACATCGAGCGGATCACCCTCGACAACACCAACTTCCGCACCACCGAGCACACCGGTTCACACGCCCAGCTCACCCTCATGCGGCTCGGGCCCGGCGAGGACATCGGTTGGGAGGCCCACGATCATCTCGATCAGTTCCTCCGCCTGGAACAGGGTCGGGCCCGCCTCGAGTTCGGACCGTCGGAGGACAGCATCACCGAACGCCACGAGATCGCCGACGACTGGGCCGTGATCATCCCGGCCGGCGTGTGGCACAACGTGGTGAACACCGGATCCGACGAGGTCAAGCTGTACTCCATCTACAGCCCGCCGGAGCACCCCGCCGGCACCCTGCATCCCACCAAGGCCGACGCCGAGGCCGACGAGCACCAGCACTGAGCCAAGGCTTCGAGGACTGACTCACCTGCCGACGGGCCTGGGGCCCATCAGCCCATGAAGAAGCCCTTTCGATGCGACACGCCGATCACCCGGCGACAACTCGGACACGCCCACACGAACGCCGTCCCGTAGACCGCGTTCATCCGTTGCTGAACCAAGCCCTTGAGCTCCACCTCACAGTGGGGGCAGATCGCAGCGAAGTCATCCGGTGCTTCGACGACGGGCAGCGATGCTCGTTTTCGAGCCATGCGGACAAACGTTAGTGCCGGGGCCCGTCACGCGGCGCGTTGGAGCAACGCTGCAGCACGCGCCCCGCCTCCAACCGACGAGCCCTCCCGACCCGACCGGTAGGGTCGCGGCGCACGCCCTCATGGACCCGACCGACCACGTACCGGAGCTCGACGAGCTCGCGAGCGACTGGCTCGAGGTGGACGACCTGGCCCACATGCCGTCGCTCCACAACTTCCACCAGATGGCGATGTGCGCCCCCGATCTGCTCGGCGTTCACTTCTGGACCCGCGACACCGGGATGTTCGTCCGCGACGGGGCACGATTCCTCGAGTACCGGTCCTACCCCCACCTGAGACTGCGGATCGCCGGGGGCGAGACCGAGGCGACGACCTGCCGCTGGTTCGCCCACCAGGCGGTGCGGTGCGGCAACGTCGACGGCTGGTCCGTGACCACCACCGTGCGGCTGGCGTTCGAGGAGTCCGGGCTGCTCCACGAGATCCGCTGCCGCAATGATGCGGACGGGCCTCGGGCGCTCGACCTGACCGTGGAGGCAATGGGATCCCCCGACCGTGACGGAAGCACGGTGACCGTCTGGCAGGACGAGGTCCAAGACGTGCTCGTCACCGCGACCGCCGATCCGCCCGACCGCTCCGACCGGACCGACTGGTCGACCGTCATGTCATGGCAACCGATGGTCGAGCCCGGAGCGGACACCGTGATCCGGCTCGTCCAGGCCGAGGGACCGCTCACCGGCGAGGCCATCGCGCGGGCTCGACGGTACGCGGCCGAGTTCGACCGGACCTGGACCCGCACCGCGGCTGGCTGGCGCACCCGCTGGCGCGACGCCTTCACGCCCGCCAACGGTCACTTCTCGGGCAGCCTCCCCGTGCTCGAAACCGACGACGAGGCCGTGCGCGGGCTCTATTACAGCTCGGTGCTGACCCTGCTGGTCCTCCACCGCACCAACCTCTCCCTCTGTGACCGGGTGTTCGTCACCAGCGGCGAGCGGGACAGGGGCGACGTGTTCTTCTGGGACACGTCGATGTTCTCCCGCCTGTTCGCGCTGCTCGAGCCCCACGCCATGCGGGAACAGCTGGCCCTGTTCCTGCAGGTCGACCCGCACGCGGGCGCGGTCTACAACCTCGACAACCGCGAGTTCCGGGGCGGGCAGTATCTCGCCGGCTACTCGCACGGCTTCTGGTACGCGGCCAACGACCTGTCGCTGTTCACCCTGGCCCACGACTACGTCGCCGTGACCGGCGACCTCGAGTTCCTGACCGCACGGGTCGGGGCACGAACGGTTGACGAGCACCTTCGACACCTGGCGACGGCGTGGCGCTCGCTCGACACCAGGGGTGAAGGCGTCGCCGACTACGGCCACGTCGACAACCTGCTCGAGTGCGTGCCCAGCTACGTGCACGAGGTGGTGTCCCTGAACGCCGCCAACGTGTGGATGATGCGGTCGCTTGCCGAAGGAATGGACCGAGCGGGCGATCGGGCCGAGGGCGACCGGTGGCGCCACGAGGCCGATGAACTCGCGTCGCGCCTCCTCGATCGCTACGTACCCGGTGAAGGTGTCTGGGCCGTGGTGGACACCGACGGGGTCCGGCGGCCGGTCCGCCACTGCTACGACTTCATCTGCTCCACCCGTTTCCTGCCCGACCGGTTGGATCACCCCACCCGCAGCGAGATGCTCGCGTTCGTCGAGAGCGAGCTGGTGACCGACCACTGGATGCGTGCCCTGTCGCTCACCGACCGCACGGCGGCGGCGTCGGACCGGCCCGACCACGGTCCCTACGGCGCCTTCGACGCCTGGCCCGCGATGGCGGCCGAGGGCATGCTGCTCATCGGAGCACCCGAGGCCGCGCTCGACCTGCTGCGTCGATCCGCCTCCGCCACCCGGGAAGGCCCGTTCGGGCAGGCCTACGAGCTCTACGGGCCCGATCGCGACACGCCGCACGCCCCGATCCGCATCGCCCAGCGGGGCAGCTGTCTGAGAGAGGGGTCCGGCGGTGGCGCGTTCGCCGAAACCGTCGTGGCCGGCCTGTTCGGGTTCCGGCCCGACCTGTCCGGGTCCGACCCGTTCGTCGACCTCGGCCCGATGGACTTCGAGGGGACGCTCCACCATCTCCGCTTCGACCGGCGCCTGCACCGGATCATCCGGTCGGCCGACGGCCTGACCGTCGAGGCCGAGTGAGCCTCGACCGATGCGCCGACGGATACTGAACGGATGAGCGCGCCACCCGACGGCCCGATCCTGACGGTCGACCTGGGCGGCCGCCGCATCAAGGTCGGCATCGTCCGAGCCGGCGAGGTCCTCGGGCTCCGGGTGCTGGACGTCGAGGCCGAGGCCGGCTTGGCGGCCCAGCTCGACGACATCGAAGCGGCCGCGGCCGACGTCAGCCGGGACGCCGGGGTGTCGCCCGATCGATGCTCGGGGCTCGGGATCGTCTCACCCGGTCTGGTCGATCCCGACGCCGGACGGCTGCTCTCGACCAACCGCAAGTACCCCGACGCCGTCGATTTCGACTTCCCGGCATGGGGCCGGGAGACCTTCGGACTCGACGTCCACCTGGAGAACGACGCGCACGCCACCCTGCTGGGCGAGTGGCGACACGGCGCTGCGGCAGGAGCCGACGATGTCGTCCTGCTGGCGCTCGGCACCGGGATCGGCTGCTCGGTCCTCCTGAACGGACGACCGCTCCGAGGCCGTGGGCACCAGGCGGGACTACTCGGCGGGCACATCATCGTCCAGGTCGACGGGCGCCCGTGCTCCTGTGGAGCCCGCGGCTGCGCCGAGGCCGAGGCCTCGACCTGGGCCCTTCCCGCCATGGCCCGGCAGGATCCGGCGTTCGCCACGAGCCCGCTGGCCGACGAGGCCGTCATCGACTATCGAGCCGTCTTCCGCTGGGCCGAGAGGGGCGACGACCTCGCCGGCCGGCTCCGTGGCCGGTCGTTCGCGGTGTGGAACGCCCTGGCGGTCTCCCTCGTCCACACCTTCGCACCCCAACGCATCGTGCTCGGGGGCGGCGTCATGCACGGCGCGGTCGACCTCCCGGTACTGATGGCGCAGCACCTCGCAGATCACGCTTGGATCAGCTACGGCGCGGTCGAGGTCGTCGCCGCTCACCATCCGGACTCGGCCGCGTTGCTCGGCATCGCGACCGCCATCGCCGAGGACCTCCCGTACCTGTGACGAACCCGTCGCCACCGCGGATTCCCGAGGCAGCCCGCTATCGCCGGTTCCCTCGCGTCGAGGTCCCCGGTCACTGGTTCGCCTGCCGCTCGGGCTGGGAGGACACCGGCAACGTCCTCCGCAGCGAGGTCGCCGCCCGGCGCAACCGCACCGGCGCTCGTTTCCTCCTCGCGGTCGAGACCTACCCCGGCGTGCACGACGACGTCCTCCCCCACCTGATCGGCGTCCTCCGCCCCGACCGCGTCGTGCGCACCGAGGACGCGCTCGCTCCGCCTCGGACCGTCGACGACCTCGTGGCCCCCGACCTCACCGACGACCCCGTCTTCGGTCGGGTGTCCCGACTGACCCTCGAGCAGTTCTTCTCCGACCAGGAAGTCGATCGACTCCGCCTGATGCTCGATGCCGCTCACGAGGGCCTGATCCTGGTCTACGGCATCGGTGCCACCCTGCTGTGCGAACCCGACCTGCTCATCTACGCCGACCTCGCCCGGCGCGAGCTCGTCCAGCGGTTCCGACGCAACGAGATCTCCAATCTGGGGGCCGACAACCGCGACGCTGACTGGCCGGCGCAGTACAAGCGCGCCTGGTTCGTCGACTGGCGGGTCGCCGACCGGCACAAGCAGGACGTCTTCGAGCAGGCCCACCTCTTCCTCGACACCCACCGGCCCGACGCACCCGTGCTGGCGCCGGCCGGCGCCGTGCACGACGGGCTCGCCCGCGCCGCCGGCGTGCCCTGGAGCCCGGTGCCGTTCTTCGACCCCGCCCCCTGGGGTGGCCAGTGGATGAAGGAGGTCTGCGGTCTGGACCGCGACGCCGACAACTACGGCTGGTGCTTCAACTGCGTCCCGGAGGAGAACAGCGTCCTGCTCGACTTCGGCGGAGCGGTGATGGAGCTACCGGCCCTGGACGTGGTGCTGTTCCAGTCCCTCCCGCTGCTGGGCGAGCACGTCGTCGACCGCTTCGGCGCCGAGTTCCCGATCCGGTTCGACTTCCTCGACACCATGGGCGGAGGCAACCTCTCCTTCCAGGTCCACCCCGACCCGGGCTACATCCGGGACACCTTCGGGATGCCGTACACCCAGGACGAGAGCTACTACCTGGTCGATGCGGCGCCCGACGCAACCGTCTACCTCGGCCTCCGTGAGGATGTCGACCCCGAGGAGATGGTCGCCGCACTCGAGGAAGCGAACGCCGGCGGTCCGGCCTTCGACGCCGAACGATTCGCCAACCGCTGGCCGGCCCGCACGCACGACCACTTCCTCATCCCCGCCGGGACCGTCCATTGCTCCGGGGCCGGCTCCATGGTGCTGGAGATCAGTGCCACGCCGTACCTCTTCACCTTCAAGCTCTGGGACTGGGGGCGGATGGGGCTCGACGGGAATCCTCGTCCGATCCATCTCGATCATGGGCGCCAGGTCATTCGGTGGGAGCGCACGACCGCATGGGTCCGCGAGCAGCTGGTCAACCGGATCGAGCCCCTGACCGGAGGAGTCGGCTGGATCGAGGAGCGCACCGGTCTCCACGAGCTGGAGTTCATCGAGACCCGCCGGCACCGATTCGACGCAACGGTGCCCCACGACACCCACGGCACCGTCAATGTGCTGTGCCTCGTCGACGGCCTCCAGGTGGTGCTGGAGAGCCCGTCGGACGCGTTCGATCCGTTCCTCCTGAACTACGCCGAGGTGGTCGTCGTGCCCGCCTCGGTGGGCGCGTACACGGTGCGCCCGCACGGCCCGTCCACGGGTTCACCCTGTGTGACGGTCAAGGCGTTCGTGCGGGCGCCGGGATCCTAGGCTTCGCCCATGGCCGTCATCGACGTGTGGATGCAGCACCCGACGCTGCGGCACTCCAATCACGAGATGTTCGACTCGCTCAAGCGCTGGATGGGACTTCCCGAGCGACTCGACGACCCGATCCCGCTGGAGATCACGATCGCGGCAATGGACGAAGTGGCCGTCGCCCGATGGACGCGGATCGTCTGCGGGCACATCGGGTACCCGTGGACGACCGAGATGATCGCGGTGGCCGACAAACACCCCAACGTCTTCATCGACACCAACGCCTACGCCGCGCACCGCTATCCGGCCGAGCTCGTCGAGTACCTCGCCGGCCGCGGGCAGCACAAGGTGCTGTTCGGCACCAACTACCCCATGCTCACTGCGACCCAGGCGCTGGCCCGACTCGACGAGCTGAACCTCGACGCCGACGTCAGGGCCGACTTCCTCGGAGGCAACGCTCGACGGGTGTTCCAGCTGGACTGACCCTGTTCCGTGACCAGAACGGCCCCCGCAGCGAATCTGCGTCGACTCGCCACCCGTTCCGGTCCCGCAGTGCCTCGCTACATGTCGACGACGCTGTACAGCGCGGACTGGACCAGTTCGGCCGGACGATCGGCGACCGCCTGCGCCCAGAACTGCTGCCATTCGTCGTCCTCACCCAGCGCATCGATGAAGGCCCCGTAGGCGGATCCCGACTCGAAGCTCGTGACGTACACGAGCGTCGACGGAATCCCCCCGGTCTGCGTCTGCATCACCATGACGTCGGCACCCAACCGCTCGTGGATTCCCTTGGCGGTCAACACCGCAGCGGCGAAGGCGTCCCCCTTGCCCTCGTTCACCGACCACGTATTGACATTGCTCACTGCTGTCATGGTGTTCCCCCTCCTCGTGCCGCGACGTCGTTGTCGTGGCGCGACCACCCTTCCACGAACTCGGGATCCGAGCGACCGATCCTGGCGATTGCCATGCCCCGGCTCGCCGGGACGGACCTCGCTCGAGCGTCTCGTCAGTACGAACCGAGCAGCTCGAACTCGGCGAACATCGTCGTGGCATTCGGCAGGTCCGCCAGCACCCCGTAGGTGCAGCAGCCCTCGTAACGAGACCACATCTCCAGAACCTCGGGATGCTCATGGGCGGCGGCGATTGCATCGTGATCGACCCACTCGAAGTACTCGACAATGGTGCCGTCGGAAGCTCGCAGCGCCACCGATGCCGTCTCCGTCGCCAACCCCAGACGCCGCAGCAGGGGTACGTGGTCGACCATTTCGGCCTCGAGCGTGTCCTGCCCGCCGGTCTTGGGGCGGTACACCGCCATCACATGCACTCCCACGTTGACCACCCTAGGGGCCGCCATCGTTCGCACCCGGGTGGTCCCCGGAGGAAGGAACGCGGTGCGCTCAGCGACCGGTCAGCGCAGCAACGATCGGAGCGAACTCGTGGGTCTGGTCGCCCGGGACCACGTGGTAGCTGAAGCCCCACCGTTGTCGGCGCTGGTGCAGCCGATCCGCGATCTCTCCTTCGCTCCCGATCAACGTCAGCGGTGAACCCAGCACCTCGTCCGGGGTACCGCCGAAGCCTGGTGCGACCGCCTCAGCGAAACCCTGCGCATCGTCGGTGACGTGCGCAAGAGCCAGCCACGCGTTGAGCTCCAGCTCGTCGAACCGGTCGCCCGCTCCCTCGCGTACCCACGCGACCTTCTGGTCGATCCGGTCGGCCTGCCCGTCCCGCGCCGCCTCGGTGTCGATTTCCCCGGAGTGGATCGAGGCGTTGACGCCCACGATGTCGGCGGTCGATCCTGCGAAGCGGAGCACCCGGGGCGCTCCACCGCCGATCAGGATCGGGGGGCCTCCCGGCGTGTGGGGCGCCGGTGATCCGTCGAGCGCGTCGATGGTGTAGTGCTCGCCGGCGAACGAGAACTCGCCCTCGGACCACAGGCCCCGCAGGACCGCCGTGTGCTCGATCATGCGGCTCACCCGAACGCCCGGCCGATCCATGGGGATGCCGGCCTGGTCGTAGTCCAGTCGCCGCCACCCCGCGCCCAGACCCACCTCGAGTCGCCCCTGGGCCAGCTGGTCGATCGTGGCCAGCTCCCGGGCCAGGATCGCCGGATGGCGGAAGTCGCAGTCGAAGACCAACGGCCCCACGATCAGCTCGGTCGTGACCGCCGCCGCGGCCGCCATCGCCGCGAGTGGGCCGGGTCCCTCGTGCAGGTGGTCGGGAAGAAACAGGGTCGAGTACCCGAGCTGCTCCACCTCACGGAACGAGTCAGGCCAACTCCGGCCGGGCAGTGGATCGTGCAGCTCGCACGCGAATCGAAACCGTCGAGCATGGGCCATGGCCGCAGACCGTAGCGGCGGGGTGGGCGCGCCGAGAGGGGCCGGACCACCCACCCGGGTCCGGCCCCTCGAGCCCGTCCGCCGGTCACCCGGCCAGAGACGCCTCGGTCGGTGCGTCGAGATGGCCGTAGTGATGCAGGATCATCCCGTCCTCGTCGACCTCGAACACGTTGACGCCTTCGATCACCGCATCGGTCGTGGTGTCGGTGAAGGTGTTGGCGCCGGCGACCCACGCTCCGTGCTCGACCACGACGGTGTCGCAGTCGTTTCGGTCGAAGTCGAACGACTCCCTCACGTACTCGCCGATCGCCGGCGCACCCTCGATCACGACCTCGCCGAAGTGCAGTTGCGCGGTCGGCGCGAGGAGCGCCATGACGGCCTCGGGGTCGCCACCGTCGTTCCAGGCGTTGCAGTAGGCGATTGCGTCGGACGTCTCGACCGGCTCCGGGCTCGGGGCGACCAGCTCCTGGTCCGGCGTGTAGTAGCTGATGTGCCGGTCGACCTTCCCGTCCGCGACGTGCATCGCCGTGATCCCGGCTGCTCCCGTGTCGGTCGCACTGCCGCCCAGTGAGTAGGTGCCGGCGTACCAGTCGCCCCGGTGGACCGCGGCGCCACAGCGTGCCGTGTCGATACCGGCGAAGATCTCGCTGGTCAGGTACTCGCGCACCTGCTCGATGCCGGTGAGGCTTGCGCCCAGGACCGTGTCGGTCATGACGATGTCATCGGCCATCCTCCCGACCAGCTCATCGAGAGCACCCGGCTCGTCGAGCCGTCCGAAGCCCTCGCAGTAGTCGACGATCAGCGCCACGTTCTCGTCGGTGGGCTCGGTGGTCGTGGTCGTGGTCTCGGCGGGCTGCGCTGTCGTCGGTACCGCCTCGGTGCTCGGCGTCGCTTCGGTCGCCGGAGCGGCGTCATCGGTCGTGTCGTCATCGCCGCACGCGGCGAGCGCGCCGCCCAGCAGGGCGAGCGCAGCCAGGGCGGAGACGATCCTGCGGGCGTGGTGGGTTCGAGTCCTCATGACTCCTCCTCAAGACTCTGGGACTGCCCTCAGGATCCACCCGTGTGGTTGTGGGACGGTTGCAGAGCCAGGGCGACGGCCAACGGATCAACCCGACCCGTCGCCGAGCGCCAGATCCAGCATCTCCTCCACCGTCAGCGCAGCGCCGGCCGCGACCTCGTCGTCCCAACGCGGTCCGAGCGCCTCCCGAGCCGGAGCCATCAGCTCGTCGTAGTACCGACGACGGAACAGTGGCCAGACCGGCGTCAGCGTGCCGGCGGCCCCCCACATCCGGGCCGAGTCGACGGGTCGATCCGTCAAGGCGGCCCGTGCCGCCATCGCCTGCAGGGGCAGACCGAGCTGGTACAGGTTGTGGGTGTCGAACGCGATCCGAGCCGACTGCTCGAACAGCTCCCGGCTGCGATCCTGGTCGCCTCGGTGCATGGCGCCGACCCCCAGGCCGAGCAGCAGGACCTGCTCGTAGACGGCGTGCCCGGCGGCGCGGCTGTGGGCGATGCCCCGGCGCGCCCACGCGTCGGCGGCGTCGGGATCGCCCTGTGCGTAGGCGGCGAGCGTCCGATCCATGCAGACGTGGGCCAGCCCCACGAGATCGCCCGCCGCCTCCAGCGCCCGCTGGGCTTGATCGAGCATCTCGTCAACCTCCTCGTCCACCCGGTCGGCGAAGATCAGCGCCTGAGCACTCTCGGCCAGGATCCAGGCCGTCGTTTCCGGACTTCCCGATCGACGAGACTCCTGGATCGCAGGACGGTAGAACTCGAGTGCGGTGTCGATGTCACCCTCGGCGAAGACCGTCATCTGCGCCCGATCTCCGAGGGAGATGGCCAGCCCGGTCGGGTCGTCGAGCTCTCGAAACCGTTCGATCGCCTCCTCCGCTTCGGCCATACCGCCGGCAAAGTCCCCGGAGAGGAAACGCGGCCAGCAGAGGCGAGCGTGCAACCAGGCGACGTCGAGCGGGTCCCCCTCCACCTCGGGCTGCTCGGCGACGGTCAGCATCTCGTCCAGCGCGTCGCGGGTCTCGGCGAGATCGTTCCACACGTACCAGGCGCGACCGATGCCGTTGGCGAACGCCAACACACCGACGGGTTCGTGCTCGTGCCACCAACGCAGTGCGGTCCTGATGTTGGCGTCGTCGAGATGCAGGCGATCCACCCACTCCTGCTCGTCCGGTCCGGCCATCGCAGTACCCGCCCGTCGGACCAGGTCCCGGTAATGCTCAGCGTGGCGCGCCGCTGCGTCGCGGGCCTCCGACGGGTCGACCTGGGACGTCGCGTACGCCCTCGTCGTCTCGAGGAACCGGTAGCGGCGGATCACCCCCGATGCTCCCGAGACCTGGAGCAGAGCCGCGTCGACCAGGTCCTCCAGGCCGTCGCCCGCCGCCGATCCGGCGACCGCCCGCGCCGCCGCCCGGTCGAACGAACCCGTGAACACCGAGAGACGACCGAACAGCTCCTGCGCCGGAGGCTCCAGCAATGCCACCGTCGACGCCAGGACGATGTCGAGGCTTGCGTGCCGCTCGTCCCGGCCCGGCACACGGTCAGCCAACAGCTCGCTGCGGCGGTGCTCGAGCAAGTCCGCCAGCTCGACGGTGTCGAGTACACCGACCCGCGAGGCCAACAGCTCGATGCCCAGGGGCAGGCCGTCGGCCATCCCGCACAGCGCAGCGACCGCCGCCCGCTCCGGCTCATCCGGTGCGCCTTGCCGCCGCTCGCTCAGCCGGTCGAGGAAGAGCCGGACCGACTCGCACTCGTCGTCGACGCCGAGCTCCCCGTCCGGTAGTTCGAGGGGCGAAACCGGGTAGCGCTGCTCACCCGGGACCCGGAGGGGAACCCGGCTGGTCACCAGAGCGGTGACGTCGGGTGCCGCCTCGAGGAGGTCGACGAGCCATCGGCCCACGTCCTCTGCGACCCGTTCCGCGTTGTCGACGATCACGAGCAGCCTGCGAGGGGCGAGGTAGTGCCGGAGCGAGTCCGTGACGGTCACGCCCGGGGGCACCGCGACGCCCAGAACCCTCGCCAACCCGACCGCGACGTTTCCCGACCCTTCGGCATTGGTTGCGTCGACCCACCACACGCCGTCGTCCATTCGCGACAGCACATCCTGTCCGACGGCGATCGCCAGGCGAGTCTTGCCCACCCCGCCCGGCCCGAGCAGCGTCACCAGTCGATGTTCACGCAGGAGCTTGTCGACCTCGCGCCGCTGGGCGACACGACCGACGAACGAACTGAGCGGCTTGGGCATCGAGCTCGGTGGCCCCGAGAACACCAGCATGAGATCGGGTTCTTCGCGGATGATCCGGGACTCCAGCCCCCGAACCTCGCTCGATGGATCGATCCCCAGATCGTCGCGAAGCAGGACTCGCAGGCGCTGGAAGGCGGCGAGCGCATCGGCGCGGCGATCCGACCGATACAGCGCCAGCATGAGCTGCCACCAGAACCGTTCCCGCAGCGGGTGGTCGGCCACCAAGGCCTCGAGCTCGGGCACCACCTGCTCGTGATGGCCCAGCGCCAGATGGGCATCCACGCGCGTCTCCGCAGCTGCCAAGTGTAGTTCCTCCAGTCGAACGGTCTGACCGGTCCGCAGCGAACCGTCGGCCAGTTCGGTGAGTGGCGTCCCGCGCCAGAGATCCAGTCCCCGATCGAGCAGACCGATCGCGCGCCGAGGATCGCCCCCATCGGCGGCCTGGCGACCCGCCGAGACCAACCGTTCGAACCGATGAGCGTCCACGTCCTCGGGGAGGACCGCGAGCCGGTAGCCGTTGTCTTCGGTGGCGATCGCCCCGTTCGGAAGCGCTCGGCGTAGTCGCGAGACGTGGCTCTGCAGGCTCTTCGCCGCAGATCGGGGCGGGTCGATCCCCCACAGGGCGTCGATCAGGACGTCGGTCGGCACGACGTCCCCGCCCCGGAGCGCAAGGACCTCGAGCACGGCGCGCTCCTTCGGTGTCGGCACGGAGAGCGGTCCGGTCTCGCCTTCGACCTCGAGGGGCCCGAGGATCCGCACCTCCATGCAACCGAACCTACCGGTGGTGCATCATCCGCCGCCTCGCGTGGCACCGGCGTCGGCCCGCGCCAGAAGACCAGCCCCGCCGCGGTTCCTTCGGACTGGAATATCTCGCTGCAGGGGTTGTGGTGGTGGGGTTGTCCGGCTAGTATCGAACATACGTACCCCTCTAAGCCGAGAGGCTCCAACGGTCCGAAGAGGGATGCGCTCAGCCCTTTGCTGGGCTCTTGGCACGGTGGAACCAGGGTGAGAGGCGGCGCCGATGGCGCTCACGATGGACGGCGATGTGATCGAGGTCACCGCATCGGATCCGGTGGCGGTCGCGGCTCGGATCCGGCAGTTCGAGGAGCAGATCGCGGGAATGCCGGCCGAGGCGGTCGACGCGTTGAGCGCCGAGATCGGCACCGTCAACTCCTGGCTGGTCGGGGTCCTCGCGAAGGTGACGGCTCGGTCGCGTCGCCTCCAGCAGCAGGGTCAGCGGTCGGATCCGAAGAAGACCGCGGCCAAAGCCGGACTGGGAGATCGCGACGCAGCCAAGGCGGCCAAGCGCGGTGATGCGATGCAGAAGATGCCCGAAGCTCTGGGCGCGCTGGAAGACGGCACGATCGGGGTCGGTCACGCCGATGCGTTGACCCGCCAGGCCAACCGGCTCTCCGGTCGGGACAAGCAGACCTTCGAGAACCAGTCCGACCAACTCGTCGCCCAAGCCATCGCCGAGGGCCTGTCGGTGGCCGACTTCGAAAAGCGGTGCCGCAAGCTGGTCGACCGCCTGTTGGGCGACGACGGGGTCGGCGAGCTCGAGCAACAACGCCGGAACTCGCGGGCCAAGAAGTTCACCAACCCCGACACCGGGATGAAGGGCATCCACGGCGAATGGGACCCCCTCCGAGGAGAAGCCGTGCACAAGGCTCTCGACGCCGAGATCGCCGCCCGCATCGCGGCCGGAGCCAACGCCATGACCGACCGGCAACGAGCACAGGTCGCGGCCGAAGCCCTCCATGCCCTGATCTGCGGCCAACGCCTGTCCAAGACCGAGACGGCCGGGGTCATGGTGCTGATCGACTACGACACTCTCGCCGGCCGCACCCACGCCCACGCCGAAGGAGCCCGCCGCGTCGCCGAGACCCACCGCGGCACCCCGCTCCCGGCCGAGACCATCCGCCGCATCGCCTGCGACGCCGGCATCATCCCCATCGTCCTCGGCGGCGCCGGCCAAGCCCTGGACGTGGGCCGGGAACGCCGCCTGGCGACCCGGGCCCAGCGCCAGGCGCTCCGAGCCCAATACCCGACCTGCGCCATGGACGCCGACTGCACCGTCCCGTTCGACGACTGCCAGATCCACCACGTTGACCCCTTCTCCCAAGGCGGACGCACCGACCTGCGCCGCATGTGCCCCGGCTGCGATACCCATCACCACCTCGTCCATGAAGGTGGTTGGACGTTGACCCGCAACAAGGACGGCACCTGGCAACTCGACCCACCCCAGAGACCACCCCCATGATCAGGGACGCCTCGCTGCATACTGGCCCGATGGCCGAGCCGCTGAAGGACCAGTTCGGGCCCGACGTTCCCGAGTGGATCGCCGCGCAGCTCGTGACGGTGGACCCGTCCTTCGACCGGGACGGTTTTGTTGCCCGTTGCCTCGATGGGTTCGAGGACCTCGAGCTCACCCCGCGCGCTCGCCACATCTCCGACGCGCTGGCCGAGCAGCTTCCCGACGATCGCGAGCAGGCGCTCCGGATCATCGTCGCCGCCCTCGACGAGGAGAACGCCGAGGACGAGCTGACCGGCATGGAGGGGTTCCGGTATCTCCCGTACGTCTTCTTCGTGGCCGACCACGGTTTGGACCACTTCGAGACCGCAATGGAGGCGCAGTACGAGCTGACCAAGCGCTTCACGGCCGAGTTCAGCATCCGGGCGTACCTCGAACATCACCCCGACGCCACGCTGGCCCGGCTGCAGGAGTGGGCCCTGGACCCCAACGTCCACGTGCGGCGCCTGGTGTCCGAGGGCACCCGCCCCCGGCTGCCCTGGGCGCCGCGTCTGCGCGCATTCCAGGAAGACCCCTCGCCGGTCCTCGAGCTACTCGAGCTGCTCAAGGACGATCCCGAGGAGTACGTGCGCCGATCGGTGGCCAACAACCTCAACGACATCGCCAAGGACCATCCGGAGCTGGCGGTCGAGGCGGCTCGTCGCTGGTGGTCCGACGGCGACGAGACGCGGCGCAAGCTGATCCGCCACGGCCTGCGCACCCTCGTCAAGCAAGGCGACCCGGCTGCGCTCGAGATCCTGGGCTACTCCGCCGATTCGCCCATCCGGGTCGGGCCGGTGGTGATCGAGCCCCAACGTGTACCCATCGGCGGGAAGGTCCGGATCCAGCTCACCCTGACCAACCCCGGCGACGCGGACGCCGGCGGACTGGTCGACCTGCGGATCCACTTCGTCAAAGCCAACGGTACGACCCGTCCCAAGGTCTTCAAGGGCGCCGAGGTGGTCATCGGTCCTGACGACGAGGCGACGATCAGGAAGACCGTCTCGATCGCCCAACAGTCGACCCGGACCCACCACCCGGGAACCCACCGGGTCGAGATCCTCCTCAACGGCGTCGCCCACCCAGGCGGGTCGTTCGAGGTGACCTGAGCAAAGGACCGGCGCGACGCACCATCATGGATCTGTGAGTCTCGACCTGTGGCGCCGGCCGGCTGCTCTGGCGGTCGCCGTCTCGCTCCTCCCGCTGGCTGCCAACGCCTGCACGTCCGACGACCCGGCAACCGGGGGTTCGTCCGCCGCCCCGACGAGCACCAACCTCGTCGACGCCCCCGCCTCGGAGCCGCACCTGACCACCCTGGCCAACGACCTGGACGTGGTCGTGACCGACCTGCCGGGCGCCACCGGTGTCGCGGTGGCCCTGGTCTTCGACATCGGCAGCCACCACGATCCAGCGGGGCGCTCGGGGATGGCCCACATGGTCGAGCACCTGTTGGTCACCGGCGCCACCGATGCGGAGCCGGCCCGCACCGTCGACCAGCTGGTCGCCGCCTACCCGCTCGGTTGGAACGCCCAGACCGGCGAGGACTACACGGTGGTCGCCACCGTGGTCGAGCCAGCCGAACTGGATGACGAGCTCAGCCGCATGGCCGGTCGCCTGCGCGCCGTGACACCCACCGAGGCCGACCTGGCCCGAGAGGAACCCCGGCTCCAGGCCGAGCTGGTCAACATGTTCGGCGGCATTCCCGAATTGGGCGCCGCCAACCTCGCCCGTGAACGGCTCCGTCCCACTCCCGACGACGGACGGCGCGGCGGTGACCCCGACGCCGTGGCCTCGTTCACGCTCGACGAGCTGTCCGATCGGCTGGCGCTGTACCACGCCGGCAACGCCCGGCTCTCGGTGGCCGGCCCGATCGATCCCACCACCACCCTCGATGCGATCGCCGAACGCTTCGGCCCCCTCCCCGGTGGCCCGCCCGTCGGCGATCCATCCCGGCCCGGCCCGGCCTCACCGGGCCTCCATGTGCTGCCCGTTCCGCCACCAGCGACCGGCGACACCACCGGGCAACTCTCCCTCGCCTATCCGGCTCCGGCTGCCGACGACCCGGCCTTCCCTGCGTTCCTCGTCGCGGTCGGCCGGCTGTTCAGCCAGGGGCAGCAGTCCGGTTTCGTCACCAGCTTCGCTCCCCTGGACGATCCGGCTCATCTCCTGATCGGCGCACCCCTCCCTGCCGGTGCCGACCAAGCGGTGGCCGCGGGCCGGCTCCACGATGCCGTCGCTACGGTGCTGGCCACCGAGCTCGGCCCGAACGAAGCCGCCACCACCGCCCGTCAGTTCGGTCCGATCCTGGGGCTGCCGGGCGCAGGGGCCGCCGACAGCTACGGCACCGCCTTCCGAACCGCACGCGCTCCCGCTGTCGGCATCGATCCGCCCGCGCTTGCCACGGCCCTCACGGCCCTCACCGCCGCGGACTTCGCGTCCGTGGCCACGATGCTGACCGAGCATCCCGTGACCGGAGGCGCCGTGATCATCGAGCCGCGCCCCTGACCCGGACGCCGACCATCCGCCAGACTCTCAGGGTGACCACCACACGACCCGACCCCGAACGGCTCGGCGGAATCGCCTGGCTCGAGCGCACCCGCGGCGCGCTCACCCGACGCGAGCGACGATCGCTCCTCGGCGCCATCGCCCGAACGCAGGGCCAGAACATCGGGGGCCGGCTCCGGCTCGCCACCGGACGCGTTCCCGACGCCGTCGCCGGCATCGACGACGCGCTGCTCGATCCGCCCGACAGTGCCCTGGCCAGAGCCGCCGAGGACGCCTGCCGGGAGCAGCCCGACGCTCTGGCCGGCCACGGTCAACGCACCTGGGCGTACGGACGGGCCCTCGCCACCATCGATCGCATCCCCGTCGACGACGAGCTCTTCTACGTCGCCAGCCTCCTCCACGACGCCGGACTGGTCGAGGCGGTCACGGGCGAGGACTTCACGCTCCGGAGCGGCCACCGCGCCGCACGCTGCATGGAAGCCACCGGCCAACCCGACGACACGATCGACCTCGTCCGCGACGCCATCTCGGCCCACGTCACCCCCGGCGCTTCGCTGGAACAGGACGGTCCCCTGGCGTTTTTTATCCAGGCCGGCGCCGTCCTCGACCTGGCCGGCTTCCGCCTGTGGGACCTCCCCACCGCCTACGTGCAACAGGTCGTGGCCAGACATGAACGCGGATCGGTCACCGACACCATCGTCGATCTCATCGGCGCCGAAGCCCGGGCCGTCCCCGACGGTCGGTTCGCCCTCCTGGCCCGATGCGGATTCACCCTCGCGGTCAGAGTCGCGCCACGTCCGGACTGACGGGCCCCTCGGTCAGGTGCCACGCCGACCGGGCCAGCCACGCGCCGCACAGGACCATCACCACCATGACCGCCGCCGTCATCCCGTAGGCCGCGCCCCGTCCCACGTGCTGATACACCGCCCCTGCGATGGGGGCGCTGATTCCCGCGGTCAGGGTCTGGAACCCGCCGATCACGCCCTGGGCCCCGGCCTGACGTTCGGGCTCGACCACCATGCCCACGGCCACCCCGGTACTGGCGATGCTGAACCCGTCGGTCACCGCGTGGACCATGGCGATCGCAAAGATGATCCCGCCGGTCGGCACGAGGCCGTACAGGGTCATGTAGCAGGCCACGAGAAGCAACCCGGCGGTGGCCACCCGGAAGGGCCCGACCCGCTGAGCCAGGCGCCCACCGGGTGTGGCCAGCACCACCAGCGGGATGGCGAACAGGGTGATTCCGAGGTTGGCGATCCACTCGCTGGTGTTCAGATCGTCCAGCACCACGGCCCAGAGTGCGTCGAACGTGCCGATCATGAGGAAGAACGCAGATCCCATCATCACTGCGCCGGCGAAGGGCCGGTTGGCGAGCAGGTCGAGCGCCAGCCGGCGGGTGGCCGGCTCCTCGGCCTCGTCGACGCGAATCGCGGCGACGAAGGGGATCGTCACCGCCGTGGTGGCGGCGACGACCAGGAACGGTGCGGGAATCCCGAACGGACCGACGAGGATCGCCGAGATCGCCGGTCCGGTCGCGAACCCGGCCACGTCGGCGGCCACCAACCGACCCAGGTTCTCCCCGATCTTTCGCGGCTCGGCCAGGATCACGATGCGGCGGATGGCCGGGACGGCCACCCCGATGCCCAACCCCATGATCAGCCGGCCGATGGCGAGCGCCACGAACGTTCGACTCCCGGCCATGAGCAGCAGCCCGACCAGATTCAGCGCCATGCCCGCGAAGACCAGCCGCTTGGCGTGGCCGCGGTCGGCCTGGGGAGCGATCAGGATCGACCCCACGAACGACGACAGGAACCCCAGGCCGATCAACGCACCCAGTGCGGTCTCGCCGATCCCGTACTCGTCGCGGAAGTCGTCCAGCATCGTGAACAGCACCCCGTAGCCGGTGGCCAGCAGCGCCGAGAGGAAGGCCATGACCCAGATGACCGGGACACGACCCACGCCGCGCGCCGACGTCCCGCTCACGGGGACGAGGGCGACCGCGACCGAAGGGTGCGCCGCTCGATGGTGGCATCCTCGATGTCGGCGTCCCGGAAGAGCAGCGGTCGCAGCCGCTTGGCCGAGAACGGTTCGAGCTGGTCCACGTGGTGCTCGGATCGCCGGTCCCCGCTCTGGCCGTAGACGAGGAGACCGCGGGCGACCGGACCGTCGTCGGTGAACTCGGCCACCATCAGAAAGCTGACGCCGTACAGCACCGGATACCCACCCCGGTGCAGCCCGGTGCGCAGATCCCGGCCCGCGGCGGGTTCGTAGGAGTACTCGGCCGGTTCCAGATCGTCGCGGGCCAGACCCCCGAAGGCCATCACCACATTGGCCACCCCTTCGACCTCACCCCCACCGTGCAGCTCCACGCGCCGGCCGGCGCGCTCGACGAACTGGACGTCGCCCAGGCGGCAGTCCGGGGCCAGGCCCGCCTCGGCCAGGGCCAGGACGGCCCGACCCAGAGCGATCGCGATCCGGTCGATCTCGGCGGGTGCGGCCAATCGGGCCGGCCGCGACAGCAGGTCGCCCGCGTCGAATCCCTCGGCGAAGAGCGGCCCTGCGTCGCGCAGCTCGGCGTCGGAGAAGTCGGCCAGGAACTCGCGCCACACCACGGCGCCCACCGAGTCCAGGTCGTAGCGGCGATCCCACCCGTCGAGCACGTCGGCGACCGCACCGAGGTCGACCTCCGCGCCGTCGATCTCGATCGTGCCGGCGGAGCGCGCCCGGGCGATGACGTCGTCGAGCAGGTGCTCGGCCAGCAGCGAGTGGTTGCCCAACACGGCCGCCACGACGTCGTCGGAGCTGAAGCGACCACGATCACCGGTGATGGGGCCCTGCCCGGCCAACAGCCAGGCATTCGTGCGGCTCCGGGGACTGAGTGGTCGTTCGAACAGCCCGGCCATGGAGGAGCACCGCTCGATCCGGTCGGTGGCGTGTGGCGCCCAGTAGGGGTCGTTGGCGTTGAACACGTAGTCGGCGCCGCGCAGTTCGGGTAGTCGATCGACGGGCTCCACCCCGGGGGCCGGCGCCCCCTCGATGTCGATCCAGTCGTGGTCGGCCCGGGTACCGTCGAGCAGCGCGATCCGCTGCTCGAACATCAACGCGGCGACGATGTCCTCCTCCAACGACCGCTCCCAGTCCGACTGGGCCTCGTCGGTCAGCGCCGGCACCGTGCTGGTGTCGGTGTAGAGGGTGTCACCATGCCGGTCGGCCGCAACCGTGTTCACCCAGGGAATGCCCTGCACCCGATGGAGGGCCGAACGCAGCTCGTCCACACTCTGGGCCCGATCCATCTCCAGGAACTGGTGGAGGAACCGGTCGTTGCCCAGGTTGGCGTCGCGGAGGGCATAGGCCGTCTCCGTCGACCACCCGAGGATGGGCAGGTCGACCACGGGCCCGTGGTGCGACGCATAGCGGGTCACCGTTTCGGTCCGGACCGATCCGTCGTCGGCGCGCACCTCGATCTCGTGGTCGGTCGGGCTGAGCGTCCGGATCTCACCTTCGTGGAGGTACGTGGTGGGTTCATCCAGACTCAGCTGGTAGATGCAGAAGCGGTGGCCGCGTGAGAACGTGTGCGACCAGGCGACCCCGTCGGTGAACCCGATCTGGATCCCGGGCGTCCCGACCAGCGAGACGCCGTAGACGTCCAGCTCGCCCGGCACGGTGAGGTGCGCCTCCCAGAAGCGGGCTTCGCCGTACCAGGGGAAGTGGGGATTGGCCATGAGCATGCCCCGCCCCGACGTCGTGCGATCGCCGCCGAGCGCCCACGCATTGCTGCCCAGACCCGGGCCAGAGGGGAGGTCGTCGGCAGTGAGAGGCGGTGTCTCGGCCGGCGGTCCGTCGGCCGGCGGGGCCGCCGAGCCGATGTACTGCGCAAAGTTGCGACTGCTGGCGATGACCGCGGCGTCGTTGTAGATCGTGAACAGGTCGACCACCGTGAAGGGGCGGATCCACTCCGCTCCGCGGCACCAATCGGGAAGGTCCCCGGTGCCGTGCTCGGCGAGCCAGGCATTGAGGCCGGCGGCGTAGCCGGCCACCGCTTCCATGACGCCCCGGGGTTGCCGATCCACCATCCCTTCGGCGAGCTCGCGCAGCCCCAGCACCGAGTAGCCGATATCGCTGTGGACGTGCGCGTCCTCCGCCCCTCGGCCGTGCCAGCGGGCTCGCCGGCCGCTGGCCTTGACCAGCTGATCCGCAATGGTGGGCAGGTGGTCGCGAGCGCAGGCCCATCCCTGGCCGAACATGACCGAGCCGACGTCGGCGGCGCGCACGTGGGGCACGCCGTGCAGAGTCCAGCGGATGTCCGCCTCATAGGTCACGTCGCCGATGATGGACACGCTGAGCTCCCGTCGCCGATTCAGAACTTGGTGATACACCAAGGGGGCCGCGCCGTCCCCATCATCAGATCCACCATCGCCACGTCGGTGACCTCGCCCTCGATCCGGCCGGCACGGGCGAGCTCGTCGACCGAGCGCCCCCCGAGGCACACCGCTCCCAACGTGGCCGCCGACATGGTGACCGAGGCGGGCTCGTCGGTGTGCGCGACATGGGCGGCGCCGTCGGCGGATTCGACACTCCAGTTGCCGTGGACGTTCCGGTCGTCGGCGTCGTCGATCCCCACGACCATCCGTCCGTCGACCCGGTACACCCGGCGGCCGAGCAGGGCCGCCACGTCCAGCGGCCGCAACCAGAGGAAGTCCTGCAGGCGAGTCGCCTCGAGGCGGCGGGGCTCGGCCAGGTGGCCGGCGATCGCCGGATCCACCGGACCCCAGAGGTAGGTGACCTCGTCGACCAGGTCGATGTCGAGGCAGAAGCGCCAGAGCGCGGCCTCGACCAACGGATCCCCAGCGAGCAGTTCGATGATGTCCACGGAGCCGACCTCGCCCCCGGGCGGTCCCGACGTGTCGATCCGGTACAGCACGTAGCCGTCGTCCTCACCATCGGCGGCAGTGTGGACGACGACGAAGACGTCACCGCCACCCATCCAGCCCGCCTTCCGGGCCAGCACCCCGTCGAACCAGTTGCCGGGTCGATCCAGCGCGCCGGCCCGCCCCGCAACGGCGCCGGGATAGATCGCAGCCAGGGTCGAGGCCGCCTCCTCCTGCTGCAGGTACCGGAACCATCCGCCGGTGTCGGCCGGCCGCTCGTACCGCGCCGCGCTCGCATCGATCCGCCACCCCGCGGTCCGGGTCGTCTCGCCGTAGCCGAATCTCCCGTAGATGTTCGACTGCGAGGCCATCAGGACCGACGCGGCATCGCCCCGCTCACGGCAGTCGGCCAGGTGCGCGTCCATCAGCCCCCGGAGGACGCCGCGCCGGCGATGGGTCGCCTGGACGGCCACGTTGGTCAGCCCACCGACCGCGACCCGATCGCCGCCCGGAAGCGTGAGCTGGAAGTCGTACGAGCCGGACCCACCGACGAACTCCCCGTCGTCGACCGCAGCGAACGACCGCGCCGGATCCGGCTCCGGTCCGGTGAAGTCCTCGACCTTCGTCGCCAGAAAGCCGCGATGGACCGGAAGCAGGAACGCCTCGACGTCCTCTGCGGTGATGCCTCGGATCTCGATGGTCATCCCGAGACCCTACGACTCGCGCCCCGGGCACCTCACCTGGGTTCTTCGGCGACCTCGAACTCGAACGCACCCGTCGACATGTCCGTGATGGTCACCGTCGTGTCGTAGACATCCCCGTTGGCCGGATCGGTCAACGCACAGAGCAGCTGGTCCGCGTCGCCCAGCACGACCGGTGGCTCGCCACAGTCGAAGTTCTCGGCACCCAGGGGGACCCCCACGACCTGCTCGATTTCCACGGCGGCCGCGCCCTCGAGTGCGACAACGTCGTCCTCGACCAGGACGTTGATCGACTGCACGTTGACCGTGTCGTCCTCGACGATGGTGGCCTCCCAGCGCACCAGCCCCTGGTCGCTCTCCGAGGTGCACAGGAAGGTCGACCCCTCGTCCTCGTTGGGTGGCTCGCCACATTCGGCCTCGACGTCGCCGAATCCCAGCTGAGGAGCCAGGTCGTCCTCGATGAGCTCCTCCGCCGCGCTGGTCGGCGACCCCCCGACGCTGGCCGAGAAGGAGCATCCGGTCAGGGCGAGCGTGAGGAGCAACAAGAACGAAGCGGCGGCACGCATACGATCAGCATCGCGCACGGGCGCCAGTCCTCAGGTCGATGCGCTCCCGCGTCACGGGATCAACCGATCCAGCGGCCCGGACGCACCGACCCGGCGGTACCACTCCAGCCCGTACACCGCCGAGAAGGACGCTCCCGGGAGCTGCAGGGTCGGCGACGACTCCGGGATCTGGCTGCCGTGCGCAGCCATGGCCGAGCGCTTGCGGTCGAGCGCCGGCGCGACATCGAGGGCGACATCGATCTCCACCGTCGCTGAACCCAACGAGGTCGCGGCCAGACCGAGCGTCTCGGGCCGATGCGGCATCGCAGCCTGCACCACCAGGTGGGTCTCGACGAAGTGGAGGTACTCGCGGTCGACCGTGCACTCGTAGACGGTGTCGACCGGAAGGTGCTCCGCCGCCGCGTGCCCCACGCGGTGGACCTGGACGTGGTCGGGATGGTCGTAGATGCCACCGCCGTCGTAGATGACGAGGCTGTGAGGTCCCAACCCGCGCAGCAGCTCGGCGAGGCGGTCGCCGGCCTCGGCCACGGGCGCAGTGGCGAACCCTCCCGGGGCGTTGCCGTCCACACCCGAGTCCTCGTAGCCGAGGAAGCGGACGTCGGTGACGCCGAGGCGTTCGGCGGCCGCGACGGTCTCCGCCCGTCGAACGTCGGCCAACCCCCGTCGATCGCCCTCCCCATCGTGCGGTGCACCGCCCTCTCCGGCCGTGGCCACCACCAGGACGAGCTGCAGACCGCGGTCGGCCAGCATCGCCATCGTGCCACCGGTGAAGATCGCCTCGTCGTCCGGGTGCGCGTGGAAGAAGACGACGGTCTCGGTCAGGGGTTCTTGACCTCGCCGTACTTCTTCAACGCCCGCCGGTGCCCCTTGGCGCCCGAGCCGATCAACCCTCCGGTGCGTGCCTCACGGGCCGCGTCCTCGAGCTTCTCGAGCAGATCGTGCAGATCGTCCTCGGGACCGGCGTCCAGCACGGCGTCGAACGCCACGTGCACATCACCCAGGCTTTCGCGCACTTGAGCGAACTCTCGATCCAGGTCCTTGCGGGCCTTCTCTTCGTCTTGGTTCATACCCGAGTATCGCCGACGAGCTGCGTCATTCGGAGGTTGGCCCGTCGAAGGAGGGGTCGCGCCCTTCCCGATGACTGGCCAGTCCCTCGGCTGCATCAGGGCCACCGAAGCCCAGGAACTCGTAGGCCAGCGACGCGTCGAAGGCCGGCCCCAGCATGCGATAGGAATGGTTCAGCGTCTGTTTGGTCCAGCGGATGGCCTGCTGCGCTCCCCCCGCCAGTTCGCGAGCGATCACCATGGCTTCGCCGAGCACGTCGTCGTCGTCCACGCACACGGAGACGAGCCCGATCCGTTCCGCTTCCTCACCCGAGAGGTCCCGACAGGTGAGCAGGTAGTACTTGGCCTTGGCCATCCCGCAGAGCATCGGCCAGCAGATCGCGGCGTGATCGCCGGCCGTGACACCCAGCCGGGTGTGGCCGTCGATGATCCGGGTGGTCCGTCCCACGACGGACACATCGGCCAGGAGGCCGGCGACCAGGCCGGCGCCGACGGCGGGCCCCCACATGGCGGACACCACGGGTTTGGAGCAGTTGATCACGTTGAGGACCAGATCCCGGGCCTCGCGCAGTACCCGCAATCTCGTTGCGTAGTCGGTGGTCAGATCGTCCAGGAGGTCGAAGCTGCCCCCCGACGAGAACGCCTTTCCCGACCCGGTCAACAGCGCCACGCGGACGTCGGGATCACGGTCGACGGTCAACCACACGTCGGCCAGCTGCCGATGCATGGCGGCGTCGACCGAATTGAGCCCCGGCCCCTCCATCGTGATCTGCAGGATTCCGGCCTCGGCGTCGTCGAAGGTGAGACCGGGAAAGGACGCGCGATAGCGGTCGATCATCGTGGGCTCCGATCCGTCACGGCGACACTACGACATCGATCCGGAGGAACGGTCCGGCCTCCGGATCACGAAATCGGATCGAAGAGTTGTGTCGGCCGAGCTGCCCTCCCACAATTGGGACCGAGTCGACGACCGGGGTGAGGACAGCACGATGCATGCGGTGATCCTGGCCGGAGGTCGTGGGGTCCGGCTCCGGCCCTACACCACGTCGTTGCCGAAACCCCTCGTTCCCCTGGGTGACGAATACGCCATCATCGAGGTGGTGCTCCGGCAGTTGGCAGCGCACGGATTCGACTCGGTCACCATCGCCATCGGCCACCTCGGTCAGCTCATCCGGGCCTACTGCGGCGACGGTTCCCAGTGGGGCCTGTCCATCCGCTACTGGACCGAGGACATCCCGCTCGGAACGATGGGCCCGATCGTCGCCCATCTGGACGACCTTCCCGAGCACTTCGTCGTGATGAACGGTGATGTGCTGACCGACCTCGACTACGCAGCGCTGCTCGAGGGCCACGTCACCTCGGCGGCGCCACTCACCGTCGCCACCTACGACCGCACCGTCCTCATCGACTTCGGTGTGCTCGACATCGCCGACGACCACATCTCGGCGTTCCGCGAGAAGCCCACCGAGCAGTTCTCCGTGTCCATGGGCGTCTATGCCGTCAGCCGCGAGACCCTGCGCGGCTACCAGACCGGCGTGGCGCTGGGATTCGACGAACTGGTCCTCGATCTGCTCGAGACCGACACGCCGCCCCGGGTCAGCTCCTTCGACGGCTACTGGCTCGACATCGGGCGACCCGACGACTACGACACCGCCAACGACGAGTGGCCGAGCCTCCGTCGAAAGCTGCTCCCCGACCTCTGATGCCCTCCGTCGAGGACGGCTTCCGCCTCCTCATCTACACCGATGCCCCCTTCCGCGGCGGAGCCGAGATGACACTCGCCCACGTCCTGACCGCGCTCCCTCCCCAGATCGAGGTGTCCGTGCTCGGGGTCGAGTCCGATGTCGTCACCTGGCTGGCCGACCATCGGCCCGGTGCAGTGGCGGTGACGACACCTCCCATCCGGGATCGGTCCGATCTCTCGGCCATGCGAGCGCACCGGCGGGTGTTCGCCGCGGCCCACGCTGACATCATCCACTTCAATCTGGGAATGATGTCGTCCTGCCAGTGGGCCATCGCCGTCGCCCTCACCCTCCGAGGACCGCCGTGTGTCGTCGTCGAGAACTCGCCGGTGGCCACCTGGTCCTCGCTGTCGAGCCGGCTGAAACGACAGACGTCGCGCCGACTCGCCGCCCACGTCGCGGTGGGGAACCGCACCGCCCGCACGGTCGAAGACCAGGCCGCCCTCCCCCGAGGCAGCGTTCGCACCATCTATCACGGCGTTCCCGACGTCGATCGGACGCCAGTGGCGCGTCCCACTCCGGGACCGACCATCGGCACCATCGCCCGTCACGATCCGGTGAAAGGTCTGGACGTTCTGCTCGACGCCATGCCGCTGCTTCCCGGGGTGCAGCTCGTGCTCATCGGATCGGGAGCCGAGACCGAGGCGCTCCGAGGGCAGTGTGAACGGCTCGGGCTCGCCGATCGGGTCGAGTTCCGCGACGTCCCGTGGGACGAGAAAGCGGCCGACCATCTCGCTTCGTTCGACCTGCTCGTGCTGCCATCGCGCGACGAGGGCTTCCCGGTGACGATCATGGAGGCCATGCTCGCCGGACTCCCCGTGGTCGCCACCGACGTCGGCAGTGTGCGCGAGTCGGTCGACGACGAATCCACGGGCCTCGTCGTCCCACCCGAGGATCCGGCGGCGCTGGCCGACGCCATCGAGCGCCTGGTCGACGACCCGGCCCTGCGGGAGCGCATGGGTGCCGAGGCCCGCTCCCGCGGTGTCGATCGTTTCACCGTCGACGCCACCGTCCGGGCCTACCTGGACCTCTACCGTGAGGTCCTGGCGTCGTGACCCGGGCCCGCCGGCCGCGGCCCGACCCGAGGTGTCCCCATGGGTGACGAGATCTCCATCGCCACGATCGCCGCCGCCGAAGGACTCGCGGCCCCCGAGCCTCAACGGCCCGTGGTTGCCGTGCAGGGTCTGGGTTTCGTCGGCGCCGCCATGGCGGTGGCCGTGGCGTCGGCCACCGACCAGGCGGGGGCGCCCCGCTACCAGGTCGTCGGCGTCGATCTGGCCGATCCGGCCGGTCGGGCTCGGATCGACGCACTCAACGCCGGGGAGTTCCCGTTCGAGACCAGCGACACCTCGCTGCTCACCGCCCTGACGGCCGCCCGGGAACGGGGGTCGCTGGTGTGCTGCTCGGACGATCGGGCGTACCGGCTGGCCGAGGTGGTGGTGGTCGACGTCCCGCTCGACATCGACTGGCGGAGCGCCGACCCACAGCTGCGCCTGGACGGATTCACCGCTGCCATCCGCGCCGTCGGACGCAACGTCACGGCCGGAACGCTGGTCATCGTCGAGACCACCGTGCCGCCCGGTACCACCGAGCGCGTGGTCGTGCCCACCCTGGCCGAGGAGCTCGAGGGCCGGGGGATCGACCCGGCCCGGGTCCTGGTGGCGCACAGCTACGAGCGGGTCATGCCCGGCGCGGACTACTTCGACTCGATCGTCAACTTCTGGCGGGTCTTCGCCGGCCACGACGAGGCTGCGGCCGACGCCACCGAGGCCTTTCTCCGGACGGTCATCAACACCGCTGACTACCCCTTGACCCGCCTCTCGCACACCACTGCGTCCGAGACGGCGAAGGTGCTCGAAAACACCTATCGGGCCACCACGATCGCCCTGATGGAGGAGTGGGCCCGCTTCGCCGAGCTGGCGGGGATCGACCTGTTCGAGATCGTCGACGCGATCCGCATGCGGCCCACCCATGCCAACATCCGCACCCCCGGGTTCGGGGTGGGCGGGTACTGCCTGACCAAGGATCCGCTGTTCGCCCGGCTCGGCGCCCGGACCTTCTTCGACGCCGACCTGGACTTCTCGTTCTCCTCGGCGGCGGTCGCCACCAACAAGGACGCTCCGCTGGCCTCGCTCGATCGGCTCCAGACCATGCTGGGCGGCGCGCTCGTCGGCCGTCACATCCTCCTGCTGGGGATCAGCTACCGCCAGGACGTCGGCGACACGCGGTACTCACCGTCGGAGACCTTCGTGCGAGCCGCTCGCGACCGTGGCGCCCACGTCGAAGCGTACGACCCCCTCGTCCGGCACTGGGACGAGCTGGACTACGACACCCCGGCGACGCTGCCGGCGCCCGACGGCTTCGACGCCGTGGTCTTCGCCGTCCCCCACGACGAGTTCCGCAACCTCGATCTGGGGGACTGGCTCGGCGACCACCGACCCACCGTGCTCGATGCCTTCGGGGTCCTCGGTCCCGACCAGCGCGCGGCCGCCCTCGCCCACGGCTGCGTCGTCGCCGCCACCGGTCGCGGCGACACCCCCGACTGACCGAACCGACCCACTCCGATCCCGACCATCCACACAGAAGGACATCTCGTGCCAAAGGCCCTGATCACCGGTGGCGCCGGCTTCATCGGCGGCCACCTCACCCGCCGCCTGCTCGACCACGGCTGGACGGTCGACATGGTCGACAACCTGAGCCGGGGAGTGAAGGACGAAATGGTGGCGGAGCTGGAGGCCCACCCATCGTTCGCTCTGCACATCGCCGACCTCCGCGATCCCGCCTCCCTGGCGAGCATCGGGAACGACTACACCCACGTCTTCCACTTCGCCGCGCTGCTCGGCGTGCAGAACGTGATCGACCGACCCCAGGAGGTGCTGCGACACAACGTCTCCATGCTCGAGACCATGTTGGACGTCGCCGCAGCACAGACCGACCTGCAGCGGTTCCTCTTCCCCTCCACCTCCGAGGTGTACGTCGGCACCCAGCAACAGTTCGAGCTGCCCATCCCCTCGCCCGAGACCACCCCGCTGGCCGTCTCCCCGCTCGACGCGCCCCGGACCAGCTACATGCTGTCGAAGATCTACGGCGAGGCGCTCTGCCACCACTCCGGGCTTCCGTTCACCATCATCCGGCCCCACAACTTCTACGGGCCCCGTATGGGCCTGTCCCACGTGATCCCGCAGCTGTCCCAGCGGATCCGCAACGCCGCCGACGGTGACGAGCTGGTCGTCTACTCCATCGACCATCGCCGCACCTTCTGCTTCATCGACGACGCCATCGACTACGTGGTCGCGCTGCTGGCGACGGATCAGGCCGTCGGTGGGACCTTCAACATCGGCACCCAGGAACCCGAGATCACCATGGGCGCGCTGGCCCAGATGTTGTGCGGCATCGTGGGGCGCGACCTCACCATCGTGGCGGGCGAGACCCATGCGGGTTCACCGCCCCGGCGCGCCCCCGACATGACCCGCACCGACGCGGTCTCGGGACATCGGGCGCAGGTGTCGCTCCTCGACGGAGCGACCCGCACCTACGAGTGGTACCGGACCAACGTCTTCGAGAGCGACGGCCTCAGCGCCACCTGAGCGATCGCCGGTAGCGCCGGCGTGGGTTCAGCGCTCGCCCGGGTCCGGTCCGGCCAGGGTGGCCACCCATGCGTCGAGATCGGCCGGCGGCGCCTCCGGTAGTGCCACGGCGACCAGCGCCGCCGGCCGATCGCCCGCGCCGGCCGGAGCGGGGGTGATCTCGCTGCGCCGGCCGACGACCTGAACGACCACAGCGACGTCCGGCGCGGTGAGCCGGAGGATTCCCTTCACCCGCACCACACCCCGGGGTCGATCGGCCAGGAAGGCGTCCAGTTCCTCTCGGGTGATCGGCCGGTCGACCCGAATCGTTCGCGTCTGGTGCGCGACATGTGGCGCGGTCCCTTCCGGCACGGGCGCGGCGCCCGTGGTGGCGGAGAGCACGGCGTCGAACCCCACGAGTCCGGCCACCACCGGTGCGTCGCTGTGGGCCGCGATCGCGACCCGCGCCACGGTCGCGACCGCCGGGTCGGCCAAGTCGAGCTTGGTCAGCACGATCAGATCGGCGGCGGCCAGCTGGGCCACGACGGTCTCGCCGACGTACGGGTCGTCCAGCTGCCGCTCGATCGCCGTGGCGTCGGCCAGGACGAGAACGGCGTCCAAGCTGAACCCCGGGGTACGGCCCCATTGAGCGACACTCCGCGGGTTCCCCACCCCGGACACCTCGACCACGACGTGGTCGAACCGGTGGGCCTGCTCCCGCAGCCGACCCAGCGCCGCGGCGAACCCATCGGCCAGAGAACAGCACACGCAGCCGTTGGCAAAGCTGATCGTGTCGCCGTCGTCGGCTTCGATCAGGGCGGCGTCCACCGCGATGTCGCCGAAGTCGTTGACCAGGACCACGACGCGGCGGCCGTGGGCGTCGGACAGGAGGCGATTCACCAACGTCGTCTTGCCGGCGCCCAGGTAGCCGCCGACGACCGTGAAGGGGAGCGTCACCTCAGTCGAGGGACGACGGCGCCGGATGCGGCCGCCCCGCCAGGACCGTGCCCGACACATGGATGTCCCGCAGGTCCACCGGGTCGACCTCGAGAGGATCCTCGGCCAGCACCGCGAGGTCGGCGGCCTTCCCCGGAGCGATCGAACCGATCTCGTCATCCATCTTCAACTGATAGGCCGCGCCGATGGTGACGGCGCGCAGGGCATCCTCGACCGTGATCCGCTCGGCCGGCCCGAGCTCGCGACCGCTCGCGGTCAGGCGATTCACCGCGCACCAGGCCACGTGCAACGGTCCGATCGGCGTCACCGGCGAGTCGCTGTGCATCGACAGCGGGACCCCCTCGGCCAGGGCCGTGGCCGCGGCGTTCATCCGCGATGCACGGTCGAATCCGACGGTCTCCTCGACGTGCTGGTCGCCCCAGAAGAAGGTGTGATTGCTGAAGAGGTTGGCGCAGACACCCATCGCCGCCATACGCCGGTACTGCGCCGCGGTGGTGAGCTGACAGTGCTGGACCGTGTGGCGGTGATCCCATCGGGGCGACTCGGCCAGCACCGTTTCGACCGCGTCCAGGAAGACGTCGACCGTCTGGTCGCCGTTGCAGTGCGCGTGCACCGTGATCCCGGAACGGTGGAACGGCCGGAGCCGCTCGGCGACCTGTTCGGGCGGCACCAACCACAATCCGTTGGGCCGATCGCCGAGGTATCCCGGGGGCCGCAGCCGCGCCGTGAATCCCTGGATCGATCCGTCCAGCACCAGCTTCACATGACCGAACCGCAGCTTGGCCGAGCTCTCGGCGGCGCGGCCGTGCACCAGTGCGACCGCTTCGTCCAGGTCGGCCGGTCCTCCGAAGCCGGGGTTGTGGAAGACCGACACCCGGGCCGGGAAACCGGGACCGTCGATCATCCGACGCATGCGGTCGATCACACCGTCGTCGTCGATGGACATGCTGCCCAGGTCCGTCAGCGTGGTCACCCCGGCGTTGCGGGCCAGCGCCCCGAAGTGATGGATCGCCGTGTCGTTCATGAGGGCACCGAACAGCGCGCCGATCGCGCCCGTCGCCAGCGACAGCGCGGCCGGCTCCTGGAGCTCGCCGATGGGCGTGCCGGCACCGTCCTTGGGCACCCCTTCGACCATGGTGTCGGGGCCGATGCCCTCCCGGGCCATGAGCGCCGTGTTGACCGTGGCCAGATGGATGCTGGCGTGCATGACGAAGACCGGCCGGGTGGTCGAGACCCGATCCAGGTGTGCGGCGGTCAGCCGCTCGCCTCGGAAGTAGATGGGATCGAGTCCCCAGGCGACCAGGGGCTCGTCGGGATCGGTCATGGCCGCTTCGGCCCGCGCAACCGGTCGACCACCGCGTCAATCGAGGTGCACCCCGACCAGACCCGGTTGTCCGGTGCCCACCGAGCGAAGTAGCCGCAATACGGAAACTGCCAGAACCCGCCGCCGAAGCTGTGACTGTGCGCTTCGACGAACCCGGGGAGCAGAACCTGATCGGCGAACCGGTCGTCGACCTCGGCCGGCCCCAGCTCGCGCAGCTCGGCCACCGACCCGGCCGCAACGATGATCCCGTCGCTCACGGCCACCGCGTCCGCCGTCGGTCGGGCCCGCTCCATCGTGCGCACGACCCGAGCGGGATAGATGACCGTGTCCGTCGCCACCCGCCGAATCTACCCCGCCCCCGCGTGGCGAACTCGTGAACTCAGGCGACACATACGCTCGCCTGAGTTCACGAGTTGGGCGCTGGGATGGGGACCGGGTCCTCCTGGCTCAGCTCGGCGATGACGGCCAGGGCCTCCTGCTCGTCGTCCGGCGCGAGCGGCGTCGGACCGTAGCTGGCGCGGGTGGCCACCTCGGCCACCCGAACGAATCGGTCGTCACCCTTCGACTCGACCACCACCCGCCGGGCGAGCTCCTGCACCGTCTCGCTGGGCTGACGTTCGACGCCGCGCCGGGTTCCCTCCTCGACCAGCGCCGTCGTGATGATCGACGGCGGGCGAGGCGGGTCACCGGATCCGTCGTCCCCGGCCGTCGCGTTGCGACGAACCTGGCGCCGGCGCCACCACCACTGGGCGAGCACGACCAGGACCAGCGCAGCCGCAGCCAGGCCGATCGCCGTCCACGGGATGCCGACCTCGTTGGCCGACGTCTCCCCGGCCAACGGGACCGACGCGGTGGGATCGAACTGCTGCCAACCCAGCTCGGGGAACCAGACCTCGACCCAGGCGTGGGCGTCCCTGGACCGAACCAGGTACTCGTCCGCGCCCACCTTCTCGCCGGTCACGTACCCCACCGCCAGCCGGCTGGGCACACCGAGACTGCGCATCATCACGGTGAGCGCCGTGCCGATCTGCTCGCAGAAGCCAGCTCGGTCGACGAACAACAGTTGCTCGACGGCGTCGGCGCCCTCCGGAGGGACCGGGATGTCGCGCGTGTACTGGATGTTCTCGCTCATCCAGGCCTCGAGGCTCCGGATCTTGTCGTACGTCGTCGCCTCTCCGGCGGTGATCTCCTCGGTCAGGGCCCGCACCCGATCGGTCACCGCAGCGTCGTCCAGGTACCACTCGGCGATGGTCGGCGGCAGCTCCACATCGGCGGGGTCGTTCCGGCGAAGCAGGTCGGGCGTGACCGCGATCCGTTCGCTCTCGACGCGATAGACCGACCCGGCCGGCATCCAGCCGCTGACGATGGTCCCGTCGACGATCCGGCTCGAGGCTTCGTGGGGCAGTGCGAGCTTGACCGGTCGATAGGCCCCGAACACCACGTCGCTCCCGAGCCCCACCAATTCGAAGGTCTGGGACGAGGTCACCCCTGGGAGCCCGGAGGCCCCGACCTCGACGTCACCGAATCCCGGAATCGGCCTCTTCGGGTCCTCCTCCCCGAGCGGCACCGTCGTCGTCGTGTCGCTGACGGTCCAGTACCGCCCGTCCCAGCGATCGAAGGTCTGCCCCCGCCAGAAGTCGGGGCGATCGGCCCAGACTCGCATCACGCGCTGGTTGCTCAGCTCCCCCCGGACCGACGTGTCCATCCGGTCGAAGAATCCCCAATAGGCCTTGGCCTGGCCGTCCCCATCACCGTCGCCGTCGGCCAGCTGGGTCGCGGGGCGATCGAGCCCACCGATCAGCGCGGGGAGGAACAGCGCCAGGATGAGCAGCACCGGCACCGACCGCAGCACATGTCGACCGATCCAGAACCGATCGGCCCGCCGAGCGGCGCTCGGGTCCTGCCCCGACCAGCGGTCCGGCCAGCGTTTCGCGCCATGGACCATGAGCACGCCGAGCGCCCCCACACCCCACGCCACGGTCCAACCGAACGACAGCTGTCCCCACCGGGAGAGCGCCAACACCAGACCGATCAGTAACACCGATCGCACCGATCCGAGCGCGGCGAGCCCGACCACGACCACGCCGACCAGCACCGCGGCCCGCAGGAGGCGGGTGCCCTCGGGCAGGTCGAAGACCACGGGGAACAGCCCCAGCACGGCTGCCGCCAGGCGGACCGACCAGCGGGAGAACGGCAGGGACTTCATCGCTCCACCAGCGGTCCGATGAAGTCGTGCGGATGGTCCGGCCGGGGCACCGCGCCCTCGATGGCCACGGCCAGCCGGCGGGCCACGTCGTCGGGCGACCGGACCGCCGCCCGGGCCAGCCCGGTCGCCTCTCTCGTGACCAGCCGCAGCGGCCGGCCGGCCGCCAGATGGTGCAGTGCGCGCGCCGCGGCCCGAGCGGCCACCCCCTCGGCACCCTCACCGGTGCCCAGGGCGACCACCAGCTCGACCGGTTCGTGGGCCAGCCGGTCCTCGTCGCGCACCAGGAGCGCACCGTGGCGCGCCGACTGCAACGCATGCACCCGGCGGCGGGTGTCGCCGGCCCGGTACGGCCGCACCCCCGCCAGGGCCGTGGGGTCCGGCAGCGCCCGGCCACGCGAGAGCTCGGGGCGGTGGGCGACTGCGTCGCGAGGGGCCATCGGTCCGACGGCGATGGGCGCCGCGAGTGGGACCGAGTCGGTTCGCGTCACCTCGGCCAGACCCAGGGGTCCGAACACCGTCGTCTCGAAGATGGCGAAAGGGAACACCCCGCGCTGCAGGGTCGGGGTCTCCAACAGACCCTCGGCGGGCGCGCTGACCAGGACCGGACGACTCCCCCGCAACGAGGCCATACGCACGCCCACCGGCCGGCGCACGCCCGCGATGCTGAATCGACAGGCAACCGTGTCGCCCGCCCACGAGATGCCCGGCACCGAGGCCGTCAGGCGGATCCGCTGGGCACTCCACTGCGCAACACCAGTGTCGACCACGAACAGCACCAGGGTGACGCTGCCGACGACCCCCAGGATCCGGCCGGTCTCGGACTCCGACGAGGCCGACCACAGGAAGAGCGCGAGCACGCCGACCACCGGTGTCAGCCACGAACCCGTCGGTCGGTACTTCAGCAGCACGACCGGAGGAGCCGCCGGCGGCGTCGGCCTCAGCGCGGTGTCGGAACCGATCCCAGCCCCTCCTCGACGAACGCCCACTGGTGGCCACCGCTCTCGAAGCCGGCCAATCGATGAGCCAACACCGGAGGCGCCACCACCTTGATGTCGTCGGGGGCGACGAAGGCTCGGCCGTCCAGCGCCGCATGGGCTCGGGCGACGTCGACCATCATCCGCGCCGCCCGCGTGCTGATCCAGGCCCGACCCGCGGCGCGGTGACGCAGGTCGTCCACGACCGCCAGGGCGTAGTCGGCCACCTCGGGGGCCACGTGCAACGCGGCGATCGATCGGCGAGCGGCCTCGACATCGTCCGGAGTACACACCGCCTGGGTCTCGTGTCCGTCACCGGCTGCCGGATCGACGATGAGCTCTCGCTCGATCGAGCGATCCGGCAGCCCCAGCGACAGGCGCACCGCGAACCGGTCCAGCTGCCCCGGGGCCAGGGGGAACGTTCCGTCGGTGTCGAACGGATTCTGGGTGGCCACCACGAAGAAGGGTCTCGGCAGGTCACGCGAGCGACCATCCACGGTGATGGTGCCCTCCTGCATGGCTTCGAGCAGTGGGGCGTGGGTGCGGGGCGTGGACCGATTCAGTTCGTCGAACAGCACCACGTTGCTGGCGATGGGCCCGGCGCGAACGACCCAGTCCCCGGTTCGCGGGTCGTGGATCTCGCCGCCGGTGAGATCGGAGGGGAGTAGATCGACGGCACCCTGGATCCGACCCAGGTGCCCGCCGATGCTGGCCGCGAGCGAGCGGGCGAGCAAGGTCTTGCCCACGCCCGGCTGATCCTCGAGCAGCACGTGGCCCCGAGCCAGCATGGCCGCCACGGCCATGGCAACCACGGGGCGCTTGCCCAGCACCGAGCTCGCCACGTTGTCGACGATCCGCTGCCCGATCTGACCCGCCGTCAAGGGTCGGGGTGGTTCGGTGGTCTGCATCACTGCGTCCCTCGTACGGCCGGGTGCCGAATACTATCGATCGGCATGGTCTCGACCGTCCTGAGCGTGGCGCTCGTCCTGCTGCTCACGGGCCTTCTCCTCCAGCTCTTCGTGGAGGCGAAGCTCCGCTCCTCCATCGATGGCACCGCGAAGGCGATGCCCGCCGCCGCTCCGGTGGCCGACAGCCTGCCACTGGCCGAGATCCGGGTGCAGCTGACCGAACTCGGCTTTCTCGTCGGATCGGCGACGGCGCTCAACGAGCGGATGCTGATGATGGTCGGATCCCGATTCGACGGCGTCGTCGCCGAGAGTGCCGACCCGACCAACCCTCGGCTGCCGGCCCGGGCCGGTTTCCTCACCGGTTTCGAGGGTGGGGCGTTGCTGACGACCCAGCAACAACGCCACGTTCCCGTGCCGGAGGGCGATGTCGCTCAGGTACTTCCCGGCGCGCCGATCGACGAGCTGCTGGCGGCGCACGTTCGAGGTTGTCGTCTCATGGAACGGGCCGGGCACGTCCGGCTCCGGGTGGACGACCCGACCGGGGCTGAGGCGCTGCTCCTGCTCGAGCTGGATCACCTCGCCGAGCGGCTGCGACACCTGTCGTTCTCGGACCGGGTTGGCTTGCTCCGGCTCCAACGGCCCACCGGCACCGAGGGCCACCTGCTGATGCTCGACGAGCCGCTCCCACCGGCGCCTGGTCGCGACCCGTTCAGTCGGCCGGCGTGAGCCGCACCACGGGGATCCGGCGCTCGGTGTCGGCCTGGTAGACCTCGTACTCCGGATAGATCGAGGCGGCCAGCTCCCACAGCTCCTCGCGCTCGGACCCCTCGGTCACCCGGACGTCGTAGCGACGTTTGGTCGCCCGGTCCTGGAGCGTGACCTGGTCCGGATGGGCCAGCAGGTTGAAGTACCAGGACGGGTGCTTGGGGGCGCCTCCCATCGAGGCGACCACGACGTAGTCGTCCGACTCCGGAACGCTCACCCGGATCACCGGGCTGTACCGGGTCTCACCCGAGCGTGCCCCGACCGTCGTGAGGACGACACACGGCAGACCGTTGAAGATGGCGCCGTCCTCACCGTCGGTCTCGAGATAGGTACGCACGTGGTTGGCCACGTAGTCCCGAAAGGTGTCGGGATCCATGTTGGTCATGGCACGCCATCGTACGACAGCGCCGGGTTCAGCTCCCGCCGTCGGCCATACGATCGGTCAGGGCCAACAGGCGACGCCGCATCTCGGTGGCGTCGAGTCGGGGACTGGACGCTCCGTGGCCGGCGAAGACCTGCTCGAAGGGGAAGTCGGCCAGCCCGCGGAGCGATGCGGTGAGCGCCTCCCACGAGAACCAGGTGGCGTCCCGGAAGGCGTACAGATCCTGACGGCTGTGACTCCAGGCCAGGCTGTCGCCGGTGAACAGGTAGGTCTCGTCCACGAGATAGACGACCGAGCCCTCGGTGTGACCCGGGATGCTGAGGGCCTGTACGCCGGGGGCGACCTCGGTGACCGGGTCGGTCAGCAACCGGGTGGCAAAGGGCGCCGCCGCCTCCTCGGCCCGATGGATCGTGACCGACGCACCGAACTTCTCGGCCCACTTCTCCGCATCGGCCACGTCGTCGCGATGGGTCAGGAGGATCTGGTCCAGGCCACCGCGCTCCTCGAAGGGCCCGGCGAGCTTGAACGTGTGCCGGGGCGAGTCGACCAGCAGGTTGCCGTCGGGCCGGGTGAGGAAGAACGAGTGGGCACCGAACGACGCCCGGTCGTTGTGGCCACACCGGAACACGCCCGGCGCCTCCTCGTGCGGGTAGGGGTCCCGTTTCGCCGTACGCGTCTCGGTGCCGATCGAACGCGTGGGACACAACTCTCGGGCCAGCCATGCCCGATCGACGTCGTCGTCGCTCTCGGGCTGACGCTCGAAGACGAACTTGGATCCGCTCCGCACGATCAGGCCGGGAGCGACGCTGGCCGAGGACCCGCAGCCGATGCAGCGCTCGTCGATGAACCACTCGCCGTCGGCGCCGTCGGGATTACGTTCGTCGATCCGAGCCATACCGAATCCTATGGTGGGGAGATGACGACCGACTCACCTCATCGCATCATTCTGTGGGGCACCGGCTTCGTCGGCACGATGGTGCTGGCCGAGGTCCTCGACAACCCGGCCTGGGAGCTGGCCGGTGTGATCGTCAACGATCCGGCCAAACACGGCCGCGACGTCGGCGATCTCGTGGGCCGACCGACGACCGGCCTGACCGCCAGCACCGACGCGGACGACATTCTCTCCCGCGACGCCGATGCCGTCGCCTACTACGGACCGACCGCCGAGTTCGCCGGCGAGAACATCCGCAACATCTGCGCCGCCCTCCGCGCCGGCAAGGACGTCGTCTCGACCGCGATGACCCCGTGGGTCTACCCGGCCGTGTGCGACGATCACGAGATCGAGGCGGTGCGCAACGCCTGCATCGAGGGCCGCACGTCGTGCTTCACCACCGGAATCGACCCCGGCTTCGCCAACGATCTGTTCCCCCTCACGGTCATGGGGGTCTGCGGCCGGGTCGACTCGGTGCGGATCCAGGAGATCCTCAACTACGACAGCTACACGGGCAGCTACGACCCCATGGGCTTCGGCAAGCCGCTCGAGCACCGGGCGCTGCTGGAGACCACCGACATCCTCGTCTATGCGTGGGGACGGACGATCCCGATGATCGCCGACGCGATGGGGATCGAGCTCGACGGTATCGACAGCGTCTACGACAAGTGGGCGGCTCCGGCCGACATCCCCACCGCACAGGGAGCCATCCCCGCCGGCACCTGCGGCGCGGTGCGGTTCGAAATCCGGGGCATGGTCGGCGGCCAACCGCGGATCGTGATCGAGCACGTCAACCGCATGGGCATCGACGCGGCGCCCGACTGGCCCCGGGGCTCGATGGAGGACGATGACGTGTACCGCATCGAGATCACCGGCAGCCCCAACGTGACGCAGGAAACCGCCTTCCGGCGCGAAGCTGACGGTGACCCCAACGGCGGCGGTTGTCTCGCCACCGGGATGCGGGCGCTCAACTGCGTGCCGGCCGTGATCGCCGCGCCGCCCGGGCTGCTGAGCCCCCTGGATCTCCCGATCCAACCCGGCGTCGGCGTCCTCCGCCCGTAACGAATACGACGGGGGACAGGCCCCACGATCTTCGCGACGCGAGTCTCTCCACCTCCCCGACCGGCGGGGCCGAGTCCGGTCACGCCCAGGGCACACCGCCGACGGGATCGCGCACCAGGCGCCGGGCGACGACCATCCGGTGCACCTCGTCAGGACCGTCGTAGAGACGGGCGTACCGCGCCTCCCGGTACATGAACTCCAACGGCGTGTCCGCCGTGACCCCGAGGGCGCCGTGGACCTGAATGGCCCGATCCACCACGTTGTGCAGCATCCGAGCCCCCCAGAACTTGATCAGACTCACCTGGATCCTGGCGTCGGCGCCCGCGTCGAGGGCGCGCGCCGCGTCCAGCGTCATGAGGCGGGCGGCCTGGATCTCGGCCGCCGACTCCGCGATCATCGCCTGGATCTCGCCCTTCTCGGCCAGGTAGGAGCCGTGCGCCCACCGCGACGTGGCCCGCTCACACATCAGTTCGAACGCTCGCTGGGCCTGTCCCAGCCACCGCATGCAGTGGAAGATCCGCCCGGGACCCAACCGGGCCTGCGCGATGTGGAACCCCCGGCCCCGCTCGCCCAGCAGGTGGTCGACGGGCACGCGCACGTCGGTGAGCCGCACCTCGCAATGGCCGCCGCCGGTGTGTCCCATCGTCGGCACGACCCGCACGATCTCGTAGCCGGGCGTGTCGGTCGGTACCAGGATGGCGCTGAAGCGGGCATGGCGATCGGCGTCGGGTTCGGTGATGGCGAACACGGTCGTGAACGCGGCCCGATCCGCACCGGTGGTGAACCACTTGTGCCCGTCGATCACCCATTCGCCCCCGTCGAGGCGGGCGGTCGCCTCCATCAGGGTCGGGTCCGATCCGGCCACCTCCGGTTCGGTCATCGCCACCGACGGGTAGATCTCACCGGCCACGAGCGGCTCGAGGAACCGCTGCTGTTGGGCGGCGCCGGCGAACCGGTGGAGCATGATCGAGTCCTGCATCGAGAGGGAGCCGACCGCCGTCTGACCCCAGTGCGACCGACCGATGATCTCGTTGAGGTACACGAAGTCGAGGAAGGGCAGGCCCCCGCCGCCCAACTCGACCGGATGCCCCAGCGCCCACAGGCCCTCGTCCTTGGCCTGACGGACGAGCTGGGCCAGGACCTCGGTCCCGGCCGCATCCTCGCCGGCCAGCGTCGCCTCGGCCGGGACGACCCGGTCGTCGATGAACGTGCGCATGCGGGCTCGCAGGTCCTGCAGCTCGGAGGAGGGCTCGGAATCGACCATGGGCCGACACTAGCGAGGCAACCTCGGACGCCTTCCGGACGCCGGACCGCCGCGCTAGCGTCACGCCATCGCCTCCACCCGGTCGGCCGGTGGCCATCCATGCCCCGGGCCCGTCCCGTAGTACCGACGTGCAGCAACGCTCCCTCGTCCGCCGCCTCATCTCCATCCCGACGGTGACCCTGCTGGCCGCCCTCACCTGGATCCTGCTGCCGGCGGCGGTACTGGTCGACCTGCTCACCGCCCCGCGCCGGATGCCGGCCACCCGATTGACGTTGATGGCCTGGGGCTACGCCATCTACGAGGTGATCGGCGTCGTGCGCTCGTTCGGCCTCTGGATCCGCTTCGCCGGGCGCGTCACGACCCCGACCGCCCAGCGACGCCACCATCAGCTGCAGCGCTGGTGGGCGGCTCGCATCGTCGGGGTGGCCGAACGGACGGTGGGCCTCCGGTTCGAGGGACCCGCTCCCGCCCTGCCCGACGGACCACTGATCGTGCTGGCCCGCCACAGCTCCATGGGTGACGCGATCCTCCCGGCCTATCTGATCGGCGTGCGCGCCGACCGACCGATCCGGTACATCCTCAAGCGCGAGCTCCTCGCCGACCCCTGTCTCGACATCGTCGGCAACCGGCTCCCGAACCATTTCATCGACCGGACCGACACCGACGACCACCAGTTGGTCGCGCTCCACGACCTCGCCGCCCACGCCGGCCACGACGCCCTGGTGATCTTCCCCGAAGGCACCTTCGCCATCCCGGAGAAAAGGGCCCGAGCCGTCCATCATCTCGAGCGCCACGATCCCGAGCGGGCGGATCGGGCCCGGGCCCTGCGCCACACCCTCCTTCCTCGACCCTCGGGCACCCTCGCGCTGCTCGAGGCCGCCCCCGATGCCGACGTGCTGGTGCTGGCCCATACCGGACTGGAGGGAGCTGCCTACGCTCGCGGCGTCTGGCGGAGTGTGCCGTTCCGCTCGCCGGTGCAGGTCCGTCCCGAGCTCCATGAACGGGCCACCCTGCCGCACGACCGGGAGGAGCTGATCGACTGGCTCGACCGGACCTGGGCCGACATCGACGACTGGATCGAGGACCACAAGGCAGTGGGAACACCGGCTGCACCCGAGGCGGGCTGAGTCGCTGTTCCCACCGGCCGGATGGCCACGGCGACCCCACGATGGCAGGATGCATCGGTGACCGACACCGCCGCTCCGACCGCTTCCTCCGACCTGGTCGACGACATTGCTGACATGGTCCGGGCCGCCGGGGAGATCACCCAGCAGTGGTTCCGCCACGACGCGCTGGCCGTGGACCGCAAAGGTGACGGCACCCCGGTCACCGACGCCGACCGAGCAGCCGAGCGGTTTCTGCGCGAGGAGATCGAGAAGCGCTGGCCGGACGACAGCATCGTCGGCGAGGAGGAGGGCGACCGTCGTGGCTCCTCGGATCGGACCTGGGTGATCGACCCGATCGACGGCACGAAGGCCTTCACCCAGGGGGTCCCCCTCTACACCAATCTGCTGGCGCTCGAGGACCCCCACGGGCCCCTGGTCGGTGTGATCAACGCTCCGGCTCTGGGCGAGACGGTCGCTGCGGGCCGGGGCACCGGCTGCACGCTCAACGGCGAGCCGTGCCACGTCTCCGACACCGACGGATTGAGTGGCGCCTACCTGACGACCAGCGGGTTCGGCGTCTGGGCCGCCGACCGCCTCTTGTCGGTCTACGAGAGCGAGATGCACCTGCGCACCTGGGGGGACGGGTACGGCTACGTCCTGGTCGCCACCGGCCGCGCCGAAGCGATGTTCGATCCCATCGCCAATCACTGGGATTTGGCTCCGATGCCGGTCATCGTCACCGAGGCCGGTGGTCGGTTCAGCGACCTGCACGGTCGACCCACGGCACTCGGCGGCAGTGGACTGGCCACCAACGGCCGGCTGCACGACGACATCCTCGACCTGCTGCAACCGTGATCCGCCGGGCGCTCGCCGTCGTGCTCGGCCTGGCCCTGGTGGCGGTCGGTTGCGGGACCGACGAGGAGCCGGTCCAGCCGGACGAGGACGCCGATCGCCCGTTCATCATCACCACCACATCGCTGCTGGGCGACGTCGTCGAGAACGTCGTGGGAAGCTTCGCCGACGTCGAGGTGATCGTGCCGGTCGGGGACGATCCCACCACCTACGAACTGACCAGCCGACAGCGGGCCCGACTGCGTGAAGCGGCGCTGATCGTGTCGATCGGCGACGGATTCGAAGCCGCCGCCGAAGAGGATCTGGATCGAGCAGCCGCCGCCGGAGCGGAACGGTTCGAACTGGCCGCCGACGTCGAGGATCCGCTCCCGGGACGGGAGGACGGCACGATCGATCCGTACGTGTGGACCGACCCCGAGCGCACGGCCGACCTCGTCCTGGCCCTGGGCAACCGCCTCGGTGAGGCCAGTGCCGTCCTGGCGACCGCCGAGGTCACCGATGCGGCAGCGGCCTACGCCCGCACGCTGCGCGAGACGTCGCAGGACATGGAAGCGACGCTCGCCGAACTGCCGATCCGGGCGGTGGCCACCGGAAGCCGGTCTTTCGCCTACTTCGCCGAGCGCTTCGACCTCGAGATCGTCGGCGTCGTGGATGCCCAGGGACCGCCCCGGTTCGTCACACGAGCCGTCCGGGAGATGGATGACGCCGGGACTCTGGTCGTCCTGGCCTCGACCTTCGAGGCGGACGCCGTCGCCGAGGTCCTGGCCGGCCAGTCGGAGCAGACGCTCGAGGTGCAGGCCCTGCATCTCGACGACCTCGGAGAGCCGACGTCGCCGGAGGGCACCTACGTCGGACTGCTCGAGGAGCTGGCCCGCCAGGTACGCGCCGAGCTGGTGTGAGCATGCGCCCGATCCGTGCCGGAGCCGCCCTGCTCCTCGTCGGTCTGGTGACGTTCTGGTTCGTCGCCACCGCGATCCCCGCCGACGGGCACGCGATCCTGGTGGCCACGTCCCCCGGCGATGCCACCCGCATCGACGCGGCTCCGGGTCAGGTCGAGTTCGAATTCTCCGAACCGGTCGAGCTCGAGCTGGGCGGTGTGGCCGTGTTCGACAGCAGCGGCACCCGGGTCGACGAGACCGCTCCCACGACCGACGGGACGACCGTCTCCATCGATCTGGTCGACGGGCTCGCCGACGACACCTACATCGCCACCTATCGGGTCGTGTCCGAGGACGGCCACCCGATCAACGGTGCCATCGTGTTCACCGTCGGCGCGGCGACGGCGACCACCAGCTTCGACGTCGATCAGATCCTCGGCGACGAGGACCGGGGATGGGAGGGCCTGGCGGCCGTCGCCCGCTTCGTCACCTACAGCGTGGCGTTCGTGATCGGTGGCATCGCCCTCTACCGGCGGATCGATCCGACAGCGAGCCGGAAGGTGGGGACCGGCACCGGCGCACGGGTGGCCGCCGCGATCGGATCGGTCACCGCGCTGACGGCCATCCCGCTGCAGGCTGTCATCGCCTCGGGGCGCGGCCTCGAAGCGGCAGGGGATCTCGACCTGCTCCGCCGGGTGGTCGGGGACGATGTCGGAGCGGCTGCGCTCGTGACGGCAGCCGGGCTGGCGACCCTGGCGTGGCGGCCGGACGCATCCTGGTCATGGCTCGCCGGGGCGGTGAGCGTTCTCGGTTTCGCCGTCACGGGACATCCGCGCGCCTCGTCGCCGGTCGTCGTGACCGTCCTGGCCAACACCATCCACGTCCTTGCGGTAGCGCTCTGGATCGGCGGCCTGGTCGTGGTGTTCCTCTCCTTTCGCGACGAACCTCCCGACGCCATCGCCCGGATCGTCGAACGGTTCTCCGGGACGGCCTTCTTCACCTTCACCGCTGCTGCGCTGGTGGGGGTTCTGATGGCGTGGGCCGAGGTACGAGCGCTGCGGGCCCTGACCTCGACGACCTACGGATGGCTCCTGATCGCAAAGGTGGTGGCCGTCGGCGCGGTGGGAGCGATCGCGCTCTACAACCGGCGACGCCTGGTCCCTCGGATCGCCGAATCGGGATCTCGCGCCACACTGGTCCGGACCACGACCGCGGAGATCATCGGGTTCCTGGTGATCATCGCCCTCACGACGATGCTGGTCACCACGACGCCGGCTCGGGCCGACGCCGGAGTCGGCGGGCTCTTCGTCGAGCGCCTCGAGCTGAACGAGGACCTCCGGGTCGAGATGGTCGTCGATCCCAACCGGGCCGGGGACCTGAACGAAGTCCATCTCTACTTCACCGACCCCACCGGCCGCCCGGTGGATCTGACCGACGTCGAGGTGGCCATGGCGCTCCCGTCCAAGGACATCCAACCCGTGCGCCGCACACCCTTCCGGGCCGGACCGGGGCACATGCTCATGTCCGGGCGCGAGCTCACGATTCCCGGCGATTGGCAGATCACCATCACGACCCAGCTCGACGAGTTCACCCAGGCAGCCGCTACCTTCGGCGTCCCCGTCTCGTGAGGCCCCCATTGCGATCCACCGCTCCGATCCCCGCTCTCGCCCGAACCGGTGCGACGCTGGCCGCGCTGTGCCTCGTCATCGGTGCGCCCTCACCGGCCGGCGCCCACGTCGAGCCCACCAGCGCAACCGGTGAGGCCGGCCGGAGAGCCGACGTCGGCTTCGTACCAACCCACGGCTGCGGCACCGCCCCCACCGTCGGCATCGACATCCAGCTCCCCGACGACGTGCTCGACCCCCTGCCGGAGGATGTCGATGGTTGGACCACATCGGTCGACGATCGCGTCGTGACGTGGGACGGCGGACTCCTGCCGGACGGCGACGAGCTCGCGTTCTCGGTCAACGTCCTGCTGCCGGACGCACCGGGTACCACCCTCTTCTTCCCGACCATCCAACGCTGCCCCGACGGCGAATCACTGGCCTGGATCCAGCAGCCCGGCGACGGCACCGATCAGTCGTACCCCGCCCCGGCCATCACCGTCGTCGACGCGACCGGACCGCCGGGTACGACCACTCCCCCACCACCGACCACCGAGGCAACCGGGCCCACGACAGCCGCCGATCCGGCAGCAACGACGACGACCGCACCTGCCACCACCGTCGTACCGTCCAGCACCACCGTGCCCGAGCCCACCCTGGTCGAGAGTGAGTCGGACTCGGGGGGCGACTCGCTCGTCCCCGTCCTGCTGGCGCTCATCGGCGTCATCGGCGTCGCGGCGGGCGCGATCGTCCTCCTGCGCCGCCGAGGGGCGGGCGAAGGGACCGACGCCTCCTAGTAGACCCCGGCGGCGACCTCACCGACGCTGCGGATCTCGTCGAGCCGGTTCTTCCAGACACTGGCCTGGCCCACGTTGCGGGCGAAGTTCGCCTTCCGCACCGCGACCCGACCGGAAACATCCTCGGGCTGGACCTGACGGGGATCGTACTGCGCCTGGATCCCTTCCTTCAGCGCCGCCAGGGCCTCGGACCGCAACTGCGAGATCCGTGACTCGGTGACACCCAGGAAGTCGGCCAGCTCCTGCGAGGTCCTGTTCTCGAGGAAGTAGCCGACGATCACCAACCGCTGACGCTCGGGAAGGAGACTCACCGCGTCGCGCAGGTAGGCCTGCAGCTCGCGGTTCTCGAGCTCTTCGAGCGGCTCGACTGCGGTGTGGTCGACGAGCACGTCGACCAGGGTCATGTCCTCGTCCTGTCCGTCGTTGATCTCGTGTTCCAGGGCGAGCACGACCGACCGGAACATACGGTCCTGCAGTCGGTTCAGCTCGGCCTTGGTCATGCCCAACTCTTCAGCGGTCTCGGAGATCGACGGCACGCGACCCAGCCGGGTGGCCAGTCGCTGTTCTGCGTTCTCCAACCGCCGGGCCAGGTTGCGCACCGACCGGGGGGCCCAGTCGGCGGCCCGCACCGCATCGAGAATGGCGCCGCGGATTCGCTGGGCGGCGAAGCGCTCGAACGGCACGCCGCGATCAGCGTCGTAGCGCTGGGCCGCTTCCACCAGCCCCAGCGCACCGGCTCGGGCCAGCTCATCGCGGTCGACGTGGCGGGGGAAATGCACCGCCACCTGGAACACGATGTGCTTCACAAGTGGGAGATTCGTCTCGATCATCCCGTGAAGCTCTGCCTGGGGGTCAACCTTCGTCTTCAATGAAACACTCCTCGTCATCAGCCGAGGGAGGTTTCGTCACGATCGGCGGCGACCTTGAGAAATTTCTCGAAGAAATCCCCGCTTTGTTCCTTTCGGCACGTTGGGTGATCGAATTGAGTGCTATTCGTCACTCTTCGTGCGAATCAGGCCTCGGCGCCGGCGCCTTCGAACACCGCCGCCCGGACGCCGCGCCGAGCGAGCGCCGTCAGGAACGGCACCGACTCGACCATGCCGGCCAGCCCGGCGACACCGGGGCCCCGAAGCTGGCCCTGGACCGCCAGCTCTGCGGTGAGCGCCGCCACCGCAGCGGCGGCGGTGGCCGGGCGATCCATGGCGCCCAGGACCCGAACCACCGACTCATCACCCCTCCAGCCCCGAAGCTCGACCCGGACGCCGCCCGGCCCACCGTCCTCGTGCGGCGGGCGGAGCATGGGAAGACGGGCGGTGAGCCGATTGCGTCGATTGGCCGCCACGCGCGCCGTGATGCGCTTGACGCCGTCGAACTCGGGAAGGAGCAGCAGAGGATCGGACAGCGCGGCCCGATAGCAGTCCATCGCACCGATCGGATCGGGAAACCAGTTGAGCTCCCGACCCGACGCCGAGGGTCGCTCGATCCAGGCACCGTCGCGCCAATCGAGCGAGGTCTGACCCAGGGCTCGGTGATGCTGCCGGGCACACGCCGGACCTCCGGTGCCGCTCCGTGCGACGTGGATCTCATCGACCCGGTCCATCGTGGCGGCGCCGTGCCGAGCCAACACACAACTCAGCCCGGGTGAGAACCCGCAACCCAGCACCACGGGGACCCCCCGATCGCGAGCCATCCCGTCCAGCTCGAGAAACCGCCTCGTCTCGGCCAGATCGTCCCCGACCGACACCAGCGCCAACCCCTGGTCGATCAGCTCGCGCGCCCGAGTCGACTGTGTGCCGGCCGGACCGCACAGGACCACCACCTGGGTGGCCTCGGGAAACTCGCTGGTGAACGGTGCCACCGACGCCCGATCGCCCAGCGACGCCACCACGGCGGCCGCCCGATCGCCGTCGGTGTCCTGGATCAGGACCTCGGCGCCATCGGCGATCAGCTGGCGTCCGACTCGGACGCCGACCGCGCCGGCACCGATGACCGCGGCCAGCACGTCAGCGCAGATCCGGGCCGGTCAGCTCACGCCAACCACCCTGCTGCGGTGGTGTACCGCCGGCACCGCGGAGACGCAGCACCGACGCCACGAACCCTGCGATCCCGATGGCCACCGCCGCTCGCCGGATCAGCCGTCCAATCGTCACGCTGTGCCACTCTCCGTCGATCGCCATCGCGGCCGCACGGTCGGCCGAGGTGGTGTGGCCCGGCCGGCCCATGTGCCGACCAGGTCTCCCAGTGGGGCTAGCAGGAATTGAACCTGCGACCTCACCCTTATCAGGGGTGCGCTCTGACCGTCTGAGCTATAGCCCCGGGTCGCCGAATGGCGAGCGGTCAGGTTACTCGACGATCCGTCGAGCGGTCTCTTCTTCTATGACGGATACACGGATTCCCCCCAGCAGGTCGCTGAGCAGGTTGAACAGCACGGCCAGGACTCCCATGAAGAGCGCTCCACCGAGCGCCATGGCCCCGCCGACCATGACCGAGACCCGGAACATCAGGTCGGGATCGACGGCGAACGAGGTGAGATCGAACAGCTCGATCACGAGATCCTCGAAGTCGGTGACCAGGCCACTGTTGACCGCCAGCGACCAGAGGACGACGCCCGCCATGATCAGCACCATCCAGGCCAGGGCGAAGAAGAACACGGAGAACTTGACCACCGACCACGGATCGATGTGCCGAATGGTGCGGCGCACCTTGCGGGCCCTGAGCTGGCGGGCTCGGATCCGCTGCCGTACCGACCGACCGGACGGTGGGGTCGGTGCCCCCTCGGCGACCGGGTCGGTGGGAGGGGCGTCGAGCTCCGTCACGCCGGGATCGATCGCCACCACCGGCTGCTCGGTTGCGGTCGGCTCGGCCAACCCGTCCTGGTCGTACGGCTCCGGGGCCTGCGGGTCGAGACCGTCGGCGGCAGGAGGCGCTTCGGGCTCCGGTGCCGCGTCGCGCGGTGCCGGGTCATCGAGGATGTCGTCACCGACGTTGTTCTCGGTCGCGACCTGTGGCGGCATGGCTCTCCCGTCGGCCGCTGATCACGGAACGTGACCACTCCTGCCGAACTGCTCGGGCGCAAGTCTAAGGGCGTCGGGGCCGCCTCAGCATCATGGGGGTGCGACCCGTTCGGCTCGGGCGCGGGCCGACCCCCAGCCCAGCGTCACCTCGACCACCATCTCCGACCCGGATTCGGTGAGCCGGACCAGCTGGGCCCCGTTGCTCCGGGCCATTGCCTCGGCGGCCTCGGGCCCGTCGGCGGCCCCGGCCAGAGCGGCCGCATCGGCCGCCGCCTGTGCCGCCGCCCGATCGACCAGGACGCGCCCGAGGACGAATACGACCCCGGTGGCCACGACGACCACGGACAGTGTCAACAACACCAGCGGCAGGGCGACCTGACCACGGTCGCGATGTGGGACGACCCCTCTTCGGGGGGAATGTGGACCCGTCGTCATCGACGCGCCTCCTCGCTCGAGAAATGACCGGGGAAGTCGAGCTTCGGGAGCTGGCCGCCGCCGAGCTCCTGTGGAGGGGGAGCCGGAGCTCCCGAGCGTCAGGCCTCGGCCTCGTCGGTGGGATCATCGCCGGCGATCGACGTCTCCTCGACGTCGCTCTCGTCCGGGTCGACGATGTCGTCCTCACTGGCCGGCGCCGGCGCGATCGCGGCGACCACGTCGCCCTCGTCCAGATTCATGATCCGCACACCCGTCGCATCGCGACCCTGGATCGAGACCTCGGAGACCCTGGTGCGGATCACGACGCCACTGGAGTTGATCACGAAGATGTCGTCACCCTCGTCCACGACCAGCGCGCCCACGACCTCGCCCCGCTCCTCGTTCACCTTCATGCTGCGCATGCCCAGCCCGCCCCGGCCCTTGGTGCCGAAGTGATGGGGTTCGGTCCGCTTGCCGTATCCCCGTTCGGACATGACCAGCAGGAACCCGTCTTCCCGCACGACATCGCACCCCACCACGTAGTCGCCGTCACGCAGCTTCACTCCGCGCACGCCGGCCGCGGTCCGACCCATGGGCCGCACCCCTTCCTCGGAGAAACGGATGGTCTGACCCCGCGCCGAGGTCACGAAGATGTCGTCACCGGTGTTGGTGGGGATGACCCGTACCAGCTCATCGCCGTCCTTGAGGCCCAGAGCGATGAAGCCTCCTTTGAGGTTCTTGTCGTACTCGGTGAAGTTGGTCTTCTTCACCGTCCCGCCCCTGGTGCAGAAGAACAGGAAGCGGTTGGTCTCGTAGTCCCGGGTGTCGATGATCGCCTCGACCTCCTCGTCCGCGTCCAGCTCGAGCAGGTTGACGATGGCGGTCCCGCGGGCGGTGCGATCCAGCATCGGGACGCGATGGGCGTGGAGCCGGTAGACCCGGCCCCGATTGGTGAAGAACAGCAGATAAGCGTGCGCCGAGGTCTGGACCAGGTGGGTCGAGCGACGTCCTCGTCCTTGAGGCGCGCCCCGGCCACGCCGCGACCGCCGCGGCCCTGGCTGCGGAACGTGTCGATCGACATCGCCTTGATGTACCCCTGGGCGCTGAGCGTGACACGACGTCCTCGTCGTCGATGAGGTCCTCGATGTCCAGATCGCCCTCGTCGTGGGTGATCTCGGAGACCCGGTCGTCGGCGAACTCGTCGCGGACCTCGATCAGCTCGGTCCTGATGACCTCGCGCACCTTCTCGTCGGACCCGAGGATCGCCTCGAGCTCGGCGATCTCGTGCCACGAGCTTGTCCATCTCGTTCTGCAGCTCCTCTCGCCCCAGCCGGGTGAGCCGGCCGAGCGTCATGTGCAGGATGGCCTCGGCCTGGACGCTCGGTGAACTCGAACGGTTCGGCCTGGAGCGCCTCGTCGGCCGCGCCCCGGTTCTCGACTGCCGCGGATGGTGGCGATGATCTCGTCGATCAGGTCCAGCGCCTTCAGCAGGCCCTCGACGATGTGGGCCCGATCGCGGGCCTTGGCCAACCGGAACTCGGATCGGCGGCGGATGACCTCGACCTGATGGCCGAGGTAGGCGCTGAGCGCCTCGCGAAGGTCGAGCGTGCGCGGCACCCCGTCGACCAGCGCCACCATGTTGACCGAGAAGCTCGTCTGCAGGGGCTGAGCTTGAACAGCTGGTTGAGGATCACGTGCGCCGAGGCGCCCTTCTTCAGGTCGATCACCAACCGGGTCTCGCCCTTGGCCGAGTAGTTCTCGACCCGCGAGATGCCCTCGATCTCGCGCTTGTTGACCAGTTCGCCGATCTTCTCGGAGATCGACCTCGACGCTGGTCTGGAACGGGACCGCGGAGACGACGATCTGGTCCCGCTTGTCGCCCTCGACGATCTCGGTGACGGCCCGCAGCTTCATCGAGCCCCGTCCGGTCCGGTAGGCCTCGCGGATGCCGGCGTGACCCATGATGATGCAGCCGGTCGGGAAATCGGGACCCTTGACGAAGGCGCACAGGTCGTCGACGGTCGCCTCGGGGTGCTCCAGCAGGTGCACGGTGGCATCGACGATCTCGCCCAGGTTGTGGGGCGGGATGTTGGTGGCCATCCCGACGGCGATCCCCTGGCCACCGTTGACCAGCAGGTTGGGGAATCGGGCCGGCAGCACGACCGGCTCGCGTTCACTGTCGTCGAAGTTGCCGACGAAGTCGACCGTGTCCTCGTCGATGCTCTCGAGCAGCCGCATGGCGAGGGGGGCGAGCCGGCTCTCGGTGTAGCGCATGGCGGCCGGCGGGTCGGCCGGTGATCCGAAGTTCCCGTGCGGGTCGATCAGCGGGTGCCGCACGCTGAAGGGCTGACCCAGCCGGACCAGCGCGTCGTAGATGGCGGTGTCGCCGTGGGGGTGATACTTGCCCATGACGTCGCCCACGACGCGTGGCGCACTTCACGTGGGAACGGTCGGGGCGGAACCCTGCCCTCGTACATGCCCCAGAGGATCCGACGGTGCACCGGCTTGAGCCCGTCGCGGGCATCGGGCAGGGCCCGGGTGACGATGACCGACATCGCATAGTCCAGGAAGGACTGCTCCATCTCCTCCTGGATCTCGATCGGTTCGATCGACCCGGCGGCGATCCCGCCGTACTCGTCGCCCTCCTCGGGCGGTTGTGCGTCACTCATGGCTGCCTCTGCCATCGCGGTGAGACCGGACGTGCGGTCAGATGTCCAGGAACCGGACATCCTTCGCGTTGGACTGGATGAACTTCTTGCGGCGCTCGACGTCGTCGCCCATCAGGGTGGAGAAGACCTCGTCGGCGATGGCGGCCTGATCGACCGAGACCTGGAGCAGGGTGCGACGGGCGGGATCCATCGTCGTATCCCACAGCTCGGCCGAATCCATCTCGCCCAGGCCCTTCAGGCGGGCGAAGTCGGCCTTGTGATCGGGATGCTCCTCCATGAAACGATCCTTGGCCGCGTCGTCCTTGAGGTAGACCTTCTCCTTGCGGACCTCGGTGGAGTACAGCGGAGGCTGGGCGATGAACACGTGGCCGCCCTTCGACCAGCTCACGCATCTGCCGGAAGAACAGGGTGAGCAGCAGCGTGCGGATGTGCGAGCCGTCGACGTCGGCGTCACACAGGATGATCACTTTGTGGTAGCGGAGCTTCTCGACGTCGAACTCCTCGGCGAAGCCGGCCCCGATGGCCTGGGCCAGGGCCGTCACCTCGTTGTTCTTCAGCATCTTGTCGATGCGCGCCCGCTCGACGTTGAGGATCTTGCCCCGGATCGGGAGGATGGCCATGGTCCGCGGGTCGCGGGCCTCCTTGGCCGAACCGCCGGCCGAGTCGCCCTCGACGATGTACAGCTCCGACTCGCGCGGCTCCTGCGAGGAGCAGTCGGCCAGCTTCCCGGGGAGACCGGCCCCGTCGAGCGCCGACTTGCGCCGGATGTTCTCGCGGGCGTCGCGTGCCGCGATACGGGCCCGCTGCGCATGCACCGCCTTGTTGACGATCCGTTTGGCCTCGGACGGGTGCTCTTCGAACCAGTCGGCCAAGTCGCTCGTTGGTGGTCTTCTGCGACCAGTGACCGCATCGAGACGTTGCCCAGCTTGGCCTTGGTCTGGCCCTCGAACTGCGGATCCCGCAGCCGGACCGAGACGATGGCGGTCAGACCCTCGCGGATGTCCTCACCGGACAGGTTGTCGTCGTTGTCCTTGAGGACGCCGCGATCATGGGCGTACGCGTTGATCACCCGGGTCAGCGCACCGCGGAAGCCCTCGACGTGCATGCCACCCTCGGTGGTGTTGATGCCGTTGGCGAAGCTGTGGATGCCGTCGTTGAAGCCGGTGTTCCACTGGAACGCGATCTCGACTTCCTGTTCCTCGTCGGCTCCTTCGAAGTAGCCGACGTCGCTGAACAACGACTCCTTGGCCGCGTTGAGGTGGCGGACGAAATCGATGATGCCGCCCTCGTAGTGGAACACCTCGGGCGTGGGGTCGTGGCCGGGCCGCAGATCGGTGAAATGGATGGCCAGACCCCGATTGAGGAACGCCATCATCTGGAACCGTTCGGTGAGCGTCTGGGCCCGAAACTCGATCCCCTCCTTGAAGATCGTGGGGTCGGGCCAGAACCGCACGGTGGTCCCGCTGCGACCGTCGGGGGCGTCGCCGATGGCGCTCAACGGCTCCTTGGGCTCGCCGCCGTCGGCGAAGGACATGAAGTGGCGCTTGCCGTCGCGGTCGATCTCGACCTCGACGCTGCGGGAGAGCGCGTTCACGACCGACACACCGACGCCGTGCAGACCACCGGAGACCTTGTAGCCGTCGCCGCCGAACTTGCCGCCCGCATGCAGGACGGTCAGCACGACCTCAGCCGCCGACTGACCCTGCTCCTCGTGGACGTCGACCGGAATGCCTCGACCGTCGTCGCTGACCTCGCACCCGCCATCGGCCAGGAGCGTCACGTCGATCCGGCCGGCAGTATCCGGCCATCGCCTCGTCGACCGAGTTGTCGACGACCTCGTACACCAGGTGGTGCAGTCCGGTCGGTCCGGTGGAGCCGATGTACATCCCGGGTCGTTTCCGAACCGCCTCGAGACCCTCGAGAACCTGGATGTCCTTGGCGTCGTAGGAGTTGGTTTGCTGCGCCACGGCGCGCCCTTTCACACAGAAGAACTTCACGGTGATCGACCGTCATCTCGACCGCCATACGGGGCCTGCCACGATGAAGAACAGGCGAGTCCTGGGGGAAGATCACGCGGCTGTCATTCTACCAGTTCTGGGGCCCCGGAGGGCGCCATCGTGCCGCATCCCGGGCCGGCTACGACGGCCGCTGCACCGTCACGTCGAGCCGGGTCGGTTGGTCGTTCTCCAGGAGCGGTGCGCACCGCATCCAACAGCGCCGATTCCTGCCAACCGAGATGGCTGACCAGCGAGGGATCGTCGGCCGCGACGAACAGGGTCTCGGCCTCCAGCCGTCGGGGATGGCACCGTTCGGCGATCTCGGGCCCGACCAGTTCGGGCCATGCGTCGACGACCTGCACGATCGGAGGCCACCGGCGCAGCGCCCAGACGGCGGAGCACCGCGTCGAGACCGGCCTGCAGCGGTCGTGGCGTCCGATTCCGGTCGCTCGGCAGTGGATCAGCCATCGGCCCGGTCGAGCCCGTCACCCGTGGCGTACAGCGTCTGCTCGACCTCGACCGAGACCGGAACATCCCCCGCCGTCGTCAGCACGACCTGCCCGGCCGGGAGCGCGTGCACGAGCGCATCGGCGCGGGCATGGTCCAACTCGCTGAACACGTCGTCGAGGAGCAGCACCGGCGCCTGACCGATGGCGTCGGTCACGGCGAGGTGGCCACCGAGTTTCAGGGCGAGTGCCAGCGACCGTTGCTCACCCTGTGACGCATGCGTCCGGCCCGGCAGCCCGTTGAGCTGGACGTCGAGATCATCACGATGGGGGCCGATCAGGGTGACACCGCGCCGGAACTCGTCGTCTCGGCACCGCGTCCAGCGCCGCAGCGAGATCGCCCTCGCCCCAGGTGGACCGGTAGGCCAGGTCGACGCGCTCGGCCGGAGCCACTCACGTCCGCATACAGCCGCTGAACCAGGGGTCCGATCGCGGCGAGCAGCGCTCGACGCTCGCCGGCCAGTTCCTCCCCGCTCGCCGCAAGCTTCTCGTTCCAGACGGCGAGCGTCATCGCCGACGTCGTCGCTCAGGCTCCCACGAGCCTGCTTCAGGAGGGCGTTGCGCTGCCGGAGGATCTTCTCGACCTCGGTTCGCAAGGCATCGAGCTTCGGGACGACCGGGCCACCATGACGTCATCCAGGAACCGACGCCGTAGCGCCGGTCCGGCTTTGACGATCGCCAGATCATCGGGCGCGAACACGCGTGACCGCAGGACCTCGAGCAGATCCCGTCCGCGGGACACCTTCTGGCCGTTGATCTGGGCCCGGGACCGGCCCCGGCCGGCGATCTCGCACTCGACCAGCAGGGTTCGCTCGTCGTGCTGCACCCGGCCCCGACGATGCCCCGCTCCGCGGCCGTGGCGGACCATGGTGTCCGGCGGCGACGCCGCGAAACGACCGCTGCGTCCCCAGGTACGCCATCGCCTCGATGCAGGTTGGTCTTCCCGATGCCGTTGGCACCCCGCACGACCGTGAGGCCCGAGCCGAACTCCGACGTGGGCGGTTGCGTAGGAGCGGATATCGGTCAGCCACAGCTCGGCGACATGCACAGATGGTCGACTCAGCTGACCCGAACCGGCATCAGCAGGTAGAGGAAGTCCTCGCGTCCGACCGACGCGCAGCACGGCCGGTTTCAGCGCATCGACCGTTTCGAGCGTGATCTCGTCTCCCGGCGTGACCTCGATGCCGTCCATGAGGTACTCGGGGTTGAACGCGACGGTCAGCTCACTGCCTTCGTAGCCGGCGTCGATCTGCTCGTGGGCCTGACCGACGTCCTGGGTGACGGCGAGCAGCTCGAGACCACCGTCGTTCATCACCAGACGCACCGGGGTGGCCTCGCGGGCCAGCAGCCGCACACGGCGGAGCGCATCGGCGATGGAGCTCGCGACCCACCGTCACCCGATTGGGTTGGCGTGGTGGGGATCAGGCCCTTGTAGTTGGGGAAATCCCCCTCGATCAGGCGGGTGCTGACCTGGATGTCATCGAACTCGAACGTGCGCGTCGCGCTCGCCCAGGCGAAGCGTGACCTCACCCTCGCTCCAGCAGACGAGCCAGCTCGCTGAGGGCCCGCGACGGCACCAGGACACTCTGACCGGCCGACAACACACTGGCGCCGGGAGGTCACGTACGGCGAGCCGGTAGGAGTCGGTGGCGACGAGCCGCAGACCCCCCTCCTCGGCCGTGAACAGCACGCCGGTGAGAATCGGCCGGCTGTCATCGGACGACGCCGCCGGCACCACCTGGCGCAGCGCATCCGCAAGCGCAGCCGCATCGAAGGTCACGGCGTCGTCGGGCGGATCCGCCAGGCACGGGGAACTCCTCGGCGGGGATCAGCCGGATGGAGAAGTCGGAGCGGCCGCGAGGTGATCTCGGCTTGATCCTCGGTGGTCGTCGACCTCGACCGCACCCTCGTCGAGCGCACGGACGATGTCGGAGGCGAGCTTGGCCGGAATCACGACCGTGCCGTCTTCCTGTCCGGCCACGGTCACCGAGACCATGATGGTCAGATCGAGATCACTTCCGGTGAGTTGCAGGCGGTCGCCGGTCAGCTCCGCCCGAAGCCCGGACAGCACCGGAAGGGAAGCGCCGCGGCTGGACACCGCTCGGCTCGCGGTGGCCAAGGCATCGGCAAGTACGTCACGCTCACAGCGGAACTTCACAGTCTGCTCACTCCTCTTCCCTGTCTGATTGGGTAACCGTAGTCAGTAGTAGATAGGTCCTGTGGGTTGTGGACGAACCGGCGCGATCGTTGTGGTACGAAGCGATGTCGCGTCCACCGGTCGATCCACAGCGGTCAACATCTCACAATCGGTGTGATTTGTGGGCCTGGGGGTAGCGGGGGGTCGTCCAGAGCGGTGGCCGGGTTACCAACACCGTCCCGGGCGGATATCCACGGTGCTGTCCACGACCCTGTCCACAGCGACGGCTCGGTCCGGAGATCGGATCCGGCCGGTCGTCATGCTTGCTTGACCCGCTGGGTGAGCTCGGTGACCTGGTCGTAGATCTGGCGTCGTTCGCCCAATTGGTTACGGATCTTCTCGCAGGCGTGGATGACCGTGGTGTGGTCACGCCCGCCGAACTCGCGGGCGATGGCCGGATAGCTGAGGTCGGTGAGCTCCCGGACGACGTACATGGCGATCTGCCGGGCCGCGACCAGTGGGCGTCGCCGGCTCTTGCCACATGATCTCCTCGACCGGTGAAGTCGAACATCTCGGAGGTCTCGTCCAGGATGAGCTTCGGGGTGATCGGCCGAGGTTCGGCCGCCGAGAGGACGTCGGAGCAGGATCCGTGAGGCCAGCTCCGGTGGTCGGCTGTTCCTGGTTGAGGCTGGCGTAGGCGGTGACGCGGGTGAGCGCGCCCTCGAGCTCGCGGATGTTGTTGGTGATGTGCTGGCGATGAACTCGAGCACGTCGTCGGGAAGGCAGTTGTTGTGGAGCTCGGCCTTCTTGCGGAGGATGGCGAGGCGGGTCTCGAGATCGGGAGGCTGGATGTCGGTGATCAGGCCCATCTTGAAGCGGCTGCGCAGCCGGTCCTCGAGGGTGGGGATGGCGTCCGGGGGCCGGTCGGAGGACAGCACGATCTGACGATTCGACTGATGGAGCGAGTTGAAGGTGTGGAAGAACTCCTCCTGGAGCCCTTCCTTGCCCTCCATGAACTGGATGTCGTCGACCAGCAGCACGTCGATCTCGCGGTACCTCCGCTTGAACTCGGTTGCGGTGTTGCGTCGGATCGACTCGACGAACTCGTTGAGGAAGGTCTCGGTGGAGACGTAGCGACACGCGGTAGGTCGGGTAGTTGTCGGAGACGTAGTTGGCGATGGCCTGCAGCAGGTGGGTCTTGCCCAGACCGGCGCTCGCCGTAGATGAACAGCGGGTTGTAGGATCGGGCCGGGGTTTCGGCGACGGAGAGGGCGGCGGCGTGGGCGAACCGGTTGGAGGCGCCCTGCACGAAGGAGTCGAAGGTGTAGCGGGCGTCGGTGGGTGCAGCTGGTCGGCCCCGGCGGTGTGGCGAGCACCGGTGCCGTGTCGCGCATGGGCGATCCGACCTGGGCGAATCGTGGTGGTCGTCCCGGGTGCGACGGGGGGCGAAGGATTCCGGGGCCGGAGCGCCACTGCTCGGTGAGATCGATGGTCAGTTCACCATCGCTGCGACGATGATGGTGACGTCGTCAGCCGGCGAGGAGACCTCACCGAGTGCCGAGCGCACCAGAGCGACGTAGCGGGTCTCGATCCGTTCCTTCATCAAGACACTCGGGACGCCCAAGGTGAGGACGACGTCCTCGACCCCACGGGGGTCACGTGTTGAAAGGTGCTGTGCCAGACGCCATCGGGAATCTGCGGGACGAATGAGCTCACGACAGGCGGCCCAGACCTGGCTTGCTTCTTGCACGCTGCGCCCTCCGGCTTCTTCCACAACAATCTCCACATCTGTGGATAACGGGGATCAACCACCGAAGGCGCCGCAGTGACGAATCCCGTCGCCGCTTCGATGCCCACCATGGAACCATCCGATCCGAGGGGACGGGACCACGGAACCTAGCACCGCCGGTAGCATGCTGCATCACGTTCGTCGTGGATGGTCCGTCACGAACCGGATCTTGCGGATCGACCGATCTCGGCCTAGGGTCGGCGCAGATCTGTGCCCAACTGGCTGTGTTCTTCCGGTTGCCGCCGGGTCCGACGAAGAGGTGTCCATCCGGCCACCACGATCGGTCGTACTGACTGCGTGGCGCGGCCCGAGTCGCCCACTCGAGGAGTCTCCCGTTGAAGCGTACCTATCAACCCAACGTCCGGAAGCGGTCGAAACGACACGGCTTTCGCAAACGGATGTCCTCCCGGGGCGGTCGGGCCGTGATTCGGTCCCGTCGGCGCAAGGGCCGACACCGGTTGTCGGCCTGATCTGGCGCATTCGTGACCGCCGCACATTCGGGCACCTGCATACCGCGGTCGCGAGCGACGCGGGGAAGCGTGACCGCCATCTGGCTTCCCGGTGAGCGCCTCCGCCGCGTGTCGCGTTCGCGGTCGGGCGCCCGGTCGGCAACGCCGTCACCCGGAATCGGGTGACACGTCGCCTCCGGGCCGCGGTGGCGACCCTGGATCGGGCCAGCCGAGCCGAACGGGGACTCGGCGTCCGGGTTGTCCGGTGGCGCATGGCTGTTCCGGGCCGGGCGTGACGCCGCCGCAGCGATCCGTATGTCGACTCCAACGTGACCTGGAGCAGGCCGTGATCGCAGCGGCGAGGCGCCGATGAGCCCGGGCACGCGAGTGGCCTCACCGGCATCGCCGCGCCGAGCGATCCCGGCGGGAGGGGTCGCCCGCGTGGTGATGAGCCTGATCCGCGGCTACCAACACGCCCGTGCGGGGCGATTCTCGCCCTGCCGATTCCAGCCCACCTGTTCGTCCTACGCCCTGGACGCCGTGCAGATCCACGGCGCGCTGCCGCGGCGGCCTGCTCGCGTCCGCCGCATCGGCCGCTGTCACCCCTGGGGTGGCAGGGGATGGGACCCTGTTCCCGAACGGAGATCGTGAGAACGTATGTTCGATTTCATCGCCACGGTACTCGCCTGGTTCTACGACCTCGTCCACTCGTATGCGGGCGCCATTGTCCTGCTGACGTTGGGCGTGATGGTCTTGTTGACCCCGTTGACCCTCAAGGGAACGCGGTCCATGATCAAAATGCAGGAAATGCAGCCGGAGTTGAAGAAACTTCAGGAAAAGTACAAGGACGACCGGGAAAAGCTCAACGAAGAGATGATGGCGTTCTACAAGGACAACGGGATCAACCCGGTCGCCGGCTGCCTTCCCACGCTGATCCAGATCCCGGTCTTCATCGTGCTGTACCAGGTGCATTCGGGGCCTCACCAGTCTCGGGTCGGCGGTCTGGGCTCAGAGACCGGGGCGGCGATGGTCGTGGGCGGAGCACCGTTCCCGGCCAAGCCGACCTTCGACCCGAAGTACATCAGCCACGAGACCCCGCTGTACCAGGATCTCTCCGGCACCAACGAGATGTTGTCGTGGGGTCTCGATCTCTCCATCACGCCCTCGCAGGCGCTGTCGGAGGGGATCGTCTATGCCCTGCCGTATCTTGCGCTGATCGGGGTCGTCGCCGTGAGCAGCTGGTACCAGCAGAAGCAGATCCAGGGTCGGCGCAAGCCCGGGCAGGCCGAGGTCAACCCCCAGCAGCAAGCGATCATGAAGGTTTGCCGTTCATGCTGCCGGTCATCGCCTTCTCGATGCCCACCGCGCTGGTGATCTATTTCGTCTTGTCCAACCTCTACCGGGTGGCCAGCAGGACTGGATCACCCGCACCCTGTACAGCGATGACGGCGAGCTGCACGACGTCGCCGTAGCTCATGCGGCGGCGGCGAAGAAGGGCAAGGAGCAAGAGCAAGTCGAACAAGGCCGCGTCGAGTGGAGGCGCCAAGGGCGGCAGCGGGAAGAAGCAGGGTGCCGGCAAGAAGTCGGGCCCGGCCGGTGGAGGACGCTCGTCCAAGGGGAAGCGCCGCCAGCAAGACCCGAGCCCCGGCTCGGAGCAAGAACGGAAAGTCCGGATCTTCCGGAGGACGCAAGAAACCGCCGCCTGCTGCGGCCGCACCGACACCGCGTCCGCGGAAGAAGAAACGAAAGAGGAATTGATTCGCAGTGGAATGGGTAGTCACTACCGGTAAGACGGTCGAACAGGCCAAGGAACGTGCGCTCGATCAGCTCGGCATCGCCGCCGACGAGGCGGAGTTCGAAACGATCAGAGCCCCAAGAAGGGGCTGTTCGGCATGGTCCGTGGCGAGGCACAGATCCGGGCTCGTGTCCGACCCGTCCAGCCGCGGGCCAAGAAGGAGAACCGCCGGGGCCGCAATGGTGGCGGTGGTGGGGGCAACAAGCCGCGGCGGGCAGGACCGGCCGGGCAGCGGGGGCAGGGTCGGACCAAGGGGCCAAGGGATCCGGCGGTGGTGGACGACAGGGCGGATCCAGCGAAGCGCAGGGCTGGAGGAGCGCCCGGACCGCGAGCCAGGGGCGGAGGCCGACCCCGGCCAAGCAGAAGCAGAGCGGTCGGCACCAAGCGCCGGCCCGAAGAACAAGCCGAAGAAGGAACAGGAGGCCGTCGTGAACATGAACATTCAAGAACAGTCCGAGGTGGTCGAGGAGTTCTTGAGCGGGCTCGTCGATGCCTTCGGCTTCACCGCGGACATCTCCATGACCGAGATCGAAGAGGACACCGTCCTGGTGCGGGTCGACGGCGAAGGACTGGGCCTGATGGTCGGCCGGAAAGGGCGGACTCTGTCGGCCATCCACGAGATCAGTCGGGCCGTGCTGCATCGCGAGGCCGACGGCCCGCTGCGGGGCCGGATCCGGCTCGATGTCGCCGGGTACCGGGAGCGGCGCCAGATCGCGCTCGAGGGATTCGTCAAGGAGGCGGCAGCAAGGTGATCGAGGACGGGGTCGATCTGGCGCTGGAGCCGATGTCGGCTCCGGATCGCAAGATCGTGCACGACACGGCGGCCGAGATCGAGGGAATCCGCACGCTCTCCGAGGGCGAGGAACCGAACCGGCGCGTGGTGCTGGTCGTCGAGGACGACGACTGACCTCAGCGCATTCGCTGCTGGAGGAGGCCGCTCGCCGCGGCCTCCTCGGCGGCGCTGGTGGCCGGGCACTACGTCCACTCGCTGGCGTTCGCGCCGTGGTCGGCGCACTCGTCGACGAGGGGTCGGTCGAGGGAGGGGCACCGACGGGTCCCGAGACCGGCACCCGTCGCCTCGCCCCGCCGGGCCGGCTGCTGGCCGACATCGGTTCCGGGGCCGGGGTGCCCGGCCTGGTGCTGGCCGAGTGCCGACCCCGAGCTGGCGGTGACCCTCATCGAGCGGCGGGAGGGCCGGGCCTCGTGGCTCGAGGAGGCGGCGGGTGCTCCCGGGGGCGACATGTGGCCTCCAGGTGTGGTGCGCCGACGTCTACGACCTGGCGCATGGCGACGCCCGAGCCGCATTCGACCTGGTGACGGCTCGTGCCTTCGGGAGTCCCGCCGTCACCGCCGAACTCGGGCGGGGCGTTGCTGGTTCCGGCGGTGTGTTGCTGGTCAGCGAGCCGCCGCAGGCGCCCCACCGGTGGGAAGAGGTGGACCTGAACGGGCTGGGGTTGGTCGACAGGGCCCGCTGGTCGTGGGGGTGGATGCCGCGGGGGAGCGGTGGGGCAGGACGGGCGGTCGCAGCACGGTGGCCGACGCGCAGGACGGGGTGGGTGGACGCGGGCTGCGTCGACGCGGGGTGGGTGGACGCGGGGCTGGGTGGACCCGGGGCCGGCGGGGGCCGGCCGGCCCACTTCCGGCGGTTGGCCCGCCGTCGGCCCTTGGCTGCCGGCCGACCACGGCGGAAACCGCAGCGCGTTCGTTTCACGTGAAACGGCCCTCGGCGAGCCGGAAATCACCCTCGAGCGGAAGCCCACGCGCTCGGCGGCCGAGCCCGGTTCGAACTCCCTTCGCCAGGCACCGGTCGTGAGGAGCACCGTCGGCAGGGACACGGTGGTCAGGGGAACCGTGGTCGGCAGGACGGTCGAGAGAGGGGTCAGGACTCGTTTCACGTGAAACCTGGCCCTTGGCCTTGACCGGCTGCCGATGGAGCGACGAGGATAGCGGTCGCTTGTGCCCGACCAGAGGAGCCGGACATTGATCGATCGCCCACTTCCGCGCGTCATCGCGGTGGCGAATCAGAAAGGTGGGGTGGGGAAGACGACCACTCCGTCAACCTGGGCGCCGCGCTGGCCGATCTTGGGCTCCGGACGCTTGGTGGTCGATCTGGATCCCCAGGGTAACGCCAGCACCGGCCTGGGGATCAGCCCCCGGAATATCGAGCACACCATGTACGACGTCATCATCCATGGTGTCGCCCTTGGAGGACTGCCTCGAGGCCACGGCGGTGAAGCACCTCTTCGTCGCTCCGGCCAATCTCGACCTGGCCGGCGCCGAGATCGAGCTGGTGCCGGCGTTCAGCCGCGAGATGAAGCTGAAACAGGCCATCGATGAGGTTCGCGACGACTTCGACTACATCATCATCGATTGCCCCCCGTCGCTCGGCCTCCTCACCGTCAACGCACTGGCGGCCGCGTCCGAGGTCATGGTGCCGATCCAGTGTGAGTACTACGCGCTCGAGGGGCTGGGCCAATTGCTGCGCAACGTCGACCTCGTGCAGCGAAACCTGAACACGGATCTCGAAGTCAGCGCCATCGTGCTGGTGATGTACGACGCCCGCACCAAATTGGCCGAACACGTCGCCCTCGAAGTCCGCCAACACTTCGGTGACACGGTCTGCCGGAACGTGATCCCTCGCTCGGTCCGGCTGTCGGAGGCGCCGTCGTTCGGCCAGCCCATCACCGTGTTCGACCCATCGTCTCGGGGGCGCGATCGCCTACCGGGAACTGGCTCGGGAGGTAAGCGGAAGATGAGCGGACGCACGAAAGGGCGGGCTGGGGCGAGGCCTGGGCGCGTTGATCCCGACCGACGCGACCAGCGGAGCCGGCATCCGAGGGGGCGCTGCGCGACGTTCCCGATCGACGAGATCAGGGCCAACCGGTATCCAGCCCCGCGAACGGTTCGAGGAGGCATCGCTGATGGCGTTGGCCGACTCGATCCGCGAGCTCGGGGTGCTGCAGCCGGTCCTGGTCCGCGCGTCCGAGTCGGGCTACGAACTGATTGCGGGCGAACGTCGATGGCGTGCCGCCAAGCGAGCCGGACTGACCAGCATCCCGGCGCTGGTGCGCGACGGCCGACGACCTGGCGTCATTCGAGCAGGCCGTGGTCGAGAACCTGCATCGGGCCGACCTCAATCCGCTGGAAGAGGCGGCCGCCTACCAGCAGCTGCTCGAGGACTTCGAGCTGACCCAGGCCACGCTGGCCACCCGGGTGGGGAAGAGCCGGTCGGCGATCAGCAATCTGCTGCGGCTTTTCCAGCTGCCCGGATCGATCCAGAAGCTCGTGATGGACGGACGGTCTGGCCGAAGGGCCACGCCCGTGCGCTGCTGGGGACGCCGGATCGGCAGCAGCAGGAGCGGCTGGCGCAGCGCACGGTGCGTCAAGGGCTGACCGTGCGCGCAGGTCGAGGAGGCCGTGCGCTCGTTGGAAGGGGAGGACGGATGTGGCCGCGACCGCGCCGAAGGCCGGCTCCACTGCGACCGCCCGGGCTCTCGAGCTGGAGAACCTCCTCTCCGATCATCTGGCCACCAAGGTGGCGGTGACGATGGGGACCCGGCGCGGTCGGGTGCATGATCGACTTCGCCGATCTGGCCGACCTCGAGCGGATCTACCGGGCGATGACCGAACCGTCATCCGACGAGGTCGAGAACGGCTGAACGCTTTGTCCACAGCCTGTGCGAAAGGCTGTGATCAATGTCGCCTGGAGCCTCAGAGTCGAGTATGGGAGCGCCCGACGTCAGCTGCTCCAAGGGGCGTGGAGCACCACGCGTGACCAGCGCCGAGCGAGCGCGTCGGCGATGGCGGGGACGTGCTGGACCAGGCAGCGGTGGGCCGATGCGGCTCTCGACCGCGGTCATGCGGGTCTCCTTCAGCAGCGGGGCCTGGCGGCCGACGCACGCGACCCGGCCGAGGTCAGAAGCGCGGTCGAGCTCCCGGCACACGAGCGTGGCCAGGCGGCGGCCGCCGACCGACACGAAGGTGGGACCCTCGTAGTAGGCGTGGGACATCGCCGTCTGGCCACCTGGCAGCGGAGCGAGTAGACCAGCGATGCATCGAAGCGGTTGGCCATGGCGGCGCAGGCTGACGGGTCGGGATCGTGCACCACGATGACCCGGGCGCCCGGCTTGGAGCAGGCGGCGGGCGATGGCTTCGGTCACGGCGGGCGGCACCGCCGGGATCGGCGATGAGCACGCGCGCTCGACGATGGTGGGTGCCCCTGCGGCCAGGCGTTCGAGCTCCCGAAGATCGAGGCCACCGGATGGGCCGGGCCGGTGCGGCCGGTCAGGCGGCGGAGGGCGCGGAGGGACTCGGGGCCGAAGATCCCGTCGCCGTTGAGGCCGACGTTGATCTGGAACTCGGTGAGCGCGGCAGCCGTGTCGGGACCGAACAGTCCGTCGACCCATCCGGCGTCGAATCCGAGCGAGCCGAGCGCGGTCTGGAGGTCGAGCACGTCGTCACCCCGCAGCAGGGGGGCGGTCAGGTAGAGCAGCCGATCGCCCAGGTGTCGGCCGGCGTCCTCCAGTGCGAGCCAGGTCTGACGACCGCACTGCCCGTCGACTTCGAGGCCCCGTCCGTCCTGGAACGAGCGTACCGCCGCCTCGGTGGCCGGGCCCGAAGTGACCGATCTGGTCGCCGGCGCAGTGGATGGGCAAGGGAGACGAGGCGGCGTTGAAGGTCGGCGACGCCAGGGCTGGCGTGGCCCGAGTGGAGTGGCAGACCCGGGGTCAACGGATCAGATCCGGGAGCGGGAGCTCAGAGCGCAGCGTCGATGCGGGCCAGGAGGTCGGGCTTGGGCATGGCGCCGACGATGGTCTCGACCGGCGTCGCCGTCCTTGAAGACCATGAGGGTGGGGATGCTGCGCACACCGTAGCGGTGACCGACCTGGACATTGGATCCGGCGTCGATGTCGACCTTGCCGATGCTGAGCGAGTCGGCTCGTTCGTCGGCGATTTCCTCGAGGATGGGGGCGATCATCTTGCACGGGCCCGCACCATTCGGCCCAGAAGTCGACGACGACGACCTCGTCTCGGCGATGAACTCGTCGAAGCTGCCTTCGGTGAGGGTGGTGATGGCCATGATGGGAGTCCGATCCTTCTGTGGTCGGGGGGGCCGGCCGTGCGTCGACCCGGTGAAACGATGGGGATTACCCAGGGGAAACGGTGACCGGCGGTCAATCATTCCACATGGGACACCGAGCTCCGGTGCCGGAATCTATTTATTGTGATACTGATAATATATTGCTGGGCGAGGAGGGCGGGTACGAGCGCAAGTCAGGCCGGGACGTGCACGTTGGCTTCGAGCCAGCGTTCGGCGTCGATGGCGGCCATACAGCCCGAACCGGCCGAGGTGACCGCCTGACGGTAGATGTCGTCCTGCACGTCACCGCAGACGAACACCCCGTCGACGTTGCTGGCCGACGCGGCCGGGTTCGGTGATGAGGTAGCCGTTGTCCTTCATGTCAAGGTGACCCTTGAACAGGTCGGTGTTGGGTCTGTGGCCGATGGCGACGAAGAGTCCGGACACCGGGAGGGACTCGGTGGCGTCGGTGTGGTACGTCGCGGACGACGACGCCCTCGACCGAGGCTCACCCGTCGATGGCGTCGACGACCGCGTTCCAACGGAAGGTGATCTTCGGGTTGGCCATGGCGCGGTCCTGCATGATCTTGGAGGCGCGGAGTTCGTCGCGCCGGTGGATGACCGTGACCGAGCGGGCGAACTTGGTGAGGAAGGTCGCCTCCTCCATGCGCCGAGTCACCACCCCCGACGACGGCGATGTCCTGGTCGCGGAAGAAGAACCCGTCGCAGGTGGCGCAGGTGGAGACGCCGTGGCCGATCAGTTCCTGTTCCTTGTCGATCCCCAACATGAGGGATCGGGCGCCGGTGGAGACGATCACGGCGTCGGCGGTGTAGCTCGGCTCGGCGGCGTCGGGATCGCCGACCCAGACAGCGAAGGGACGGGACGAGAAGTCGACCCGGGTGACCTTGTCGGTCAGGAACTCGGTGCCGAACCGGGCGGCCTGCTCCCGGAACTTCGCCATGAGCTCGGGGCCCATGACCCCGTCCGGGAAACCGGGGTAGTTCTCGACGTCGGTGGTCAACATCAACTGCCCGCCCGGCTGGTCGCTGGTGGACGACGGCGCGCCCTCGATGACGAGCGGCTCGAGGTTGGCCCGAGCGGCATAGATGGCGGCCGTGAGACCGGCCGGACCCGATCCGATGATCACGACAGTGCGGGATGACACGGTGGACTCCTTGATAGCGATCTCGTTCTGCAACACCGTGCGATCGACGGGCTATTCCCCGTGGTGGCGCTCGCCGCCGGATTCAGGCCGTCGGAGGGGAACCGTTTGGTCCAGACGAACAGACCGATCAGCACGAAGAGCAGCCCGATCGTCAGGTAGCTGACCCAGATGGGGGCGGTCGACGCAATGCCGAGCTTGTCGAACACGAATCCCCAGATCATGTGCATCAGGCGGATCAGGCCGATGACCAGTCCGACCACGGTCGGGACGATGATGAACAGCATCGCCACTCCGTAGACCACCCACCGTCCGGCCTTGAGTGCCGGACCCGTCGTCTTCTCCCGAACGAGATCGACCACGTCGACGACACGGTCCGCCGCCTCGACGGCCCAGTCCCTCGTGGGTTCCACGTCACTCATGGCGCAACCCTAGTGCGACGACACCGTGCGCTCATCCGGCGGTGCCGCGCTTGCGGTTCAGTTGGAGCTGACCTGGGCCAGGATCTCGCAGTCCGGACTCACCACGGTCACGGCCAGGACCGCCGAGCCGTCCACGTCGACCACGAACCAGGCGACCTCGGACCGGTAGGAGCCGTTCACGATCAGATCGGCGGGGTGGCGCACGACGTCGCCACATGCGGCTCGAACCGAGGAGAAGTCCGCGGCCGAGTCGGCCGGCGTCGTCGACGAGCGGTATCGGATGACGGCATCGAGCAGCTCTTCGTCGGAGGGTTCCCGTCGAGCGTGAGCTCCTCACCCGGTTCGCCGCCGGCGGCCGGGTTCGGATCGGCCAACGCTTCGGCCGATCCGGGTTCGGCCGCCGCCTCGAAGTCCCCGGCCGCCGCCTCCATCGCTTCGGTCTGATCATCCGTCGCGTTCGCAGCCGGCGAGCTGGGCGCAGGTGCGGCGCTCGTCGTCGGCGTCACCGCCCGCGGTATCGGCCCGCTCGGCCGCCTCGTCGCCGAACGAGGAGGCGAGGTCTTCCTCGCCCGGGTCGAGTACCGAGGGGAGCACGATCGCGCCGAGCAGGAGCACCGCGGCGGCGACGCCGACCGGAGCCAGTCGCCGAAGTCGTGCGGTGCGTCGGGCCCGGACACGATCGAGCGAGTGCACCGGCGCCGTCGTCCTCGGACCGGGCCGAGGTGTCCCACGAAGCGGTGCCCTCGGAGATCGCCTCGCGCGATCATGCGACCCGCGGACCTCGTGGTCGGGCAGGTCGGGTACGTCCGCGACACGATCGCGGAGCGGAGTCAGTTCGCCGAGCCGACCGTCGAGCTCGGCTCGGGTCGCGCGGTCTCAGCGCCGCGGGTGGCAGCGGCACGGTCGACCTCGCCGTCGAGCAGCGGCGGAGGCGAGATCGTCGAGGGGATCGAGGGGTTCGGAGTCGGAATCGGTCATGGTTGCGTTCTTGGACGGTCGTCGGGAGTGTTCTGGTTCCCGGAACCCGCGTCGGGCCGTTCGGGTGGGTCGCACGCCGAGCAGTTCGGCGAGGTGTCGCCGGCCCCGGGCGATCCGCGAACGGACGGTACCGGGTGGAATGCCCAGTTGGTCAGCGATCTCCGGCGTAGTCGAGGCCACCGACGTCACGGAGCACGACCGGTTCGCGCCATTCGGGGCGCAGTCGGCACAGCGCCTGGTCCAGCGCCAGTCGGTCGCTGATCTGTTGGTCCAGGAGTGGAGCGCCGCCATCCGGAGCCTCCTCGACTTCGGGAAGCCCGGGGTCGGCTCGGCGCTTGCGGCGGCGGAGCTCGTCGAGGCACGCGTTGCTGGCGACGCGATAGGCCCAGGTCCCGAACCGGGCCCGCCCGTCGAATCGAGGAAGGCCGCGCACGATGGCGATGAGCGCGTCCTGCGTGGCGTCGAGCGCGTCGGCATCGTTGCCGGCGATGCGGCGGCACACCGCATAGACGCGGTCGTAGTGGGCCCGCAACAGCGAATCGAGGGCGCGCTGGTCGCCGTCTTGCGCCCGCGTGATGAGGTCGCTCTCGGTGCGCGGATCCAGGTCAGCCGAGGACATCGATCTCCGCGAGCCGGACCCGGAATCGGTCCTCGTCGGGCGCGAGCCGGGTGAACCAGATCAGCACGTGGCCGGCCTCGACCGGCTCGATGTCGATGGTCTCCGTGCCGGCCTCGACACCGGTGACCGTGGCGACGGGGATCGCCCCACGACTCCAGCGTGTCGCCGGGCTCGGTCGCCGCGTAGATCGTTGCGTCCCATCCCGCACTGGGACTGGCGATCTGGATCGTCTCGACGGTGGTGGGCTTGTCGAGGACGACGTGATAGCCCACGCCGGTTTTGGGGTCCATCGTCGGCGAGCGATAGCCCTCGGTCCTCCAGGCGGTGTCGGGGTCACCGTCCAATGCCTGGGGGAGGAGTGCGTTGTTCTCGCCGGGTGTTCCGGTGCCTAGAGGGTCGAACGCCCGCCCCTCGGCAACGGTGAGGCCCACCGGCGGGAGCGATCGAGTCGTGCCGTCGGGTGCGGTGCCGGATCCACCCGTCGGATCGTCGGCCTCGTCGAACAGCATGAGTGCGACGGTCGCGGCGATGAGGCAGACGAACAGCAGGACGACCACGGGTACGAATCGGCGTCGGGCCCGGCGAGTCGTCGGCGTCGTGTCGTCGATGACCGGGTCCGGCCGGGGCGCCACATCGAGCACGGTCGTCGAGTCGTCGGGCTGGACCAGCGGTGCGCCCCGGTCGACGGCGGTGCCCTGACGAAGCGCTTCGGCCATCGCGCCGGCGTCCGCGAACCGATGGTCGGGACGGCGATCCAAGGCCTTCGTCACGACGGTGTCGAGCCAGACGGGAACGGTGGTGTCCCGATCGGCGAGCGCCGGTGGATCCTGGTGGAGTCGGGCGAGCGCGGTGGCGGCCTCGGTGTCGGAGTCGAACGGTGGGGCGCCGGCCAGCATCTCGTAGAGCACGGCCCCGAGGGCGTAGACATCGGTGCGAGGGTCCGCGACATCGCCCCGGAGCTGCTCGGGAGCGACGTACTTGGCGGTGCCCAGGACCGAGCCCGTGTCGGTGAGATCCCCACCGCCTTCGGCCTTGGCGATGCCGAAGTCGGCCACCAGGACGCGACCGTCGTCGGCCAGCATGATGTTGGCGGGCTTGACGTCGCGATGGACGATGCCGGAGAGGTGGGCGGCGTTCAAGGCGTCGGCCACGTCGGCCGCGATCTCCACCGCCCGCGCCGGACGGAGCGCGCCGTGCTCCTGAAGGTGTTCCCGAAGGGTCTTGCCCCGCACCAGTTCCATCACGATCGCGTCGACGCCCTGGATCGAGACCGTGTCGTAGACCGACACGATGCAGCGATGGTTCAGTCGCGCCGCCGCCCGGGCCTCGTGGCGGAACCGCGAGACGAAGCTGGCATCGTCGGCCAGGTGACCGTGCAGGATCTTGACCGCCACCCACCGGTCCAGCGTCAGGTCGAGGGCGCGCCAGACCTGCGCCATCCCGCCGGTGGCCAGGAGATCATGGAGTTCGTAGCGGTCGGCGAGCCGAGCACCGGGCGCGACGGTACGTCCCTCTGATGACGATGTGTCCACCGGTGGTCACGCTAGTGGTCCGCACCCGTCGTCTCGTGGCGTCGGTCCGTGACGTCGCGTTCGACCAGGCGCCGATCACGGCGGCCGTCCCGGAAGTGCCGGGCCCACCAGACGAGGAGTACCAGCAGCGATCCGGCCGTCAGGGCGATGCCGACCCCGTTGAGCACCGTGGTCCGGACCGAGAAGCGCCCCTCGGCGAGGACCCGGGCCCCCCGCGGGGTGGAGACCGTCACATCGAGGGGAAAGGAGCCGGATGCCCTGGCGCGCACCGGGATACGGAGGTCGTTCTCTCCTGTTGCGAGACGCATCGCGATGCCGTTGCGACCCTGTCGCGGGACCTCGAGTCGGGTGCTGTCGAGCTTGATCAGGACGTTGGCTTCGTAGCCGAGGTCGTTGTTGATGCGAATCGGGAGATCGGCTTCACGTTCGGTGAGGGTGACGGTCTGCTGCTGCGGAATCGTGATTCCCGTCAGCTGCGCGTCGACGATGGCGCGAGCGCGGGCGAACCATTCGCCGGCGTCGTCGATGACATCGACGGCCGCGGTGGCGTCGAGTGTCGCCTCGAGCTCGGCGGCCCGGTCATCCGAGGCGACGAGCGTCGAATTCCACACGCGGATGTCGTCGACGGCGGCGGCCAGACCGGCGGCGTAGTCCTGGAGGGGAGGTGGTCGGCGGCGCGCCATCGAGAACGTACCCGCGGCCTCGCCGGCCGAGAGTGCCTCGGCCGCGTTGGTCGCACCGAGGATGGGGCCCGAGCCGTCGGCCGCCTCCAGGAGGACGGCCAGTACATCGGCTCCGAGCGCGGCGGGGTCGTCGACCCAGAGGAGGAGCGAGCGCGGGTCATTGGGTCGGTTGAAGAACAGGACGGCGACGTCGGCCAGCAGGTGGTGCGCCGAGAGAAGAGGATCGTTGTCGGCCTCGGCGAGGTGGCGCTGGAGCTCGTCGTCGACGACCAGGGCGCGGAGCCGGCTGTCGTCCACCTGGACAGGGCGGAGTCGTCCGACCACGGGTGGCTCGAGACCGACGGCCAGGTCCGACGAGGTGAGGAGGAGCTCGGCGTCGGCGAAGGTCAGGACGTCTCGCTGCAATGCGGTCACCGGATCTCGCAGCACGGTCGCGGATGCCCGGGCGATGTCGGCCGCGTCGATCGCGGAGCGCCCCCGGGCGATCTGGTGGTCGAGTTGGTCGCTCAACTCGGGTTCGGACAGCCACGCTCCGAGGTCGAGCCCGGCCCATGGACCGTCCGGAACCGCCACCCCGGATCGGGCGAGGCGCGTGCGGTCCACCTCGTCGATGGCATCGATCGTCTCGGGTCTGAGCGTGTACAGGAACGGTACGTCGGGGACGCGGTGAGCCGCCGACGCGACCGAGATGGTGTTGGCGAGCGCGGCATCGTCGAGTCGCACCGAGCCGTCGGGTTGGGTGGCGGTGGTCGTCGGTCCGGCGACGGCCAGGACCGCGGCCAGCGGTGGGAAGGTCCCGGGCGCGGGACTCTTCACGATGTGGGTCAGGAGCGCTCCGGTCGGGCGTCCCTCGCCATCGACCGCCCGGACCTCCAACGGGTAGACACCCGCGACGGCGAGGTCGAGCGACGGTTGGCCGCCCGGATCGGCGGCGGGTCGGATCGGGATCCGGAGTCTCCATCGGTCGGATCCCTCGTCGACCAGCGGGCGCGCCGAGCCGATCGGGGGACCGAGGTCGCCCCCGGCGAGCTGGGTGCGAAAGCGGGAACGACCCCCGGAGCCGACGAGTTCGTCATGGACCGATGCCTCGACGGCGGCGGCGCCGGGTGCCCGGACGAGGATCTCGAAGACTTCGCCGGCTGCCACCCACGGGGTGCGCTCCAGCAGGACGAGGGCGGCCGTCGACTCCTGTGCCGTCACGGGCGGAGCCGGGCCGACGGTCACCATCAAGCTGAGCACGAGGATCAACCCGACCGCGGGGGCCGGGGCACTACGTCGTCGCCTCGTGCACCAGCACGCTCAGGCCCTCGGGCTGGAGAGCGAACCCCATCTGCTCGTAGAGCGCCAGGGCACGATGGTTCTCGATCTGGGTGTTGACCAGTACGGAAGCGGCGCGGCGGCGCTCGAGCCATCCGAGCGCATCGACCAGCAGGCGACGGGCCAGCCCGGTTCCCTGGTGTTCAGGGTGGACGGCGAGCCGCTGGATGTACCCGCGGCGGGCGGCGCACCCGCAGATGGCGTAGCCGCGGACCGGCCGTCCGATGACGCGGAACCGGCTGTGCGGTGTGGCTGCGACCGCTTCCTCGATGCCGTCCCGGCCGAGGCGCCAGAACGGCTCGAAGGCGACGTGATCGACCCCCAGGACGTCGTCGAGGTCGGCGCGTCGAGCCCGGCGCGTTCCGGCCCGGGGGCCGAGGGGAATCGTCGGCTGCAGGCCGCGCCGAAGGAGGTGGAGCCGTTCGTGCACGGCGAACCCCGCTGCGACGAAGGGAGCACAGTCCCGTTCCGCCAGCGCGGGGGTCAGGACCCGCCGGACGCCGTCACGATGCAACGAGGCCGTGAGCTCGTGGATCTCGTCCACCGAGAGGAGTCCGGCCGGGTGGGGAACCACTTGACTGGTGTGCTCGTCGCCGTACCACGGCGCCACGCGCAGCCGGCTGCGGGGGGCGCCGTGACGTGATCGGGGGCTGGTCGACGACACGGAGCGAGGTTAGATGCGCGAGCGATGCAGCGCAGTACGCTCGGAACGTGACCGTCCTGTTCCTCTCGCACGACCTCTTCTCGCACCACGAGACACCGACGAGCCATCCGGAACGACCGGCTCGGCTCCAGGCGGTGGAACGCGGCATCGAGCGCTTCGATCTGACCGAGGCGCTCACCCGGATCACGCCGCGTCGGGCCGGCGAGGACGAGATGGAACGCGGTCCACCGCCGCGGCCTCGTCGAGGGGTTGGCCCGGCTGTCCGAGGCGGGTGGCGGAGCCATCGACGCCGACACGTCGGCGTCGGCCGCCTCGTACGATGCCGCGGCCCACGCGGCCGGCGCAGGGCTCGATGCGATCGAACGCATCACCCGAGGCGAGGCCCAGCGGGCGTTCTGCGCCGTGCGTCCCCCCGGGCACCACGCCACCCCCACCCGATCGATGGGGTTCTGTCTGCTGAACAACGTCGGCATCACCGCCGCGAGCCTGGCCGAGCGCGGGGAGCGGGTGGCCATCATCGATATCGACGCCCACCACGGCAACGGCACGCAGGACGCGTTCTACGAAGACGACCGTGTGCTCTTCTGTTCGCTCCACCAGTGGCCGCTCTATCCGGGTACCGGCGCGGCCGATGAGATCGGTGAGGGAGCCGGGCGGGGCACCAACATCAACATTCCACTGCCCGCCGGTGCGACGGGCGACGCCTACCGGTTTGCGATCGAGGCGATCGTCGCCCCGGCGCTCGAGACGTTCGACCCGACCTGGCTGCTGGTCTCGGCGGGGTTCGACGGTCACCGCGCCGATCCGTTGACCGGACTGGGTCTCACCTCCGGAGACATCGCGGCGATCAGCCAGGATCTGATCCTGCTCGCCGGCGAGCGGCCTTCGATCTGGTTCCTCGAAGGGGGCTATGACCTCGACGCCCTGACGGCGTCGGCCGGAGCCTGCCTCGGCGCGCTCGTGGGGGAGCGGATCGTCCCCGAGTCCGAGACCGCCGAGGGACCGGGCCGCGACGTCGTGGCGGCGGTGCAGGCCGCCCACCACGCGGCCATCGATGACGCCTGACCTCGAAGCGTTGCGGCCGATCGCCGACGAGCTCTCGGCGATCATCGACGCCTTCGTCCAGGCGGGCTTCGAGCTGTATGTGGTCGGTGGCTTGGTGCGGGACCTCGCCGGCGACCGGTCGGTCGATCCGGTCGACATCGATCTCGCCACCGACGCCGAGCCGGCCGAGGTGCGGACCCTGCTCAGCGGTCGGGTCGACTCACTGTGGCGTCAGGGGGAGCGGTTCGGCACGATCGGCGTTTCGCTCGGGTCCCGCAAGATCGAGATCACCACCTACCGGGCCGAGGTGTATCTGCCCGACAGCCGGAAGCCGGCCGTCCGCTTCGCGAAGGAGCTCGGGACCGATCTCGGTCGACGTGACTTCACGATCAATGCCATGGCGGCAACCCTTCCCGATCTGCGCCTGGTCGATCCCTTCGGCGGGATGGACGACCTCCGGGCCGGCGTACTCCGCACCCCCCTGGACCCGGCGATCTCGTTCGACGACGATCCCCTGCGAATGCTGCGAGGGGCGCGGTTCGTCGCCACGCTGGATCTGGTGCCGGTCGACGGACTCATCGCCGCGATGGCACAGCGGGTCGATCGGCTCGAGATCGTGTCCGTCGAACGCATCGGTGACGAACTGCTCAAGCTCATGGGAGTCGAACGTCCGGGTGGTGGTTTGGGCGTGCTCGACCGGGCTGGACTGCTCGAGGTCGTCATCCCCGTATACGAGGGCGTGGACGCTGATGGTCGGGCCGTCGACCGGGCGATGGTCGATGCGGTCCGCCCCCTCGATCCGTTGTGGCGGCTCGGTGCGATCTACGGCTTCCTCGACCCCGCCGCGGCCGGTCGCGCCGGCGACCGGCTGCGGATCCCACGGGTGGACCGGCGCCGGCTGCAGGCGATCTCCGATGCGATTGCGATCGCCACCCGTCTCGAGGCGGTCGATCTCCCGACGTTGCGCCGTCTGGCGGCCCTGATCGGCACCGAGCGCGAGCACCTCGCCGGGGTGCTCCGGGCCCGTGCCGACGCGATCGAACCGACGGTGACGGACGGTCAGCCGGCAAGACTGCGGACCGCGGCCGAAGCCCTCGTCGAGGGGTGGGCGCAACTCGCCGACGAGGACCTCGCCGATCTGGCGCCCGGGTTGTCCGGTGAGCAGGTCATGGAGGTGCTGGGCCTGGAGCCGGGTCCGGCCGTCGGTCGGGCGCTCGACTGGCTCGGGCAGCTGCGGTTCCGCGAGGGCGCCGTGCCGGAGGCGCAGTTGAGAGCCCGGCTGCGGACCTGGTGGGGACGCGGCCAGAGCGACCAGTAGCCTCTCGGCGTGGCCATCGACTTCCATGCCTCCCAGGCGACCGCGAACGGTACGGGCACCGTCGACTACCGGCTCGCCCGCGCCTCGGTGCTGCGGCAGTACGAGGCCGGTGAGGTCAGCGTCACGGACATCTGCGATATCCATCCCGAACTGCGCCGGGCCGCCATCAACGTGGCCGATCCCATCGACGAGGTCTGTCCGGTCTGCGAGGACGACGATCTGCGTCTGGTGTCGTACGTGTTCGGCCCTCGCCTGCCCAAGAGTGGCCGGTGCATCTCCCGTGACACCGAACTGGAGCGCATCGACCAGCGCAAGGGGGTCTTCACTCAATACGTGGTGGAGGTGTGTCCGAGCTGTTCGTGGAATCATCTTCGGCGCGCCCACCGACTGGGTCAGGGGTCTCGGTCGAGCTGATCCGGCCATCGGGTGCGGTTTCGTGGGGGTAGTGGTCGAGGCAGACCACACACCACCACTCGATCTCATCGACCACGGTGACCTTCGGATCGGCGTCCCACGCCTCGGGTTGGACGTACACCCGCCGCACGGGATGGAGCGCTTCGTCGGTACGCGTGCGACGACTGGCAGGACCCCTGAGTCACGGGACGAGACTACCGGCGTCCGCAGCCCGCCCGGCTCCCCTCTGGGCGGCGGCCGTGGTCGCCGGTATACTCATGGCTCGGCCGGCAGCCATGTGGCGCTGGACTGACAGAGGAGGCCCACGATGGCTTCGACCAAGATCACGGCGCCGGCGATCACCCAGCGCAAAGTGACCGACGGCCACGATCCGCTCGTGATGCTCACCGCGTACGACGCACCCAGTGCGCGCTTGGCGGACGAGGCCGGAGCCGACATGCTCCTGGTCGGTGACTCCGTCGCCATGGTCGTGCTCGGCTACGACGACACGCTGTCGGTGACGGTCGACGATCTGGCCCATCACACGGCGGCGGTGGCCCGGACCCGGCCCAAGGCCCTGGTGGTGGGCGACCTGCCCTGGATGAGCTACCACGTGTCCGAGGCCGAGACGGTGCAGAACGCCGCGAAACTGATCCGGGCCGGCGCCGAGTCGGTCAAGCTCGAGGGCGGTCGCAAGCGTCTTCCCATGATCGAATGCATCATCGACGCCGAGATCCCGGTGATGGGCCACCTCGGCCTCACGCCACAGTCCGTGCACGCGATGGGCGGGTTCAAGGTGCAGGGACGGGAACACGAGGCGGCGCTGGCGCTGGTCGACGATGCCAAAGCGCTGGCGGCGGCCGGATGTTTCGCCATCGTGCTCGAGGGGATCCCCACCGAGGTGGCCGCGTTGGTCACCCGGGCGATCGACGTGCCCACCATCGGTATCGGCGCCGGTCCCGACTGCGACGGCCAGGTGCTCGTGTACCACGACGTGCTGGGGATCGAGGATCGCATCCACCCCAAGTTCGTGCGGCGCTACGCGGATCTGAAGTCGGCATCGGTCGAGGCGTTGGAGCACTTCGTGGCCGACGTGCGGTCGGGCGACTTCCCCGGCCCCGAGGAGTCGTACCATCTGCCGGCCGATCAGGCCGAGTCCCTGGCGTTGTACGGCGCCGGGTCCTAGGCGGTCACGACGGTCGCTCAGGTCGGTTCGACGAAGGTGACGTCGTAGAAGGCGGGCCAGTTCTTGCCGGTCAGCCGGAAGCGGCCGGTCTCCGGGTCGTGGGCGATGCCGTTGAGCACCCCGGCCGAGTCCGGGCGCTCCAGCGCGGTGGCGTCGATCACCGCGGTGACCCGACCGGTCGACGGGTCGATCCGGAGGATCTGGTCGCTCCGCCAGACGTTGGCGTAGACCTCGCCCTCGACGCACTCGAGCTCGTTCAGGTCCGAGACCGGGTCCCCCTCCTGCACGACATCGATCGTGCCGAGGAGCCCGAAGTCGGCCGGATCTCGGAACGTGAGTCGTGACGAGCCGTCGCTCATCACCAGGCGCTCACCGTCGTAGCAGAGGCCCCACCCCTCACCCTCGTAGGCGAACTCGTCGACCACGGTGAGCGTGGCACGGTCGTAGACGAGCGCTCGACCGGCCCTCCATGTCAGCTGGAAGAGGCGCCCGCCGACCGCAGCCAACCCTTCGCCGAACAGGGCGTCGTCGAGGTCGGTCGACCGGAGCACCTCGCCGCCGTCGGGCGCGACTTGTCGCACCTGCGAGCGTCCGTAGCGGCCGGTGCTCTCGTACAGATCACCGTCGGCGAAGACCAGTCCCTGGGTGAAGGCGTCCGAGTCATGTGGAACCGTGTTTGCGATCTCGACGGTCAGTTGGGTGACCGGAGCGACGGGCTCGATCGTCGCGACCGGTGCGGCGACCTCGTCGGCTCGGCACGCGGTGCCCACGAGCGCCAGCGCAACGGTGAGGGCCAGGATCGTGCGGGAGAGCGGCATGGAGTCGCTAGCCTTACACGGCTGGGCAATAGTTCCCATGCATCTAGAGCAGGGCGAAGCCCTTCGATATCGTCGGGATCAGGCAGGGGCGGATCGATCGTCCCTGAGGCGAGGCGGCAGTGGAAACCAGGGAAACCGACGTGAAGGCATCGACCCCCGGCGCGCGGGTCGCACCGGTGGCACGTGTCCCGGGTCGTGGTGTCCGGCCGGCGAGTATCGGTCATGGTCTCGCTCGCGATCCTGGCGGCGACCGCACTGGCGGCGGGGATCGCCGGTCTCACCACCGGCGTCGGTCTCGCGCTGCTGGTCGTGACCCTGCTGCTGGTCTCTCTCATCGCCACCCAGATGACCGTGGTTCCGTTGATCGACGATCATGTGCTGGCCACCGTGGGTCTGGCCGAGATCGATCGCGAGCTGGCCCGAGCCCGGCGATTCGAACGGCCCTTCGCCGTCGCTCGCATCTCGTTCGGCCCCGGGGTCAGCTCGGCGGGTGTGGGCGAGACGATCGAGCAGATCGCCCGTCGATTCGATCGCTACTTCTTCGACGGGCGTGAAGAGGTGCTGCTCCTCATGCCCGAGACGCCGGTCGACCTGGCGCAGCGCGTCACCGAGCGGGTCGCGACCGGCATTCTCTCCATGGGTGCCGACGAGGTCGGCGTCGGCGTCGCCGGCTTTCCCGGCCCGGCCGCTTCGGCCCGGGACCTGCTCGACGCCGCTGCTCCTGCTCGCCGGCTGACGGAGCAGCCATGACACCGGCCGACGACCGCGCTGCGCTCCTCGAGCCGCAGCGGGTGGGCCGGGCCCCGACGGGGGACGGTCCGGTCGCCGAGGTGGACCCGTCCGTCGTACCCGCGCTGGAGCTCAGTCCCGAGATCCAGCGGTTCCCCATCTTGGTGCGCGGCCGCAAGATGACGGGCTACCAGCTGGTCAAGCGCACCCTCGACCTGCTCGCCGTCCTCGTGATGGCGCCCCTCGCGCTTTGCATCGTCGGCGTGGCCGCGGCCGTGAACAAGGTCCAGGACCCGTCCGCGCCCGTGTTCCACACTCAGGAACGCACGGGCACCGGCGGCCGACGGTTCCGACTGTTCAAGATTCGCACCATGGTGGCCAACGCTGACGAGCTGAAGGCCGAGCTCATGCATCTCAACACGCGGACCTACCCCGACTTCAAGATCGACGACGATCCGCGGATCACCGGGATCGGGCGCGTCCTGCGGGCGACCAGCCTGGACGAGCTCCCGCAGCTCTGGAACGTCGTGCGGGGCGACATGACCCTGGTCGGCCCCCGACCCACCACCCTGCCGCCCGAGGCCTACACCTCCTGGCAGACCGAACGGTTCGAGGTACGGCCGGGTCTCACCGGCTTGTGGCAGCTCGATGGGCGCGATTCCCCCTCGTTCGTCGAGCGGGCCCGGTTGGACATCGCGTACGTGCGACGCCGGTCACTGCGGCTCGACCTCTACATTCTCCTGAGGACCATCCCGGCCGTCCTCGGAGGACGAGGTGAATGACCCACGACCTCGGATCGCATACCTGGTGTCCCGGTTCCCCCACTTCACCGAGACCTTCATCGTCCGAGAGATCCACGAGGTACTGAACGCCGGGACCGACGTCTCGATCTACGCACTGCGCGATTTCGAGCAGGACGCGGTGCAACCCGCCGCCCGGGCGCTGCTGCCGCGAGTGACGTGGGGCAACCGGCTGCCGATCGGCGAGACGGTCCGGGCCATGGTCGGGTGGCTCGTGCGGCGACCGGTCCGAACGATCGGCGTGTGGGGCACCGCCATCGCCGGCAACCTCCGATCGCCCAAGTTCTTGAGCCGCACCCTGCTGGCCCTGCCCGCCGCGATGACGTTCGCCCGACGGATGCAGCGCGACGAGGTGCGTCACCTCCACGCCCACTGGGCGACCCATCCGGCGCTGGCCGCGTGGGTGATCCACCGACTGACGGGGATTCCCTACTCGGTGACCGTGCACGCCCACGACCTCTACGTCGAGCGGCCCATGATCGAGCGGAAGCTGGGCGATGCCAACGCCGTCGTCACCATCTCGGAGTTCAACCGGCGAATGCTGACCGAGATCCACCCGCCGCTGGCCGACCGTCTCCACGTGATTCCCTGCGGCGTCCCGCTCGACGACTTCCGCCCCGGCGATCGGGTGCCCGATCGGGTGGTCTGCGTCGGGAGCCTCCAGGACTACAAGGGCCAGCGCTACCTCGTCGACGCCGTGCGCATCCTCGCCGACCAGGGCCGCGACCTGACGGTGGTGCTCGTAGGTGACGGCGACATGAGGTCGGACCTCGAGGCCCAGGTGGACCGACTCGATCTGGGGTCGGTCGTGGACTTCGCCGGCCACCAACCGTCCGGTCAGGTCACCGACCTGCTCGCCACCGCCACGGTGGTCGTCCAGCCCAGTGTCGTGACGGCCACGGGCAAGATGGAGGGTGTCCCGGTGGCGTTGATGGAGGCGTTGGCGAGCGAGGCGGCGGTCGTGGCCACCGACATCTCGGGCATCTCCGAATTGGTGATCGACGGTGAGACCGGGCGGCTCGTTCCCTCGCGCGATGCCGAGACGCTGGCAGAGGCGATTGCCGCCCTCCTGGACGACGAGGCGTTGCGCACCCGGCTGGGTCGCGCCGGCCGACGGCACGTCGCAGCGGCGTACGACCTCGAGCGCAACGCGGCGAGGCTGATCGGACTCCTCACAGCCGACCCGATCCCTGCCGACGAGGGGAACGAGGTCGTGATCGAAGGAGCCACCAGGTGACGCTCGGGAGCGCGCTGCGTGCCGTCAGGAACAACTGGCACATCGTTGCGGTGTGCGTTGTCGCGGCGCTGGTGGCGGCCACGGTGCTCGACCTGACCAGCGACGACCAGTACACGAGTGAGCAGCGACTGATCATCGGACCCTCGTCGGCGCTGTCCATCGAAGAAGCGCTCAACAGCCTCGATGTGCTCAGCCGGCGCTCGATCCCCAATGATCTCGCCGAGATCGTCACCAGCGTCGACGTGGTGACCGAGGCGGCCCGCGCCGCCGATCTCGAGGGCGACCTCTCTCGCTACGAGACCGAGGCCCGCGTGGCGATCGACGCCAACGTGGTGATCATCTCCGTGTCGGGTCCCGATCCCAACGTGACCACCGCGCTGGCCGATGCCCTCAGCGTGGCCAGTGCCGCGTCGTTCGAACGCCTCTACCGTCCCTATGAGGTCGAGGTGCTCGACGGGGCCGAGGTGCCGTCCGAGCCGGGTGGGCTCTCCCTCTTCGTCACCCTGCTGGCTGCGGCCATCGCCGGGGTACTGCTCGGCATGCTGATCGCGGTCGGCCGAGCCGCGGTCGAGGACGACGACGCGCCGATCGGCGACGGCGACCTTCTCTGGGATCCCGAGTCGGTGCCGCCCGAGCCGGAGATGCGGCCGACGATGCGACAGCGATGATCTCGGTCTCGGCGTCGGAAGGCGTCTGGGCCCGCCGACTGCTGGGACCGGTCGGGGCGACGGTGCTCGCGCTGGTCGGTGGTGTCGCCATCGGGGGGGTCGTGACGATCGGGCTCACGCAGCCACTCGTCCTCGGCGCCGTGGTCGTGCTCGTCATCGGGATCGCCGTGCTGGTCTCACCGACGCTCGCCGTCGCACTGCTGGTCGGCGTGGTCTACACCCGAGCCTCGGATCTGGCCGAGACCCAGTTCGGGGTGCCGAGCTTCGTCATCCCTGCCGCCGTGGCCACCGCCGGTCTCATGTACTTCCGGCGCGTGTTGGCAGGTGATCCGGATCGCCGGCTCGTCCATGACGCGACGATTCCCGCGCTCCTCCTGGTGCTGGCGTGGCTGGGCGTGGTCGTGCTCGGCGTCGTCTACGCGGTCGAGCCTGATCGCACCTGGTCCCGCGTGCTCGAGCTCGTCCGGGTGCTGGTGGTCTTCTTCGCCGTCGTCATCTCGGTCCGCCGTCTCGACGTCTTCCGCGCCGCCGGGTGGGCCCTGATCCTCTCGGGCGGCTTCATGGCGGCGGTGAACGTGTACCAGTTCGTCTCGGGCACGTTCGACAACGACTACCTGGGCCTGGCGCAGGTCGAGGTGGCCCAGATCGTCACGGGCGAGGCCGACGCACCGAGGATCGGCGGCCCCCTGGCGTCGCCCAACTTCTTCGCCCTGGTGTTGATCCCCGTGGTGGCCATGGCGTGGAGCCGGGTGAGCTCGGCGACCGAGTCGTCGGTCCGGCGTCTGATCGCCGCAGGGTGCGGGGTGCTCTCGTTGGTCGCGATGGTGCTGACGTTCTCGCGGGGCGCGTTGGTGGGCCTGGCCCTGATGGGTGTGATCCTCGTCTGGCGGGCCCGACCGACGCCCCGGCAGTGGGCGCTGCTGGGCGTCCTGGCGCTTCTCGCGCTCCTCGTGCTGCCTGCGAACTACAAGGAGCGGGCCGGCGCCGTCCTGGACTTCCTTCCCGGAGCGACCCAGAGCGAGGAGTCCGACCCCTCGCTCCGGGGCCGGACCAGCGAGGTCACCGCCGCCTGGCAGATGTTTCTCGATCATCCGGTGGCGGGCGTGGGAGCGGGCAACTACGAGAGTCGCTACCAGGCCTACGCCGAGGACATCGGCCTCGAATCACGCCGGGTCGAACGGCAGCCCCACAGTCTTCCGCTGGAGATCGCAGCCGAACACGGCATGATCGGGCTCGTGGTGTTCGGGCTCCTGTTGTGGGTCTGCCTCGGCCGGCTCGCCCACTCGGCCCGCCGCTTGCGTCGTTGTGGCCACGCCGACACCGCGTCGATGATGGACGCCCTGTGGCTCGGGATGGTCGGATGGCTGGCGTCGTCGGTGTTCCTCCAGCTGGCCTATCCCAGGATCTTCTGGGTTCTCCTGGCGCTGGTGGTCGCCTCCGCGGCCGTCGCAGCGGAGGCCGAGAGCGCTGCGCTGGCTCGTGCGCTGCCGCGTCGACCGGTCAGGATGGCGACGTGATGCGCACCGAGCTGGACACGGTCCGCGTGGCCCACGTCATCGACACCTTGAACGTCGGTGGAGCGGAGACGCTGCTGGTCGAGCAGGTTCGCCAGGGAGCCGCGGCCGGCATCGACTCGACGGTCATCGGCCTGCGCCCGGGATCTTCGGACCAGCTCTCCGACGAGCTCCGGTCGGTGGGCGCCGACGTCCGCGTGATCGGGAGCAACCACCGGCGGCAACTCCTCGATGTGCGACGGGTGGCCCGCCTCACGGCGGAGATCCGCTCCGGCGGGTTCGATCTCGTCCACACCCACCTGCGAGTGTCGACGATCGTGGGATCGCTCGCTGGCCGTCGGGCCGGCGTCCCCGTGGTGTCCACGCTCCACAACGTCCGGACCGATGTCGGGACCGGTGCCGAGGACCGGGTGAAGGACCTGCTCGAGACCGCGGCGCTCCGCCGCTGGGTCGATGTCGTCATCGGGTGTGGGCCCGCAGTGGCGGAGTCGAACCGGGCCCGGGTGGGCGGACGTCCGATGGTGGTCGTGTCGAATCCCGTGCGGGAGATCCCCGACCCCACCGACGCAGACCGTGAACGGCTCCGACGCGAGCTGCTCGGCGACGGCGACGAGCTCCTGGTGGCGGTCGGTCGGCTCACCGACCAGAAGGACTATCCCAACCTCCTGCGGGCGATGGTCGAACTGGGCGAGCGCCGCGGCGGGACCAGACTGGTCGTCGTCGGAGAGGGCGAGCAACGACGGGCGCTCGACGCCATGATCGCCCGCCTCGACCTGACCGATCGTGTGGTGCTCGCCGGCAATCGACCCGACGTGCCGGCCGTGATGAGCGCTGCGGACGTGTTCGTGCTCTCGTCAGCGTGGGAAGGGCTGCCGCTCGTCCTGCTCGAGGCCATGGCGGTGGGTGCGCCCATCGTGGCGACGGATGTGGGCGACGTCGGCGGTGTGGTCGACGACACGGCCGTCCTGGTGCCCCCGGGCGATCACCCGGCCCTGGCCGGGGCGATCGCCGACCTGCTCGCCGACCCGGACCGGGCCGCGGGGTTGGGAGCCGCGCTCGCCGACGCGTCCGGGACCGCCACAGCAGCCAGGCATGGGTCGAGCGCTTGCGTGAGGTCTACGAGCAGGTCCTGCCGTGACGGGCAACCGGCTCATCGCGGGCGGTCTGGCCGTGATCGGCTACGTCTACGGGGGATACCCGGCGCTGGTCGTGGTGGCCGCCCGGCTGGCCCGGGCCCGTCCACCCGTGCCACCGCTCGCGGCGCTGCCCGCCGTGACCCTCGTGATCGCGGCGCACAACGAAGAGGACGTGCTCGAGAAGAAGCTGGCCAACACCCTGGAGCTCGACTACCCGGCGGATCGGCTCGAGATCCTCGTCGCTGCGGACGGGTCCGACGATGGCACGGTCGGCGTCGCTCGGCGATTCGATGACGTCGGGGTCCGGGTCCTGCACCGGCCGGAGCGGCGAGGCAAGTCCGCGGCGATCAACCGGGCCGTCGCCGTCGCCCGCGGCGACGTCGTCGTCTTCTCCGACGCCAACAATCACTACGAGGTCCAGACGTTGCGACGGCTGGTCGAGCCCTTCGCCGATCCCGAGGTCGGGGTCGTGACCGGAGCGAAGGAGGTGGCCGAGGGTGATGGCCAACTGGCCGGCGAGGGGGTGTACTGGCGCTACGAGGACGCGATCAAGCGAGCGGAGAGTGATCTCGGGTGTTGCACCGCCGTCGCGGGAGAGGTCACGGCGATCCGTCGGAAACTCATCGAGCCGATCCCGGCCGAGATCATCAACGACGACTTCTGGCTCGCCATGCGGGCGGTCGTGCAGGGGGCCCGGGTCGTCTACGCCCCCGAGGCGCGCTCGATCGAACCCCCGTCGGGCGATCTCGGTGCCGAGCGCATCCGCCGGACCCGCATGGTGGCGGGACGGTTTCAGGCGATGGCTCGGTCCCGCGAGTTGCTCCCGATCGATCAGCCCCGTGTCGTGTGGCAGGTCGTGTCGCACAAGTTCCTCCGACCACTCGTCCCCGCTGCGATGGTGGCGGTCGCCGGCGGCACGGTGAAGGGACTCCGAGGTCGCCGTCGGGGCGCCCGGATCGCCCTCTTCGGACAGGTGGCGTTCTACGGCATGGCGGCGGCCGGCGGTCGACCCACGGGTCGGCGGGGTGTCGACCGACTGCTCACCATCCCCCGGTTCCTCGTCTCGTCGAACTGGGCTGCGGTGCGGGGCGGCCATGCCTACGTCACCGGTCGAGCCACCAGCGTGTGGACACGCGTCGACCGTCCGTCGCACGATTGAGGGTCCCATGACCCACGATCACTCGAGCTCCCCGGAAGCGGCGGCGCCCGGCGCCGCCGATCGGGCGGGGCCGTCGGTGTCCGACAACGACGGGCTCGGGACCAGGGCGCTGCGCGGCTCGCTGTGGAATCTGGTGGCCTTCGGCTTGAACAAGGGCGCCCTCCTGGTGACCACGGTGGTCGTCACCCGTCTGCTCACCGCCGAGGAGATGGGCGTCTGGTCCCTGGCGCTCGTCGTCCTGAGCTACGTCGACCTGTTCAACGAGTTCGGTCTCGGAACGGCGGTGATCCATCACCGAGACCGCTCCTACCGTCCGGCCGACGTCGCCTTCGGGCTCAGCATCGCGATCGGGGCGCTGTTCAGCGTGGTGGGCTTCGTCACGGCGCCGTTGGTGGCCGAGCTGTTGGGAGAGGAGGAGCTCACCGGCGTCCTCCGCCTGCTGAGTGTGGTGTACGTCCTGGCCAGCTTCTACCAGGTCCAGCACGGACTGCTGGCCCGCGAGCTCCAGTTCCAACGGCGGGTCGGACCGGAGATGGCCCGGTCGCTCACCAAGGCGGTCGTCGCGATCTGGCTCGCGGTCGAGGGGTTCGGGGCGTATTCCCTGGTGTGGGGGCAGATCGCCGCCACCATCGTCGGGGTCGTGGGCTACTGGATCGTGACCCCGTGGCGTCCCCGGCCCGTCGTGGAGTCTGCGGATGGGTCGATCACTGCTCGGATACGGAGGCCAGATCGTCCTGATCGGGCTGATGGGTCAAGCGGCGCAGAACGTCGACTACATCTTCATCAGTCCGGCGAGATCGGTACGGCGGCGGTCGGGATCTACACCGTCGCCTTCCGGTTGCCCGAGCTGGCGGTGTTGACCGTGCCGGTCGTGGTGGGTCAGGCACTGGTCTCCGCGTACGTCAGGTTGCGCGACCAACCCGAGGCGTTGGCCGAGGCATTGGCCCGGACGATGCGATCGGTGGCGACGGTGACCGTTCCGATCGGGGTGGGTCTGGCGTTGGTGGCCGATCCGCTGGTCGACGTGCTGTTCGGCACCCGCTGGGCCGAGGCGGCACCGCTGCTCGAGGTGCTCGGCCCGGCGACGGTGCTGATGGCGCTCGCGTTCCCCGTGGGGGATCTCCTGAAGGCGATCGGCCGGCCGGGAACGCTCAACCTGATGGTGTTCGTTCGGTTCGTCGTCGCGGTGGTGCGCTCTGGTGGGCGGCGCGGCAGTCGCCTCCAAGCGGTGGCTTGGACCAGCTCGGCATCGCCGCCGGCTGGCTCGTGCTCAACCTGGGTGTCGCCCGTGCGGCTGCCCGTCTGTCGCTGATCGTGGCACTCCGGTCGATCGTGCCGGCCGGGGTGGGGGCCGCGGTGATGGCGACGGTCGTGCTGCTCGGTGAAGCGTGCGATCGACCCCGCCCCGTGGGCAGGGCTGGCGGTCGCCGCGATCGTCGGGGCGCTCGTGTACGGGGCGGTCATCGGAGTGCTCGATCGAGCGTGGCTCTCCGAGATGCGACAGCGGCTGTTCAGCCGCTCGGGCTGAGTCCCCGCCACTCTCGGAACCAGTCGCAGAACCGGGCGATGCCTTCCTCGAACGCCACCGAGGGCTTGGATCCGGTCATGCGGTGGAGACGATCGACGTCGGCGTGGGTGACCGGGGCCTCGCCGGTTGTGGGTCGCCGACCTCGCGGATGGCGGTGCGGCCCAGATGGTGCTCGAGGCTGGTGATCAGCTGGTCGACGGTGACCTGTTGGCCGTGCCCGATGTTGAGCACCCGCCAGGGGGCGATGGGGCTGACGCCGAGGTCGTCGCCCGCACCGTCGGGATCGGTCGGTCCGGCCGGCGGGCCGGAGCGCGGTGGCGATGACCCCGTCGACGATGTCGTCCACGTAGGTGAAGTCGCGCGCGGCGGAGCCGTCACCGAAGACCCGGATCGGCCTGCCCGCTGCGATCGCCTCGGCGAACAGGAGGTACGCCATGTCCGGGCGTCCCCACGGTCCGTAGACCGTGAAGAAGCGGAGTCCGGTGCAGGGCAGGTCGAAGAGCTGGCTGTAGGCGTGCGCCATGAGCTCGTTGGCTCGTTTCGAGGCGGCGTACAGGTTCAGGGGATGGTCGGCGGCGTGATCGACGGCGAAGGGGGTGGGACTGGTGGAGCCGTAGACCGAGCTGGAGCTGGCGTACACCAGGTGCTCGGGGGGTGTGGTCCGGCATGCCTCGAGGACCGACGTGAACCCGACGAGGTTGCTCGCCACGTAGCTCCGCGGGTTGTCCAGGGAGTTGCGGACGCCGGCCTGGGCGGCGAGGTTCACGACGACCCCGGGCCGCTCGGCCGCGACCAGTTCGACGACGGCGTCGTGGTCGGCCAGGTCCAGCTCGTGCAGGGGCACGCTCGGGGCCACGGCCGCCACCCGGTCCCGCTTGTAGGTGGGGTCGTAGTACGGGTCGAAGTTGTCGACGCCCACGACCGACGCACCGCGCTCCACCAGCGAGCGACACAGGTGCGCTCCGATGAACCCGGCCGCGCCGGTGACCAGCCAGTGTCGGTCGGCGACGTCGTACCGGGCGGACGCGGCGGTGGTCACGGACTCGGCGTTCGGTCGGCTTCCACCGGACCAGAGGGTACCGGGCCCGGCGGCGAGCGTCACACCCCCGTGCGACGATGGTCGATGCCCGGTCGCCCGCTCCCGGCGTCTACACTCGCCGGGTCCAACATGACCCTGCCCCGACCGTCGGGGCTCCGGGAAACCGGGTCCACAGGGAGGAACTGCTCGTGAACCGAGCGTATGAGTTGATGGTCATCTTCGTGGCCGACCTCGAAGATGACGGCGTCACGGCTGAGCTCGATCGAGTCGGCGAGATGGTGACCGCCGCCGGTGGCACGATCGCCTCGACCGATCTCTGGGGGAAGCGACGGTTCGCCTACGAGATCAACCACCAGTACGAGGGCATCTACGTCGTGCTCGAGATCGTGACCGAGCAGGCGCTCGACGAGGTCGATCGGTACCTGCGCCTTGCGGACTCCACCGTCCGCCACAAGATCGTCCGCCTGCCGGACCACGAAGCCGAGCGGCGCGGCCTGCTCGACGAGACGGCGTCGGCCTGAGCCGACCGACCAACGGAGACACACCATGGCACAGGACAACACGGTGACCATCACCGGCAACGCAACTCGGGAACCCGAGCTTCGCTTCACCCCCAGCGGCCAGGCCGTGGCCAGCTTCGGTATTGCGGTCAACCGGCGCTGGCAGAACCGCCAGACCCAGGAATGGGAAGAGGCGACGTCGTTCATCGACGTCACCTGCTGGGCCCAACTGGCCGAGAACGTCGCCGAGTCGGTCGGCAAAGGGCACCAGGGTCACGGTGACACGGTCGGCTCGACCAGCGGGCTGGGAGACCCCGGACGGCGACAAGCGGTCCAAGGTCGAGATCGTGGCCGATGACGTGGCGGTCAGCCTGCGTTGGGCAACGGCCGAGGTCACGAAGAACGAGCGATCCACGCCGGGGGCGGAGGTCCTGGTGGTGGCGGTCGGCGGCCTGGCGGCTCCGCCGACCTGGGCCCAAGCAGCCGCCCGACTACGACCCCGATGAGGAGCCGTTCTGATGGCGAAGCAAGCGTCACAAGCGCGGCAAGAACAAGGACAACGCTCGGCCGCAAGGGCAAGAAGAAGATCAGCACCTCTGCGCACGGACGAAGATCGAGTACGTCGACTGGAAGGACGTCAACCTGCTGCGGCGGTTCATGTCCGACCGGGCCAAGATCCGGTCCCGGCGGGTCACCGGCAACGACTCCCAGCAGCAGCGGGAGATCGCCCGGGCCATCAAGAACGCCCGCGAGATGGGGCTGCTGCCCTACACCAGCCGGGTCACCACCCAGCGTGGCGGCGGTCGCGACCGTGGTGGCGGCCGGGCCGACGGCCCGCCGCCCAAGCGCGACCGCGCCGCCGCCGTCCGCCGAGGCCGAGGAAGCGGTCCAGGATGCCCCGGCTGAAGAGGTCTTCGTCGAGGTCGTCGAGGTGCGTCGAGACGGTCGAGGAGCAGGCATGAAGGTCCTGCTGCGCGACGATGTCTGCGGTGTCGGTAACAAGGGCGACCTCTGTCGAGGTCTCCGACGGATATGCCCGCAACTTCCTCTTCCCCCGCGGCCTGGCCATGCGGGCGACCGAGGGGGTCGACGCTCAGGCCGAGGGCATGCGGCGGGCTCGGGCCATCCGCGACGCCCAGGACCGCGAAGCGGCCGAGGAGATCGCCAAGACGCTGGTGTCCAAGGTGCTCACCATCACCGCCCGGGCGTCGGAGGAGGGACAGGTTGTTCGGCTCGGTCGCCTCGGCCGACGTTGCCGAGGCGGTGGCCGACCAGACCGGTGTCGAGCTCGATCGCGAAGGTGGTCCTCGACGATCATCTGAAGGACGTCGGGGCCCACACCGTCATGGTGCGGTTGCACACCGACGTGGAGTTCCCGCTGACCGTTGAGGTCAGCGCCGAGTAGCGGATCGGGCCCTCGGCCCGATCCTGAGCTTTCCCACAACCCCATCCACAGGCTTCCCCGCCTCTATCCACCAAACTTTCGTGGTTGTCCTCTAGCGATCCACAGGGCAGGACGAGCAAGGTGGTCCCGATGAGCACCCTCGACGCGCCCATGGTCGGCGCCCGCATTCCCCCGCACAACCTGGAGGCCGAGCAGTCGGTGCTCGGGGCCATGCTGCTGTCCCGCGAGGCCATCGCCGAAGTGGTCGAGAACCTCGGCGCCGACCACTTCTACAAGCCGGCGCACGGCCACGTCTACGAGGCCATGACCGCGCTGTACGGGGCCGGCCAGCCGGTCGACGCCGTCACCGTCGCCGAGGAGCTCGAGCGGGGCGGCCTGTTGGAGTCGGTGGGAGGGGCGGCCAGCCTCATTTCCCTCCAGGACCGGACCCCGGCCATCAGCAACGCCGGCCAGTACGCCAAGATCGTCAGGAGCACGCCCTGCTGCGACGCCTGATCGGTGTCGCCAACGAGATCGCCGAGATCGGCTACGGCGCCCCGATGACGTGATCAAGGCGGTCGACGAGGCCGAGGCGCGCATGTTCGACGTGGCCCAACGCCGGGTCACCACCAGCACGGCCGCCATTCACGATCTGCTGTCGGCCAACCTGGATCGACTCGAGCAGCTCTACGAGCAGGGCGACGCGATCACCGGCACCCCCACCGGGTACCTCGACCTCGACGAGCTCCTGTCGGGCCTCCAACCCAGCGCGCTCTACGTCGTCGGGGCCCGACCCGCAATGGGCAAGACGTCGTTCGCCCTCGGGATGGCCGCCAATGCGGCGCTCGCGTCGGGGTCGCCCCGACCGGTGCTGTTCTTCTCCCTGGAGATGAGCCAGCTCGAGATCACCCAGCGTATGCTGTGTTCGCAGGCCAAGGTCGATGCCTCGCGGATCCGCAACGGCAAGCTCAGCGCCGACGACTGGAACCGGATCTCCCACACCGTCGGCCGCCTGGCCGAAGCGCCCATCTACATCGACGACAATCCCAACATCTCGGTGATGGAGATCCGGGCCAAGGCGCGGCGGCTGAAGAGCCGGATCGGCGACCTCGGCATGGTCGTGGTCGACTACATCCAGCTCATGTCCGGCCGGTCGGACGCCGAGAGCCGCCAGGTCGAGGTCGCCGAGATCAGCCGGGAGCTCAAGATCCTGGCTCGGGAGCTCGAGGTGCCGGTGGTGGCACTGGCCCAGCTCAACCGAGGACTGGAGGCCAGGACGAGAAGCGGCCGATGCTGTCGGACCTGCGAGAGTCGGGATCGCTCGAGCAGGACGCCGATGTCGTGATGTTCCTGTACCGCGACGAGGTCTACAACCCCGAGTCGGCCGACGCCGGGATGGCCGAGGTGTTGGTGGCCAAACACCGGGCTGGGCCCACCGGACTGGTTCGCCTGGCGTTCAACGGGAAGTACACACTCTTCGAGAACATGGCGAAGAGCTCGACCCCTCACTGATCGCCGATCGGGTTCAGCCGGTCTCGGTCGCGGAAGCGGGCGTGACGGGAAGACCCATCCAGCCGGGGGCGATGTGCCGGCCCAGTCCGACGATGCCCGCCAGGACCGCAGCCGGACCCACGATCCAGATCGGCCGGGTGAGCCACCAGGTGGCGTCGGGTTCGGTGAGCAGCTCGGGCCCGAGCCCGGACCAGAGCGCCATGAACAGCACCAACGCCGTCATGTGCCACGTGAAGATGGTCATGGCACCGATGTTGGCGGCGACGACGGACGCCCAGACCCTCGGTCGGGCGAGCACCCGCCGCAGGAACGGTGTGATCAGCAGGGTGAGCCCCAGCTGCAGCACCGCAACGGCGGCAATCGTCGCCGTGGTCGGGTTCATGTTGGAGATCGCCGTGGACTCGGTGGCCACCATCGAGCCCGGGTAGGGCCCGACCGTGGTCATCGCGACCAGCGTGATCAGCGATCCGCCGACCAGGAGGCGGGCGTGACGGGCCAGCCGACCGTCGCGCCAGTGGTAACCGAGCTGGTGGGCGAACGTGAAGACCAGGAGCACGTTGATCCAGCCGACGGCGTCCCACCCGCTGGAGAAGCGGGCCACGTCGACGGCGACGATGCCCGCGGCCAGCACCGCCAGGGTGCGGTACGGCGCCCGACGATGGAGACGGGCCGTGAGGGGAGCCAGCCCGCTCACGGCGGCGAACACACCGATGAACCAGAGTGGTACGAACACGACGAATCCCCAGTCGACGACCGACCGGTGGGCTCCACCCCGGGCCACGAGCCCCAGGGCGTCGATCGCGGCCCAGACCCCCAGCATCGGGAGCAGGGGAACGAGGAGCCGGCGGGCGCGCTGCCGTGCGAAGGCCGCGAGTGAGCGCGACCGGTGCTGGAGGGAGGTGAGGTTGGCGTAGCCGCCGACCACGAAGAAGAGCGGCATGACCTGGAGACCCCACGTCAGCAGCCACCCGCCCGGGATGGTGTCGATTGGGTTGGGCATGCGCAATGCGCCGTCGTCGCTCCACTGGAGGACCGACATCGACCAGTGCCAGATGACGACGACGAGGATGGAGCAGGCTCGCATCGCGTCGACGACGCGGTCCCGATCCGCCGGGGTGGCACGGACGAGGTGGTCGAGTGAGCTGGTGGAGAGGGCCATGACCCGATGATCGCCCGATCGTCCGGCCACCCCCATCGGGTCCTTCCCCCAGTGATGCCTGGGGGCCGCCCAATCCGTCTGCGGTCCGGACGCGAAAGCGGCGGCCCCTGGGGGCCGCCGGTTTCGTTCTCGGGGGAGAGGGGGGGGGGTGGAGTAGAGGCCACGAAGGCGCCAACACATTGCTGTGTTGGTGGCGATGCGATTGGAGGGAGTGCGACCTCCACCCCGAATCCCCATTTCACCGGTGAGGGCGAAGTTCACCGGCCCTACATTCATCGGCGTTCCGGCCAGAAGCTTGAGAAGGAATTTCGGATGTTGTGCGAATGGTGCGCTCGCGTCGTGCGAGACGCGAGGATGTCATCGCCGTGAGCGATTCCTCGACGAGGCCGGGAGGCTGCTGTGTTCCTGCTCGGTGACGATCTCCTCCCCTGGCTGCTCCTCGCCCTGGGGGGTGCGCTGCTCGTCGGCAATGTGCTGGCGCTGATCCGACCACCGGAGCACCGCGAGGAAAACGATCTCGAACGCCCACCGTTCGCTCGGAGCGTGACCATGGCGGTCGTGGGCGGGATCGCCGCGGCATGGGCGCTGGCCAGCCTGCTGGCATAGCGGGCACCGCAAGAGCGGTGCTTCAGGATGAGCGGTCCCGCTACGGTGCGGTGATGCCGGAGACCGAGCCGACGCACCACCCCGTGTTGGAGACGCGTGGCCTGAACGTTCGCTTCGGCGGGGTGACCGCGGTGGCCGACGTCTCGATCCAGTTGCGCCGTGGTGAGCTCGTCGGATTGATCGGGCCGAACGGCGCCGGGAAGACCACGGCGGTCAACGCCATGTGCGGATTCGTTCCCCACGGGGGGAGCGTCCTGTTGAACGGCCGCGATCTGTCCCGCGAGAGCCCTCACGCGTGGGCTCGGGCCGGACTGGCCCGCACCTGGCAGTCACTCGAGTTGTTCGACGATCTGACGGTGGCCGAGAACTGCCAGGTGGCCAGCGAGCGTCAGGACCTCACCACGCTGATGCGCGACGCGATCGGGGTCGGGAGCCGGACACTGCCGACTTCGGTCCAGCGTGCGCTCGAGGTCCTCGACCTGGTCGACGACGCACACCGGCGACCGCCCGAGCTCTCCCTGGGCCGACGCAAGCTGGTGGGCGTTGCCCGGGCGCTGGCGGCCGACCCCGACGTCATCCTGTTGGACGAACCGGCTGCGGGCCTCGACTCGGACGAGAGCCGGCGGTTCGGCCGACTGCTGGAGCGGCTCGTGGCCGAGTCCGGTCGGTCGATCCTGCTCATCGACCACGACATGGGGCTGGTGTTGTCGACCTGTGGCCGGGTGTACGTCCTCGAGTCCGGTGGGCTGCTCGCCAGCGGTACCCCGGCCGAGGTGCGACACGACCCCCAGGTCATCAGCGCCTACCTGGGCGCCGATGCCGAGGTCGAGTCACCGTGAGTCCGGTGCTGGAGGTCCGCGATCTGCGCGCCGGATACGAGCGGGTGGCCGTCGTGCGCGACCTGTCGCTCGAGGTGGCCGCAGGCGAGGTCGTGGCGCTTCTCGGTCCGAGCGGTGCCGGCAAGACCACCACGTTGCTCACGGTGTCCCAGTTGCTCGATCCACTGGGCGGCGAGGTCGAGTTCCTCGGTTCGTCGATCGTGGGGAAGCGGCCCAGTACCGTGGCTCGCCTCGGCCTGGCCCATGTTCCCGAGGAGCGGGGCATCTTCGTCGGTCTCACCACTCGGGAGAACCTCACCGTCGGCGGGCGGGGTCGCAAGACCGATCTCGATCCGATCGTCGAGTTGTTCCCCGCGCTCGGTCGGTTGATGAACCGGCAGGCCGGACTCCTCTCGGGCGGCGAGCAGCAGATGCTCGCCATCGGGCGGGCCCTCGTGCAGGAGCCGCTGCTCCTCATGGTGGACGAGCTGTCGCTCGGGCTGGCCCCGGTCATCGTCGACCGTTTGTTGCCGGTGCTCCACCGGGTGGCGCGCGAGCACGGGACCGCGGTCCTGATCGTCGAGCAACAGGTGCAGGCCGCCCTCCGGCACGCCGACCGTGCGTACGTGCTCAATCACGGCGAGTTGGTGGCCAGTGGCCCCGCCGCGGAGCTGGCGGGCGATGATCGACTGCTGGCTTCCAGCTATCTGGGCGAGCTCGACGGGGGTTGAGGCCGAGGTCAGATCACCAGGGGGTCATCGGGAAGCACGTCGAGGACCCTGGTGAGCCGGCCGAGACCGAGGAAGCTGGCGACGCACACCATGAGGTCGAGGATCTCGGCTTCGGAGAACTCGGCCTTCAGGCGGGCGAAGAGGTCGTCGTCGATGCGATGGTGTTCGAGGGCGAAACGTTCGGCGAACTCGATGGCCAGCTTCTCTCGGACGGTGAAGTCGTCGCGGTCGCGCCACTCGTGGACGTGGCGGTAGTGCTCTTCGCTTTCGGGGAGCTGCATCAACGATGCGGCACGGGTGTCCAGTCAGACCGGGCAATCGTTGATCTGGGCGATGCGCATGCGGGCCATCTCCCGCTCGTTCACCGGAAGCTCGCTCCGCTCGTAGACCATGGCCGAGAACTTCGCCGCGGCGTGGCCCATGGCGGGATTGATGGACCAGACCCGGACGAGCTCGTCGCCTTCCCCGTCCGGCACGTCGAGTGTTGGCACGACCGATCTCCTCTCCCCGTGGTGAGCAGAGTGTAGGGCCAACTCAAGCGGCCGATCGGCTGTGCCAGAGTCGGACGGCCGCGTAGGAGCGCCAGGGTCGCCACGCATCGAAGGTGGCATCGACCTCGGCCGAGCTGGGTCGACGACCCGAGCGCTCCAGCGCGGCTCGGAGTGCCACGTCGCCGGTGGGATACACGTCCCGATCACCGAGCGTGCGCATCGCGATGTACGAAGCCGTCCAGGGTCCGACGCCCGGCACGGCGAGCAGTCGCTGGACGATCTCTTCGGCCGGCCGTCGATCGTCGATCAGCAACTCCTCGTCGGCGACGGCACGGCTGAGTTCCAGGATCGAGCGGGCACGCGCGAGAGGAATGCCGAACGACTCGGGATCGGCCACAGCCAGAGTCTGGGGTGAGGGCCAGACCCGATGGATCTCGCCGTCGGGGGCGGTCACGGCTGCGCCGTGGGCCGCGACCAGCCGGGCGGCCAGGGTGGTGGCGGCAGCGACCGTGATCTGTTGGCCGAGGATGGCTCGTACTGCGATCTCGAACGGATCCCATGCACCGGGCACCCGGATTCCCGGATCCCTCCGGACCGACGCGGTGAGGAGGGGATCCGAGCCGAGGTGACGGTCGATGGCGTCGATCGGAGCGTCGAGATCGAAGACCCGTCGAGCGGTTTCCACCAGGTGGTTGAGGGAGCGGTAGCTGGGCAGGAGCACGCGCATGCGTAGGTCGGCGGAGTCGAGAACCGCCTCGAGCTGCACGATTCCCGGAGCCCCGTGGGTGGTGACCGTGCGCTGGTAGGACGAGGCGGAGACGTTCTCCACTCCGGGGAGCGCCCGTGCCGCGAAGAACCCGAAGAGGGGGCCGAAGGCCATGGGCCGGCGGCCGGCGAGTCGAAGCTCCAGCGCGCCGTCCTCCCCGCGGTCCGATCGGGCCGGAGACCGTCGGCGCAGTTCGGTCGGGGTGCGGTGGAAGACCGACTGGACCACCCTGTTCATCTGGCGGACGCTGGTGAAGCCGGCGGCGAAGGCAAGGTCACTCACCGGCAGATCCGTCTCGTCGAGGAGTCGTTTGGCCAGGTGGGCGCGGCGCGACCGGGCGACCTGGTCGGGGCTGGCCCCCACATGGTGATGGAAGAGCCTCCGGAGGTGCCGGTCACTGACCCCGAGCGCTCGGGCCATGTCGTCGGTCGGGGCCGTGTCCAGCGCTCCTGCCGCGATCATGCGGAGGGCGCGGCACACCAGGTCGGGGGCGTCGGCGCCCGTGGGCTGTGGGGCGTGCTCCGGTCGACACCGACGACAGGGTCGGTAGCCGTCCGCCTCGGCGGCGGCGGGGAACGTGTAGTCCCGGACGTTGCGGGCGAGGGGAGAGGCGGGGCAGCCGTCGCGGCAGTAGATCCCCGTGGTGACGACGGCGTGAAATCCGCCGGTTCGCTGTTCCATACCCGAGTTGTACCCCGGTTCGATCCGCCGCGCTGGTCAGATCCGGACAGGCCGTGCGACCGGTCCGGATCCGGCCAGCGGTCGGCGACCCGATCGGTCAGGATGGCGGTGGTCGCGTCGTGGACGAGTGAACGAAGGAGCGGTCGGCATGCAGCAACTCGAGGTGGCGACAATGGACAGTCCGGTGGGGCCGCTGATGGTGGGCGCCCGGGCCGGGCGGACCTGTTTGGTCGCCTTCGCCGCCGATGCGGACGGGGTCGTGGGCCGCCTCGAACGTCACGTGGGGCCGATGGAGCGGATCGACGACCCGGACCCTGCGGGAGCGGTTTCGATCCTGGACCGCTACTTCGCCGGCGATGTCGCTGCGATCGACGAGCTGGAGCTGGACGCCATCGGAACGGAGTTCCAGCAGTCCGTCTGGCGGGCGCTGCGAGGGATTCCGGTCGGCGAGACGACATCCTACGGGGAGATCGCGGCGACGATCGGTGCCCCCGGAGCGGTGCGCGCCGTGGGCTCGGCCAACGGCGCCAACCCGATGGTCGTGATCGTGCCGTGCCATCGGGTGGTCCGAAGCGACGGCTCGTTGGGGGGCTATGGGGGTGGACTGGATCGCAAGCGATGGCTCCTGGCGCACGAGGGTGCCGGCCGGACGAGCCTGTTCCCGCCGGTGGCGACCAAGGAATCGAGGGTGGCGTCCCGATAGCCTCCGACGGATGGGAAACCAGGGCACGCAGCGGTTCCCGACCCCGCCGCGTCGGTTGATTCCCTGGATCACGAAGGCCACGGTCGGGCTGTATCGCGTGACGCAGGGGCGCATCGGCGCCACGCAGGCCGGGATGGAGCATGTGTTGCTCACCACGGTCGGCCGCCGCTCGGGTGAGCCGCACACGGTGTGCCTCCCGATCTGGTTCGGCCCGGACGGGGTCCCGATCGTCGTCGCCTCGTACGCCGGGGCGCAGCGTCATCCCGCCTGGTTCCACAATCTGCGGGATCGCACGGCCAATCCGACGGTGGCCGTGGTGAATCGGGCCGATCGGTACGACGCTCGCGCCGAAGTGGTGGAGGGTGAGGACCGGGCCGAGGTGTGGGAGGCGCTGGTTGCGGATCGGCCCTTCTATGCCGACTACCAGGCCGGAACCGATCGCACGATTCCCCTGGTGAAGCTCGTTCGGGCGTCCGACTGACGTCGTCGGTCAGCCGACGCGGGCGGACTGGCCCCCGTCCACGGCGAGCGACACGCCGGTGATGAAGCGCGCCTCGTCCGAGGCCAGGAACAGTGCAGCGTTCGCCACATCGGACGCGTCGCCCTGACCGCCGCGGAGTGGCACCATGCGGTCGCGCGCTGCGAGGAGGTCCGCTCGGTCGAAGCCGGCGTCGACGTAGGTCTCGATGGCCATCGGCGTGTTGATGAGCCCCGGCATGATGCTGTTGGCCCGGATGCCGTGGGAAGCGTTGCCGATCGCCAGCGCCTGGGTGTAGGCGTTGATCGCCGCCTTCGACGACTTGTAGGCGACGATGTCGACCGAACACACCGCCGCGATCGACGAGACGTTGAGGATCACCCCGGAGCCGGCCGCTCGCATCGACGGTAACGCGTGCTTGCACGCGAACACGACCCCTTTCAGGTTGACGTCCATGATCCGGTCCCATGCCTCAGCGGTGATCGAGGTCGCGCCGGCGTCGCCGGCACCGATACCGACGTTGTTGTGGAGGATGTCGATGCGATCCAGGCGGCGCAGCGACACATCGATCAGGTCGGCCACCGAGTGCTCGTCGGTGACGTCGGTTGCGAGGGCGAGCGCATGGCCACCGGCCCGTCTGATGGTGTCGGCCGTCTCCTCGGCCGAGTCGATTCGGTGGTCGGCGCAGACGACGCGGGCGCCCTCCTGTCCGAACCGGACGGCGGTCGCCCGTCCGTTCCCGATCGTGGCGCCGGGGGTCTGCCCGGCGCCCACCACGATGGCGGTCCGGCCGGCGAGACGATCGGTCATACGGAGATCCTGCCAAGCTCCGAACCCGCCCGCACGCGGCTTCTACGCTGAGCCCCGCGGGACGAGCCGGTGCCGCGGGGAGACGGGAGACCTCGATGTTCGATCTGAGTGGGCGTGTCGCCCTGGTCACGGGGGCCGGCCAGGGGGTCGGACGCGGGATCGCCTCGGCACTGGGAGACCAGGGTGCCGCCGTGGCGGTGAACGACCTCGACGCGGATCGAGCGGCCGACGCCGTGGCGCAGCTCCGGGCCGGCGGTGCCACCGCCGTCGTCGCTGCGTTCGACGTCGGGGACCACGAGGCGGTGCAGCAGGGGGTGGGTTCGGTGGCCGACTCGCTCGGCACGGTCGACGTGCTGGTGAACAACGCCGGCATCCCGCCCGGCATGACCCTGCAGCCCTTTCGCGAGACGACCCCGCAGGACTGGGCGGCATACTTCGACGTGAACACCAGGGGCGTCATGCACTGCTGTCACGCCGTGCTGGACGGGATGCGTGGCGCGGGCTGGGGTCGGATCGTGACCATTTCGTCGGGAGCGGCGACCATCGGGTCGCGCTTCGGCACCTCGGTCTACGGCGCCAGCAAGGGAGGTGCGATCGCCTTCGCGCGCAACCTGGCGCAGGAGGAAGCGCGACAGGGCATCACCGTCAACACGGTCGCCCTGGGGATGATGGACACGGTCGGGTCGGGCGACCCGGGGCTCACCGCGGCGGCCCGGTCCCTCCCCGTCGGGCGGCTCGGCCGACCGGCGGACGCCGGCGCGTTGTGCGTCTACCTGGCGTCGGACGAGTCCGGTTGGATGACCGGACAAACGCTGCAGCTCAACGGAGGCGCGCCGACGACCTGATCACGTCATCGTCGGATGCAGAACCGAGCGTGACTCAGGGCGTGCAGTTGTCGCGCAGGTAGCGGACCAGATCGGTCGAGGTGACGATGCCGGCGAGCTTGCCGTCGTCGTCCACGACGAGTACCGAGTGGAGCGAGCCGTCGGAGAGCATCGACGCGGCGTCGTAGACGCTCGCCGTGGACGCCAGGGTGCGGAGCTCCTCGGTCATGGCGTCGTCGATGTTGAACTGATGGTCCAGCATGGTCCGCAACATCCGGTCATCGGACCCGTCGATGTCGTAGACGAGGCGGAGGATGTCCGACGCGGAGACCATGCCGACCGGTCGGTCGCCGTCGAGGACCGGTACGTGGTGGAACGGGGCCCCATCGAGCAGGTCGTAGACCTGAGAAATCGGCTGCGAGCGCTGGACGTACGTGGGTTCCGAAGTCATCACGCTCTGGATGGGCTCACGCTTCGTCATATGGTCGACGGTAATTTGTCCCCGGCCATCAGCGACAATCCGTACGTCAGCGGCGCTTCAGTGCTTCTCGAGCGGCGACGGCCACCGGATCCCAGACCGGCGAGAACGGCGGGGCGTAGGCGAGATCCAACTCGAGGATCTCGTCGATGGTCATGCCCGCCGTGATGGCCACGGCACAGGTGTCGATGCGCTTGGCCGAGTCGGGACCACCCACGATTTGTGCACCGAGCAGCCGGCCGGTCGGTCGGTCGATCACGAATCGAACGGTCATGTCGGACACGCCCGGGTAGTAGTGCGCCCGCGTCGGGGACTTGATCGAGTGGGTCAGGACGTCGAACCCGGCCGCCGTCGCCTGCGCCGTGCTCGCCCCGGTGAGGGCGATCTCGGTGTCGCAGGACTTGGTGATCGCGGTGCCGAGCACGCCCGGCATGCGCACGTCGCCGCCGCCGATGTTGATGCCGGCGATGCGGGCCTGTTTGTTGGCGTAGGTGCCCAGCGCGATATGGACCTTCTGGCCGGTGACGAGGTGCGTGCTCTGGACGCAGTCGCCCGCGGCCCAGATGCCGTCGACCGAGGTCTGCATCCGCTCGTCGACGACGATGGCGTCGCGCGCGCCGAGCTCCAGGCCGGCCTCGGCCCCCAGTCGTGAGTTCGGGCCGAGGCCGATGCCGAGAACGACGAGGTCGGCGGGGATGGACCCGTTGGAGGTGTGGACGAGGCCGGGCTCGAAGCCCTCGACGGCGGTGTCGGTGCGCAGATCGATGCCGCGCTCCATCATCGCGTCGCCGACGAGCGCACTCATCTCCGGGTCGAGCAGCGTCAGCGGGTGGGGTGCCATCTCGACGACCACGGGCGTCCGACCGCGATGGAGGAAGGCCTCGGCCATCTCGAGCCCGATGTAGCCGGCGCCCACGACGACGACGTTCTGGGTCGCGTCGTCCTCGATCGCGGCGAGCAGCTGGGCTGCGGTGTCCAGTCCGTGGACGCCGTGTACGAAGGGCAGGTCGATGCCGGGAAACGGAGGTCGGATGGGCGTGCCGCCCGTCCCGATCAGGAGCTGGTCGAACTCGAGGGTGAAGCGTTCGTCGGCGTCGAGATCGTGGACCTCGACGGTGCGCGCCGCGGTGTCGATCGCCGTCGCCTCGTGGCGGGTGCGCAGGTCGAGGCCCTTGGCTCGGTGCTGCTCGGGGGAACGAGCGACCAGCTGCTCGATTCCCCCCTCGACTTCACCGCCGACCAGGAACGGGATGCCACACGCGGCGTAGCTCGTCCGGTCGCCCTTCTCGAGGGCGATGATCTCGGCGTCCGGCGCCCCTTTGCGGATCTGGGAGACCGCGGCCATGCCCGCTGCGTCCCCACCGATGATGATGATGCGTTCTGCCATGGGGCCGACGATACGGATCGGCCGAACCGGACGACCACGCGTCGGTCGCAGGGCTTAGGGAAGTTGGTACAGATAACCGCGCCTATCCCGACCGAGCGTCTCGACCGCACCTGAGACGCGCAGGCAGTAGGCCACCTCCTGGGCCAGGTGGCGGGAGCGCCCGAGCCCGTCGGCCAGGTGGGCGGTGGTGAACGGGTCGGGCAGACCGTTGGGCAGCAACCTCAGGAGGTCGTCGGGTGCGGTGAGCTCGATCGTCTCCTGCACCGTCACCAGGCGGCGCTCCTCGATGACGAACCCCCCTCGCCGCCAGCCCTTGCGTGCGTCGGGTCGCCGGATCTCCTCTTCCTCGACGAGCGCGATCTCCAACGCGAAGTGAGGATGGCTCAGGAGAGACGGGAAGGACACGAGCTCTTCACAGACGTCGGCGGCGATGCCACGTTTGGGCGAACGGCGCCGGGAGACGACCTCACCGGTCGCGTCGAGCTTCACGATCCATTTCTCGGCTGCGACGGGGTGTACGAGCCGGATCCGGTGGGTGTCGAGCAGTCGGTCGAACTTCCGGCGCATCGACGAGAACCCTCGGGTCTGGATCTCGATGAGTTGGCCGTCCCGGAGCAGGTCGGCGACGAACCCGTCGACCGGGGCCTCGACCTGATCGCCGTCCTGGCGGTACCACTCCTTGAGCGCGGCATGGAGCGGCTTCTCGTTCAGGGAACCGATCGCCGACACGCCGAGACCCTACGGGTCGCCGGGCCGTGGTCGTTGCCATCCCGGTCCGACGTTTCGCAGGCCTCGCGCCGCCGCGGGGCGTTTCGCGGGACCGTGGAAGCGACGGTCTATCGGTCGAGCCACCCGGGCGCCGATGAGCCGAGCGGCAGCGGTCCGTGCGGCCACGCCCCGGCAATCGGTCGTGCGGTCGTCACCTCGCCTGCGGGGGTGGTGATCGTCTGCATCGCATCTGGATCGACCTCGGGCGCGGCGGGCTGGAAGGGCTGGGGACCTCTCCGTGCAATGAGCCAATTTCGGGTGCGGAGCAGCGACAGGCGCGCCAGCCACGTCCCTCCGGTCTCGGCCTGGTGTTGCACGAGCCGTTCTCCGGCGAAGGCGGCCAGCAGGCCGGTGCCGTAGTCGAGCGCCTGCACCGGTAGCGGTGTGGGCCGTGACGTCCCGGCGGCGTCGGCGCCGGCGCGGACGATGCCCGTCGTCGATTGCACGATCGAGTCGAACCCACGTCGTCCGGCCCAGGGACCGACCCAGTCGAACGCGGACACCTGCACGGTGACGCTCCCGGGAGCGACCGTGTCGAGCGAGTACCCGCGCCCCTCGAATGCCCCGGGACGGTACGCGTCGATCCAGACGTCGGCCCGGTCGAGGAGGCCACGCATGGTGGCGGCTCCATCGGGTGAGTCGAGCTCGACGAACGCGTTGCGCTTCCCCGAACCGGTCGTCAGCACGCCCACCTCCACCGACGGCAGGTGCCTGGACCCGACCCGCAGCACGTCCGCACCGTGGGCGGCAAAGATCAGCCCCGCGACCGGACCGGCAAGCACGCGCGAACAGTCGAGCACCCGTCGGGCCCGGTCGGGATCGCGGGCGGGAGCATCGCCGATCCGCTCGACCGAGATCAGCGGGAGCGTCGACGTTGCGATCGCATGGGGATGGGCGCTCCACTCGTCGAGCGACCGCAGTCGAGCGGCGATCATCCCGTTCGCGACCAGTCCCGACTCCAGTTCATGGGGGTCGCGTCGGAGCACCGCGGCCTGCACGGACTCGCGCACCGGCTCGCATCCCAGTTCGGCGACGATCCCGGCGGCATGGTGCGGGAAGTTGCAGTGGAACTGGATGTGGCCACCGTCCGAGGTCTCGTAGTACCCCGACAGGTCGGCCCAGGTCGGAACCCGCTCCCCGTCGACGAGCGCGTGTCCTGCGCACAGTGCCACGACGCGTCGGCGGTCGAGTGTGCCCACCCCGAAGGTGGCGTTCGCTGCCGCCGCTGCGGTGAACACGGCGTGGTCGACGTCGAAGGCCGACGTGAATGATCCTCGCCCGACGGGTGCAACCGGGCCGAGAGGAGGGCCGGGCACGAGCTCCTCGACGTCGTCGAGCCGGATGGGGTTCTCGGGAGGTTCGATCATGGTGCAGCTCCCAGGCGATCGGCTCAGGACGGGACGAATGCAGCGATCAGATCGGCGACCGCATCGGGCTGGTCCTCCTGGAGGAAGTGTTTGGCCGGCAGGCGATGGACCGTCTCGGCACCGGCGGCCCGCCGCGCCGCCTCGCCGTACGTGTCGATCTTCAGCGCCGAATCCCGATCGCCCCACACGACCTGGACGGGATAGGGGACGTTCGCAAGTGTCGATCGATAGAGCGCCTGCTTCTCCGGCGTCGTCTCGAAGTTCTGCATGATCCGCAGAAAGGCGCTTCCTCCGTCGTCACGCTTCAACAGCCCCACGTAGGCGTCGAGCTCCGCCTTGGGGATCGCCGCCATGTCGGCGATCCCCTGCATGCGCATCAGCTGCCGGAAGGCCGGCCGCGTCATGCTCTTGAGGTACAGCGACCCCAGAGTCGGCGACTCGAACGGACGCATCGACCACGGCTTCTCGAAGCTCGCAACGTCGACGAGTGTGTTCAGCACCGTCATCGACTGGATACGTTCGGGCATCACCGCCGCCAACTCGAATCCAACCGGTCCTCCGATGTCGTGGACGACGAGGTGGAATCGATCCAACCCGAGGGCTTTGACGGCTTCCACGGCGAACGCCCCGAGCCCCGTCCACGAGTAGTCGAAGGCCTCCGGTCGGTCGGCCAGTCCGAGACCGGGGAGGTCGAACGCCACGCCGCGCAGGCCGCGAGCGGCGAGTGCAGGGAGCATCTTGCGATAGAGGAAGCTGGACGACGGCACGCCATGCATGCACACCACGGCCGATCCCTCACCATCCTCCCGAACGAAGCTCTGCATCCCGGCAGCGTCGAACCACCGCCCTGCCGCCCGGTGATGCGCGATGACCTGTTGTTCGTCCATCGACGAACGATATCGAGAACGACTCCGGTGGTTCGGCGGACACTCAGCCGGTCTCGGACCGGCCGAGGCGTTGGAGGCGCCGAGCGATCTCGTCGACAGGTGGACCGCCAGAGGCGACGTCGATGACGAGCTGGTAGACGTCGTCGTTGGGGGCGGTGGTGATCGGACTGCCGTTGATGTCCAGGAAGACGGCGGTGGCGAGCCAGCCGAGGCGCTTGTTGCCGTCGATCAGGGCGTGGTCGTTGACGATCGACTGCAGGAGCGCGGCGGCCTTGGACCAGAGGTCGGGGTAGGCGTCGTCGCCGAACACGGTGGTCTGCGGGCGGGCCACCGCTGAGCCGAGGAGGCCGATGTCCCGAACGGGTGGCGGGTCGCCGAGCAGTCTGGTGGCCAGCTCGATGAGGTCGTCGAGGTCGACGTACTCGACCGGCTTGTTCAATCCCCGAGGCGGTCGAGGGCGTCTGCGTGCGCGTCGATGACGCGGTCGGCCGCTTCGGCGACCCGAGCCTGGTGGTGGCTTCGGGCGACGTAGTCGCGCACGGCACGACGGGCGGCTTCCTGCATCGAGATGCCCTCGGCGGCGGCCAGCTGTCGGAGGGCGTCCTGCTCGGCGTCCGTCAGGCGGAGTGTCATGGCCATGGCTCGATGGTATCAAAGTGATACCGGACACGATTGCTGAGCGAACGACGGCGAATCTGAGCGAGGCGAGGCACCACCGTCAACGCGGTGGAACCCGCCGACCCAAGGTCATCCTCGGGAGTTCGCCGAACCCGTCCTTGTAGCGTCCGGAGGCTCGGCCGAACTCCGTGATGCCGAGCGAACCTGCAATGCGGGTGACGGAGCTCTCGGTCGGATCTGCGAGCAGCAGCTTGGCGCGGAGCCGGCTGAGTAGTCGGTATTGGAGGTACTTCGTGGGCGGCATCATGAGCACATCGACGAACGCTTGCCGAAGGCGGCTCTCCGACGTTGCCGCGGCGCGGCACAACTCGCCCACGGTCGGCTGGTGTCTTCGCGTCGTTTCGACGTACTCGATGCTCCGCACGACGATCGTTCTGCTATCGAGGCGCCGTCCGCCCGGAGACCGAACAGACGCCGAATCGGCTGCCAGCGCTGCGTCGGAGGAGGCGTGGCCCATCCTCGCCATGATCTCGCGAAGCGAGGCGCCGGCCGTCGCCGCTGACGTCCCGGCGAGGTGGCGCAGGTCGTGGAGGCGCGTCGACTCATCGAGGTCGACGTCTCGCAGGGCCCGCTTCCAGTACGGAGCAAAGTAGCGATTGAGGAGCGGGCTGCCCTTGACCGAGGTGAAGACGAAGGTGTCCGGGTCGTCCCCGACGAACGCCTCGATGTGGCCGGCGAGGACCTGGGACGCGCTGGCCGGGATGCTGACGGTGCGATGCGCGGCCGCCGATTTCGGCGGGCCGAGCGTCGGGCCCTGGCCCCGGACGAAGGAGCGCTGAACCTGGGATGGATGGCCTCGCCGATGCGCTCGACATCGTCCCAGTCGAGTGGCGGGCGCTCGACGGCTCGTTCGACCGCGGCGCCCTTGATGTGGACCGGGTTCATTCGGATGAGCCCGTCGTCGACGGCAGTGTCCATCATCGTCCGGAACAGTCGGTAGACCTTGGCGACGGTGTTGGCGTGGAGGTCGGACTTGGCGAGCCGACCGTGCCAGGCTCGCACCACCGACGGCGTGATCTTCCGCAGCTCGACCGACTCGAACTCGGCCAGGATGTGGGCCAGCTGCGATGCGTAGGTGTCCCTGGTCCGAGGGCGCAGATCGCGAGCCTCCAGCCAGCGTGCGGCGAAGTCGCCGAACCGCTCCCGGCCGCTCGACGGATTGACGTGTCGCCCACCCAGGAGGTCGGTCTCCATTGTGGCCAGCCACGCCCGAGCGTCGGCTTTGGTGGCGAACGTCGTGTCGGCCGGGACCTGCTTCCCGAGGTGCCAGTAGCGCGCCTGATACCGCCCGCTCTTGAGCTTGCGGATGTTGCCGAACGGCCTGGTGCTGCCCATGCGTGCCTACGGTTGCCCGATGTTCTCGGCACGCTGTCGGCACGAGGCCAAGCGGCGATCCAGGGTGCGAGCCTCAGATCGGCTCTGTATCAACGGTTTGCGTGGAGCGGGTGAGGGTAATCGAAACCCCGTTCTCAGCTTGGGAAGCTCACCCGACGGGTTTCGGCGGACGGCAGCGGACCGAATTTGGGAGTTTCATGCGGTTTCGGACCGGGGCGAACCATGGCGGATCCAAGCGGTCGCGCGATGGGCGCGCGATGGCGGTTGAAGATATGGCTAGATATGGAGGACGAAAAGCGCCACAATGGGATCATGGATGTAGGTATTCGAGAACTGCGCGATCACCTCAGCCGGTATCTGACTGTGGTTCGGGAGGGTGAGGAGGTGACCGTCACCGATCACGGCAAGGCCGTGGCCCGACTCGTCCCCCTCGAGCGACCCCGCCCGCTCGATCGCCTCATCGCCGAGGGCTTGGTCACTCCGGCTCAGGGGCCGAAGCCCAAGCGCTCGGGCAAACGCATCAAGGCGAAAGGGACCGTGAGCGATCTGGTGGCCGAGCAGCGGCAATGATCGCCTACTTCGACACCTCGGCGATCATCCCGCTCATCATCGACGAGCCCGCCTCGGTCGATTGCGAGCGCGTGTGGAACGAAGCAGCCCGGGTGGTCGGCGTGCGCCTTCTCTACGCCGAGGCCCGAGCCGCGCTCGCTCGAGCCGAGCGTATGGGGCGTGTGGACAGCCGCCAGCTGGACAGGGCGATCGCCGAGCTCGACGCGCTCCTCGACTCCGTCGACTACGTCGAGGTGACCGATCACCTCGTGCGAGTGGCAGGTCGGCTCGCTCAGGACCACGCCCTTCGCGGGTACGACGCAGTGCACCTCGCGGCCGCACGGTCGGTTGCCGATGACGATCTCGTCCTCATCACCGGGGACCACGAGCTCGCTGCCGCAGCGCTCGACCTCGGTCTTGGCGTTGCGGAAACCGGCTGAGCGTTCGCCGGAGGGAAGATCTGGTCGCGATCCGCTGCAATCGAGATTGCCGGACGAGGACGGGCTCGTCCGGGTCCTGTGAGCGGTGTTCTGATCGGGCTCAGGGGGTGAAGGCGGCGAGGAATGCGTCGATGGTGCATTCGATGTCGTCGTCGGAGATCTCCTGCCGGTCGAACAGCCGCGCATACAGGATCGGCCCGATGGTGTGGGCGGCGACGATTCCTTCGGTGAGTGTCGGGTCGAGGTGCCCTTGTTCGATCGCGGCTCTGGCGACGTCCCAGACCGGGCGACGGCTGATCGCTGTCATCGCGTCGTGCATCGCTTGAATACGCGGGTCGCTGGGTGAGCGGTCGATTGCCGCGACGAGGACCTCACCAAGCTTGCTGGACTGCAGCGGGTCGACGAAGACGCGCACGGCCGAGATGAGATCGCGGCGCAGGTCACCGGTGGGCTCATCGGCGACGAGCGGTGCCTGGCAATCCAAGAGCACATCAGCGAGAAGATCTTCGACCGTCGGCCAGTGCCGGTAGATGGTCGCCCGCCCGACACCGGCTTCTTCGGCGACTCGAAGATGGGTGACGGCGTCCCAGCCATCGGTGAACAAAAGCACGGCCCCAGCGCCCAAGACGGCGTCCCGTGTCCGGGCAACGCGAGCATCAACCTGGTCGACCACCGTCCCCAAGTTACGAGACGTGTTGCCTCGCTACTCATTTGTGGGGCATGATGTCTCACATAACGAGACGTTGTGTCTCGCAAGTCGAAGAGGAGTCCTTGTGAAGGTCATCGTGTTCGGAGCAACAGGAAAGACAGGTCGACACGTCGTGACGTCGGCGTTGGAGAGCGGCCACCAGATCACAGCGTTTGGCCGTTCGGTCGACCGTCTCGACATCAGCGACGATGCGCTGAAGACCTACAAGGGGGATGTCTTCGATCGCGAGTCGGTGAGTCGCGCCATCGCCGGACACGACGCGGCGATCGTCTGCCTCGGCAGCACCGGGCTGAGCGACAAGACCACGCTGTCCGCGGGCACCAGAACCGTTCTCGACGCGATGGTCGAACACCGTGCCGATCGACTCGTCGTGCTCTCCGCGGCGGGTGTCGACGACAGCTGGAAGCAGATCCCGTGGTCGTCACGTTTGCTATTTCGCACGATGCTGCGAAACGTGTTCGCCGACCACCACGCCCAAGAGGCGATCGTCAAACAGAGCCCGCTCGACTGGACGATCGTGCGCGCCGCGGTCCTCAAAGATGACCCTGCCGCGGGCTCCTACACCGCAACCAACATCGCCAAGACCACGAAGATCAACCGCGCCGACGTGGCTGCGTGCCTCGTCGATCAACTCGACGACCCTGCCAACACCCACCAGGCAATCTCAGTCACCGCCCACACGACCCTGAGCGAGTGATCGGCTCGGTCCTGTCGCCTGCACCGACCACTGCACCGAGCTTCCGTTCGACTGCACCGGCTACTGCACTATCGAGTCCCGCCGTCAGCGAGATGACCGAGGCGCCAGCTCACCCTTTCCACCGACGAGCTCGACGACAGCCCCGAGCCTGACCCATGTCGGCGCCCACGCCGATGTTCGTCGATCAGTCACCGATCGATCTTGTCGACACTGCGCCGTTCGACCGCCGAATGATGGGCACAGAATTGCTGGTGTTGTGATGGTTGGGCCTGGCGGGCGGCCTGGTCGTTAGGGGCGCCGAGGGCGCACCCAGCAAGTCTGTGCCTGCCATTTCGGGTCGATGTGGTGCAGTGATGCATTCAGGGGACGGAGCGGGAGCTTGTCGCGTTGGAGCGGCTCGGGACGCTTTCCTTGGGCATGGAAGGTGAGGATGGTCGAGCGCTCTTGCTGACGGTGCGAGAGGCGGCGGCTCTGCTGGCGGTAGGGCGAACCACCCTGTATGAGTTGATCGCCGACGGGCAGCTCGGGACGGTCCACATCGGACGGGCGGTGCGAGTCCCGCGAGCGGAGCTCGAGGCCTTCATCGCCCGCCGCTGTCAGACGGCAGGCGTACGATGAGATCCACCTTGCAGCCGTCGGCTGCCTCCTGACCGTTCGACACGGGGAGGCCGTCCGATGGCATCCATCACCCGACGATCCACGGCAGCCGGCGACGCTCGGTATGACGCTCGAGTTCGGATCGGTGACCAGGTCCGGACCAAGACGTTCCGGCGCTGCGGCGACGCCGAACGGTGGGCTCGCCAGCAGGAGACACGCAAAGACCGGGGCGACCTCGTCGACCCGAGGGCCGGCGCCATACCGCTGGCGGAGTACGCGCGACGGTGGCTCCCGACCCGGGACCTGCGCCCGAGGACCCGTCAGCTCTATGGCCACATGCTGACCCGGCGTATCGCTCCGACGTTCGGAGCGACGCCGATCAACCGGATCACCACCGAGGCCGTCCGTTCGTGGCACGGTCGAGTCACAAACGAGGTGAGCGCCCTCCAGGCGGCCAAGGCCTACCGGCTGTTGCGGGCCATGCTCAACACCGCCGTCGCCGACGGGTTTCTGGCCCGGAACCCGTGCTGCATCCCGGGCGCAGGCCAGGAGCGCTCGCCCGAACGGCCGCTGATCGAGCCGGCCGATGTGCTGCGGCTGGCCGAAGCGATCGAGCCCCGCTTCCGAGCCCTGGTCCTCGTGGCCGCGGTGGGAGGTCTCCGGGTGGGTGAACTGCTTGGGCTCCAGCGACGCCATGTCGATCTGGTCGAGGCGACGGTGCGGGTCGAGCAGCAGGCCATCGAGTTGTTCGACGGCACCCGGATCATCGCCGGGCCGAAGACTGACGCCGGCCGCCGCACCGTCGCCGTGCCCGAGTTCGTCTCGATCGCGCTTGGCGAGCAGCTCGAGCGATTCACGGCGGCAGAACCAGATGCGTGGGTCTTCGTCGGTCAACGAGGCGAGCCGAGCCGTCGCATCACCCTCCAGCGGTCATGGACCGCCGCCAGGGAGGCCACGGGCACGACGCACATCACCCTCCACGACCTCCGCCACGCCGGCGCCACCCTCGCAGCGTGGACCGGCGCATCGACCAAGGAGCTCATGGCCCGCCTCGGTCACAGCACCCCGCGAGCCGCGCTCCGCTACCAGCACGCCGCCCAGCACCGAGACCGTGAAATCGCCGACCGGCTCGGTGAGCTGTTCGAGCTGGATCCGGGATAGCCCGTCGGTTTCTCGAGCAGGGCCCGATCCGACCGCGCGATGGACGCGCGATGGAGGGCCAAAACGGACCCGGCCCGGGCGGGCGAAATCGCCGCGATCCCGGGCCAGGACTCAAGAGCGGGTGAGGGTAATCGAAACCCCGTTCTCAGCTTGGGAAGCTGATGTTCTACCATTGAACTACACCCGCAGGAGAGCCTGACGATAGCGCGTACGGCGCCATTCGCCCGCAGCTATGCCTCCAGGATGGTGCGGTTGCGACCGGCCGCTTTCGCCTCGTAGAGCGCGGCATCGGCTCGGTCCAGCATGTTCGTGTCGTCCGCGCCGGCGGCCGCGATGCCGGCCGAGAAGGTCACCCCCGACCCGTGTGCGGCCCAGGCCGACCGCAGCCGGTCCACGATCACCTCGGCATGGTCGGGTGAGCCGTGCACCAGCAGGCAGAACTCCTCGCCGCCCCATCGCACGACCACGTCGGGATGGCGCAGCTCGCGACCGACCATCTCGGCGAACGACCGCAGCAGCTGATCTCCCGCCAGGTGCCCGAACCGGTCGTTGTAGTGCTTGAAGTGGTCGAGATCGAGCATCACTGCGGTGAGCGCGACGGCGACGGCGTCGGTGCGAAGCAGATCCTGCAGCTCGAGACGGTTGCCGACCCCGGTCAGAGGATCGGTGCGGGCCTGCTGTTCGAGCTCATGGAGTTGCCGATCGCGATGGCACAGCTGACTGAGCACGTCGACGATCGAGGGGAGCAGCGTCGCGGATCGAACGTCGTCGAGGCACAGGGCGACCCATCCGGTGCGGTCCTGGCCAGCCACCATACGCACCTCGCGGCTCGGCTCGGCGGACGGCTCGTCGACCGGAACCATCCGTACGGCGGTCGCCCCGGTGAGCGCCCGGATCGTGGGGGCACAGCGCTCCAGCCCCTCCTCCACCGTCTGGGCGGCGGCGGTCTCACGGGCCAGCGTGGCCAGCCCGCTCGCGACCCGTCGCTGGCGCTGTTGCTCGTTCACCAGGAACCGCACGACGGCGACGGCGATGGCCGAGACGGTGGCGAAGACCCAGGTGTGGGTGATCACGTTCGCGGTTGGGACCCCGACCACCAGCGAGGCCACGACGAAGGCGATCGTGCCGTTCAGCCACCCGAAGCAGAGGATGACAAACCTCGGCTGGCCGGCCTGGAACAACATGATGGCGATCAGCGCGAACCCCACCGCACCGGTCGGATCGTTCGATCCGATGATCGCCAGCGCGACGGCGGCGTTGGCGAGCATGTTGTTGGGGACCCAGAGCCAGAGGTTGGTCCTGAGGCTGGTCGGTCCGAAGACCTGGAGCGTGAGGAAGCCGCCCACGCAGAACAGCAGCCCGAGCGCCAGTGCGATCGCGGTCCATCGATAGGGCTGGGTAGCGGGGAGGAAGAGGGCGAACAGCAGCGCCGGTCCGATGAGCAGCATCCGGACCGACAGACCGCGGAAGATCAGCCACTCTTCGTGATCAGGAGCTTCCACCATGCCCATGTCTGTCCATCGGCAGACCAGCGCCGGCCGATGATGGGCAGATACCGGGGTCCCCGAGAGCGGCGGCGCAGCGGTCGTGGTGGGGACGGCTACGCGCCGGTGACGCGGCGGAAGAGCTCCGCCTCGTCGGCGTCGTAGGGGCTCCCATCGGAACGGAGCAGATCGTGGAACCAGGGGTCGGGCTCACCACGACTTGGCCGGACCCAGGACGTCCAGGGGTGGATCGTCTGCGACCGTCCCGAGACCAGACCCCAGGTGTACGCCCCGACGCCGAGGTCAGCGAAGTCCTGGAGGAGGTCGACGGTGGAACCGGAGGATCGTGCCAGCCATTCGGTGCACAGCAGCGGGCGCCCGTATCGGGAGAGGTGCACGACCGCCCGGCGCAGCGTCGCGCGCCGGCGGTAGCTGTGGAACGAGAGCACGTCGGAGCGGGCCAGGCTGATCCGGTTGAGCCGGGAGACGCGTTCGGGTCGACCGTGGACCCCGGTCCAGATCCCGACCGTCAGCGGTTGGGCCGGGTCGGCCTCGGTGGCCCAGTCGAAGATCGCATCGACCAGTGGCGTCACGGCGCTCCGCTTGTCCGCCAACTCGGTCGCCGGGTAGGTGAACCCGTTGGGGTTGTCCGGTTCATTGAACAAATCCCAGACCTGCACGCGAGGGTCGGCTCCGAAGCGGACCAGGACGGCATCGACGTACTCGTGGAGCTCCGGCCAGCGGGATCGGTCCGGGATGAGGGCGGCACCGGGCGACTGCACCCACATCGAGTTGTGGACGCCCGGTCGCGGTCGGCCCTGGTCGCCGAGCCGCGGCTCCGGGTTCCATACGCCGTCGAACAGCACGGGCATCACCCCGATGCCCACCCCGTCGGCCAGCTCCAGGACGTGGTCGACGCGGTCGAGGAAGCCTCCGTCGTTCCGCCAGAGCAGATCGTGGAGGAACAGCCGGATCGAGTTGCAGCCGAGGTCGGCCGCCCACCCCAGCTCGCGCCCGATCGTGGCGGGATCGAAGGTCTCGGCCTGGAACATCTCCAACTGATTGCCCGCCGTGGACGGAAGGAAGTTGCAGCCGATCAGCCATCCCTGGCCGGAGCGCCACGCGCGTGCCTGTTCCGGCGACCATCGGGCCGAGCTGGTGACCGGCTGATCCGGCAGCCATCGAGACGACCGGGCCGCATCGAGAGCGACGCCGAATCCGGTGCGAAGCGCCGCTTTCGCTCTCATGGGGCCCGCCCGACCATCGGCAGGCCTTCGCTGGTCTCGGTCTCGGCCAGGATCGTCCACACTGCCAGCAGTGTCATGTGCCAGGTCGAGACCCGCTCACCCCACCCACCGTCGGTCCGCTGGGTCGCGAGGACCTGGTCCGTCCAGCCGTCCGGAACACGATCGCCGGCGTCCAGGTAGTGCAGCACGGCGCTCTGCTCGACGGCCAGATCGGTCATCGCCCCGGCGGCGGTGAGCTCCGTCGCGATGGCCTCGACCAACCGTTCACGTCGCTCGGCTGCGTCTGCGACCTGACATCCCAGCTCGTCCAGCCACATCACCGCCAACGCCGCGTGCGTCGCGTCGTAGCCGCCACCGGCGGCCAGGGCGTCCAGCGCGTCGAGGTCGGCCTCGGTCAGCGGGTCCACGTCGCAGCGCAGCACCCGGGCCAGCGTGGCCGACGTGGAATCGGGCTCGAACTCGCGGGCCAGACTCGCCTCCGCGATCCGGGTCGGATCCGCCATTCGTGCCATCGCGACTTCTTCGGGGTCCAGCTCGCCGGTCGCGAGCCGGTCCTGCGCAGCGCCCGCTGCCGCGGCCAGCACCGGATCGTCCCAGTTGGTTCCCACGTAGGCGATCAGCGAGAGGCTGGCGACATCGATGGTCGCGTACCGATCCTCCAGGTAGGACGCGCCGGCCTCGACGGCATCGCCCGGTGAGGCGGCCTCGGAGACCACCGGAGCGGCTCCGACCGGATCGCCGGACTCGGTCGAGTCCGATCCGCCGCACGCTGCCGTCAGAAGGATCAGGGCGACGAGGGCCATCGTCGTCGGTCTCGACCGGAGCGCGCCGTGCTTCATCGATGGAGCACGCTACCGGGGGACACCGGCGGCACGGCTCGCTGGCGCTCCCGGCGTCCGGCCCGCCTACGATCGGGCGGTGCCTTCGTCGAACCGATCGTCGTCCATCCCGCCACGGGCAGGCGGCTGAGCCGTGCTGCTCTCCGACGGGACCATCCGCGCCATGCTGAACGAGGGCTCGCTCTCGCTCGATCCCATCGACGACGAGCAGATCCAGCCGTCCAGCGTCGACGTGCGGCTCGACACCGTGCTCAGGGTCTTCCGCAATCACACCGCCGTGTGCATCGATCCCAAGGAGACCTCCCAGGTACTGACCGAGCCGGTCGCCGTGGACGAGGGGCACGCCTTCATCCTGCACCCCGGGGAGTTCGTGCTCGGCTCCACCGTCGAACAGGTCGGTCTGCCCGACGATCTGGTCGGGCGGGTGGAGGGCAAGTCCAGCCTGGGTCGGGTCGGCTTGCTCATCCACGCCACGGCCGGGTTCATCGATCCGGGCTTCCGCGGTCAGATCACGCTGGAGCTCTCCAACGTGGCGTCGCTCCCCATCAAGTTGTGGCCCGGCATGAAGATCGGGCAGATCTCGTTCATGCGGCTCGATCGGCCGGCCGAGCGCCCCTACGGCCACCACGAGCTCAAGTCGAAGTACCAGGATCAGCGCGGACCGGTGGCCTCGCAGTACGAGCGCAACTACCGCTGATCCGGCGGCCACCCCAAAACGGAATCCGGGGAGGACCAGCCACACTCGATGCGGCGGATCCTCCCCGAATGCTCGATGAAGGGTGGGATCTGATCAGGCGGTCAGAGCGTGATCGACTTCGTTGGAGACCAGGGTCCCCAGATCCCGTTGGCTTGAGCTCGGATCTTCACGTTGTAGTTCGATCCGAGACACAGGCCGAAGGCCTGCACTCGCCCGCTGCCGGCCGGGGCCTGGATGATGCCGGAGTGCGTCGTGAGGCAGCCGCCCCCAAAGTATGCGCCCAGCTCGATCTGGTACTGGGTGACACCGGGAATCTGGTTCCAGGAGAAGTCGCCGTAGGTGTCGCAGCAGCCGGCGCCGGTCTTCTGGAGGTTCGTCGGGAAGGTCGTCGGTCCACCCGAGACCGAGATGACGGTGGTCGACGTGGCGGTCGCGCCCTCGTTGTCGGTCACCGTCAGCGTGACGGTGTACTGGCCGCCGGTCACGAACGTGTGGCTGACCACTTGCCCGGCTCCGGTGGTGAAGTCGCCGAAGTCCCAGCCGTACTGGACGATGGTGCCGTCGGGGTCACCGGACGAGGACGCGTCGAAGCTCACGGTGAGTGCAGCGGGCCCGGAGGACACGCTGGGCACGAACGTGGCGAAGGGCCCCTGATTCGTGGGTGGTGGAGGGGCGCACGCAACCGCTACCAACATGAGAATCCCGAGGATCCCCGCGAACATGGAAAGTCTCTTCTGCACTGCTTGCGCTCCCGCTGGTCAGCCTGTGACATGGGTAACATAGTGGAAGGGTCCCCTGGCAGGGGTAATTGCACCTACGAGAGGGGTCGTTCGACCCGAAGGTGCGCTATGGGCACCACCAGGCGGTTCAGTAGAGTTCGGGGCCCATGAGCGAGACCCCGCATCCCCGTGGGACCGATGGTCTCGGCGACTCGGCCAACCGTTCTCTGCGCACCATCGCCGCCGCCATGTTGAAGGTGGCACCCGGCGAGGTGGTCGAGGCGCAGCGCCCCGAGGACGTGGACGCCTGGGTGGGCGGCACGGACCCCGGGGACGAGGGGACGGCCCGTCCATCGGCCCCTCTTCCCTCGGTCGGCCGGTCCGGCCCGTGGCGCGTCGTCTCCCGCATCACCCGGCGAGGGATGGCGGACAGCTGGGCGGCCCGGGTCCTCGCCGTGATCGCCCTGGCCGTCGCCGCCGGGTTCGCGCTGGCGACGACCGTCGCCCTGGGCTCGATCGAGCGGGGTCTCGGGAGCGGCTCGCTCGACACGGCGACCGGGGCCGACCTGGTGGTCCGGGGTCGTATCACCACCTCGACGCCGCTGGAGGTGGTCCGCTCCGGTGTCGACGCCGGACTCGTCGACAGCCTGGAGGGGAACACCGCCGTCGCCTGGGTCGACGGTCGGATCAGCGGGCCGGTCGTCATCCGATTCGGCGACGATCCGGCCATCGCGGGCGGCCTGCTGGCGGGCACCACGTTTGCGACCTGGTCGGACCGGCTGGAGGTCGACCTCGGCAAGGGCAGCCCACCGACGGGGCCGGGTCAGGTCGTCCTCAGCAGCAGGACCGCTTCAGAACTGGGCGCGAAGATCGGCAATGTCATCACCGTCGGAGGGGCGGGCGAGCTGCGCTCCGTCGATGTCGTCGGCATCGCAGACTCGGGTGCCGCCCTCGGGAGGACCGTGCTCGGCACGGCGGAGGACGTCCAGCTGGTGCTCGGTCGGAACGGACAGTTCGATGCCTTCTTCGTCGCCGTCGACGGACCGACCGATCCGTCGGTCCTGAACGGTGGTCTGGCCGAGGTCGTGACGCTGGCCGAACACCAGGCCAGTCGCCCGGAGGAACGAGCGGTTGCGGCCAAGCCGGTGCGCACGGTGCTGCGGATCGTCACCGTGGTCGTGCTGGTGGGCGTGCTCGTCGCTCTCTACGCCATGCTGCGCCAGGTGGTGGCCACCCGGCGCCGCGATCACGCGCTCCTGCGGGCGCTGGGGGCGTCGCGTACCAACCTGCGAGCCGCCGTGGTCGGCGACGCGTTGTGGACCAGCGTCGCGGCCGGCCTGCTCGCGCCCTTCGTGGCGCTCGCCCTCCTGCCCCTGCTGAGTGACACGCTCGGACGGCTCGGCCTTCCTCAGCTCCAGATCGATGCCGTCGACCTCCTCGGCTACCTCCCGTGGGCGCTGCTCATCGCCTTGGGAACGGCCGTCCTGGCGTCGATCCCGCTGGCGCGCCATGTCACCCGCCTGTCCCCGGTCGACGCCCTGACCGACCGCCCGGCCGGGGGGACGGTCGGGTCCTCGAAGGCCCACCGCCGGACTGGTGCCAGGGTCGGCGTCGTCAGCTCGCGACTCGTCGTGCCGGCCCGGATCGCGCGGCGTGAGCTCTCGGCGAGTCGTCGCCGCCTGCTGCCGGTCGTCGTGGCGCTCGGTGCCCTGTTCGGTCTGGTGGTCGCCGTCGTGGTCGTCACGCACGGAGTGCGCCAGGAGGCCGCGGCAGACGTGGGCGAGCTGGCCCGAGCGGACTACGTCGTCGACTCCGGCGTGATCACCACCGGCGGGTTCGGGCCCGAGGTGGTCGAGATCGTCGCATCCGTACCCGGAGTCAACTCGGCCAGCGCCGTACGATCGGTCAGCGCCAGCATCGATGCGTACGGCGGCCGGGTGCTCGGCGTGGATCTGGACCAGGTGGGCGGCCATGTCGGCTTGGTGCCCACCGAGGGAGCGCTCCCGCGGACCTCCAACGAGATGCTGCTGAGTGTCGATGTCGCGTCGTCTCTGGCGAAGGGCGTCGGTGACACCGTGTTCGTCGCCCTGGCCGGCGGGAACTCGCGTGCGCTCGAGGTGGTCGGGCTGGTCCGCGCTGGACCGCTGGTGTCCTCGGGCGTGGTCGATCGGTCGGTGTTCCTCGAGGACCTGCCGGCGTCTGCGGACCTGTTCGTCCTGTTCGATTCGGACGAGCCCGGCGCCCCCGACACCGGCGGTGCGATCGCTCGGCTCGTCCAGGAGGTGGTGGACGGCGAGGTCGGGTTCGGCACCGTCGTCGTGGCCGATCGACTCATCGAGGGCCGATCCTCCATGTTCGACGACCTCGAAGCGGTGCTCCTGGTGGTGACCGGCGTCGCGGTGGCGACGGCACTGGTCGGGTTGGCGTCGACGATGTTCGTGGCCGCCGTGAGCCGAAAACGGGAGATGGCGCTGCTGTGGACCGCCGGCGCCGACCGCGGCCAACGGGCCACGGTCGCGGGCTGGCAGGCGGCTGCCGTCGCGATCATCGCAACCGTCATCGGTTGCCTGGTCGGGTGGTTGGCCGGGTCGTTCGTCGTCTCGACGGTGTTCGGCGGTTGGCCCTCGACCGACGTCGTGCGACTGATCGTGGTGGCTCTGGGCTTCGCGGCAACGACGATGGTCGTGGCCGCCGCCAGCGCAATGGTGGTCGACCGCAACGCCGTGCAGCGGGCCCTGCAGCTGGTGTAGCCCGCGCCCGAAGGGATCTCGGCCTCGGCGACCGGATCGGGTCCGGTCGACCCGGCCGAGATTCGGCTGGGGTCAGACCTCGGTGGGGGTGATGTCGCGGCTCTCGTCGTCGACGAATCCCGCCCCGGCACCGCCGGTGGCCTCGTCGCGAGCGGCGAGCGCATCGGCGAGATGGATGGCCATGTCGGCGACCTTCACCTCGTCGTCCTCGATGCCCTCACCCTTCACCCCGTCGTCGATCATGATGTAGCAGAACGGGCAGGCGGTGGCGATGCGGGAGGCCCCGGTTGCCAGCAGTTCCTGGCTGCGCTCGACGTTGACCTGCTTGCCGGTGGTCTCCTCCATCCACATGCGGGCGCCGCCGGCGCCGCAGCACATGCCCATGGTGCCGTTGCGGGGTGCCTCGACGATCTCGACGCCGCCGAGCGAACCGATCACGTTGCGGGGTGCGAGGTACACGTCGTTGTGGCGACCGAGGTAGCACGAGTCGTGGTACACGATGCGCTCGTCCAGCCGGGCCCCTTCCAGGTCGAGCTTGTCCTCGTCGACCAGCCACTCCAGCAGCTGGCTGTGGTGGATGACCTCGTAGTGGCCACCCAGCTGGGGGTACTCGTTGCCGAGGGTGTTGAGGCAGTGGGGGCACTGGGTGACGATCTTCTTGACGCCCATACCGTCGAGCATCTCGATGTTCTGCATGGCCAGCATCTGGAAGATGTACTCGTTGCCCGAACGCCGGGCCGAGTCGCCCGTGCACATCTCGGCCGGACCGAGCACGGCGAAGCTGACGCCGGCGCGCTGCAGCAGCGCCGTCATGGCCTGGGTGACCTTCTTGTTCTTGTCGTCGAACGACCCGGCGCACCCGACCCAGTAGAGGTACTCGGCCTCGAGCGGGTCGCTGCCGTCGATGACCTCGAGTCCCTCGATGTCCTTGGCCCATTCCAGGCGATCGCTCTGGCTCATGCCCCAGGGATTCCCCGAGTTCTCCATGCCGCGGTAGGCGTTGCCCAGCTCGGTGGGGAAGTTGGACTCCATCAACGCCAGATAGCGGCGCATGTCCAGGATCTTGTCGAGGATCTCGATGTTGACCGGACAGATCTCGTCGCAGGCCTTGCAGGTCGTGCAGGCCCACAGCTCCTCGGGGGTCACGCGCTCGAACATCGAGTCGGCATCGATCGTGATCTCCTTGTCGACGCCGATGGGCGGCGACACCTTCGGATCACCGGTCGCGGCCATGACCTCGCCGGTCTTCAGCACGATCTCCCTCGGGTCGAGCGGCTTGCCGGTGGCGTGGGCCGGGCAGACACTGGTGCAGCGCCCGCACATGGTGCAGGCGTCGGTGTCCAGCAGCTGCTTCCAGGTGAAGTCCTCGATGGTGGAGGCGCCGAAGGTCTCGAGCTCGGTCTCCATCAGGTTGGGCATGGGCTTCATCGCACCCTTGGGCCGCTCCCTGTCCCGCAGATACATGTTGAGCGGAGACGTGAACATGTGCCGCATCATCGTCACCGGGATCATGATCAGGAAGGCCATGAAGCTCACGACGTGAGCGATCCACCAGACCTGGTGCCAGCCGGACAGGTTGCCGAGACCCTCGAACACGTCGGACAGCGCCCAGCCGACGAACGCCCATTGCTCGAACTCGGGCCGGCCCTCCACGGCGATGCGGAAACCCTCGGCGAGAAACCCGGTGATCCCCAGCACCGCGAAGACCCCGAGGATGACGGCGTGCTCGGGCTTGGACTTGATGCGGATGCGGTAGGGCTTCTGGATGTAGCGGCGCACGATGGCCCAGCCGATGCCGATGAGGAACACGACGCCGGCGGCGTCGCCGACGAACGCGTAGGCCCGATAGACGTCGCCATTGAGGAACTTGGCGCTCTCGGGGACCTGGTGGTTGATCTCGAGGACGGTGGTGACCGCCAGGAGGATCAGGAAGCTGAAGTAGATCAGGGAGTGCATCGCCCCGGCGGCCGGATCGCGCAGCAGGGTCTGCATGTACACGCCGGCGCGGAAGTCGGCGAAGCGTCGCTTGGCGTTGTCCTTCGTCGTCTTGCGGTTGTCGGGCCCGCCGCGCTGCCAGTTCTTGACTCGCAGGCTGAACATGACGGCCCCGTAGACCAGCAGGAGCGGGATCAGGGTGTAGAAGGCCAGCTTCACCGCGCTGGGGATGTTGACGAACACCTCACGCTGGACCGGGCTCTCGTCGTGCCAGTCGGTGATCAACGGCACGACACCGGACAGAGCGGTGAACAGTCCGATGGCGACGCCCAGGGCGATGACCAGATGCTGAGGCTTGAAGCGCTTCATGGCATCGAACCTACCGCGGGGCCATTAGTCAATGGCAAACACTCGGGCATCGTCCGCGAACGCCTTGAACTCGAGCGCGTTCCCCGCCGGATCGAGCAGGAACATGGTGCGCTGCTCGCCGACCTGTCCCTCGAAGCGGATTCGGGGTTCGATCACGAACTCGACGCCCGCGGCCCGTAATCGTCGGGCCAGGTCGTCCCATGCCTCCACGGTCAGGACCAGACCGAAGTGGGGGACCGGCACGTCGTCCCCGTCCACCGGATTGTGGGCCCGCGGGCCGGCAGCGGCTCGTTCGTCGAGGTGGGCCACGATCTGGTGGCCGTACAGATCGAAATCGATCCAGCGGTCATCCTCACGTCCCTGCGGACAACCGAGGGTTCCGCCGTAGAACGAGCGGGCCGCGTCGAGGTCGTCGACGGGAAACGCCAGGTGAAACCGGGGGAGGTCGACCATAGGCCCAGTGTGGCGGCCGGACCGTTCATCTGCACGTAACACGGAGCGAATCCGCGGGAAACGCCCACTTCGTACGGTGCCGCCTTCTGTCAGATCGAAGACCCGACGACTCGTTCATCCAAGGAGGAAATGATGAGACCGTCCCTTTCGAGTACCGCAAGGACTCGTTCCACACTGACCAGGGTGTTGCTCACCGCACCGGTTGCGGTTGCCGCCCTCGCCTGGCTCGCTTCGCCCGCAGGGGCTCAGGAGCAGCCGACCTACGAGCGGTTCGCCGAGGACGCCGCGGCCACCAACACCGTGGTGCTCGACAACATCTTCATCTTCGTGGCCGCGGTGCTGGTCTTCCTGATGCAGCCGGGCTTCGCGCTGGTCGAGGCCGGGCTGACCCGGGCCAAGAACGCCGCCAACATCATGATGAAGAACCTGATGGACGTGTCCATCGGCGTCCTGGTGTTCGCCGCGATCGGCTGGGGCATCGCCTATCCGGGCGACTTCTCGATCGGCAGCATCTTCGGCTTCGCCGGATTCGGCATTCCCGGTCTCATGGACCTGGCTCCGGCCGACGCAGCGGACTACCCGCTCAACGTGGGAGTCGACTTCTTCTTCCAGGCGGCGTTCGCTGCCACGGCGGCAACGATCGTGTCCGGCGCCGTGGCCGGTCGCACGCAGTTCCAGCGGGTACATCGTCTACTCGGTGGTGATCACCGCGCTGATCTACCCGATCGTCGTGTCCTGGAAGTGGGGCGGTGGCTGGCTCGACGAGCTCGGCTACGTCGATTTCGCCGGCTCCGGACTGGTGCACATGGCGGGCGGCTTCGCCGCACTGATGGGAGCGATCGTCCTCGGTCCCCGTATCGGCAAGTTCGGCAAGGACGGCAAACCACGCGCCATTCCGGGCCACAGCGTCCCGCTGGCCATCGTCGGTGTGTTCATCCTCTTCATCGGCTGGTTCGGGTTCAACCCCGGCTCGCAGCTCCAGGCCGATCTGGCCGTCCCGGTCCTGGCGGTGCTGACCGCACTGCCGGCCGCGGCGGGCGCCCTTGCGGCGATGATCACCAGCTGGGTCGTGCAGGGCAAGCCCGACGTCTCCATGGCGGGCAACGGCATGCTGGCCGGTCTGGTCGCGATCTGTTCGGGGATCGGTGACATGACCGCCACCGGCGCCGTGATCACCGGTCTCGTCGCCGGCACGATCGTCGTGCTCGCGGTGACCGCCATCGAGCGCATGCAGATCGACGATCCGGTCGGCGCCTTCTCGGTGCACGGCGTCTGCGGGTTCTGGGGCCTGCTCGCCACGGGACTGTTCGCCACCAGCGCCGGTACCAACGGCAGCGAGGTCGGAGGGCTTGTTCTACGGCGGTGGCGCTGGACTGCTCGTCGACCAGTTCCTCGGCGGTCTGGCCATTGCTGCCTTCGTCTCGCTCACCGCAGGGCTGCTGTTCCTGGCGATGAAGTCCGCAGGCGTGCTGCGGGTCTCCCCGGAGGAGGAGATCGAAGGCCTCGATGTCGCCGAGCACGGTGCGCCCGGCTACGGCCCGGACATGATGGCCGGGGTCGCCGGCGGTGGGGTTCCCACCGGGCTCGACGCCCCGGTCAAGGTCTAATCACGAACGAGTACGTAACGACAAGAACGAGGAGAAGATTCGAATGGTGCATCTCGTGACAGCGATCATCAAACATCATCGATTGGAGAGCGTGAAGGAGGCGCTCGAAGGGGTGGGCTTCAGCGGCATGACCGTGACCGAGGTACGGGGTCACGGCCGCCAGGGAGGCCACACCGAGACCTATCGAGGAGCCGAGTACCAGGTCGACTTCCTACCGAAGTTGAAGATCGAGCTGGTCGTCGACAGCGGCGACGCCGAGAAGGTCGTCGACGTCATCACCCAGACGGCCCGGACCGGGTCCATCGGTGACGGCAAGATCTGGACGTTGTCGCTCGATTCCCTGGTGCGAATCCGCACCGGCGAGCGTGACGGCGACGCCGTGTAATCCCAGAGGCGGATCCCCCCGGATTCCCGCCCGGTTGCGTCGAACTCTCGATGCGACCGGGCGGGGGTTCGTTTCGTCGAGGTGAGAGGGTCGGCGCCGTGGTTCGGCGAGAGCCGCTCAGCCGGCTTGGGCGGCGACCTTGGCGGCTTCGGCGGCGGCGGCTTCAGGATCGAGGTAGCGCTCGTGGGTGGGCACGACCCGGGCCGGACGCATGTCGTCGCCCAGCTCGTAGACGAGCGGTTGCCCGGTGGGGATGTTGAGCTCGGGGATCGCCTCGTCGGAGATCTGGTCGAGGTGCTTCACCAGCGCCCGCAGGCTGTTGCCGTGGGCGGAGACGAGGACGGTGCGCCCGAGGCGAAGGTCGGGCACGATGCCGTCGAACCAGTAGGGGAGCATGCGCTCGAGCACGTCGGCGAGACACTCCGAGGCCGGCAGGAGCTCCGGCGCCACGTCGGCGTAGCGGGGGTCGTTGGCGGGGTGGTGGGGTGAGTCGAGGTCGACCGGTGGTGGGGGCGTCGTGTAGCCGCGTCGCCACAGATGCAGCTGCTCGGGACCGTGCTGTTCCTTCGTCTCGGCCTTGTTGAGGCCCTGGAGGGCGCCGTAGTGACGCTCGTTGAGCCGCCACGAGCGGCGAACCGGGATCCAGGACCGGCCCATCTCGGCCAGGGTGAGGTCGGCGGTCCGGATGGCGCGCAGCTGCAGTGACGTGTGCACGACGTCGGGCAGGAGCCCGGCTTTGGTGAGCATGGGTCCGGCGGCGCGAGCCTCGGCCTCACCCTTCTCGGTCAGGTCGACGTCGTGCCAGCCGGTGAACTTGTTCGCGAGATTCCAGGTGCTCTGGCCGTGACGGACCAGGACGAGTGTGGCCATGGGGTCTCCCGTTCCCTCATTCGGGCGAACCTGCCCGGGGGCCATCGTGCCCGGCCCGGGCCGGCGGCGCCAACGCGTCCCGCTCTCCAGGGGGCCACGGAGTTGCTAACAGTCGACTCAGGTTTTATACTTATGGGCAACCAAGAATTCGCCATGAGGTGCTACGGGGCCGCTAGGCTGTCTCGATCGGGCCCACATGGCGGCCCCCGCACCCCGCTGCAGCACTCAGCACCCCCGAACCCACAGGAGAAGTACCCCCATGGCAAAAGCCGTCGGCATCGACCTCGGAACCACCAACTCGGTGGTCAGCGCCCTCGAAGGGGGCGACCCCGTGGTGATTCCCAACGCCGAGGGATCCCGCACCACCCCCTCGGTGGTCGCCTTCGCCAAGAACGGTGAAGTACTCGTCGGCGAGGTGGCCAAGCGCCAGGCCATCACCAACCCCGACCGCACCATCCGTTCGGTCAAGCGGCACATGGGGACCAGCTGGAACATCGACATCGACGGCAAGAGCTACAACTCGCAGGAGATCTCGGCCCGCACCCTGATGAAGCTGAAGGCCGACGCCGAGGCCTACCTGGGCGACGACGTGACCGAAGCGGTCATCACCGTGCCCGCCTACTTCGACGATGCCCAGCGCACCGCCACCCAGGAGGCCGGCAAGGTCGCCGGGCTCGAGGTCCTACGCATCATCAACGAGCCCACGGCGGCTGCGCTGGCCTATGGCCTCGACAAGGAGGGCGAGGATCAGACCATCCTGGTGTTCGACCTCGGGGGTGGCACGTTCGACGTCTCCGTCCTCGAGATCGGCGACGGCGTCTTCGAGGTCAAGTCCACCCACGGAGACACCAAGCTGGGTGGCGACGACTGGGACGAGGCCGTCATGGACTGGCTCGTCGAGTCCTTCAAGAACGACCACGGCGTCGACCTGTCCGCCGACAACATGGCGGTTCAGCGCCTGAAGGAGGCGGCAGAGGACGCCAAGAAGGAATTGTCCTCCAAGCAGACCACCTCGATCAGCCTGCCGTTCATCACGGCCACCGACTCCGGCCCGCTCCACCTCGAGTACGAGCTCAGCCGGGCCAAGTTCCAGGACCTCACGTCGGATCTGCTGGATCGATGCAAGGGCCCCTTCGAGCAGGCCATCTCCGACGCCGGACTCTCCAAGGGCGACATCGACCACGTCATCCTGGTCGGCGGCTCCACCCGGATGCCGGCTGTCGCCGAGCTGGTGACCGAGTTCACCGGCAGGGAGCCCAACAAGAGCGTCAACCCCGACGAGGTCGTCGCGGTCGGGGCTGCGGTGCAGGCCGGCGTCCTCAAGGGTGATGTCAAGGACGTCCTGCTCCTCGACGTCACGCCGCTCTCCCTCGGCATCGAGACCAAGGGTGGGGTCATGACCCGGCTGATCGAGCGCAACACCACGATCCCCACCCGCCGGACCGAGGTGTTCACCACCGCCGCCGACAGTCAGCCGTCGGTCGAGATCCACGTGCTCCAGGGTGAGCGCGAGATGGCCCAGTTCAACAAGACCCTGGGCAAGTTCCACCTGGTGGAGCTGCCGCCCGCCCCCCAGGGTGTGCCGCAGATCGAGGTCACCTTCGACATCGACGCCAACGGCATCGTCAACGTGGCGGCCAAGGATCGCGCCACCAACAAGGAGCAGTCCATCACCATCACCGGCCAGTCGTCGCTGGACAAGGACCTCATCGACCAGATGGTCAAGGATGCCGAGGCCCATGCCGAGGACGACCGCCAGCGCCGCGAACAGGCCGAGGTCAGGAACAACGCCGACTCGCTCGTCTACCAGACCGAGAAGACGCTGAAGGACAGCGGCGACAAGCTGGGAGCCGAGGACCGGGCCGGCGTCGAGGAGAGCCTCGAGGCCCTGAAGACCGCCCTCGAGGGCGAGGACATCGAGAAGATCAAGGACGCCACCGACGCCCTGATGAGCGCCAGCCAGGCGTTCAGCCAGCAGCTCTACGAGCAGGCTGCGCAGGCCGCGGGTGAGGAGGAGCAGGCCGCCTCCGAGGCTCCCGATGACGACGAGGTGGTCGACGCCGAGATCGTCGACGAGGAATCGTGAGCGCCGAACCGACGCCGTCCTCGCCGGACGACGACGCCGACGCAGCGATCGATGACGCGTCTGCGAGCGGAGGAGGCCTCCTCCGACGAGCAGGCCCCGCCCTCGGGCGACGGCGCGAGCGGGAGCCCGGCCGATCTCGACGTCCCCGACGACGTGGGCGCCGTGCTCGACTCGGTCGTCGCCGAGCGCGACCAGCTCACCGGTCAACTGGCCGAACAGCGTGACCAGTACGCCCGCCTGGCCGCCGACTTCGACAACTACAAGAAGCGCACGGCGCGCACCCAACGTGACGAGATCGCTCGTGCCGCCGGCAGCATCATCGATGGATTGCTGCCGGTGCTCGATGGCTGCGATGCCGCGGTGCAACAGGGGGTCGAGGGGGTCCAACCCATCGCCGAACTGTTGCTCGGAGCGCTCGTCCGCGAGGGGCTGACCCGGCTCGACCCGTTGGGCGACGTCTTCGATCCCGGCCTGCACCAGGCCGTGGTCAACGAGCCTGCGGCCGATGACGCCGACGGCGGGATCACCGTGGTGGTCGAGGTGATGCGTCCGGGCTACCTCTGGCGAGAGCAGGTGTTGCGACCCGCCATGGTCAAGGTTCAGGACCAATGACCGCCTGCCGTTCCGCGACGGGCCGAGGTCCGCTGCTGTGACGGCCCAGCGCGAATGGCTCGAGAAGGACTACTACGCCGTGCTGGGGGTCTCGAAGGAGTCCTCCGACAAGGAGATCACGAAGGCGTACCGCAAGCTGGCCCGCGAGCTCCATCCGGACGCCAATCCGGGTGACGTCGTCCGAGGAGCGATTCAAAGAGGTGTCCGCCGCCTACGACGTCGTCGGCGATCCCGATCGTCGCAAGGAGTACGACGACGTGCGGGCCATGGGTCCCTTCTCCTTCGGGTCCGGGCCCGGGCCCGGAGCCGCGGGCGGGCCCGGAGGAATGGGTGGCTTCCGGGTCGAGGACCTCGGCGATCTCTTCGGTGGATTGTTCGGTGGCGGAGGGGGCCGACCCGGTCCCGGCGCGCCCCGTGGCGGTCAACGCGGCGACGATCTCGAAACCGAGCTGCACCTGTCCTTCCTCGATGCGGCCCACGGCGTGACCACGTCGGTCCACCTCACGTCCGATGCCTCGTGCCGCACGTGTGGCGGCAACGGCGCCGCTCCGGGGACCGCGCCCGTGGTCTGTGGAACCTGTCAGGGATCCGGCGCGGTGTCGGATGACCAGGGCATGTTCGGATTCTCCCAGCCCTGCCCTGCGTGTGGTGGGCGGGGTCAGCGCATCGAGTCACCCTGCGGTACCTGTCACGGTTCGGGACTCGAGCGACGTCGACGAGAGGTCAAGGTGCGGATCCCCGCGGGGGTCGAGGACGGTCAACGCATTCGGTTGAAAGGCCGGGGCAGCCCCGGCCGCGGCGGCCCGGCCGGCGACCTCTACGTGGTCTGTCGCGTGGCGCCCCATCCGGTGTTCGGTCGCTCCGGCACCAACCTGACCGTCTCGGTACCGATCACCTTTCCCGAGGCCGCCCTCGGCGCCACCATCCGCGTGCCCACGCTCGACGGCGACACGGTTGGCATCAAGGTGCCCGCCGGCACGTCGTCGGGCCGGATCTTCCGCCTGCGCGGCAAGGGCATCGAGTCGAAGAAGGGGAGTGGTGACCTGCTGGTCACCGTCGAGGTCGCGGTGCCGCTCGAGATGAGTGACGAGGCGCGCGAGGCGCTGGCGGCCTACGACGAGCTCAGCCTCCACGCCCCACGCGAGGCCACGGCCACGTGAGCCGTCACCACCACACCTGAGGAGGCCCATCCCACCATGCCCGAGTATCGACAGGCGGTCTACGTGATCTCCGTCGCCGCCGAGCTGGCCGGCTGCCACCCCCAGACGCTCCGGATCTACGAGCGCAAGGGTCTGGTACGGCCGGCCCGTACCGGCGGTGGCAGCCGCCGCTACAGCGAGGCCGACATCGAACTGCTGCGCAAGATCCAGGAGCTCACCACCGAGGGGATGAACCTGGTCGGCGTGCAGCGGGTGCTCAACCTCGAGGCCCGGATCGAGGAGCTCGATGCCCAGATCGACGCCCTTCAAGCCCAGATCGATGACACCCACGACCGATACCGGCGCGAAATCGTGCCGTTCGGTCGTCCGCCCCTTCCCCCACGTGCGAAATCTTGATATACTTATTATCAAGTTTTATGAGCTGATCAGCCTCACTGCTGGCTGGCGTTCGACCCGCCCCACCTGCTCGTTCCCCCCGACTGGAGTACCCACCGATGGCCCTCGATCCCAACCGCTGGACCCTGAAGACCCAGGAAGCGATGACCAGCGCGGTCGAAGCCGCCCGCTCGCGGGCCAACCCCGAGGTGACGCCCGAGCATCTCCTGGCCGCCCTGCTCCGGCAGCCCGAAGGGGTCGTGATCCCCATCCTCGAGAAGGTCGGCGTCGACGTCGCCGCGCTGCGCCAGTCCAACGACGAGGCCCTGGCCAAGTTGCCCGGCGCCCACGGCGGGGACACGGGGATGGGTCGCCAGATCGAGCGGATCCTCGCCGATGCCGATTCGGTGCGGGGCGACCTGGGCGACGAGTACCTGTCCACCGAGCACGTGCTCCTGGCGCTGGCCAATCCCGATCCGGCCGGTTCCACCGCCCGGCGCATCGGCGTGCGTCGGGAGCAGCTGCTCGAGGCGTTGCGCGACGTGCGGGGCAGCCACCGGGTCACCAGTCAGACTCCCGAGGAGTCGTATCAGGCGTTGGAGAAGTACGGACGCGATCTCACCGCCGTGGCCCGTGAGAACAAGCTCGACCCCGTCATCGGGCGAGACGACGAGATCCGCCGCGTCATCCAGGTGCTGTCGCGTCGTACCAAGAACAACCCGGTCCTCATCGGTGAGCCGGGGGTGGGCAAGACCGCCATCGTCGAGGGTCTGGCCAACCGGATCGTCGAGGGTGACGTGCCCGACAGCCTGCGCGACAAGCGACTGATCGCACTCGACCTGTCCAGCATGGTGGCCGGCGCCAAGTACCGCGGCGAGTTCGAGGAACGCCTCAAGGCCGTGCTCAAGGAGATCACCGACGCCGAAGGCGAGATCATCACCTTCATCGACGAGATGCACACCGTCGTCGGCGCCGGCGCCGGCGGTGAGGGGGCCATGGACGCGGGCAACATGCTGAAGCCCATGCTCGCCCGCGGCGAGCTCCGCATGGTGGGAGCCACGACGCTCGACGAGTTCCGCAAGCACATCGAGAAGGACCCCGCCCTCGAGCGCCGCTTCGCGCAGGTGTACGTCGCGGAGCCCTCGGTCGAGGACACCATCGCCATCCTGCGCGGGCTCAAGGAGCGGTACGAGGTGCACCACGGCGTGCGCATCCAGGACGCCGCGCTCGTGGGCGCTGCGGTCCTGTCCGATCGCTACCTCACCGGCCGCTTCCTGCCCGACAAGGCCATCGACCTGGTCGACGAGGCCGCCAGCAAGCTGCGCATCGAGATCGACTCGATGCCCACCGAGATCGACGTGGTCGAACGCCGGATCCGCCAGCTGGAGATCGAGCGGGTGGCGCTGGCCAAGGAGACCGACGCGGCGTCGGCCGAGCGGCTCGAAGCCCTCGACCGGGAGCTCGCCGATCTCCAGGAACAGATCGCCGGGATGAAGGCCCACTGGCAGAACGAGAAGGAGGCCATCGGACGCATCAGCGAGCTGAAGGAGTCCCTCGAGACCCTGCGGCTCGACGTCGAGCGGGAGACCGACCTCGAGAAGGCGGCCGAGATCCGCTACGGCCGCATTCCTCACCTGGAGAAAGAGGTCGAGGAGGCCACCGCCGCCCTCGACGTGCTCCAGGCCACCCAGCAGATGCTGAAGGAGGAGGTCGACGAGGAGGACGTCGCCGAAGTGGTCAGTCGTTGGACCGGTGTGCCGGTCTCCCGACTCATGGAGGGTGAGGTCCAGAAGCTGGTGCGCCTCGAAGAGGTGCTGCACGAGCGGGTGATCGGCCAGGACGCCGCGGTCGACGTGGTCGCCAACGCCATCCGTCGCAGCCGGGCCGGCCTGTCCGATCCCCATCGGCCGATCGGCTCGTTCCTCTTCCTGGGACCCACCGGCGTGGGCAAGACCGAGCTGGCCCGATCGCTGGCCGACTTCCTCTTCGACGACGAGCGGGCCATGGTCCGCATCGACATGAGCGAGTACATGGAGAAGCACTCGGTCAGCCGGCTGATCGGCGCGCCCCCGGGCTACGTCGGGTACGACGAGGGCGGCCAGCTCACCGAGTCGATCCGGCGTCGGCCGTACGCGGTCATCCTGCTGGACGAGATCGAGAAGGCTCATCCCGACGTGTTCAACGTGCTGCTCCAGGTGCTCGACGACGGGCGCCTCACCGACGGGCAGGGCCGCACGGTCGACTTCACCAACACCGTGTTCGTGATGACATCGAATCTGCCGGGCGAGCCGGCGGACTTCTTCCGGCCCGAGTTCCTCAACCGCATCGACGACCAGATCCGGTTCCGGTCGCTGGGCGAGGAGGACCTGGCCCACATCATCGAGATCCAGCTCGGTCACCTCCGGGAGCGGCTGGCCGACCGGCGGGTGACCCTGCATGTCACCGACGAGGCGGCCAAGGTCCTGGTCACCAAGGGCTACGACCCCGCCTTCGGCGCCCGACCGTTGAAGCGGGTGATCCAACGAGAGATCGGTGATCGACTGGCCATGGCGCTGCTCGACGGGACGGTCCTCGAAGGGGCCGAGGTCACCGTCGACGGACAGGGCGACGAGATCGTGCTCCGGTAGGACCCGCTCATCGCCGCGTCGCGGCCGGTACGGTGACGCCATGACGGCGACCGTCGTGGAGCGACCACCCCGAGGCCGGACCCTGGTGCGCGAAGCGTTCAGCCTCGACACGCCGGATGGGGCGGCCGGGTTCCGTCTGTTCAGCACGGTCATGGCCGCCGGCGCGGTCGCCGCGCCGCTCCTGTCCGACGTCGGGCCGCTCTGCCCGGTTCGGCGCCTCACCGGCATCCCGTGCCCGGGCTGTGGGATGCGCGGCGGCGTCACCGCCGTCGCCCACGGCGATGTGGTGGCCGGCTTCGCGTCCAACCCGCTCGCCGTCGTGCTGGTCCTGGTCGTCGCCGCGGCGTGGCTGAGCCTGCTGCTGCGGGCCGTGCGCCCCGATGCCCCCGGAGCGGGGCCCTGGCTCCGGCGACCGCCCGGTTGGCTGGTCGGGCTCACCCTCGGAGCAAGCTGGATCTACCAACTCGCCCGCTACGGCTGGCTGTAACTCTTGGCGCAGCGATAATCCGCTGCGCCGGCTTCGCCATCTGGCGCCGTCGTCGGTGCTGCTCCGCCTTGCGGCGGCGCAGTGATCCGTCCACCTGGGCATTCATCAATCCGGCAGGGGGCACCCACTAGGGTCGTGACGTCCGCTCGCAATTCCGGCCGCCAGGCCAGCAGAGGAGCCGAAATGTCCGACTCATCCATGCCCGCCGGCTGGTACGAGGCTCCGGGCGACCCCCCGGGGACCAAGCGCTACTGGACGGCGCTCAGTGGACCACCGATCCCATGACCGACGCCCAGATCGCCGCGCAGACCGGTGCGACCGCCGCTCCGGTCGGTGCCGCTCCGGCCGCCGCTGCCGCCCCGATCGGGGCCGTCGCCGGCGACGCCAGCCCCTGGGGTGAGTACGCCCCGTGGGGGACACGGGCCCTCGGCTTCCTCATCGACTGGGCGCTCTTTGCGCTCGTTCCGTACATCGCCATCTTCGTCCTGGGCGCCGTCTTCGGAGCGATCTCCGATGCGCTCGGTGCATTGGTGATCTTCTTCGGCTACATCGTCGTGTTCGCCCTCTTCGTCTACGTCCTGGGCTACGGAGTCGGTACCACCGGGCAGAGCCCGGGGAAGCGCCTGATGGGCATCAAGATCGTCAGCAAGGACACCGGCCAGGTCATCGGCGGCGGGGCCGGCATCGGCCGGTGGTTCGCCCACATCATCGACAGCCTGGTCTGCTACATCGGCTGGCTGTTGCCGCTGTTCGACGCCGAGAAGCAGACGATCGCCGACAAGCTGGTCAGCACGCACGCCATCTTGGTACCCAAGGGCGAGATCATGCCGCTCCTGCCCGACGGCAAGCCGTTCTAGGAAGGACGCCCCTCATGAGCGATCAGGGAACCACGCCGCCGGGCTGGTACCACGTGCCGGGCGACCCACCCGACACCCAGCGGTACTGGGACGGTGCGGCCTGGACCGGCGAGCCACAACCGGTGGCCAGCGCTCCGCCCGCCGGTGGACTGGCGCCGCCGCCGGCGCCGGGAGCCGCCTATCCCGGCGCCGTCAACCCGGAGTACGACGCCCAGTTGGGTGTCCCCCTCGCCAACCCGGGCATGCGGATCGTGGCCCGCTTCATCGACGGGCTCATCATGGGGGTGGCCAGTTTCGTCATCGGCCTCTTCTTCGGGCTCGGCTCGATCGGCCTCGGTGGCGACTACTCCTTCGGCGCCGTGGTGATCGTGTCGGTGCTCTCGGCCGCCATCTACTTCGGCTACGAGTACCTCATGCTGAACTCGTCGGGCGCCACGCTCGGCAAGATGGTGTTCGGATTCAAGGTGATCCGAGAGGACGGGCAGCCCCTCGACAGCAACAGCGTGACGATGCGGGCCGGCGTCTGGGGTGTGGTGACGCTGGTGGCCAACGTGGTGCCGGTCCTGGGAAGTCTCCTCAGCCTGGTGTTCATCGTGACCTGCATCGTGTTCCTGTTCAGCAAGCCCCGGCACCAGGACGTGCCGGATCTGGTCGCCAAGACCGTGGTCATCGCCACCCGGTAGCCGCTGCTTCCGGGGTCGTGGGTGGGCTGCGATAGGGTCCCCCACGGCCCGCCGCCGTTCGAAAGGAAATGTCCGTGCCTGCGACCATCGTCGTCGGCACTCAGTGGGGTGACGAGGGGAAGGGGAAATTCACCGACCTCGTCGCCAAGGAGATGGAGTTCGTCGTCCGCTACCAGGGCGGACACAACGCGGGTCACACCCTCGTGGTCGACGGCGAATCGTTTGCTCTCCAGCTGGTGCCCAGCGGAATCCTGTACGACCACATCACGCCCGTCATCGGCAACGGCGTCGTCGTCGATCCGCGCGTCCTCATCGACGAGATGCAGATGCTCGAGTCGCGAGGCGTCGACACCTCGGCGTTGAAGATCAGCGGGAACGCCCACCTGATCTTCCCCTACCACCAGGAACTGGACCGCTTGGCCGAGCGACATCTCGGTCCCAACAAGCTGGGCACCACCAAGCGCGGGATCGGTCCCGCCTATTCGGACAAGGCGTCGCGGGTCGGCATCCGGGTGCAGGACCTCCTCGACCCCAAGATCTTCCGCCAGAAGCTCGATGTCGTCCTGCACGACAAGAACCCCCTGCTGGCCAAGGTGTACAACCGGCTCGGGTTCGATGCCGGTGACCTCGTCGGCGAGTACCTGGCCCTCCTTCCGAAGCTCGAACCCCACATTGCCGACACGGTCGGCCTGGTGCACGATGCGCTCGAGGCCGGCAAGCAGGTGCTGTTCGAGGGAGCGCAGGCCACCTTCCTCGATCTCGACTACGGCACGTACCCCTACGTCACGTCGTCCAACCCCGTCGCGGGGGGAGCGTGCACGGGTGGCGGCGTCGGGCCCCGACACATCGACCGCATCATCGGCATCGCCAAGGCCTACGTCACCCGCGTCGGTGCCGGACCCTTTCCCACCGAGCTCGACGACGAGGTGGCCGACGTCCTCGTCGATCGTGGTCACGAGTACGGCACCAACACGGGACGGCGGCGCCGACCGGGCTGGTTCGACGCCGTCATGCTCCGCCAGGCGGTCCGGGTCAACTCGCTGTCCGAGGTCGCACTCACCAAGGTCGACGTGCTCGACACGCTCGACTCGGTGAAGGTCTGCGTGGCGTACGAGGCGGACGGTGAACGCTTTGCCCACCTTCCGTACCACCAGTCGACGCTCCACAAGGTCACGCCGGTCTACGAGGAGCTTCCCGGGTGGAAGAGCGATCTGAGCCAGATCACCAGCGCGTCCGCCCTTCCCGCTGCTGCCGCGCGCTACCTCGAGTTCCTCGAGGAGCAGGTCGGTGTCCCCATCAATCTCGTCGGGGTCGGTCCCGGCCGGCTCCAGTTCCTGAACCGGGCGGACTGACCGTGCGCATCTGTGTCGTCGGAAGCGGAGGGCGCGAACATGCCCTGGCCGACGTCCTGGGACGTCACCACGAGGTCGTGGTGACACCGGGCAACCCGGGAATCCCGGGATCCATCGCCGTTGCGCCCGAGGAGGTCGACGCCGACCTGTTCGTGATCGGCCCCGAGGCGCCGTTGGTCGACGGCCTGGCCGACCGACTCCGCGCCGCCGGCCGGCTCGTGTTCGGACCCGGCGCCGACGGGGCCCGGCTCGAGGGGTCGAAGGCATGGATGAAGGAACTCCTCGTCGAAGCCGGCGTCGCCACCGCGGCCTACGGGACCTTCACCGACGCCGTACGGGCCAAGGCATTCCTGGCGGGGCTCGAGCCACCGTTCGTGATCAAGACCGACGGTTTGGCCGCCGGCAAGGGCGTGGCCATCGTCCCGACCCGCGCCGAGGCCGACGCGTGCGTCGACCGCTACCTCTCGGGCGAGGCGTTCGGCGACGCTGGACGCGTATTGGTCGTCGAGGAGTTCCTCGACGGCGACGAGCTGTCGGTCTTCGCGGCATGCGACGGCACTGCGGCCGTGTTCATGGGCGCAGCGCGCGATCACAAGCGCATCGACGACGGCGACCAGGGACCCAACACCGGCGGGATGGGAGCGTTCTCCCCGGTGGTCGAGGTGGACGAGGACCTGCGCCGCCGGGTCATGGACGACGCCATCGCGCCCACGCTGGCCGCGCTGTCGCGCCGCGGCATCAACTACCGCGGCTTCCTCTTCTGCGGGGTGATGCTCTGCGCCGACGGTCCCAAGGTGCTGGAGTACAACATCCGGTTCGGCGACCCCGAGGCCCAGGTCATCCTCCCCCGGCTCGACACCGACCTCGGCGCCCTCCTTGCCGAAGCTGCCGCCGGCCGACTCGCCAGCGAACCCCAATTCTCAGCGGACGCCGCGGTGACCGTGGTGGCGGCGTCCGAGGGGTATCCCGAGGCGCCGCGCACCGGCGACGTGATCGAGGGCCTCGACCGAGCCGCCGCCATCGACGGCGTCACGGTCTACTGTGCCGGCGTCGACCGTGGTGCCGATGACCGGCTGGTCACCGCCGGCGGACGCGTCCTGGCCGTCACCGGAAGGGGTCCGGACCTGGCCGACGCCCGCGCTCGGGCGTACGAGGCGGTCGACCGGATCGAATGGAAGGGCATGCACGTACGTCGAGACATCGGAGGAACGACGCTTTGAAGATTGCCGTATTGATGGGTTCGCCCAACGACAGCGACAAGATGGCCGCTGCGGCCGAGACGCTGGAGAAGTTCGGACTCGAGGCCGACGTCCGCGTCATGTCCGCTCACCGGACCCCGCACGCGGTGGCGGCGTTCGCCGCTGCGGCGCGCGACGACGGGTACGCCGCATTCATCTGCGGCGCGGGCATGGCCGCCCATCTCGCGGGCGCCGTTGCCGCCCAGACGACCCTGCCGGTCGTCGGCGTCCCGCTCTCCGGTGGCGGAATCGGAGGGGTTGACGCGCTCTACAGCACCGTCCAGATGCCCAAGGGCATCCCGGTGGCGACCGTCGCCATCGACGGGTCGATGAACGCGGCGCTCCTCGTCGTGCAGATGCTGGCCATCAGCGACCACGGGCTCCGCCAGAAGCTGGCCGACCACCGCGACGAACTGGCCAGTCGGTAGCAGTCGCTACTCGATCTCGAACGACACGACCGACCCGGCGAGGTAGTCGTGCAGGGTCCGTCGCTGCGGTGCGACGAAGACCATCACAGCCGAGATGATCCACAGCAGCCCGAAGAGCTGCGAGATCATCACGCCCACCGCACGCATGACCGAACGGATGATGCCGATGTTGCCTCCGTGCTCGGGACTGACGACGCGGATGCCGGTCAACAGCTTTCCGGGGGTCCCACCGAAGAGGTAGACGAACCCGGCCTCGTACAGGAACGCGACGAACCAGAATCCGGCGATGAAGAGCCAGTTCGTCGTTGCGGACTCGACCTGGGTCGTCGAGTCGACCGTGGTCGTGGTCAGGGACGACCCGCTGAGCCACATGAGAAAGAGCACGGTGACCGCGGTGATCAGACCGTCGAGGACCCGCGCCCACCACCGGCGGAACGGCCCGGGCTCGGTGATGTACAGCTCGGCGTGTTTGCGCGACGCCGGGGCCCGCTTGCGGACCTTCTCTTCCTTCTCCGGTTCCGAGCCCACCAGGCGCGGTCGCTGATGTGAACCGCGCACGCCGGTGGCCACCAGGGCACAATCGCGACACAGCGGAGGCTCCTTGGCCCCGAACGGCCAGATGAGGCACTGCGAGCAGTAGTCGAAGTGGCAGTCGCGGCACTTCGACACGGACGGCTCGTGCGAATGCCGGACGCATCCTACGGTCACTGCATGCCTCCTCCGGGCAACGACGCCGCCACTGCTTCGACGGGTCGCCGCTCCATCGGCAGCCGGTCGGGCCGTCTTGAGGATCCGGGGGGTGTTCGGTGGGCGATAGGGTCGGCGCATGAGAGCGGATCCGGGGCGACGACGGTGATCCCCAACGTCCTGGCCGAGCGCTATGCCAGCGCCGAGATGACCGCGCTGTGGTCACCCGAGCACAAGATCGTGCTCGAGCGCCGGCTCTGGATCGCGGTCATGCGGGCGCAGCAGTCGCTCGGTGTCGCCATCGATCCCTCCGTCATCGACGACTACGAGCAGGTCGTCGAGAAGGTCGACCTCGACGCGATCAACGCCCGCGAGCAGGTGACCCGCCACGACGTCAAGGCCCGCCTCGAGGAGTTCTGCGCCCTCGCCGGCCACGAGACCGCTCACCGGGGCATGACGTCGCGCGACCTCACCGAGAACACCGAGCAACTCCAGATCCTCCGCTCACTCGAGCTGTGCCGTGACCGCGTCGTCAGCCTGCTGGTGGCGATGGCCTCGCGGGCGACCGAGTTCGCCGGAACCGAGCTGACCGGTCGCAGCCACAACGTTCCGGCGCAGATCACCACGCTGGGGAAACGATTCGCCTCCGCCGCCGAAGAACTGCTCGCGGCGTACGAGCGACTGCAGTCGCTGATCGAGCGCTATCCGTTGCGGGGCCTCAAGGGTCCGGTCGGTACGCAGCAGGACCAGCTCGACGTACTCGAGGGCGACCGGGACCGGTTGGCCCGGTTGGAGAAGGCCATCGCCGACCATCTCGGTTTCTCCGCCACCATGGACAGCGTCGGCCAAGTCTATCCCCGATCCCTGGATCTCGATGTCGTCGCCGCACTGGTCCAGGCGGCGTCGGCGCCGTCCAGTCTGGCCACGACCATCCGGTTGATGGCCGGCCAGGAGCTGGCCACCGAGGGGTTCCTCCCGGGCCAGGTGGGCTCGTCGGCCATGCCCCACAAGATGAACGCTCGCTCGTGCGAGCGTGTCACCGGGCTCAAGACGGTGCTCGGCGGCTACCTGGCGATGGTGACCGACCTGGCCGGGAACCAGTGGAACGAGGGTGACGTGAGTTGCTCGGTCGTGCGCAGGGTCGCGCTCCCCGATGCCTTCCTCGCCTTCGACGGCCTGTGCCTCACGATGCTGGCGGTGCTCCGAGGGTTCGGCGCCTACCCCGCGGTGATCGACAACGAGCTCCGGTCCTACCTTCCCTTCGTCGCCACCACTCGGCTGCTGACGGCCGCGACCGCGGCGGGGATGGGGCGGGAGCAGGCGCACGAGGTGATCAAGGGCCACGCGGTCGAGGCCGCACTCGATCGACGGGCCGGCACCGAGGTCGACCTGCTCCAGCGCCTGGCCGACGACCCCGACTTCGTCCTCGATCGTGACGCCATCGATGCGGTTGCGGCCGGAGACGGCTTCTCCGGCGCCGCCACCGACCAGATCGCGCGCGTCGTACAACGGGTCGGCCGGGTCGCCGACCGACATCCCCTGCCCGCCAGTTACCAAGGTGAAGACATCCTGTGACTCCTGATCTTCCGCACCTCTACTCGGGCAAGGTCCGAGACATCTACGACGCCGGTGACGGTCGATGGCTCCTGGTCGCGTCCGACCGGATCAGCGCGTTCGACGTGGTCATGGCCGAGCCCATTCCCGACAAGGGTCGGGTGCTCACCGGCCTCGAGCGCGTTCTGGTTCGAGCAGTTCGCCGACCGGTGCTCCAGCCATCTGGTCTCGACGGACCTGGCCGACTTCCCGCCCGAGGCCCAACTGCCCGAGCTGGCGGGCCGCACGATGCTGGTCCGCAAGGCCGAGATGCTGCCCATCGAGTGCATCGTGCGCGGCTACATCACCGGTTCGGCGTGGAAGGAATACCAGCGGGAGGGGACCATGCACGGCACCCAGCTGCCCGACGATCTCCTCGAAGCCTCGCGCTTGCCCGAGCCGGTGTTCACACCGTCCACCAAGGCCGAGGAGGGGCTGCACGACGAGAACATCTCCTTCGCCCAGGCCGTCGATCTGGTCGGGTCCGACCTGGCGGAACGCGCCCGTGACCTGTCGCTCGAGCTCTACTCCACGGGCTCGGCGCTGGCGGCCGAACGCGGCATCATCATCGCCGACACCAAGTTCGAGCTGGGCCTCATCGACGGCGAGTTGGTGGTGGCCGACGAGGTGCTCACGCCGGACTCGTCCCGCTTCTGGCCCGCCGAGTCGTGGGAACCCGGTGCGACGCCGCCGTCCTTCGACAAGCAACCGGTCCGCGACTATCTCGACGGGCTCGACTGGGACAAGACCCCGCCGCCTCCGCCGCTCCCCGACGGGGTCGTCACCGCAACCGGGGACCGGTACCGCGAGGCCTACGAGCGTGTCTCGGGCCTGTCGTTCGCCCAGTGGCCCGGGACCGGTGACCGCTAGCCCCTCACCGATGTGAGAGAGTTGCACCATGCGATTCGATGTCACCGTTGAAGTCCACCTCCGACCCGGGATCGCCGACCCCGAGGGGTCGACCGTCGAGCGGGCGCTCCCCACGTTGGGTTTCGAGGGCGTGACCGATGTCAGGGTGGGCAAGCTGATCACGTTCTCGTTGGAGGCGGCGTCGCCGGAGCAGGCCGAGTCCCAGGCCGCGGACATGTGTCAGCGGTTCCTGACCAATCCGGTGATCGAGGACGCCCGGGTGGCCGTGGCCGAGGGGCAGCCGGCATGACCGCCACGATCGGGATCCTGCAGTTCCCGGGCACGAACTGTGAGCTCGACGTCGTCGAGGCCGTCCGGGGCGTGGGTGCCGAGGGAGTCGTCGTCTGGCACGGCGACACCAGCCTTCCCGACCTGGACGGCGTGATCCTGCCGGGCGGGTTCGCCCACGGCGACTACCTGCGTCCCGGTGCCATTGCCCGCTTCTCGCCCATCATGACGGCCGTCCGGAACTTCGCCGACGACGGCGGCGCCGTGCTCGGTATCTGCAATGGGTTCCAGGTGCTCACCGAGTCGGGCCTGCTCCCCGGTGCCCTCCAGAAGAACGCCGGATTGAAGTTCCTGTGCGGCCCCTCCAACCTGATCGTCAGCTCGACCGGTTCGGTCATCACAGCAGAAACAACCGTGGGGACACGGCTGCGAATTCCCGTCAATCACTTCGAAGGGAATTACACCTGTGACGAAGCAACGCTCGCCGCGCTCCGAGAGGGCGACCAGATCATCCTCCGGTACGAGGACAACCCCAACGGGTCCGTCGACGATATCGCCGGTATCTGCAATGCGGCCGGCAACGTGGTGGGACTGATGCCTCATCCCGAACGTGCCGCGCACCCGTTGTTGGGCTCGGAGGACGGGGCGGTCCTCTTACGTTCGTTCGTCGGCGCGGCCGCCCGCATTCCCAGCCCGGTCTGAACCCGCTGGGGTCCGACCCCCAGGTCTGAACCCGCTGGGGGTCAGACCCCAACGGGGTGCAGGTCAGCCCCGGCGGGTGCGGGGAATGCCGGCCTTCTTCAAGACGGCCGGTTCGACGCCCAGTTCCCGCCACGCCGAATAGCTGATGCCCTTGCGCTCGCTGTAGCCGGCGGCGGCCGCCACGAAGTCCTTCTCGAGTGCGCTCATGTCGACGGTTTCCTGCATTCCGGCCAGTTCGTCGGTGAGATCCAGGCGCTCTTGAATGAGATCGAGTCGTTTGACCGGATCGGCGTCGGGAAGCAACTCTTCGATGGTGTCGAGGCGGGCGGAGATGGAGGCTTCGGTGCGGCGCCGACCCCGTTTGGGCTTGTGGGCCTCGAGCGCTTCCAGATAGACGCGGATGGCTCGGCCCTGGGCTCGTCCTTCGGCTAACGCGGCTTTGTGCTGGGGCGTCATAGCACCCTTCTTCGGTGGCATGGAGATTCTCGTCTCTGTGGTCGTTCATGTCGAGTTCGACGAACGGATCATACGGGGGAATTCACCGAATAGCACCCTGTCACTTTGCTTGAGTCGGCCCGCCGGGGTGGGCCGACGCGTTCGCTGCACTCTCGGTCCAACGCCGGCCGATCTCCCACGATGGGTTCGCCGACACCGTTTGGGACGACGCGCCGCCGTCGCAATGGAAGAGCGCACTAGCGGCCGTCATTTCCAACATTCTGACGGCTCGACCGGGCCGCGTGGAACCGGATCGGCGACCACCAACTCGCAGCGGTCACCGCGTTGTCGGCCGTCGATCTCGACCCGTATCGCGAGATCGGCCACCACCTGCTGATCGAAGCCGAACGGTGGACGGGGCGGCGCTGCGTGCGTTCCAACGATGCGAGCGCATCCTCGACGAGGAGCTCGGCGTTCGACTCTCACCCGAGACGACGCACCTCGCCGAGCTCCTTCGGGCCCGTACGGAGCCATGAGCGCGGAGTCGGCGTCCGGAGGCGGACCGGCCCGGTAGTAGATTCCGGTGATGACCGAACCGATTCACCGGGCGCTCGGGCTGACCGACGACGAGCTCGACTCGATCGTCGCCATCCTGGGCCGAGATCCCAATCATCTCGAGCTGGCGATGTTCTCGGTCATGTGGTCCGAGCACTGCTCGTACAAGTCGTCGCGCATCCACCTCGGTCGGCTGCCCACCGAGGGCGAACGTGTCCTGGTGGGGCCCGGCGAGAACGCGGGCGTGATCGATGTGGGCGACGGCATCGCGGCCGCGATCCGGATCGAGAGCCACAACCACCCTTCCGCGATCGAGCCCTACCAGGGGGCCGCCACCGGTGCGGGCGGAATCCTTCGGGACATCTTCACCATGGGGGCCCGACCGATCGCCCTGATGGATCCGCTCCGGTTCGGTCCGCTCGACGACGCCCGGGTCGCGGTGGATCGCCGAGGGCGTCGTGGCCGGCATCTCCGGGTACGGCAACTCGGTCGGCGTACCCACGGTGGGCGGCGAGACCGTGTTCGACGAGACCTATGCCGACAACCCGCTGGTCAATGTGCTCTGCCTGGGTGTGCTGCCGACCGAGCGCCTGGTCCTGGGCCAGGCGTCCGGGGTGGGCAATCTGGCCGTGCTGCTGGGAGCGACCACCGGGCGAGACGGCATCGGCGGCGTCAGCGTGCTGGCCAGCGCCGGATTCTCCGATGACGAGGCCGACCAGCAGAAACGCCCCAGCGTGCAGGTGGGCGATCCCTACGAGGAGAAGCGGCTCATCGAGGCATGCCTCGAGCTGCTCGACGCGGGCCTGGTCGTCGGGATCCAGGATCTGGGCGGCGCAGGGTTGACCTGCGCCACCAGCGAGACCGCCTCGCGCGGTGGTGTGGGGATGGACGTCGATGTCGCCGCCGTTCCGTTGCGCGAGGACGGCATGGATCCGTACGAGGTGATGACCAGCGAGTCGCAGGAGCGGATGCTGGCCATCGTCGAGCCGTCGGGCCTGGCCGAGGTCGAGGCGATCTGTCGGAGGTGGGAGGTCCGGGCGACCGTCATCGGCACCGTCACCGAGTCCGATCGGCTGCGCATCCTGGCCGACGACGGCGCGGTGCTCGCCGACGTCCCGGCGTCGGCGCTCCACGACGACGCACCCAAGTACGACCGCCCCATGGCGCCTCCGGCCGATCGAGCCGAGCGCCAGGCCGCCGATCCCGATGCGCTCCCGGCGCCCGACGACCTCGTCGCCGAGTTGGTCGCGTCCGCCGAGGACACGTCGTGGGTCTGGTCGCAGTACGACCACCAGCTCTTCCTCAACACGGTCGCGGGTCCCGGTGATGACGCCGTCGTCCTCCGGCTGAAGCACCCGACGACCGGTGAGGACACCGGCCGCGGGCTGGCGCTGACGACCGACGGCAACCACCGCTGGTGTGCCGTCGACCCCCGGATCGGCACGGCGATGAGTGTGGCCGAGTCGGTGCTGAACCTGGCCGTGGTGGGCGCCCACCCCCTCGCGGTCGTCAACTGCCTGAATTTCGGGAATCCCGAACACCCCGAGGTGATGTGGCAGCTCTCCGAGGCCATCGACGGTATGACCGAGGCCTGCCGGGCCTTCGGCCTGCCCGTGGTGGGCGGCAACGTCTCGCTCTACAACGAGTCGCGCGATCGCAACATCGATCCCACCCCGGTGATCGGTCTGCTCGGCATGGTCGACCAGCTCGACCGACCGCCACCGGGGGTCACGTTGCAGGACGGCGGTCGCCTGATCGCCATCGGCCCCGAGGGCGCCGGGCTCGCCGGCTCGGCGTTCGCAGCCCGCCACGGAGGCGAGCGCCAGGGCGTGCTCGCCCCGATCGACCTGGAACGGCATGCGCAGGTCGCCGGAGTGGTCCGCGAGCTCGTGAGCGACCACCTCGTCCAGGGTGCCCACGATGTCGCCGCCGGCGGGCTGGGCGGAGCGCTCACCGAGATGGCGGTCCAGTCGGGGATCGGCGTCACGGTGGCGCGCGTCGCCGACCATCGCGCGCTCTTCACCGAGTCGCCGTCACGCGTGGTCGTGTGCGTGGCTCCCGAGGACGTCCGCACGGTGCTCGATCGTTGTGCGCTGGCCGACGTGCCGACCACCCAGCTGGGTCTGGCGACGGGCGATCGCCTCGTCATCAAAGGCCTGGTCGACGTCCCCCTCGACGAGGTGCGCGCTGCGGTGGCCGACCGGCTCGACGACGCCCTCGGCCACGGCACGGTCCAGGGGCCCGCGTAAGGGAGCTGCGCTCCTGGGCGGGCCTTCGGGCGACTCCGGCACGGCCGCGCTCCGGGCGCCACGGCTGCCGATCGGGCGCTGCGCTCCGGGCGGGCCTTGGGAGTTCGGCTCCGCCGAACTCCGGGCGAACGTAGGGGCGCTGCGCTCCCGGGGCGGGCCTTGGGAGTTCGGCTCCCGCCGAACTCCGGGCGAACGTAGGGCCGCTCGCGCCTGGGCGGGCCCGCCGATGCTCACGGTCGATGTGCGCGCCCGGTCCTGCGATGTGCCACGATGGCACCCGTGGTCACTCCCCCCGAACCGGTGGCTGACGATGACACCCCCAAGGAAGCCTGTGGCGTCTTCGGGGTGTACTCGCCGCACCTGCCCGTGGCCCATCTCACCTATCTCGGGCTCTACGCCCTGCAGCATCGAGGGCAGGAGTCGGCCGGGATGGCGGTCTCCGACGGCGACACCCTCACCGTCGTCAAGGACATGGGCCTGGTCTCCAACGCGTTCGACGACCGCATGCTGGCCGCCCTCGACGGCCACCTCGCCATCGGACACACCCGCTACTCGACCACGGGCTCGTCCGCCTGGCGCAACGCCCAGCCCGTCTACCGCGATGTCGGCGAGGTCGAGTTTGCGCTCGGCCACAACGGGAACCTGACGAACACCGCCGAGCTGGCCGAGGAGACCGGGATGTTGCCCGGCATGATCACCAGCGACACGGACCTGGTCGCCGAACTGCTCGAAGCCGAGCTGGTCAAGAACGCCGAACCCAGCGCCGACGGTCGTGACCTCGAGCGTGCTCTCGGTGCGGTCCTGCCCCGGCTGGAAGGTGCGTTCTCGTTCGTCCTGATGGACGCCGGCCGGGTCATCGGGGTGCGCGATCCCAAGGGATTCCGTCCGCTGTGTCTGGGCCGGCTCGACAACGGGTGGGTGCTGGCGTCGGAGACCCCGGCCCTCGACGTGGTCGGCGCCAGCTTCGTTCGTGAGGTCGCACCGGGCGAGATGATCGTCATCGACGCCACCGGGTTCCGCTCGATCCATCCGTTCGCCGACGATCGCATCGACCCCAAGCTCTGCCTGTTCGAGTTCGTCTACTTCGCCCGACCCGACAGCCAGCTGTATGGACAGAACGTGCACGCCGCCCGCCTGCGTATGGGCGCCCAGCTGGCCGAGCAGGCTCCGGTCGACGCCGACATGGTGATGGGCGTGCCCGAGTCGGGGATCCCGGCCGCCGAGGGATACGCCCGAAAGAGCGGGATCCCCTTCGGACAGGGCCTGGTGAAGAACCGCTACATCGGCCGCACGTTCATCGCTCCCAACCAGGAGATGCGGGCGCTCGGCGTCCGGATGAAGCTCAACCCGCTGCGGGAGAACATCGCAGGAAAGCGTCTGGTGGTCGTGGACGACTCCATCGTCCGCGGAACCACGACCCGGGCCATGGTGCGCATGTTGCGCGAGTCGGGCGTCACCGAGGTCCACATGCGGATCTCGTCGCCTCCGTACCGGTGGCCGTGCCATTACGGCATGGATACCGGGTCGCGGGGCGAGCTGCTGGCCGCCAACATGACCGTGGAAGAGATCCGCGAGTACCTCGAGGTGGACACGCTGAGTTATCTCGGCCTGGATCGGCTGGTCGAGGCCACCGGCGCCACCAACGCGGGGTTCTGCGACGCGTGCCTCAGCGGCACCTACCCGGTGGCGGTCCCCGAGGCGGACATGAAGCACGCACTCGAGGACGGCCCGCCGAAGCCCGAGTCGTCCGTGCCGGTGCAGCTCCTCGTCGACTCCGAGCTCCCCGTCGACCAGGCCCGCAGCAGCGGGGGTCTCGATGGCGGGTGAGACCTACCGCGGCTCGGGGGTCGACATCGATGCGGGGGAGCAGGCGGTGGAGGCCATTCGCGGACGCGGTCCGATCGACCTACCGGCCCGAGGTGCTCGGCGACATCGGCTCGTTCGGTGGCCTCTTCTCCATGCCCGAGGGCTACGACGATCCCGTGCTCGTCGCCGCCACCGACGGCGTCGGCACCAAGATCCAGGTCGCTCGCGCCATGGACCGGTGGGACACGATCGGGCTCGACCTGGTGGCCATGTGCGTCGACGATCTGGTGTGCCAGGGGGCGGAGCCGCTCTTCTTCCTCGACTACCTGGCGACCGGGGCGCTGGATCGCGACCGGGTCGCCGCCATCGTCGGTGGCATCGCCGAGGGATGCCGCCAGGCCGGATGTGCGCTGATCGGCGGCGAGATGGCCGAGCACCCCGGCGTCATGGAGGACGACGACGTCGAGCTGGTGGGCTTCGCGGTGGGAGTTGTCGAACGCGGTCGGATCATCACGCCGCTCTCCGTCCAGGCGGGTGACGCGCTCGTGGCGCTCGAATCGCCGAGCCTTCGATCCAACGGGTATTCGCTGGCCCGCCGCGTCTTCCTCGATCGGGCCGGTCGGGCGCTGGACGAGCCGGCCTTCGAGGGCGCCGACGCCACCCTGGGCGACGAGTTGCTGGCTCCCTCGGTGATCTACGCGCCGGCGATCGCGGCGATCCGCCGCGAGGTCGATGTCCGATCGATCGCCCACATCACCGGCGGCGGCATCCCCGGCAATCTGAACCGGGCGCTGCCGCCCCACCTCGACGCCGAGGTCGACACCGGATCATGGGAACCGCCGCGCATTTTCGGAGAGCTGGCCGCCCTGGGTCAGGTGGCCGACGAGGAGATGGCCAACGTCTTCAACCTCGGCGTTGGCATGATCGTCATCGTGGCCGAGGAGCAGGTCGGCACCGCCATCGCCGCGGCTGCCGCCACCGGGAGGCCGGCCCGCCGCATCGGCCGGGTCGTCCCCGGCGACGGCACCGTCCACCTGACCTGAGCACCCTGGGGGTCAGGCACCCAGCGTGCTCACTGCGTGCGCCCCCTGTGAAACGAGCAAGACGGTGCCTGACCCCGGTTTGCTCGTTTGGTCAGCGGGTCACCGACACGTGGCACCAGGCGCGGTGTTCGCACGCCGGGCAGGTGATCCAGTGGCTGTGACGGCGGAGGGGGTTCCAGGCCGAGAGGCGCACCACCCTCAGGCCCAGATCGGTCAGTGACACCCGGGTGCGCTCCTGGCAGCGGCTGCAGGTGACCCGAGCGGTACCGGATCGGGGACCCACCGAGAACAGCGCGTCCTTGCCGCTCCGTTCACGGCCGTGCAGGACATCGTCGGCGACGTCGACGGGCGCTTCGAACAGCGCTCGTTTCCCCGAGGGGTCCAGCCGCCGGCCGGATGCATCGGCTCCGCTCACCGCAGTCGTTCGATCAGGTTGGTCGCCAGCTCCCGGTAGGCCTGGGCGACCGTGGATCGGGGTGCGTGCTCGAAGATCGACCGGCCCTCGCCGGGCGCCTCGGCGGCCCGGACCGACTTCGGGATCGAGGGGTCGAGCATCTCGATGCCGTACCGTTCGGTGACATCGGCCCGCACCTGACGACCCAGGTTGGTGCGCCGGTCGAACATGGTGGCGATCGCGCCGATCACCTCGAGCCCGTCGTTGGTGTACGAGCGCACGTCCTCGATGGTCTCGAGCAGCTGGCCCACGCCGCGATGGGACAGCGTCTCGCACTGCATCGGGATGAGCACCCCGTCCGCGGCAGTCAGCCCACAGATGGTCAGGATGCCGAGCGACGGCGGGCAGTCGACGAGGATCAGGTCGTACTCGTCGGCGACGGGGCGCAACGCCCGACCCAGGGCGAATTCACGGCCGGTCCGGGTCAGCAGGTGCACCTCGGCGCCGGCCAGGTCGATCGTGGCCGGCAGCAGAGCCACATCGCCGGTCTTGGTGATGACATCACCGGCCTCGCATCGCCCGAGCAGCACATCGTGGAGCGAGCGCTCGACCAGCTCGGGGTCCACCCCGGCGGAGTAGGTGAGACAGGCCTGGGGATCCAGGTCCACCAGCAGCACCCGGAGACCCTCGTCGGCGAGCGCCGTGCCGAGCGACAACGACGTCGTGGTCTTGGCCACCCCGCCCTTCTGATTGGCGACCGCGATGGTGGTGGTGCTCACCGCGAGCACGCTAGCGGTCCCGCAGTAGGGTCGGAATGTGACTTCCTCCGCACTCGTCGCCCACCTGCTGGAACACTCGGTCCGGACCGGGGAGTTCACCCTCAAGTCGGGTCGGACCTCCTCCTGGTTCATCGATGCCAAGCAGACCGCGTGCCGCGCCGACGGGATCCTGCTGGTCGCCGACGCCCTCCTGGCGAACCTCCCCGACGACATCACGGCCATCGGCGGTTTGGCCGCCGGCGCCGATCCGGTGGCCTTCGGGGTCGCAGCGGTCGCAGCCACTCGCGGCCGCGAGCTCCGTTCGTTCTCCATCCGCAAGGAGGCCAAGGACCACGGGGTCCAGGGCCGCCTGGCCGGAGCCCTTCAGCCCGGCGACAGGGTCTGCATCACCGAGGACACCGTGACGCGCGGGAGGTCGCCCATGGAGGCCGCCGCAGTCGTCCGTGAGCTGGGAGCCGTGCCCGTCGTGATCACGCCGATCGTCGACCGCGGCGGGACGTGCGCCGAGATGGCTGCGGCCGAGGGCATAGACTTCCTACCCCTCGTCACCGCTCCCGATCTGGGGTTCGACTATGAGTCCTGACCTGCGCCCGTTCAAACGCTTTGCGGCCGGCATCGCCGCGGTCGCGTTGTCTCTCGCCGTGCTGGCGGGCTGCGGGAGCGACGGCTCGTCGTTCAACGACGACCTCCGGGCCGCGCTCGGCCCCGAACTGGCCGACTGCCTCGAGGACAACCTCGACGACGAGGTCATCGACGCCCTCAACGACGAGGGCGTCAACTTCGATGTGATGAACGAGGCCACCGCCGACGCCTACGCCGCGGCTCTCACGGTCTGCCAGCCCTAGGGAGCCCGCCTCGGCGGGCTCCTCGGGAGCTCAGCGAAGTCGAGCTGCGCACCTTGCTCAACGCCGAACTCCGTAGTGGCCGGGAAGCGGTTTCGCGAGCCGATTCGGGTCCGCGCTAACTTGCGCCGGTGGCTGACACCCCGACCGCTGCCTTCTCGATCCGTATCCGTGCCCGTCTCGACAACGTGCCCGGCACGCTGGGCCGTCTCACCTCCGCCGTCGGAGCGGTCGGAGGGAACATCGCCGGGCTGACCGGCTTCGAGGCCAAGGCCGAGATCCTCGACGAGGACATGATCATCAACTGTCGCAGCGAGGCGCACCAGCGCGAGGTGCTCGACGCGATCGAGGCCTGCGACGGAGTCGAGCTGCTCTCGTGGGAGGACCGCACCTTCACCATGCACGAGGGCGGCAAGATCGAAGTGCTGCCGCTGTGCTCGGTCGGTGATCGCGACGACCTGTCCATGGCCTACACGCCGGGTGTCGCCCGGGTGTGCATGGACATCGCCAAGGATCCCGCCAAGGCGCACGAGTACACGATCAAGCGCAACACCGTGGCCATCGTCTCCGATGGCACCGCGGTCCTCGGGCTGGGCGACATCGGCGCCGCAGCGGCCATGCCCGTCATGGAGGGCAAGGCGCTGTTGTTCAAGGAGTTCGCCGGGGTCGACGCCTTCCCGGTCTGTATCGACGTGAGCTCGCTGGACGAGATCGTCGAGACGGTCATGCGGATCGCGCCGGCGTTCGGCGGCATCAACCTCGAGGACATCGCCGCCCCGGGAGGCTTCGAGGTGGAGGAGCGGCTGGACGCCCGGCTCGACATTCCCGTCTTCCATGACGACCAGCACGGCACGGCCGTCGTGACGACCGCCGCCCTCCAGAACGCACTCGAGGTGGTCGGCAAGGACATGACGGGGATCTCCGTCGTGATCGCCGGCGTCGGGGCCGCCGGGGTGGCCATCACGAAGATGCTCCAGGGCCGGGGAGTGCCCAGCGTGGTCGGCGTCGATCGCAAGGGTGCGGTGCACCAGGGTCGCGACGATCTCAACAGCTCGAAGCGGTGGTTCGCCGAGCACACCAATCCCGACGGTCTCAGCGGCAGTCTCCGCGAGGTCCTCCCGGGCGCGGACGTCTTCATCGGCGTCAGCGGCCCGGGTCTGCTGACCCGTGAGGATCTCACCACCATGGCCGACGGGCCCATCGTGTTCGCGATGGCCAACCCCGATCCCGAGATCCGACCCGAAGAGGCGCGAGGGGTCGCCTCGGTCATCGCCACCGGCCGCAGCGACTTCCCCAACCAGATCAACAACGTCCTGGCCTTCCCCGGCATCTTCCGCGGCGCCCTCGATGCGGGAGCGACCCGGATCACCGACGGGATGAAACAGGCCGCAGCCGAGGCGATCGCCCGAGCCGTGCCGCGCTCCGAGCTCAGCGCCGACTACATCGTGCCGTCGGTGTTCGACAAGACCGTCGTCGAGTTGGTCGCAGCAGCGGTCCGCGACGCAGCCGTCGCGGACGGCGTCATTCGCTGACCTTGGGAACGAACCAACCGGCGGGGGTCACGTTCGACTACTGGAACACGCTGATCGCCGTCGGCGGCGGCCCCCATCGCGAGAACCGGATCGAGGCGTGGGTCACCACGCTCGCCGCCCACGAGGTCACCGCCGGTCCGGATGACGTCGCTGCGGCGATGGAGCAGCAGGCGGCGGTGCTCGACGATCGGTGGAGCACCGGGGTCCACTATCCCCCGGAGGCCGTCGTGGCCGACACCGCTGCGGCGCTCGGTGTGGAAGCGCCCGCGATCGTCGAGGAGTTGCGTCGGGCGCAGAACGCCGCCGTCCGGGGGGCGTCGTTCCACCTGGCGGCCGGGGTGGTCGGCGTCCTACGGAGGCTTCGGGCCGCGGACGTGCGCATCGGCATCGTCTGCGATGTCGGCGTGACCCCCTCGTCGGTGCTCAGGGACCACCTCGAGCGCCACGATGTTCTCGGCTATTTCGACGCCTTCGCGTTCAGCGACGAGGTCGGGGTGTACAAGCCCGACGCCCGCATCTTCGAGGCCGCTCTGGGGACGATGGACGTCGAGCCCGCGGCTGCCGCCCACGTCGGCGATCTGCGCCGCACCGACGTCACCGGGGCTCTTGCGCTCGGCATGACCTCGGTTCGATATGCGGGCCTGTTCGACGACGCGGAGCACGACGGCCCCGACGCCCACCACGTGATCGATCACCACGACCAGCTTCCGGACGTCCTGGGCATCCCGACCTAGCCGGTTGAGTCCTGCGCCTCAGGAGCCGGCCGACAGGCCTGCTTAGGGTGTGGTCACGATTGCGAGGCGAATGGGAGTTGGCGTGGACCCACGGCGGGTGAGTTCTGTCCACGGACGGGTCGGCACGACCGGCGGCGGTCCGATCGGTGGTGCGGCGCGCCTCGGACTGATCGCGCTCATGGTCGTTGCGACGCTGTCGTCGGTGCCACGCCCGGCCGGAGCGACGCAGGTGAATCCGCCGGCCTCCCGGACGTGTGGCGCCGACCTGGTGGTGGTGCTCGACGCGTCCAGCTCGATCCGCGGGCTGGGTGGAGTGTCGGATCGCAACGGGGCAGCGAACGACGTCGTCGCCGCGGCGCGGGCCTTCCTCGACTCGGTGGCCGGCACCGGAGCCCGCGTCGCGGTCGTGAGCTATGACGCGAAGGCCGTCGTCCAAGCCGGCTTCACGGTCGTCGACGCCGATGCACTGGGCCCCGGTGGAACGCTGGCCGCTGCGCTCGGCGACCCTGGCGGTCCGACCGGGCCGGTGCCGGCGACCGCCACCGGGTACAGCGGTCACGTCCGCGACGGTCAGGGGACCAACTGGGAAGCCGCGCTCGACGAGGCGCGGCTCCTGGTCGAGGCGTCGCGCAGCGCCGAGTCTGCTGCCGTGGTGCACATCACCGACGGCGAGCCCACCTGGCACGTCCGAGCCGACGGCACCTCCACCGGCCTTGGCCCGCCGTTGGAGCACCTCGGCAACGCGGCGGTGCCCGCCGATCTGATCAAGACCGCCGGCGCTCACATCTACGCCGTCGGCGTGGGTCCGGCCGCGGACAACGTGGACGCGCTGGTCGCCACCTCCGGCCCCGACGTCTACGACCAGTCGGATCTGTCCGACATCCTGGATCCGGTCTCCGACGACGTGCTGCTCGTGTCGGATCCAGACCTGCTCGAGGACAGCCTCGGTCGGTTCGCCCAGGCCGCCTGTGGGGCGTCGCTGACCGTGCGGGTGCTCACGGCCGACGGTCCGGGCGGACCGTTCGCCGCCGGCGAGGGATGGGTGGTGACGTCGACACCCGGTGCCACCCGGGGCTACGACTGGGTCCTGCCCGACCCCGGTCCCGCCACGTCGAAGACGACCGCCACGGGCGACGGCGGGGAGACCCGGTTCGCCTGGGCCGTGACCGACGACGAGGACTGGGTGGCCTCGATCGCCGTCGAGGTTCCGCGGCGTGAGGGGTATCGGGTGCTCGACGGGACGTGTGGCGTGGCCGGCGAGGCCGTGACCTGGGGCTCGGGTGCCTTCGATGTCACCGTCGGGGCCGGCGACGCGATCACCTGTGAACTGCGGGTCGTCGAAGCCGGCGAGCCGCCTGAGCTGGACGTCGCCCTCAGCACGCGAGCCGGGTCCGACGCTTCCTGCCCCGGCGGCGACGATCTGGTGGTTGCGGCGGAGCACCCGGTCACCTACTGCGCCGAGATCGGCAACCCGACCGATCGAACCGTGAGCAACCTCAGCGCCTCGGTTCAGGGTCTCGACTGGGAGCCCGAGGTACCGAACGAGCTCGCCGCCGGTGAGACCGCCACGACGAAGTTGACGGTCGCCGCCGGCGAGGATGTCACGGCCGTCCTGAGCGTGACCGGCACCATCGACGAAGCCGTCACCGTGGAAGTCGCGGATGTCACCGACGTGACCGTCGTCCGTCCGGGTCTCGTCCTGGAGAAGTCGGTCGACCAGGGGATGGTGGCGGTGGGCGGCACCGTCACTTATGAATTGGTCGTGCGCAACATCGGGTCGGTGGCGCTCGACGAGGTCGAGGTGGCGGATCCGGACTGCGGTGCGATCTCCGGTCCGGAGAAGTCCAACGACAACGGCGACGATCTCCTCGAGTTCGGGGAGATCTGGACCTACACCTGTTCGGCCACGATCACCGAGGATCTGGTCAACGTGGGCCGCGCCTCCGCCTGGGCCGTCGACCGGGACGGCGAGCGGATTCCGGGAGGCAGCGTGCAGGCCCGCAGCAACGCCGCGGTCACCGTGACCGCCGACGTACAGGGGTCGTCCCAGACGCAGACAGCCACGGCCACCGGCGAGAGCGCGTCGACCCAGACGGTTCGTATGCCCCGCACCGGCGTGGAGATCCTCGGCACCGTCGCCGGCGCCCTGGGGTTGGTCGGTCTGGGCGGGTTGTTGATGGCGGCTCGTCGCCGGCGGGAGTAGCCCGTCGGCCTGCGGCCCGGTGTGCCACACTCCGGTCATGACCGACGGGGGCGACGGCAGCACGTCGATCGACGACGGGGTGGTGGCGTTCGTCAAGCGTGAATGCCCGACCTGCCAGGTCGTCCTGCCGGTGCTGGCCGAGCTGGAGGCGCAGGGTCGACTGTCCGCCGTGTACGTCCAGGACGACCCCGGCTTCTTCGCCTCGCTGTCGAACCGGGTCGACGACACGACCCTGGAAGCGTCCTACCGGGCCGGTATCGACACCGTGCCGACGTTGATCGAACGGAGCGGCGGCATCGAGGAGCGCCGGGTCGTCGGATGGTCTCGGGAGGAATGGGCCGACTTCTTCGCGATCGCCGAGTTGGCTGCCGACCTGGATCTCCCGCCGTACCGGCCGGGCTGCGGTTCGCTGAACGTCGATCCGGATCGAGCCGTTTCGCTCGAGGCCCGATTCGGTGACGGGCTGGCGAGCCGCCGGGTCGAGCTGGCCGGGTCCGAGGACCCGGTCGAGGCCTTCTACGACCGAGGATGGACCGACGGCTACCCGGTCGTACCGCCGACGGCCGAGCGGGTGATCCGCATGCTGGAGGGGACGACGCGGGCCGCCGACGAGGTCGTGGCCATCGTCCCACCCGATCTGGCCGAGTGCTCGGTCGAGAAGGTCGCCGTCAACGCGGTCATGGCGGGGTGCCGTCCCGACTTCCTGCCGGTCGTGCTGGCCGCACTGGAGTCACTGTGCACCGACGAGTTCAACATGCACGGTCTCCTGGCCAGCACCATGGCCAACGGGCCGGTCATCGTCGTCAACGGGCCGGTTCGGTCGGCGATCGGCATGGGTGGCGGCATGAGTGCGCTGGGAAACGCCGACCGAGCCGGCGCGACGATCGGGCGGGCGGTCCAACTCGTCATCCGGAACGTGGGCGGTGGTGCGCCCGGAGGAGTCGACCGGGCCGTCCTGGGCCAGCCGGCCAAGACCGGATTCTGCTTCGCCGAGAACGAAGAGGAGTCGCCCTGGCCGTCCCACGCGATCGAGCACGGCGTCGCGCCGGGCGAGAGCGCCGTGACGGTGTTCGCCGGCGAGGCGCCCCATCAGATCGTCGACCAGATCTCGCGATCACCCGAGTCGCTGGCCCGAAGCTTCGCCCTCGCCATCCGGGCGATGGTCCATCCCAAGCTGGCGATGGCGTTCGACGCCATCCTGGTGGTGAGCCCCGAACACGCCGCCCGGTTCGGTGACGCCGGCTGGTCACGCGAGCGGCTGCGTCGCGAACTGGCCGAGCTGCTCCTGCTGGACGGCGCCGATCTCGTCCGCGGGGCTCAGGGGATCGAGGAGGGACTCCCCGAACACCTCGCCGGAGCGCAGATCCCCAAGGTGCGCGAGGGCGGCCTGCTGATCGTGCATGCGGGTGGTCCGGCGGGGTTGTTCTCAGCCCTCATCCCCGGTTGGATCAACGGGGACATGGGGAGCAAGTGGCAGATCACGACCGTGGCGGCGTGAGCGCGCCCGTCCGAAGACGAGGAGGATGACCATGCCCATCATCGTGCTGGATCCCACCGACGAGCGGGCGCCGACCGAACGGCAACGGCAGGCGCCACTGCAGGGCATCGACGGCGTGACCGTCGGACTGGTCGACATCGCGAAGCCGCGCGGCAAGGAGTTTCTGGACCGGGTCGAGGGCCACCTGGTCGAGCGCGGCGCAAGCGTGGTGCGGTTCGTGAAGCCGACCTTCTCGAAGCCGGCTCCGGCCGACCTGCGCCACGAGATCGCCACGTCGTGCGACGCCGTGATCCAGGCGTTGGCCGATTGAGGGAGCTGCACGTCGTGCAGTGTGCACGACCTCAGTGATCTGGACCGGCGTGGGATCCCTGGCGTGTTCGCCGCCTCCACGCCGTTCGTCGATGCGGCCCGGACGCAGTCGGATGCGCTCGGCTTCGACGCCCGGCGCGTCTTCATCCCTCATCCCATCCAGGATCGGACCGACGCCGAGATGTGGGCGCTGGCCGATGGTGCGGTGGACGCTCTGGTCGAGGCCCTGCTGACCCCCTGACCCCGGCGCTCGTCGGGAGGGGTGAGAATGTGTGGTCGGGACCGGCGTCGATCCGGTGACCTTCCGCTTTTCAGGCGGACGCTCTGCCAACTGAGCTACCCGACCGTGTCACCGCCCGTTGACCCCGAGTGAACGCACGGGCGAGCGGTGAGCGATCTGTGCGGTCCCGACGAGATTTGAACTCGCGACCTCCGCCTTGACAGGGCGGCGTGCACTCCAAACTGCACCACGGGACCTGGTTGTCTGTCAGCCAGCGAAGCTAGTTGACGTGGTACCCCCAACGGGATTCGAACCCGTGTTACCTGCGTGAAAGGCAGGCGTCCTAGGCCGCTGGACGATGGGGGCTCGGCACCTACTGAAGGTCCTGGAACGATAGCAGGACCGGTCGTGGCGACCGATCCGAGTTCGCCACGGCGACCCGTTCCGACCGTCGATCCGGCCCGCCGTGGACCCCGATCGAAAGCGATCGCCGATGGTACGGTGCCCCGACGGCGACCGGGCGGTTCGAGGGTGCTCCAGCGATTCAACGACTCCCTGTTCGACGAGGAATCCCCTCAAATCGATCGGTTCGGGCTCCTGCTCGTCGTCACGATCGCGGCCATCGTGGTGCAGTCGCTGGTGCACATGCGCCGGGGAGGCGACGACATCGAGTCCAACCTCGGGACGTTGACGGTCGCCGCGTTCGTCGGAGCGACGTTCCTCATCGCCCTGAGCGCCTCCGGGGTGAGGAGGCGCTGGCGGCGAATCGCAATGGTGATGGTGCTGGGCTCGATCGGTGTCTTGCTGCTCGTCATCCTGGTCGAGGCCACGACCGACGTCGACACCAGCGCCTTCCAGCGAGCCGGCCCACCGATCGGTCGGACCTTCCTGGCGGTGGCGACGCCGATCGCGGTCGTCCGGAGGCTGGCCTCCCACCGCGTCGTGAGAAGGAGCACCCTGATCGGAGCGATCTCGGTCTATCTCCTCATCGCGCTCGCCGCCCACTACGCCTTCTTGTTCGTCGATCTCGTCGAGTCGACGCCGTTCTTCGGGCAGCCGGAGCCCACCACCCGGTTCATGTACTTCAGCCTGGTCACCCTCACCACCCTCGGCTACGGCGACCTGGTGCCGGTGACCGACTGGGGAGGGCTCATGGCCAACATCGAAGCCGTCACCGGGCAGGTTTTCCTGGTGACATTCGTCGCGGGGCTCGTCGGTCTGCTCATCGGTCAACGGCGGAAGGATGAGCATCCCGGCTGACCTCCCGGCGGGCGCCGACCGGATTCCGTTGCACACGCAGGAATCGGTCATCGGGCGCGTGGTACGGTCCCAATCCATCGAGACCCGGGCGTTCCGCCCCTGATGTTCCCCCGGAGGTGGCACCCATGGACGAGTTCGACGAGATGGGCCCGATCGACTGGTTGTTGATCGAGTTCGACGGCCCCTTCACCGGTGAGGCGGCGGGGCCGCTGCTGGATCTCGTCGACCGCGGGCTCATCCGGCTGCTCGACGTGGTGCTCATGCGCAAGGACGAGGCGGGCAACGTGGCCGTGGTGGAGATCTCCGATCTTCCGGGTGACGAGGCCGTGCACGTCGACATCATCGCCGCCGCCGGATCCGGCCTGCTCGGTGAGGATGACATCAGCGAAGCCGGGGCCGTCCTGGAGAACGACACCCGCGCGGTCTTCATGCTCTACGAGAACAGCTGGGCCGCGCCGTTCGCCGTCGCCGTTCGCAAGGCCGGCGGGGTGGTGGTCGACAGCGGCCGCATCCCGACCCAGCAGATCATCGCAGCACTCGACGAGCTCGAGGCGGCGGCCGGCTGAGCGGCCGGACCAACACGGACGACGAAAGGACAGGCTCATGCTCGGAGGACCGCGACGACGCGGTGGTTTGGTGCGCGGTGTCGCCCGCACCGCCGCGGTGGCCGGAACCGCGTCAGCGGTGTCCGGTCGCGTGCACCACCGCCAGAACGAGAAGTACGCCGCCCGGGAACAGGCGGCCTATGACCAGCAGCAGGCCGCCTACAACCAGGGCGTGGCGGCCGCCGCGGCGCAGCCGCCTCCACCGCCCGCTCCCACCGCTCCGGCTGGCGGCGACACGATGGCGCAGCTGGAGAAGCTCGCGGACATGAAGGCCAAGGGCCTGCTGACCGACGACGAGTTCGCCGCCGCGAAGGCCAAGCTCCTCGGCACCTGACCCCGGGTCGAGCCGGCACGATCGCTCCGTCGCCGAGGTCTACGACGACTTCGCAGCCGACTATCACTGGCTCTACGACGACGTCCAGCTCCGGCTCGGCACCACCACCCCCGGTGTCCGCGCTGCGTTCCACGGCCTTCCTGCCGGGGCTCGGATCCTGGATGCAGCGTGCGGCATCGGGCTCGACGCGATCGGGCTCCATCGCCGCGGGTTCGTCGTGTCCGCCACGGATGCCAGCGAGGCGATGGTCGGCGAGGCCCGCCGGCGGATCGCCGATTCCGGGTGTGACCTGGACGCCCACGTCTGCACCTGGGCCACGCTGCCCGCACGATTCCCCGACGGCTCGTTCGATGCCGTGCTCCTGGCCGGGAACTCCATCGCTCACGTTCCGTCGGCGGATCAGATGGCCGAGGTCTTCCGTTCCTTCGCGAGCGTCCTTGCGCCGCAGGGGCTGCTCATCCTGGACACCCATCACTGGGAGCTGCTCGACCGGCTGGGCGAGCGCACCGTCGTGGACCCCGTTCCGGTCGAACGCGACGACGCCCGTTGCGTTCGCTCCTACACCTGGCGGCGCGCCGGGACCGGGCCGAGTACCTGGCAGCTCGAGCTCGGACTCGACATCAGCACGGTAGCGGGTGGCCGCACGTGCGTTCTGGCCGTCGACATGGTCCCGTTCTCGACCGACGAGCTGAGGCAAAGGCTGCGGGCCGCTGGGTTCACCCATGTCAGCATCGACGCGACCGTCGAAGAGGATCGCTACACGGCGATCGCTCGTCGGGGTTGACCGACCTGCAGCCCCATAGGCTCCGGGCATGGTTGCGTTCCTCCCCCTGGTCCGCGCCGCGGCGATCGGCTACCTCCTCGGGACGATCCCGTCGGCGGACATCGCCGCGAAGGCGGCGATGGGACGGTCGGGCGACCTCCGCACGGCGGGCACCGGCAACCCCGGTGCGGCCAACGCAGCGAAGGTGCTGGGAGCGAAGTGGGGGGTGGGCGTGATGGTGGTCGACGTGGCGAAGGGCGCCGCGGCTTCGGCGGCCGGTCGACGATCGGCCGGCGACGTCGGTGCTCACGTGGGGGGCGTTGCGGCCGTCGCCGGGCACTGCTGGCCCGTGTGGACCGGGTTCCGGGGAGGGAAGGGCGTGGCGACCAGCGTGGGCCAGTGCCTCATGACCTTCCCGGCCTACGTTCCCATCGACATGGGTGTGGCGCTGGCGACCGCCTTGTCGCCCCGCTGGAAGGCGCGAGCCGAGGCCGCTACCGCAGCCGCATCCTGCACGTGGGTGACGAGCGCCGCGATCTGGGGCTGGCGTCGATGGCCGAACCTGTGGGGACCGCCCGCCTCGCCCGCTCTCCCCGTCGCCGCGGCGGCCACCAGCACGATGGTCCTCTACCGCTTCGCGGTCGAGCGGGAACAGGCGACCCGCTCCTCCGGTTAGGTCGTTATGGCCGTCGCACTCGTCACGGACTCCAACGCGCAGCTCCCGACCGCGCTGGTGGCTCGTCTCGGGGTCGAGGTCGTCCCGATCACCGTGACCCTGGACGGGGTGGACCACCTCGAGGGCGTTGATCTCCCGGTGATCGACGCGTACCGCGCCCTGTCCGACGCGGCGGTCGAGGTGGCCACGGCCGCCCCGAGCCCGGGCCTCCTGATCGACACCTACACGGCCCTGGCGGAGAAGGGGGCCGACGAGATCCTGTCGATCCACGTGGGCAGCGACCTCTCCGCCACGGCCAACAACGCCCGGTTGGCCGCGCGGGCGGTCGACGTGGAGGTGCGCGTCGTCGACACCGGTGTGGCCTCGTTCGGCGTCGGCTGTTGCGTGTGGGAGGCGGCCGATGCCCTGACGGCGGGAGCCGATCTGGCGGAGGCGGAGGCGGTGGCGCGTGCCACCGCCGACACGATCGGCAGCGTCTTCATCGTGCAGGCCATCGATCTGGCCCGACGGGGCGGACGCTTCGGTGACACCCTCGATGAAGCGGGAGAGGGTGTGCCCGTGCTCTCGTTCGCTCGTGGCGAGCTCGAGGTGATCGGCACCGTACGGGACGCGGCCGACGCGGCCGAGACCATGGCCCGCTTCGCACTGGACTGGGGAACGGATCTCCGCGTGGCCATCGCCGAGGCGGATCCGGCGACCGACCCGATTCGCTCGGCCATCGAGGAGCATCTGCACGGTGCCGAGCAGGTCGACGAGGTGGTCCGCTACACGGTCGGTCCCAGCGTGGCGGCGCACACCGGAGCCGACACCGCCGGCCTGTTCGTCTACTCGCGAACCTGAACCCTCTCGGGGCCAGGCACCGAGAGGGTTCAGGTCGTCCACGGCAGGAGTTCAGCGAACTTGGGTGATCGCAAGGGTCGGGTTCGCTGAACTCCCAAGGAACCCGCCACGGCGCGGAGCGCCACGGGCGGGTTCGCCCTCAGCCGAGCTCCAGCGCCCAGACGCCATCGGCGAGCAGACCGGTCAGCCACTCGTAGAGGAATCGCTGGGCCGCGTCGTCGTCCTCGACGTCGAACGGCTCGTGGGCGTCCTCCTCGGTCTCGATGCCGATGACCGATGACAGCACCAGTCGGACCGAGTTCACGGCACGAAGGAACGACTCGAGCTCCCCGGCGGTCATCGACTCGCTCTCGAGTGCGGCCTCGAGCTGGTCGAGGTCGTCGAACCGTCGAGCGAGGAGATCGTCGCCCATGAGGCGGCGGAACTCGGCCTCCCGTTCCTCGTCGTCGGCGTAGGCCGGTGGGAACAGCCGCGACGTCAGATCCTGGTCACCGGACATGAGGATGTCGCTCAGCTGAGGTCCGAGCGAGCCGATGACCTCTCTGGCGTCGTCATCGACCACCAGGCGGTACCGTCCCGGCTCCAGTCGGGCGATCGATCGGCCTCTCATCATGGGCCGGACGCCGCGGGTTCAGTCATCCTGCTGGGTCGTGGCCCAGAGGCCGTGCTCGTGGAGGCGGAAGACGTCGAGCTCGCATTTCTCGCGGTCACCGCTGGACACGACGGAGCGCCCCTCCTCGTGGACCTCCATCATGAGCTTCTCGGCTTTGTGCTTCGGGTAGCCGAAGAGCTTCTGGAGGACGTACGTGACGTACTGCATCAGGTTGACGGGGTCGTTCCAGACGATGACCACCCAGGGGTGCTCGGGCACGACGACGTCCTCGGACTCGGGAGGCCGGACCGGCGTGGGCATCGGAGCCGTCATCGCTCCATTCTCGCATGCAATATCCCCGGTGCCTCCACTCAATGTGAAGGGGGCCTCCACGCAGGTGGACGTGGCCTCCGGTCACGTGGACGTGGCCTCCACTCATGTGGAGGTGGTGGCCGTCTCCAGATCCCGGTGGCCGAGTGGCCGCGGCGCCGATTCGTCGCCGGCCGGGGCCATCAGCAGGTGGACCCGCAGCGCGGTCACCCACACCACCAGGCTTCCGAGCACGTGGACGCCGACGACCGCCGCCGGCACTCCGGTGAAGTACTGCGTGTAGCCCACCGCAGCCTGGGCGACCATGGCCGTCAGCGCCCAGGTCAGTCGAGTGCGCAGGGGACCATCCTGGGCCCGGATCCGCCACGCGACCATCAGCGCCAGAGCGATCAGCGCGAGGACCAGGATGCTGTGGATCCGGGCCACCGACTGGAGCGTGACGTTGATCCGATCGGCCCGGTCGTCGCCGCCATGGGGCCCGGCCCCGGTGACCACCGTGCCGCTGACCAGCACCACCACCGTCATGGCCGTGAGGGCCTGGATCAGGCGTCGCAGCGAGAGGTCGGGACGAACGCGCCGATCCGGATGGGGATTGGCACGCTCGACCAGGATCACCGCATTCCAGACCAGGATCATCGAGACCAGGAAGTGGGCCATGACCGTGACCGGTGTCAGTTCGAGCCGGACCGTCACCGCGCCGAGGATGATCTGGGCGACGACCCCGGCGACCAGGCCCCACGACCAGTTGACCAGATCGCGCCGATAGGGATCGCGCCGCAGCGAACCCAGGACGGCCAGGACGACCGCGATCGAGACCACGCCGGTGAACAGCCGGTTCACGAACTCGACCATCGGGTGGAACTCGAACTCGGCGATGAACTGATCCTGCTCGCAGGTGGGCCAGTCCGAGCAGCCCAGCCCCGATCCCGTGAGCCGTACGGCCGCGCCGCTGACGACGATGGTCGCCAGGGCCAGCAGGGCGAATTTGGTGATCCGGTGGTAGGTGGACGGACTCACGGTGCGCTTCACGGGGGCGATGGTACGGCGGGGCGAAGATCAGCGGTCAGTCGGAGTGGGCCGGGATGCGCCGGCACCCACCTTGGCCGGGGTCGGTCCGGGATCGTACGCTCGCCGTGATGCTGCAGATCGAGCAACCTCCTGTCGCCGCGCGGCTGCGCGGGTACGTGGCCCTGACCAAGCCGCGCATCATCGAACTGCTCCTGATCACGACCGTGCCCACGATGGTGGTGGCGCACCAGGGCCTTCCCTCGCTGTGGTTGATCGTCGCCACCGTCGTCGGGGGGACCCTGTCCGCGGGTGGCGCCAACGCCATCAACATGTACATCGACCGCGACATCGACGCCGTCATGGAGCGCACCCAGCACCGGCCGCTCGTCACGGGCGTCCTCACGCCGCGCAGCGCCATCGTTTTCGCCATCGGGCTCGAGGCGTTCGCCTTCGTCTGGTTGGCGGTGTTCGTCAACCTGCTCAGCGCCGTCCTCGCCCTCGGCGCCTGCCTCTTCTACGTCTTCGTCTACACCCTGTGGTTGAAGCGGACGTCCAAGCAGAACATCGTCATCGGCGGCGCCGCCGGGGCCGCACCGGTGCTCATCGGATGGTCGGCGGTGACCGACTCGCTGGCCTGGGAGCCCTGGCTGCTGTTCGGGGTCATCTTCTTCTGGACGCCGCCCCACTTCTGGGCGCTCGCCGTCCGCTACGAGGACGACTACCGGGCCGTCGACGTGCCGATGTTGCCCTCGGTCGCCGAGCACGACGAAACGGTGAGCGCCATCATCCGGTACAGCGTCGTGATGGTGATCTTCAGCCTCCTGTTCGGCGCCGTTGCGGGCATGGGGCTCGTCTACTGGGCGGTGGCCGTCCTCGGCGGCGGCCTGTTCTGCGCTCTGGCGGTGTCGCTCCGGACGCACTTCGACCCCAAGACGGCGATGCGTCTGTTCCACCACTCCATCACCTATCTGACCGTGCTGTTCGTCTCCCTGGCCGTCGATCAGATCGTCAGGACCGGCCTGTGAACCCTGCCCCCGCCCGGGTCGCTCCGGTTCGTTGCTGCTCCGGCGCCCCGAGTAACATCACGGCCGGTTCCGGGACGTCACTGGAGAACGCGTCCCCGTTTCGGCCGAATCCAACGAGGTACCGACCGCAGATGACACCCTCAGTGCGATGACTGCCACCGCCTCACCAGCGACGGAACCGACCGAGGGGGTCGTACCGCTTCCCGAACGTCCACCGGTGACCCCCGTCGAGGAGGCGATCGGTTCCACCGATCACAAGGTGATCGGTCGCCTGTACATCGCCGCAGCCATCGGATTCGGCGTGCTCGGGATGGTCGCCGGTGTCGTCAGCTCGTTCGAACGGGTCTCGCTCGAGGGGTACGACCTCGTCGATCAGGCCGTCGCCTCCCAGGTGTTCTCCCTCCATCGCATCTCCTTGCTGTACCTGCTCGTGATTCCGATCACGATCGGCCTCGCCACCGCGGTCGTCCCGCTCCAGGTGGGGGCCCGCAGCATCGTCTTCCCCCGGCTCTGTGCCACCGGCTTCTGGACCTGGCTGATCGGCGGGATCACGTTCGTCCTCTCCTACGTCGTCGACGGCGGTCCCGGCGGGGCCGAGCCGCAGGCCCGAGAGCTGTGGGTCGCCAGCGTCGGCATGATCGTGGTGGGGCTGCTGATCGCCGTCGTGGTCCTGGCCGCCACGGTCCTGGCCGCCCGCGCTCCCGGCATGGGGCTCATCGACACCCCCTTCTTCTCCCTCTCGGTCCTGGTCGCTTCGGTCATCTGGATCGTGTCGCTGGCGGCGCTCCTGGCGTCGGTCGTTCTCGGCTTCCTGATCACCACGTACGGACCGTCGGTGCTGGGTCTCTCGGCCATCGGCGGCGCCGAGGAAGCCTGGATCCTGATGTCCTGGTTCGCCGATCGGCCCCAGATCCTGTCGTTGCTGATCGTCGGGCTCGGCGTCGGCACCGACGTGATGGCGTCGATCTCCGGGGTCGCTCCCCGAGCCCGCGGCGTCCTGTTCGGTGCGATCGCCGCGTTCGGCCTGCTCACGTTCGGGGCCTGGTCACAGACGGCCCTTTACCCCGACTCGGCCGATGACGCGCTCGCCATCCTCGGAGCGTTCGCCGTCGGCATCCCGTTCCTCATCGTGCTCGGCGGATGGTTCGACCTGCTGCGGCGCGGCACCCCCACGCTGGGCGGCCCCCTCCTGGCCATCGCGGCGTTCGTCGTGCTTTCGCTCGGCGCCCTCCTCTCCGGTGAGCTCGTGGTGATCGAGACGTTCGACCTGTTCGGAACCTCCGCCATCTCGGGCCTGTACGGCTATGCCGTCGCCGCTGGGCTCGCCGCGGCCGTGGCGGGTCTCACCTGGTGGGCTCCCAAGATCTGGGGTCGCATGCTCAACCCGCCGCTGGCGCAAGGGGCCGCCCTGCTCGTCCTGCTCGGCGGACTGCTCGTGGGTGTCCCCGAGATCATCAGCGGCTTCCTCGACCAGCCCGATCCCGGCGGTCTCGGTGATCTCGCCGACGCGCAGATGCTGGTGGTCGGCGGACTCGAGTCCTCGGTCGAGGTCCTCAACGGCGTTGCCCTGGTCGGCTGGGCCCTGCTCGCCTTCGGGTTGCTGGCCATCACCGTCGCCCTCGCCCAACCTTCCACCGGCCGCGATCGCGAGGCCACCGACGACGATCCGTGGGGGAACGGTCAGACGCTCGAGTGGTCGCTGGGCTCCCCGCCGGGGGCCGACAACTTCGACGAGGTTCCCACCGTCACCAGCGCCACCCCGCTGCTCACCACCGAGGAGACGGCATGAGCGACGTCAGTCTCGAACCGATGCTGCCGGCGACGACGGCCACCGCCCCGCCGAAGCGTCCCCGCCTGGTGCTGGTCACCACCTGCTTCGCCGGTGCCGCCGTGGCGATGTTCTTCGTCAGCATGGCCGCCTACTACGCCCGTACCCGGGCCGCGGCGCTGGGCGCCGGGGAGTCCTGGCTCGACGAGTCGATCATCCGGCTCCAGCCGCCCAACATCGCATTGGGGACGCTGGCCCTTTCGCTGGTCTTCGTGTACTGGTTCATCTCCTCGGTCCGCAAGGCCGACCGTCCCAACGCCTACGTGGCCCTGATCGTGACGCTCGTCCTCGGGGGAGCGGTCGTCAACACCGTCCTCTTCCTGCTGGCCGACAGCGGCCTCAGCGTCAGGGACTCGCTGGTCGGCCTGCTCCTCTACGGCATCTCGGGGTCGTTCATCGCCATGCTGGTGGCCGCCATGCTCTACATGGTGGTCGTCGGAATTCGCCTGCTGGGCTCGGACGATCCCCGGCAGCTCACCGAGCTCGTCACCGCCGCTGGGCTGTTCTGGCTCATCACCTCACTCGTGTACACCGTCATCTGGTACGCCGTGTACATCACCAAGTAGGACGCCGATGACCACCATCACCACCACCTCCACCACAACTGCTCGCCGGCCCTCGATGGTCACCACCGGATCCAAGCTCTTCTTCGGGTATGCGTTCGCCGCCCTGGTCGCAGGGATCGTGTACGGCACCGCCACCGAGCTGGAGGGATCGATCGAGCTCAAGGGTCAGGTGCCGTTCGTCGACCTTCCCGACGGGATCGTCGACGGACTGAGCGGGCCGCTGACCCTGGGATACAAGGGTGGGGTCGGGGACCACCTGGGCTACGGCATCCTGATCGGCGCCGCGGTGACCTTCTTCCTGCTCGGGGTCATGACCTCGGCCTTCCGCGATGCCGACGCCACATCGGTGGCCGAGCTCAACGGCGGCGTGCTCGGGCAGCTGAAGCGCCCGTCGCTCATCAGCATGTGGCCACCACTCGCCGCGTTCGGCGCCGGTTGCATCGTCATCGGCCTGGCGGTGTCGCCGCTCCTGGTGGCGTTGGGATTCGTGGTGTTCGGGCTGGTGCTCCTCGAGTGGACCGCCTCGGCCTGGGCCGAATCGGCCAGCGGCGATCCCGAGGTCAACCGGGTCGCCCGCAATCGTCTGCTCTTCCCGCTCGAGATCCCCATCGTCGGCACCATCGGCCTCGGTGCCATCGTCCTGCTCGTCTCGCGCATCTTCCTGGCCGTCTCGAAGCTCGGGGCGGTCTACGTGGCCATCGGGGTCGCCGCCCTCATCCTGCTGGTCGCCGCCCTCATCGCCACCCGCGAGACCATCAGCCGCAACGCCATCGTGACCGCCATCGTCATCGGTGGCGCGCTCCTCCTGATCGCCGGGATCATCAGCGCTGCCGTCGGGACCAGGGACATCGAGGAGCACTCCGAGGAGCACTCCGAGGAGGCCGCCCCTGCCCTGGTGGAGGACGCCCCGTGACGGCCGGAAACGGCGCGAGGTCGGACTTGGCGCACGTCGGTTCGACCGACCATCCTCGTCGCCATGCTCCGGATCGGACCTCCTCGATGACTCGTCTCGTCCGACGCGCCGGCCTCGGCATGGCCATGGGCGCGCTGGTCCTGCTCACCTCGTGTGCCCAGGACGCGCCGCTCGACACGCTGGAGCCGGCCGGTCCTGCCGCCGGCGAGATCGACGGCCTCTGGAACTTCGTCTTCATCATCGCGACCATCGTCTTCATCCTCTACATGGGCGGGTTGCTCTACACCCTCGTCAAATTCCGGCGGCGCAAGAACGAGGACGGCTCGGAGGACGACTCCTTTCCCGAGCAGCTCCACGGCAACTTCAAGGTCGAGGTGGGCTGGACCATCGTGCCGGCGGTCATCCTGGTCTTCGTGGCGGTGTACACCGTCAGCGTCGTCTTCTCTCTGGAGGACCGCGAGCCCGACGCCGTCACCGTCGACGTGATCGGACAGCAGTGGTGGTGGGAGTACCGCTACGACGCGGCCGAACTCATCGAGGCGGGGTTGATCCCCGACCAGGAATACGAACGGGAGGAAATCATCACCGCGGCCGAGATGATGATCCCCGCCACCCGCCAGATGAACCTCGAGATCAGCGCCCGCGACGTCATCCACAGCTTCTGGATCCCCCGGCTCAACGGCAAGCGCGACGCCGTGCCGGGACGCACCAGCACGCTGTCCATGCAGGCCGATGAACCGGGTGAGTTCCAGGGCAACTGCGCCGAGTACTGCGGACTGTCCCACTCCCGCATGCGGATGTCGGTTCGCGCCATCCCCGACGACGAGTTCACCGAGTGGGCCGTGAGCCAGCTGGGCGCCGCCGAACGGCCCGCCGACGCCTCCCCGCTCGCCGTCGAGGGGTGGGAGACCTTCCGGTCCGTGTGCTCGACCTGCCATCTGGTCGACGGCGGTGGCGCCGGCGAGGAGGGCTGGGGCAACGAGGACCTGTACGACCCCACCAACGTGAACGTCGAGCCGGGGCGAGCCCCCGATCTCACCCACTTCATGAACCGGCCCCGTTACGCCGGGGCCATCTACGACCTCTACGAGGCCGACGAGCAGGGGTACATCCCGTATCCCTACGATCCCGAGACGTTCGTGCGCACCGATCTCGAGGCGTGGCTCAAGAACGCCCCGGCCCGAAAGGCCATGGATTCCGAGTCCCGCGAGAACCCGGTCACGGGTGAGCTGATCAAGCCTCGCGGTATGCCCAACCTGGGCCTCAACGACGAGCAGGTCGATGCCCTCGTCGAGTACCTGATCACCCTGCAATAGTCCGCGCCAGGAGCACACGAGCACACATGGCCATCATCGAGCAACAACCTCCTCTGGAACTCGAGTCCGGGCTTCCCGAGGCGTCGCGGCCCATGGGCGGGTTCACTCGACCCACCAACCTCCGTGGGTGGGGCAGCTGGTTCACCACGGTCGATCACAAGAAGATCGGCATCATGTACGGCTTCGGCGCCATGTTCTTCTTCATCGTGGGTGGCGTCGAGGCGTTGCTCATCAGGGCCCAGCTGGCGACCCCCAACGGCACGGTCCTGTCGGCCGAGGTCTACAACCAGGTCTTCACCATGCACGGCGTCACGATGGTGTTCTTCTTCGTGATGCCGCTGGCGGCTGCGTTCATCAACTACATGGTGCCGCTGCAGATCGGGGCCGCCGACGTGGCCTTCCCGCGCATGAACGCCTTCAGCTTCTGGTGCTGGCTGGCCGGTGCGGTGTTCCTCAACAGCTCGTGGTTCTTCGGCGGGGGCGCCGACGGCGGCTGGTTCGCCTACGCCCCCAACACGTCGGTGGTCTACTCACCGGGCCACGGCATCGACTTCTTCGTCCTCGGCCTGCTGTTGGCCGGTATCGCCTCGACGGTGTCCGCGCTGAACCTCATCGTCACCATCGTCAACATGCGTACCGAGGGCATGAGCCTCATGCGCATGCCCATCTTCACCTGGATGTCGCTGATCACGCAGTTCCTGCTCGCGTTCGCGCTGCCGGTCATCACCATCGCCCTGTTCCTGCTGATGTTCGACCGGTTGTTCGGGGCGAACTTCTTCAACGTCGAGCAGGGGGCCGACCCGTTGCTGTGGCAGCACCTGTTCTGGATCTTCGGGCACCCCGAGGTGTACATCATCGTGCTGCCCAGCTTCGGCATCCTGTCCGAAGTCATCCCCACCTTCTCCCGCAAGCCCATCTTCGGCTACCCGTTCATGGTCTTCTCCGGCGTCGCCATCGCCTTCCTGGGCTTCGGCGTCTGGGCCCATCACATGTTCGCTTCCGGGCTGGGCCCGGTGTCGGTGGCGGCGTTCGCCGCGGCGACCATGTTCATCGCCGTACCCACGGGCGTGAAGGTGCTCAACTGGCTCGCCACCATGTGGGGCGGCAACCTCAAGTTCACGGTGGCGATGATGTTCGCCATCGCCACGGTGGCCATGTTCACCATCGGCGGGCTCACCGGCGTGTCGCACTCCATCGCTCCGTCCGACACCCAGCAGACCGACTCGTACTACATCGTCGGCCACTTCCACTACACCATCTTCGGCGGTGGCGCCCTCGGGCTGTTCACCGGTATGTACTTCTGGTGGCCCAAGGTCTTCGGCCATGCCCTCAACGAGCGCATCGGCAGGGTGAGCTTCTGGTTCATTTTCGTCGGCTTCAACGGGACGTTCATTCCCATGCACATCGTCGGGCTCCAGGGCATGCCGCGCCGCTATCACATCTACGACACCGGCCTGGGCTTCAACTTCTGGAACCTGGTGTCCACCGTCGGTGCGTTCACGCTGGCGGTGGGCGTCGCCATCTTCCTGATGAACGCCGTGGTCAGCCGGCGAGCCTGGAAGGCGGCGGGACAACCCGACGTGGGACCCGACCCCTGGGACGCCCGCAGCCTCGAGTGGATGGTCCAGTCCCCGCCCCCCGTCCACAACTTCGACGAACCTCCCGTGGTCGAGAGCACCGACGAGTTCTGGCATCGCAAGTACACGACCGACGACGACGGCACCGTCCGGCGCGTGGCCACTGGCGCCGAGGTGGCCCAGCCCGGCAACCCACCCGCCAACCTGCATCTCCCGTCACCGTCCTACTTCCCGCTGATCCTGGCCATCGGCCTGCTCGCCGTCGCCTACGGCCTCATCTACAGCTACTGGCTGTGCGTGGTCGGCGCGCTGTTCGTCCTGGCCGGGATGTACGGCTGGGTGCTCGAACCTTCGGTCAACGCCGAGGACACGCACGGCCCCGGCGATCACGGGCCCGACGACGACCACGATGGTGACGACGATCCGGTCGGTCAGCTCGCCGCCGCGGGAGAGGACGCCTGATGGCTGCCACGGCCACCGCCACCACCGTCGACTCGACCGTGGCCACCGAGGCGCACGATCACCACGCCACGTCCACCGGCATCTCCAACAACAAGCTGGCGATGTGGCTGTTCCTGGCCACCGACTGCCTGCTGTTCGGCACGCTCATCTCCACGTACCTCCTCTACAAGAACCGGTCGGTCGACGGCCTCAGGCCGTCGGACTTCTTCGACATCCCGTTCACGTCGGTCAGCTCGTTCGTGCTCCTCATGAGCTCGCTCAGCATGGTGCTGGCTCTCTCGGCGATCCAGCGGGGCGACCTCCAGCGCAACCGGCTCTGGCTCCTCACCACGGCACTGCTGGGCATGGTCTTCGTCGGTGGTCAGGTGTACGAGTTCACCGTCTTCGCCGAGGAGGGCCTCGGCTACACCACCAACATCTTCGGGTCGGCCTTCTACACCCTCACCGGCTTCCACGGCGTGCACGTCACCTTCGGCATCGTCCTGCTGCTCTCGGCGTTCGTTGCGTCGTTCAGCGGCCGCCTCGGCAGGGACCGGGCCGAGACCGTCGAGATCATCGGCCTCTACTGGCACTTCGTCGACATCGTCTGGATTCTGATCTTCACCGTCGTCTACCTGATTCCCTGACATGACCACCACCACCGACACGACCGACACCACCGTGGACCACCACGACGCGGACGAGCACGACCACCCCAGCGACGGCGTCTACGTCAAGATCGCGCTGATCCTCGGTGTGCTCACCGCCATCGAGGTGGCCACCTACTTCCTCGAGGGCGGCGAGGTGGAGATGAGTCGCAACATCCTCGTGCCGGTCATCCTGGTCATCATGGTGGTCAAGTTCGCCATCGTCGCCCTGTACTTCATGCACCTGAAGTACGACGATCCCCTGCTGTCGCGGGTGTTCCTGGCCGGCATCGGGATCGCGCTCGCCGTGTTCATCGTCACCCTCTCGACCATGCAGTTCTGGGACAACTCGGGTGTGCCCGACGACTATCCCGAGAATCTGCGCCTGGTGAACCAGGACGTCGTGATCGCGCCCCTAGAGGAATGATGGCCCCCGCATCGGGGGGCAGGACATGAACGTCGACATCACGAGCTGGCAGCCCCACGTCGAGGTCTGGCTGCTCATCGTCGGTACCGTCGGTCTGGGCTTCGCGGTGCAGCGGATCATCGGGCCCAAGGTCACCCCGGCCGGCGAATCACCCACCACACCGGCGCAGAAGCGGTGGTTCTGGTCCGCCGTGGTGCTGCTGTGGCTGGCCTCGGACTGGCCCATGCACGATGTCTCCGAGGAGCAGCTGTACCTGGTCCACATGATCCAGCACATGCTGTTCACGCTCATCATCCCGCCGATGTTCCTGCTGGCGGTGCCCGAGTGGCTGGCCCGCCTGCTGGTCGAGGAGAACGGGCACACCCGGCGCCTCGTCACCTGGCTGACCAAACCGCTGGTCGCCGGCCTGCAGTTCGCCCTCATCGGTGCCTTCGCCCATTGGAGCGGCCTGGTCAACTTCTCCCTCGAGTCGGGTCCGTTCCACTACGCCGTCCACACCGTGCTGGTGGCGTCGGCCTTCCTGTTCTGGGTGCCGGTGTGCGGCCCGCTGCAGGAGCTGCGGATGTCGGCGCCGGGCCAGATGGTGTATCTCTTCCTCGCCTCCCTCACGCCCGCCGTTCCGGGGGCGTGGTTGGCCATCGCCGAAGGTGTGGTCTACTCGGGCTACGACATCCCCGAGAGGCTCTGGGGCATCAGCGTGACCACCGACCAGCAGGTGGCCGGCCTGATCATGAAGCTGGCCGGCACGGCCTACCTGTGGGTCATCATCACCATCCTGTTCTTCCGGTGGACCGCTACCAGCGGCGATCTCGATCCCTCGCCCCGCCGGATCCGGGCCGAAGCGGACGCCCAGGCGAAGCAGGCGGCGGGTGACCCTCCGATGACCTGGGATCAGGTCGAGGAGGCCCTGGAGCGGGCCGGCCCCGCCCCCACCGAGCGCCACTGACGCCGCCCCGCCCCCCGCACCGAAACGAACTTCGGGGGATGCGCATCAGGGGGTGAGGCGAATCCCCCTGAGTTCGGCGCCAGGGTGGTGGGTCAGTCCCAGCGGAAGAAGCGTGCCGCAGCGAAGGGCATCGCCACCGCCCACACCGTCAGAACGATCCACGCCTTGGTCGGGGTGTCGATCCCGTCGGTGAAGGTCCAGCGCACGACCTCGCTGAGCGCCGCAGCGGGCAACAGCTCGGCCACCGCACGGGCGCCGTCGGGCAGCTCGTCGAGACGGAACGCCATCCCCCCGAACGCCAGCAGCACCAGGTAGACGGCGTTGGCGGCGGCGAGCACCACCGTGCCCCGCAGGGTCCCGGCCATCAGCAGCCCCATGCCCCCGAACGCCGCCGTGCCCAGCACGAACGCGATCGGCGCCAACCACGGCTGACCCCCGGGAGACCACCCGAGCGCCAGGCCGACACCGGCCAGCAACACCAGTTGGACCACCTCGACCGCACCGATCGCAGTGATCTTGCCCGCGACGAGGCCGCCCCGCCCCAGCGGCGTCGCTCCCAGCCGCTTGAGCACGCCGTACTGCCGGTCGAAGCCGGTGGAGATCCCCAGTGCGACGAGGGCGGAGGACATCACGGCCAGGGCCATGGTCGAGGGCGTGAGGAAGTCGACGGCGTCGCCGTCACCGGTGGGCATCACGTCGACCAGGGTGAAGAAGACCAGGATGCCCAGGGGGATGGCGACGTTGACGAGCAACTGCTCACCCTGTCGCGACGTGAGCTGCAGCTCGGTCCGGGTCAGGGCGGCCCAGCGGGGCGCGGTCACGACGACGCTCTCCGCGATCGGGAGCGACGCCCGGGCGACCGTCGGCGGCGGCGATCGGCGGGCATGGCCGCCGTGGGTTCCGAGGTCAGACGCTCGAAGACGTCCTCGAGGGTCTGACGCCCGGCTTGGAGGTCGGCGAGCGGGATGTCGTTGGCGGCCAGCCACTGGGTGACCGCGGCCACGTTGACCGGGCTGGGCGCCATGGCGACGCGGTACTCGCCGGGTCGGACCGCGGTGACCGGAGCGTTCAGCCCGAGCGACGCCGCGGCCAGATCCAGATCGGGAGGTGCGCCGAACCGGATCTCGTCGCCGCTGATGTCGCGGCGCAGTGCGTCAGGGGTGTCGTGGGCGACGATCCGACCGTGGTCGAGGATCACCACCCGGTCGGCCAGCCGCTCGGCGTCGGCCAGGTCGTGCGTCGTCACGAGGACGCACACCCCGTCGGCCCGCAGCTCGCCCACGATCTGGTGGATCAGCTTGCGGCCGGCGGCGTCGACGCCTGCGGTGGGCTCGTCGAGGAACACCACCTCGGGTCGGCCGATCAGTGCGAGCGCCAGCGAGAGCCGTCGTTGTTCGCCGCCCGAGAGGTTGCGCCAGGTGGTGCGAGCCCGGCCGCTCAGTCCGACCCGGTCGAGCAGTTCGTCGGGGTCGAGCGGGTCGTCGGCCAGGGCGGCATAGAGCTGCATCACCTCGACGGGTCGGATGCCGGTCTGGATGCCGCCGCTCTGGAGCATCACACCGATGCGACCCACCAACTGATCGTGCTGGTCGAACGGGTCCAGGCCCAGGACCCGGGCCGACCCGCCATCGGGTCGGCGGTATCCCTCGAGGGTCTCGATGAGCGTGGTCTTGCCGGCGCCGTTGGGTCCGAGCAGGGCGAGGGTCGCGCCGGCATCGGCGGTCAGGCTGACGTCGTCGACGGCGACGAGGTCGCCATGGCGAACGGTGAGCTCCTGGATCTCGATGGCCGGCACGGTCGGCGACGCTACCGGGGTAAATCGGCGGGCAACGAGCCCGGCGGCGCTACGGTCGGCGGATGCTCGACCTGCGTGCCATCCGCCGCGATCCCGACGTCGTTCGCCAAGGGCTGAGGCGCCGGGGCGAGGATCCCGGCGTGATCGACGACGTCCTTGCCTTGGACGAGGCGCAGCGTGCGCTCGGGACCGAACGCGACGACCTTCGTAGCCGGGTGAAGCAGCTCTCCAAGGAGGTCGGCCAGCTCCGGCGCAACGGTCGCGACGACGAGGCCCAGGGGCTCCAGGAGCAGAGCCGGGCGCTGGGAGCCGAAGAGAAGGCGAAGGCTGCCGAGGCGGCGGAGCTCGGCGACGGCATTCGTTCGATGTTGCTGACCATCCCCAACCTGCCCGCGGCCGAGTGCCCCGACGGCGCGGGTGCGGCGGACAACATCGAGCTGCGGCGGGTGGGGTTCGACCCCGAGGCCTACGACGAGCACCAGCGGGTGCCGCACTGGGACATCGGCGCCGCGTTGGGTCTGCTGGACCTGGAGCGGGGGGCCAAGATCTCGGGGTCGATGTTCGTCATGTACCGGGGCATGGGTGCGGCACTGGTACGGGCCCTCTGCCAGCTGGCCCTGGATCGCAATCGCGACCGTTACGAGGAGGTGCGGCCGCCCACGCTGGTCCTGACCGAGACGATGGTCAGCACCGGGCACCTGCCCAAGTTCGTCGACGAGGCCTACCACATCGAACGGGACGATCTCTGGACCATTCCCACGGCCGAGGTGCCGCTGACGTCCCTGGCGCGCGACGAGATCCTGGACGCCGCCGACCTGCCCATGCGGTTCATGGCCCACACGTCGTGCTTCCGTCGGGAGGCCGGCGCGGCCGGTCGCGACACCCGAGGACTGCTCCGGGTCCATGAGTTCGACAAGGTCGAGCTCCTGGCGTACGCCCGTCCCGAGGACGCGGCCACCCAGCACGCCGAGATCATGGAGCGGGCCGAGGCGCTCATCGCCGACCTGGGGTTGGCCTACCGGGTCCTGGACCTCTGCGCCGGGGACATCGGAGGATCGGCGGCGCGGACCTGGGACATCGAGGTCTACGCCCCCGGCGTCGACCAATGGCTCGAGGTCTCCTCGGTCTCGTGGTTCACCGACTACCAGGCCCGGCGGGCCAACGTCCGGTACCGGCCCGACGAGGGCAAGCCGGCTTTCGTGCACACGTTCAACGGCTCCGCCTTGGCGGTACCCCGCGTGTGGGCGGCGCTGGTCGAGGTCAATCGACAGCCCGACGGGTCGGTCGCGATCCCCGAGATCCTGCGCCCGTACCTGGGCGGTGCCGAGCGGATCCCAGCGCCCGAATGAAGTGGGCGGCCGGCTTCGGCTGGCGTGAGTCGGGCGGCCTGCGTGGCCGGGGAACGCAACGACCGAGCCGGCCGGCCTGCGTGGGTGCGGCCGGCGTGAGTCGGGCGGCCTGCGTGGCCGGGGAACGCAGAGACCGTCAGGCGGCGAGCTGCAACCCGGCCCAGGCCAACCCGACACCACCGCCGAGACTGACCACGACGTAGAGCACGGCATTGCGGGTCTCGTCGCGCCGCTCGACGAGCCCGGCAGCGAATCGCGACCACGTCGTCAACGAACCGACGCCCCCGACGGCCACGGCGACGGGCGTGGCGTCGGCCCCGACCAGCAGGCCCAGCACGAAAGATCCCCCGAGGTTCACCGTGAGGGTGCCCCACGGAACCGAATCGTCGAGGGAGAGCAGTACCGTCCTCACCGCAGTGCCGCCCGCAGCGGCCACCAGGAACCACACGGCGATCATGCGGCCACCGGCCGGAGTCTCCGCCCCAACACCACGAGAGCGACGCCCGTCGCGAGGCAGGCAGCCAGGTAGAGCGCCATCATCGGGGCGCGGCCCTGGTCCAGGAGCAGGGCGCCCTCGACGCTGACGGTCGAGAAGGTCGTCAAGCCGCCGCAGAACCCGGTCGTCCACGCCGCCCGGTCCGGAAGGGGTTCGGGCCCGTCGCCCCGGAGCCATCCGATCAGGAGACACCCGAGCCCGTTGATGACCAGGAGGCCCCAGAACGGTTCACCGATCGACAGGAGTTCGACGAGGCTCCACCGGATCGACGCTCCCACCGCTCCGCCGAGGACGATCGGCCCGAGATCGGGCGGATGCATGGGGAAGTGGCTCATGAGCCGAAAAAAGCTAGGCGAACCGGGTACGACATGCGAACGGCACCGTCGGGCGGGCACGCTGGGGCGATGGACCTCAGCCAGTTGCGGATGGAGTACGAGACGATCGGGCTCGGGAAGGCCGATCTGGCCCCCACCTGGCACGAGCAGCTGCAGGTCTGGATGGAGGCGGCGATCGAAGCGGAGTTGCCGGAGCCGAACGGGATGGTGCTGGCCACCGCCGACGCGGACGGATCCGTGCAGTCGCGGATCGTCCTGCTGCGCGAGCTGACCGCCACAGGTCTGGTCTGGTTCACCAACTACGGGAGCGACAAGGGTCGAGCGCTGGCCTCCAACCCGGTTGCGTCCATCACCTTTCCCTGGCTCGGGCTCCTGCGTCAGGCGCACGTCTCCGGCCCGGTCGAGCGGATCTCCGAGGCGGAGTCCGACGCCTACTTCGCCGGCCGGCCGCGGGGGAGTCAGATCGGAGCGTGGGCGTCGGCCCAGAGCCGCGTCGTCGCCGATCGGGACACGTTGAATGCCGCCTTCGACGAGCAGGAGCGCCGGTTCGAAGGCGAAGATGTGCCGCGGCCCGACGACTGGGGTGGCTACCGGCTGGCCCCGACCATGGTCGAGTTCTGGCAGGGCCGCGAGCGGCGCCTGCACGATCGCCTGCGGTACCGACGGTCGTCGGACGGAGCCTGGGAGATCTCGCGGCTCTGGCCGTAGGCCAGGGCGGATCGGGCTTCAGTCCCTGGCGGCGACCTGCTGCCAGACCAGCGTGACGATCAGTGCGCCGATGAGCGACCCGATGATGCCGCTGGGCCTCAGCGCCAATCCGTCGCCGGCGATGAGGCTTGCGGCCAGACCTCCGACGAAGGACCCACCGATGCCGGCACCGAGCGCCATGCCCCAGTCGATGTTGCGGCCTGCTCGGCCCAGGATGAGCTGGGCGAGGCCACCGATGGCCATCCCGCCCGCGAGGATTCCGAGGATCAACACGGCCGTACCCTACTGCGCCACCCGGCCCCCGGTCATTCCGCCGGGGAGCACGACCGAGCGATTGCGGCCAGGCCCTCGATGAGATCCTCGGTGTGCGGGCAGGGTCCGGCGTGACCTTCCCAGAACGGTCCGAGACCGCGGATGCGGGGTGGGAGCTCGATCTGGGCGCCGGCCTGCCGGGGGAGGTTGACCGGGTTGGCCGGGTTCTGACCCCGGAGCTCGCGGGGGATGCGATCCAGGTCGTGTTCGAAGGTGTAGTCGGGAAGCGCAGAGGCGAGCGTCTGGGCGACGCGTGCGCAGAGCTCGCGATTCCGGCCGCCCAGCAGGACGGTGGTGAACAGATCGGGCCGGCCGTAGCCGTGGATGGTCAGCGCGACCTCGACGTGGTCGATGAACGCGGCGAGCGTCGGCGACTGCGCCGGGTCGAAGGCAGCGGACGGGAGGTGCCACCGGAGCTCCTCGGGCTGGGTCACGCCGTAGTACGACGCGCCCGACCTGGCCGCCGCCTCGCGTGCGATCTCGGCCGTTCCTCGTTCCAGCGAGCCTCCGTGCAGGGCCATGAATCCCACCCGGGACCTCAGCTGGGCGGCTTCCTCGACGCCGTCGTGGGCGAGTAGCTGGGACAGCATTCGGGTGACCGTATCGGGAACGCGACCCTGCTCATCGGGAGGACGCCCGCCGGGTCCCTCAGACGCTGCTGGCGTCGGGCGCCTCGGTCCCCGAGATGGACTCGGTCTCGTCATCGGGCTCGATCTCGGTGGTCGGCTCGAGCGGCAGGGCGGAGGGTCCTCGTCGGCGAAGGGCGACGTAGCCGATCGCGACCGCAACCGCGACGGCGGTGACCCATCCGATGACGGTCTGCTGCTCGGTGATCCAGGTGACCAGCGAGTTGCGCCAGCCCTCGACCGTGTCCACCAGCGGTGCGGAGGCATCCGGATCGAGGAAGTCACCCCGCAGGACCCGTACCTCGTACCAGCCGTAGTAGGCCACGTAGAGCCCGGCGATGATGAGGAAGATCCCGGCGATGCGGTTGACGTACGGCAGGACCGAGCGGATCCGGGTGACCAGCGAGCTCTTGGCCAGGGCGACCGCCAGCGTGAGCACCGTCACCACCAGGCCCATCCCGAAGGCGTAGGCCAGGTAGTGCGCCACGGCGTTGGGGTAGCTGCCGTTGTCGCCGCTGGCCGTGCCGGCGACCGCCGTGATGAACGGCCCGATCGCGCACGAGAGCGAGGCGACGGCGAACGAGACGCCGTAGATGAACATCGACGGGAGCGTGGTGGCCTCACCGCCCTTGTCGAAGCGTGGAATGCGGATCTTCGGCTCGAAGCCGCGCAGCATCGCCACACCGAGGCCGAAGAGGATGAACCCGAACACCACGGTGACCCAGGGGAGCGAACTGTCGATCTGACTCTTCACCGAGGAGAGGAGCACGCCGAAGACGAGGAAGACCAGGGTGAATCCCGCGGTCAGGACCAGTCCGACCAGGAGCGCTCGAAGCACGGCGCGCACCCGTGAGCTGGGCCCCTCGTCCATGCCGGCGAAGAAGGACAGGTACGCGGGCAGCATCGCGAACCCGCACGGATTGACCGTGGCGAGCATGCCGGCGCCGAACGCCAGGCTGACCCCGGCCCATTGGATGTTCACAGGAGGTGCTCCTCGATGAGCCCGTTCAGGGCGTCTTCATCGAGGACAACGCTGCGGGAGTATTTGACGTTCCCGTCGGCGTCGACCAGCACCGTGGTGGGCATGGCCAACCCGTCGAACGCGGCCAGCAGGCTCCCGTCGGGGTCGCTGGCCAGCGGGTAGGTGACCTGCGTGGCCTCGGCCACCGTCCGGCCGTCGTCGACCGTCTCCCGGTGGTTCAGGCCCAGGAATGCCACATCGTCGCCGAACGCGGCGAAGGAGCGCTCGAACTCGGGCATCTCGCGCACACAGGGTGCACAGGTGGAGGCGAAAAAGTTGATCACGACCGGCGTGCCGTCGAAGTCGGCGAACGAGCCCTCGCTGCCGTCGAAGTATGCGAAGCGCTCGGTGGGCAGGTCGCCGATGGCGGCCAGCTGTTCGTCGTTGAGCTCGGAGGGAGGATCGTCGGGACCGCCCAGCCTCACGAGGTCGTCGTCCCCGTCGTCGATCAGCCAGGTCGCGACGGCGAATCCCGCGATGGCGGCCAGCGCCAGACCGAAGACCCACCCGGCCCACGAGCGTGACGGGGTGGTGGAGGAGGGTTCCACACGGGTGACGGTATCGCCGGACGGTGAAGGCGTCTCATCGGGAGCGGGAGCGACGGGAGAGGCGGCCATGTGGCTCGGAACCGCCGGTGGCTGCACGCTCATTCCCACAAAGATTGCCTCCCCCCGAGCGGGCCAGGGCTCGTCGTCGTCGCCCTGGCCCGCCGCCTCGGGGGGAGGATGGCCCGCGGAGGGCCCGGTGGTCCCGCGTCAGGCGCTGCGCCGCTGCTGAGCGGCGAGGCGACCCGCGAGGTGGACCGGAACCGGAACCGAGGGGAACTGATCCTCGGGCCGCGGGTGCTTCGGAGGACGGCCGCGGCGCCGCTTGTGCGGCACGACGCGACCGCTCAGGAAGAGCTGGCCACCCCAGACACCCCACGGCTCCCGGCGCTCGAGCGCCCCCTCCAGGCAGGGGGCCAGGACCGGGCACTCGGCGCAGATGCGCTTGGCGGCCGCGATGTCCCGGAGCTCCTCGCTGAAGAAGAGCGTGGCGCTCTCGGGCCCGAGGACCGCGCACAGGGCGTCCTTGCGCCAGAGCTCGTCCGGTTCGGGCTGGATGGGCTGGATGTCGAGAGCGATCATGGTTCGCTCCTCTCCCCCTTCGTGGGTTGGTGGTGTGGGTGTCGTCGTGATGGATGGCTCGATCGGGGCGCACCGGGGCAAAAACGAAGAAAGCCGCCGGGCTGGGCCCGGCGGCTGGAGTGTTCTCGTCCCTGTGGGTGCTAGGGGGAGGAGCTCCGAGCTCGCCGGGTGGTCTTGGTCACCGGGTCGGTCGAGGTGGCGGTTGCGTCGGCGTTGATCCAAGCGACGGCGCAGGTACCGAGCGGGGCGGCGTAAGCCGGGTGGTCGGATCCGAAGCCCGACTCCAGGCCCATGACGCGCGCGCCGGTGGACTGGTTCGTCCTGAACCGGGTCGTTTGGCGCATCTGCGTGTCGGTGGTGTCGGTCATCGTGAGGCCTCGTGGGCGCTGCTCGGCGTCGGCGGGAGCCTGGGCTCGAGCGGTACTCGCTGGCTAGGGTGCTCGTCCCGCCGGCGCCGACCCGATCCGAGTGAGATCGCGTCGATACAGGCGAACCGAGCCGTTGTGATGAGGTAACCATGCCGGTTGGCCCCCGTCAATCGAATTACGCCGAACTCGAACCGCTCGTGGCCGACCCGAGGATCGGCCGCCGGTTCACCGTCTCGCAGCGGGTGCGGGTCGACGCCGTGGCCCGGGATGGCCGGCTCCGCTTCGACGGAGCGGCGCGGTACGTCCAGGACGTGGCCGGCGACGACAGCGCCGACAGTGGCCTGACGCCGGACGTGTACTGGGTCGCCCGGCGCACCGTGATCGACGTCGTCCGTCCCGTCGTGTTCCGGGAGAACCTCGACATGACCACCTTCTGCAGCGGCATCGGCCGGGGGTGGGCCGAGCGCCGGATCGTCGTCATGGGTGATCGGGGCGGCCGCGTCGAGGTGGCGAGCCTGTGGGTCGCGCTCGATCGGCAGTCCAACGCGCCGCGTCGGATTCCCGCCGGGTTCGAGGAGCTCTACGGCGAGTCGGCGCAGGGCCGCACCGTTCGCCCCACCCTCTTCCACCCCGAACCTCCGCCGGACGCCGTCGAGCAGCCCTGGACGTTTCGGGCGGTCGACATCGATCTGCTGGACCACGTCAACAACGCCGTCTCCTGGGTGCCCCTCGAGGAGCGGTTCGCCGCCGATGGCTTCACCCCGACCGTTCCGTGCCGGGGGGAGGCCGAGTACCGGCAGGCGATCGAGCCCGGCGACCGGATCAGCGTCCTCGCCGACGACCGCGACGGGCGGTACGCGCACTGGTTCGTCGATGACGACGACCGGGTCAAGGCCTCGGTGGTCTGGCAGCCGCTCCCGCCCGACCTCTACGGCGACTCCGGCTCGTGGACCCGGTAGACGAGCTTCCCGTCCTCCCAGGTCGATGAGGCGTGGCCCAGGATGCGGAGGTGCTCCAGGTGGGCATAGGTCTCGCTCTCGGCCAGCGCCCCCCACGATCGTTCCCTGAAGAGCTGGTGGGAGAATGCGACGACGTCCATCGGCCCCTCGGCCAGACCCAGCTCGCGGAGGTGCTCGAGGCGTCGGGCGTGGTGGCGGTGGATGTCGGCGACCCGCTCGTCGACGGCGCCGAAGACGTCTCCGTGGGCGGGGAGCACCGTGGTGATGGGCATGGTGAGCATCCGATCGAGCGAGTCGAAGAAGTCGCGCAACGGATCCTCGCGTTGGCCCAGCCCTCCGATGTGGGGCGTGATGGTGGGCAGGACATGGTCACCCGAGAGCAGGATCTGGTGCTCCGGGTCGTACAGGCAGAGGTGATCGGCGGTGTGGCCCGGGGTGTGGACGCCGACCCACGTCCGACCGGCGAGCTCGATGGTGTCGGCGTCGGCCAACGGGGCCGTGGGTTTGGGGGCGCGGATGCTCTCCCGGATCTCCCGGGGAAGTGATCGGACCCGCTCGACGACGTCGGTGGGGGGTGTTGGCGGCATGCCGCCCCACGGTGTGCGCTTGCGCAGGAGGGCGTTGGGATGCTCGGCCCCGGGCTCGTCGTCGGTGACCGCGGCCGGGTCGGGTGCCAGGTCTTCGAAGGGATCCCAGCGGGCGGCGAAGCTCTCGTGGGTGACGATCTCGCATCCGCCCGATTCGATGCGAACCCGCGTGGCTCCTCCGTAGTGGTCGGCGTGGCTGTGGGTGACGATCACGGTGTGCACCCGCTCGACGGGGATCCCGGCCGTGCGCAACCGTTGGACCAGCGTGTCCCAACTGGCCGGGCCGGGAAGCCCGGGGTCGACCAGAGCGAAGCCCCGGGCGTCCTCCAGGGCGTAGCAGTTGACGTGGCCCAGGCCGGGCACGGCGACCGGGAGTTGCAGCCGGCGTACACCGGGGACGATCTCGTCGACCTCGTCCGAGGCGTCGAGGCTTTCCTGGCGGACGGGGGTCTCGGTCACGGGGCGAGGGTAGAGCGACCGTTCGAGCCGGGCTCAATCAGCCGGGTCGGGCCGGAATCAGGACGTCGGCGGCGGGAGGAAGACGGCGTCGCGGTAGTACCGCAGCTCCTCGAGCGACTCGATGATGTCGCCCATGGCGCGGTGGTCGCCCTGCTTGGCGGGGGCCTTCCGCACCAGTGCGGGGTACCACCGCCGAGAAAGTTCCTTGATCGTGGACACGTCGACCGATCGGTAGTGGAGGAACTCCTCGATCTCGGGAAGCCAGCGGGCGAGGAACCGCCGATCGGTCCCGATCGAGTTGCCGCACAGGGGCACCGAGCGTTCCTCGGGGACGTGCTCCTTGATGAAGGCCAGGGTCTCGGCTCCCGCCTCCTGGAGCGACAGATCGCTGGCCGCGATCGCGTCGAGCAGGCCGCTGCGCCGATGCATGTCACGGACGAAGTCGTCCATGCGGTCGAGAACGTCGGGCGGTTGATGGACGACCAGATCGGGTCCTTCGGCGACGATCTCCAGTTCGTCGTCGGTCACCAGCGTGGCGATCTCGAGGATGGTGTCGGTCGTGTGATCGAGGCCGGTCATCTCGAGGTCCATCCAAACAAGCATCGTCTGGAGCGTAGCGACCCGGAGCCGTGAGCCCGCCGAGGCGGCTCGGGGCCACCGGTAGCATGCCGCCATGCTCGAGGTGCCGATCACGCGACACGACCCCGGCCTGCCGATGCCGCGCTACGCCAAACCGGGTGATGCGGGTGCCGATCTGGTGGCGGCCGAGTCGGTGACGCTGGCTCCGCAGGGCGGCCGGGCGCTGGTGCCCACCGGCGTCTCGGTGGCGATCCCCGACGGCCACGCCGGATTCGTCCAGCCCCGCAGCGGGCTCGCGGCGCGCCACGGCGTGACCGTGCTCAACACCCCCGGTCTCATCGACTCGGGCTACCGGGGAGAGCTGAAGGTGCTGCTGGTCAACACGGATCCCTCCGAGCCGTTCGAGGTGACCAGAGGCGAGCGCATCGCCCAGTTGGTGATCCAGGCCGTCGAGCACGTGCGGTTCGCCGAGGTCGACACGTTGCCCGAGAGCGAGCGGGGCGAAGGCGGGTTCGGCAGCACCGGCACGGCATAGCCGAACGAACCGCTGGACTCCCTACCCGTCGGGCGCGCGCTTGACGAAGGAGATCTGCCCGATCGTGAGGTCGACGTCGTACTCGTCCACCAGGTCGCCGGCCAGGCTCTCGAACCGCTCGCGGGCGACGTCGGTCAGCGGGCGGGGCTCGCCGTCGGGTCCGTGGACGGCGGCATCGAGACCGACCTCGTCGTCGGTGACGTGGAACACCAGCCGCAGACGACCTCCGCTGGGGGTGTCGTCGAGGAGGGCGATGACCGTCTCGTCGACCGCGAGCTGCAGATCCCCGATCGAGCGGAACCCGAGTCGTCGACGCAGGCCGAGACCGGCCGCGCACTGACGGACGAGACGCCCGTACTCCGGGAGCGCCGGCAGCGTGAGGCGGATGTCGTCGACAGGGGGCGTCGCGGTCACGCCGGCAAGTCTCGCGCACCGGCCGAACCGGGCCGGGGTTCGCCCGGCTCCCCGCTCCCGGGTCCGGCCTGCGGTCCGGGCTCGGGCTCTCGGCGCACCGAGCGCGCGTTGCGGTCGGCGTGTCGGCCCAGGAACGATGGGTGGCGCAGCCGCCCGTCCGCGGACCATTCGGCGAAGGCGACCTCGACGACCATCCGGGGCCGGACCCAGTGGGCACCGGCCGCGCTCACCGGGTCGGGTGGCGGGTGGAACGGCGACGCGTCGAGGTGGGGACCGAGGAGGTCCGGGAGCTCCGCAAGGAATCGCTGGGTGAGCCCGCTGCCCACCCGCCCGGCGAAGCGCAGGTCCTCGCCCTCGTGGTAGCCCACCAGCAGCGCTCCGATGCGATCGTGGCGTGACCCCTGGCCCGGAGCCCATCCGCCCACGACGAACTCCTGCCGGCGGCGGATCTTCGTCTTGACCCAGGTGGGTGAGCGTTTCCCGGCGGTATAGGTGCCGTCGAGCCGCTTGGCGACGACTCCCTCCAGGCCGGCCTCCCGCACCACCTCGAGCAGCTCGCCGCCACCCCCGACGTGCAGTTGCGACAGCCGCCAGGCCGGCCCCGGTTCCAGCACCGTCTCGAGCGCTCGTCGCCGTTCGCTGAGTGGGAGCGTCGTGATCGTCGTGCCGTCGAGGACCAGGAGATCGAACACCACGAAGGCGACCGGCACCTCCCCTGCGGCGGTCCGGACGGCGGCCGGGTCGTCGAGATGGATTCGGTGTTGGAGGCGACCGAACGAGGGCCGGCCCCGGTCGTCGAACGCGACGACCTCGCCGTCCAACGTGGCGGTCTCGGCGTGGAGCCCGGTCGGGAGGTCGTGGAGCTCGGGAAAGCGGTGGGTCACCGGGTTGCCGCGCGACGACGAGAGCCGGAGCCGGTCGTCGGGGCCCACCTCGGCCAGGAGCCGCATGCCGTCCCACTTGATCTCGTAGCCCCAGCCCTCACCCTCGGGAAGCGGGCCGGAAACGGCGCGCATCGGCCTCCGGAACGGCGGCGAGGACGGTGCCATCGGGTCAGGGTAACCACGCGGTCGGGGCCGGGGGTCGAACGACTCGTCGGGCCGAAACGCTCGGTCGGCCCGATGACTTTGCCCCCTACCGACCGGTAGGTAGGCTTCGGAACCATGGATGACGCAACCCTCCTGGAAGAGCTCACCCCCACCGCGAGCGAGCTCCTGGATCGGCACCTCTCGCAGAGTCGGGAGTGGTATCCCCACGACCACGTCCCGTGGGACCGGGTGGCCGAGTTCGGGCCCACCACCGACGGTCGGGCCGACGTCCCTCAGGCGCTCAGGAGCGCGTTGTTCGTCAACCTGCTGACCGAGGACAACCTGCCCTACTACCACCTCCAGATCGACCGTATGTTCGGGGTCGGCGAGCCGTGGACGGTCTGGGCCAAGCGCTGGACCGCCGAGGAGGGCCGGCATTCGATCGTGATCCGCGACTACATCACGGTTTCGGGCATGCTCGACCCCGTCGAGCTCGAGCAGGCCCGCATGGCCCAGGTCAGCGGCGGGCAGGTCCCCCAGCCCCCGTCGGCGGCCGAGGGGTTCGTCTACGTCGCCCTGCAGGAGCTGGCCACGCGCATCTCACACCGCAACACCGGGGTCCAACTCCGCGACGACTTCGACGATGCCGCCGGCTACGAGGTGCTCCGTCGGGTCGCCGTCGACGAGAACCACCATCACCTCTTCTATCGCGATCTCGTCACCGCAGCCCTCGAGATCGATCCTTCGGGAACGATGCTCGCCATCGAGTCCATGGTCTCCAGCTTCGCCATGCCCGGTCTCGGCATCGTCGACTTCGACTTCCATGCCGCCGAGATCGCCAAGGCCGGTATCTACGACTTCGTGGTCCACCACGATGCGATTCTCGAGCCGGTGGTGCTGGGCCACTGGGCGATCGAGGACGTGACCGGTCTCTCCGACGAGGCAGAACGGGCTCGCGAGAAGACCCGGAAGCGCATCGCCATCACCAAGCGAGCCGGGGTGCGCATGCGGGCGAAGTTCGACGAGGCGTCGGCGGCCGAGCGGGTGCCGGTCGCCGGCTGAGCTCCGGCCTCCGCCCACCACCCTCCTCCGGACGGGACAGCGCACGTCCCGCGCTTGTACCATGTCGCGACTTTGCGAATCCGGGACCCGTCCTGGGGCCATGTCGGCAGCCCCCACCTCAGCGCCGATCCGGGCCCGTCGGGTCGTCCACCGTCCCACCCTCGTCGGGTGGCCACACCGTGCCATGACCGAGACCTCGACGCCAGCGACGGTGCCCGACCGCCGCCCGACGAATGAGGAGTTGCGCGCGCTCATCGACGAGCACGGCGCAGCGATCTACCGGGTCGCGATCGGGATCGTGCGCGATCCCGCCCTCGCCGAGGACGTGGTGCAGGAGACCATCATCCGGGTGTGGAAGTCACTTCCCACCTTCCGAGGCGAGTCCCCGATCCGCGGGTGGATCCTGCGGATCGCGCACAACGTCGCGGTCTCGCTCCTGCGCAAGATCCGCGATGAAGCCTGGGATCCCGACACCATGCCCGAGGCCACCGCGTCCGATGACGTGTCCCGAACCGTCGTCCAGCGGGACGACCTGGTGGCCCTCGGTGAGGCGTTGGACGGGCTCGATGAGCTGTCCCGGAGTCTCGTCGTCCTCCGCGAGGTCGAGGGCCTGAGCTACGAAGAGATCGCCGAGACGCTGGAGATCACCCTTCCCACCGTGAAGACCCGGCTCCTGCGAGCGCGTCGCAAGCTGCAGGCGAGTGGTCGGGAGGTCAGCGCATGAGCGCCGAGTGGTCCGACGACTTCGACGACCTCACCGAGGCCGAGCTGGACGCCCAGCTGGCCCAGACCGACGAGCAGCTCGGCCCGCAGCTGCGGTTGCTGCTCCAGCCCCCCGCCGACCTCACCGAGCGGGTGAGCCAGCGCGTTGCGGACAGCATGTTGAGCGAGGAGCTGGCCATGACCATTTCGAGTCTGCTCGGACTCGGATTCACGACCGGGGCCCACCTCATGGGCCTCACCCCCGAGGAGCCCACCGATGAATGACGTCACCGCCCAGGACTGGATCGCGTTCGGTGTCTTCGTCCTGGTGGGATTCCTCGTCGGCGCCCTCCTGGCCAACCTGGTCCGTCGGCTGATCGATCGTGAAGGCCGCCCGGATCAGGTCCGGCAGGTCGCCGGTCAGATCTCCCGGCTCGTGTTCTGGATCGCGGCGGTCGCAGGGCTCCTGGCCGGGGTGCGCTTCGTCAACCCGGGCGCGGTCGAGGACATCCCCGACAGCCTGATCACCTACCTGCCCCGGGCCATCGTCGCGGCGGTGTTCCTCATCATGGGCCAGATCGTCGGCGAGCTCGCCGGTACCGCGGTGGGCCAGGCGGCCCAGCGAGCCAACGGTCGACCCCAGCCGGTCGTCGAACGGGTGGTGAAGGGCACGATCTTCGGCCTGTTCGCCATCATGGCGCTGGCCCAGTTGGGCATCGACAACACCCTCATCTACATCATCGCGGCCAGCGTCTTCGGAGGGGTCATGCTCTCGATCGCGCTCCTCACCGGCCTGGGGGGACGGGACGTCGCGTCGCAGATCGCCGCCGGCCGAGCGCTCAAGAGCCAGTTGGTGGTCGGCGGCAGGGTGGCCAACGACGAGGTCAGCGGGACGATCGTCCAACTGCACGCCACCACCGTGCAGTTGCAGCTCGACGACGGCTCCTTCCTGCACCTGCCCTACGACTCCCTGTTCGGGCACCCCTTCACCCTGAGCGCGCCGCCCCAGCAGGGCTGATCCGGACCCCCTCGGGTTGGGGCCGGCTCGTCGCCCGCCCGTACCATCGGCACGCCCGGAAGCGGGCTTCGCACACGAGTCGGGAGAGCACCACATGGGCGGTCACAAGGGCGACAGGGTCTTCGTCGTCGGCGTCGGAATGACCAAGTTCGAGAAGCCGGGTTCGCGCGATTGGGACTACCCGGACATGGGCCGAGAGGCGGGGGAGAAGGCGTTGGAGGACGCCGGGATCCCGTACGACGCGGTCGAGCAGGCGGCCATCGGCTACTGCTACGGCGACTCGACCGCCGGCCAGGCCGCGCTGTACCAGCTGGGTCTCACCGGCATTCCGGCCATCAACGTCAACAACAACTGTTCGACGGGCTCCAGCGCCCTCTACTACGCCAAGAAGATGGTCGAGGGGGGCTTGGCGGACTGCGCCATGGCGATCGGCTTCGAGAAGATGGAGAAGGGCAGCCTCGGCATGAAGTTCGAGGACCGGATCCATCCGATGACCCGCCACACGATGGCCATGATCGACAAGCGCGGGTTCGCCGAAGCTCCGGCGGCGCCGCAGATGTTCGGCAACGCGGCTCGCGAGTACATCGAGCGCTATGGCGCTTCGCCCGAGGCGTTCGCTCGGATCGGCGAGAAGAACCACCGCCACTCGGTGAACAACCCCTACTCGCAGTTCCGCGACGAGTACTCGCTCCAGGACATCCTCGATTCCCCGATGGTCTACGAGCCGCTCACGAAGCTGCAGTGTTGCCCCACGTCCGACGGTGGCGGTGCCGCGATCGTGGCCAACGAGCGGTTCGTCCGCGAGCACGGGCTCGAGGACAAGGCGGTGGAGATCATCGGCATGGCCATGACCACCGACTACCCCTCATCGTTCGACGGGAGTGACATGAAGCTGGTCGGTTTCGACATGACGGCCGAAGCGGCCCGTCAGGTCTACGAAGAAGCGGGCCACGGTCCCGAGGAGATCGATGTCATCGAGCTCCACGACTGCTTCTCGGCCAACGAGATGATCACCTACGAGGCCCTGGGACTCTGCGACGAGGGTCAGGCGCACGTGCTCGCCCAGGACGGTGCCACCACCTACGGCGGCGACGTCGTCGTCAACCCGTCCGGTGGTCTGATCTCGAAGGGTCACCCGTTGGGAGCGACCGGCCTGGCGCAGTGCGCGGAGATGAACTGGCAACTGCGAGGCGAAGCCGACGCCCGGCAGGTCGACGGGGCGAAGCTCGCGCTCCAGCACAACATCGGCCTCGGCGGCGCAGCCGTGGTCGCCATGTACGAGAAGGCCGACCTCGGCGGCTGACGGGACCCGCGGAGAGGCGCGTTGTGACTTTTGCCACAGCGCGCCCGAAGGGACTACGGTCACGTTCCGTGAGACAGGGGGCCACACACGGGACCAGCCCCGAGAGCGGAAGTGCGCTGAAGGGGTACGCGCTGTTCCGGGGGGAAACGCTCTCGGGGTCTCCCGAGTTCGGGCGGTGATGCTGACGAACTAGGTGTCGTCAGCATCACCGCCTGAGTGTCTCGTCCTCACGGTCTGTGGGGGACCGAGCCGCGGGGGGAGTGCGTCGAGGTAGGGGAAGGCTTCTCCCTGCTCGCGACGCTTCAGGAATTCGCTGACCAGGTGCACGACCTGCCAGCCGGCCTCGAGCAGCCCGGCAGCCACGGCAGCAACCCCGATGGCGGCAAAGAAGACCAGGGCGTCCGGGAGCGTGAGGGCGAACCAGTCGCGCAGGTAGGGAACGATGAGGACGACCACGAACGCGAACCCGTTCAGTCCGACGAGGAGGGCCCGGGCGGGCGTGAACGGGCGAGCCAGAATGGCCAGCACCCACATGGCCACGAGGAACAGGACGATCGTCGCCACCGTCTGGGCCTCGACCTGGGTCACGGCATTGTCGTCGCGGGCCAGGCTGTAGCCGGTGAACGTCGCCGCCGCGGCGACGACCCCCGCAGGGATGGCGAAACGCAGGACCCGGCCGACGAATCCGGTCTCGGCCCGCCGGTCCGAGGGTGCGAGGGCCAGGAAGAAGGCGGGGATCCCGATGGTCAGGCTGGAGACGAGCGTGAGGTGGCGGGGGAAGAACGGGAACGGCTGGAGCGACAACCCGACCGCCAGGGCGAGCACGAAGGCGTAGACACTCTTGGTGAGGAAGAGGTTGGCGACCCGCTCGACGTTGTTGATCACCCGCCTGCCCTCGCCGACCACGTCGGGCATGACCGAGAAGTCGTTGTCGAGCAGGACCAGGCGGGCGACCGCCCGGCTGGCCGACGATCCGGCGCCCATGGCGACGCCGATGTCGGCGTCCTTGAGCGCCAGGACGTCGTTGACGCCGTCGCCCGTCATGGCCACCGTGTGGCCGCGGGCCTGGAGAGCATGGACCATCGCTCGTTTCTGATGCGGGCCGACCCGACCGAAGACCGAACGGCTGTCCATGATCTCCTCGAGCTCGGCGGCATCGTCGGGGAGGGACCGGGCGTCGACCGGCTCGTCCGCGCCCTCGACGTCGACCGCTCGGGCCACCGCGCCGACCGTCCGCGGGTGGTCGCCGGAGATGACCTTGACCGTGACGCCCTGGTCGGCGAAGTAGGAGAGGGTCTCGGCGGCATCGGGGCGGATCCGTTCCTCGAGGACGACCAGCGAAACGGGTCGCAGGTCGGGCGGAAGGGTCTCGTTCTCCAGGGGGAAATCGGACCGAGCCACCAGCAACACCCGCCGGCCGCCGGAGGTGTGCTCCGCGATCCGGGCGGTCACCGCGGGGCCGGTGGCTGCGGAGTCGAGGAGCACGTCGGGTGCGCCGAGCAACCAGGTGCCCTGATCGGTGAAGGTGGCACCGCTCCACTTGCGGGCCGAGCTGAACGGAACGACCACCTCGGCGATCCAGCCGGGGGTCGAGGCGACGGCGTCGTCGATGGCGGCCAGGCTGGCGTTGGGACGGGCCTCGGTCTGCGGGAGGGCCCCCAGCGCGTCGAGGGGTGCCTCCTGGCCCGGCACCGGCTCGATCGAGGCCACCTCCAGTGCCGACTCGGTGAGGGTGCCCGTCTTGTCGAGGCAGATCACGTCGACGCGGGCCAGTCCCTCGATGGCGGCCAGCTCCTGCACCAAGACCCTGCGCCGGGCCAGGCGCATGCCGCCGACGGCGAACGCGATGCTGGTCAGGAGCACCAGGCCCTCGGGAATGATGGCCCCGATCCCGGCGACCGAGCCCCTGAGGGCGTCGCGCACGCCCGCATCGGTGCCGGCCAGCTGACTGGTGACCAGCAGAATCGCCGTGGGGATCATGATCCAGGTGACGAACCGGAGGAACTGGTCGATGCCGCTGCGGAGCTCGGACGCCACCAGCGAGAAGCGCCTCGCCTCGGAGGAGAGCTGGTTGGCGTAGGAGTCCCCGCCCACCTTGGTGGCCCGGTAATGACCGTTGCCGGCCACGACGAAACTGCCGCTGAGCAGTTCGTCACCGGCGGACTTGTGGATCGCATCGGACTCGCCGGTCAGCAGCGACTCGTCCACCTCGAGCGCCTCGCTGTGCACGACCACGCCGTCCACGCCGATCTGGTCACCCGGGGAGATGGCGGCGAGGTCGTCCAGGACCACGTCGGACATCGGGATCTCGGCCTCGGTGCCGTCGCGCACGACCCGGGCCTGCGGCGCGGAGAGGAGGGCGAGCTTGTCGAGCGTCCTCTTGGCCCGGACCTCCTGCACGATGCCGATGACCGCGTTCGACACCAGGACGATGCCGAACAGCGCGTCGTTGAGGGGGCCGACGATGAGGATGACGACGAGGAGCGAGCCGAGGATGGCGTTGAACCGCGTGAAGACGTTGGCCTTGACGATGTCCTCGACGCTTCGCGACGTCGCATCCTCGACCCGGTTGACCTCGCCGCGTTCGATCCGTTGGGCGACCTCGGCCGACGTCAGTCCCACCGGCGGAGCGGGACGCGTGGCATCGGCGGTGGTGACTCCGCTCTGTTCGCCTGATTCCACCACTGTCCGTCCCGGAGGAGAACCGTTTCCAGCTCGACCGGCGCGAGCTGCCGTGGGCCTCTGCGCCGAGGGTAGTGCTCCAGGCGAGCCCCGCCGCAGGCAACGGCCATCGCCAACCCGCTCGGAGCCCGCACTAGCGTCGTGGGATGGATCAGGCGACCCTCGCTCGGGTCAGTGAGGACGTTCTTCCGGACATCGTGGCCATCAGGCGGGAGATCCACGCCGCACCCGAGCTGGGCCTCGACAACCCCGTCACCCAGCAGCGCATCCTCGACGCACTGGAAGGCCTGGGCTTCCAGGTCGGGACCGGAGACCGCATCACGTCGGTCGTCGCGGATCGCGGCGACCCCGAAGGCCCGACGATCCTGCTGCGGGCGGACACCGACGCGCTCGCCATGACCGAGGAGTCCGGCGAGGACTTCAGCAGTCGGATCGACGGTCGAGCCCACGCCTGCGGCCACGACGCCCATGTGGCGATGCTGCTCGGAGCGGCCCGGGTCATGGCCGAGCACGATCTTCCCCGCACGGGTCGGATCCGGCTGTCGTTCCAACCCGGCGAAGAGGGCCACGCCGGTGCCGGCGTGATGATCGACGAGGGACTGCTCGACGGCGTCGATGCGGCGTTCGCCCTGCACGTCTCGCCCAACATCCCGGCCGGGTTCCTCGCCTCACGGCCGGGACCACTCCTGGCGTCGGCCGACGAGTTCCACGTCACGGTCGTGGGCAAGGGGGGCCACGCGTCGACGCCCCACTTCGGCAACGACCCGATCCCGGTGGCGTGCGAAATGGTCACCGCGTTCCAGACCGCCATCACCCGCCGGATCAACGCCTTCGATCCCGCGGTGCTGACCGTGGCCCGGATCAGCGCCGGCACCACGAGCAACGTGATTCCCGAACGAGCCGAGGTGGAAGGCACGATCCGAGCCGTGTCCGAATCGACCCGCGCCGCAGTTCACCAGGAAGTGGAACGCATCGCCGAGCACGTCGCGGCGGCCCACGGCTGCCGGGCCGAGGTCGTGGTGCGGCCGGGATATCCGGTCACCGTCAACGACGCCACGTTCGCTCCGTGGGTCGCCGAGGTCGCCGAGGCGCAGCTGGGCCCGGGCCGGTTCTTCGAGTTGCCCACCCCGGTGATGGGAGCCGAGGACTTCAGCTATCTCCTGCAGCAGGTGCCGGGAGCGATGGCCTTCCTCGGTGTCTGTCCGACCGACATCCCCGATTCGCTCGAAGCGCCGAGTTGTCATTCGAACCGCATGCGGATCGACGAGGACGCGATGGCGGTGGGCGTGGCGATGCACGTGGCGGTGGCCACCGCCTACCTCGAACGGCACCCATGAACGAACCACCCGCCCGGTCGGGGCACGTCATCGAGATCTGGAGGTACCCCGTCGCCGGTCTGATGGGTGAACGGCTCGAGCGCGGCCATCTGGACACCGGCGGCCTCGACGGCGATCGGGCCGTGAAGCCTTGGGACGTCGACGAAGCCCGGTTCGTGTCTGCAGACGACTGCCCGCAGTTGCGAACGGCTCAGGCCCGGACCGAAGGCGACGGGCTGATCGCACGTCTCCCGGACGGAGCCGAGGTGGTGGTGGGAGCGCCCAGCGCGGACGCCGCCTTCTCCTCCTGGCTCGGTCGCCGGATCGAGCTGCGACGGGACGCCGGCTCGGATCGTGCGGTCCGTCTCGTCTCGTTGTCCAGCATCGCCGCGCTGGCCCGTGAGCACCCGGCCGGCCAGTGGGACGCGCGGCGATTCCGGCCCCACCTGGTGGTCGTCGTGCCCGGCGTCGACTTCGGTGAGGATGCGTGGGTGGGAGCCCGGACGGAGGTCGGGGCCTCGCTCGTCGAGATCGACGGTCCGACCGCCTGCACCGACCGATGGGGTGGGACCCAGGTGGGCCTGGCCGCCGACCCCGAGATCGTCTCGACCATCAGGGCGACGCATCAGGGAACACTCGGCGTCAGCGGATCGGTGATCGAGGCCGGAGCGGTCGAGCTGGGCGACCTCATCGCTCCCGTCACGCAATGACGGCGCTGGTCGGACCGGCCGAGACGGCGACGCCCCTCCCGCGACGGACCCTCTTCGCGTTGGTCGCTGCGGCCCTGGTCCTCTATCTCGTCGCGTGGGGTACGTGGGTGCTTCTCCCGGTGCGCTGGTTCGTCACGTACGTCCACGAGCTCGGCCACGCACTGATGGCCGAGATCGTGGGTGGGGACACGCTCAGCCTGACGATCAACTCCTCGGCGGGGGGACTGACCCGAAGCCAGCTGCCGAGCTCGGACCTTCGGGCGCTGGCCGTGTCGTCGGCGGGGTACATCGGCACTGCGTTGTTCGGTGCGCTGCTGCTGGTGTTCTCGAAGCAGTCCCGGTCGGCCAAGGGGGTCTTCCTCGGGATGGCGACCGCGTGCGCATTGGCGGCGGTCTTCTGGGTGCCATGGACGATCGAGATCGAGGACTCACCGCTGGTGACCGCGTCGGGCACCGGGGCCGAGGACGGTCGGTTCACCTGGGTGTTCGTGTTGGCGCTGGTGGCCGTCCTGATCGGGGTGGCGTTCCTGGCTCCGGTTCGGGTGCGGCAGGGGTTCGCCGTGGTGCTCGCGGTGCTCTGCTGTGTGTCGGCGCTGGACGACGTGCGGTCCCTGATCGGGCTGTCCACGGGCCGCGCCGCCCACAGCGATGCGACGGTCGCCGAGGGCATCACCGGTATCGATGCGTGGGCGTGGGCCTGGCTGTGGGCCGGCGTGGCGCTGCTGGCCGTCCTGGTCGGCCTGCGCTCCCTCGCCCGTGACGAATGATGCTGGATACGGATGCGAAAACCCACCCCTCGTGTCGTCCTCCGCCTCCATATTCGTCCGGGGTCGGGGTCTGACCGGTGGAGGACCGGACGCGCCGACTCTGGGCGAAGCAGGATCAGCACGAGGGTGACAGGTGGCGGCTGTTCCGGGCCGTCGCTGGCGCGGTGGAGGCCGAGTCCGTGCTGTACCCGGGGTCGTACTGCGACCTGGCGCCCTCGTTCGTCTTCCCATCCGTCACCTACGTCGATGTCGATCGACGGGCGGCGCAGTTCTTCGCCGACGAGGACGGCGTGAGCGGAGATCGTGGCGGACCACGCCGGCGCACCGGCGAGCCGATCGATTCGCTTCCTCCGCTCGGATTACACCGACGACCTGGGCCTTGCCCCCGGGAGCTTCGACCTGCTCGTCTCGCTCTACGCCGGGTTCGTGTCCGAGCACTGCACCGACCAGCTTCGAGTCGGGGGAACGTTGCTCGTCAACCCGAGCCATGGTGATGCGGCGATGGCATCGATCGATCCGCGCTACGAGCTCAGCGGCGTGGTCGAGTCCTCGTCGGGCGAATACCGCGTGCGCACCGCCGAACTGGAGACGTACCTGATCCCGAAGAAGCCGGTGGAGCTGTCGCCCGGGCTGCTGCACGAGCGGGGCCGGGGCATCGCCTACACCAGGTCGGCGTTCGCCTACCTCTTCGCCAGCGTCGCGATGACCGTCCGGGCCGGGGCAGCGTGACCGGCGCAGGCTACCGCCCGGCGCGGGGCTTCGGCGGTCACGACGTGGGTGGCATGGCGACCCGGAAGGCCCTTGAAACGAACGGGCCGGCGGCGGCGCAGGTGCAGGCCGGGTGTGCCGGCGACCTGGTCGCGTACCGCATCGCTGACCAGCACCTCGTTGCCTTTCGCTACGTCGGCGATGCGCGCCGCCATGGCGACATTCGTGCCGAACAGGTCGCCGTCCTCACTCACCACCTGGCCGGTGTGCACGCCGACGCGTACCACCAGCGGCACCTCGATGGCGTCGCTGTCGTCGAGACCGGCGCTCAGGGCCAGGGCCGCGCCGACCGCATCGTCGGCCGTGCTGAACGCCGCCATGAAGCCGTCGCCCTGCTTCTTGACGACCTGGCCGTCATGCCGCTTGACCGCGCGGGCGACGATCTCGTCGTGGGCGCGGATCAGTCGCACCCATTCGTCGTCGCCGAGTCGGTGATTCAGCGATGTCGACTCCTCGATGTCCGAGAACATCAGGGCGACGGTGCCATCGGGACTGCGACCAGCGAGTCGATCGAGCGTGCGGTTCTTGCCGATGTTCTTGACCAGTGCGGCGATCGGCTGGACGAGCAGAGGGACCAACTCGACCGCAACATCGGCGACCCGGTGCAACGGGTCGGGTCGCGGCCCGGCCGCCGTCGCACGAATCCGACGACCTCGCGGACGGCCCACGCCACCACGACGAGGCCGAGCGCGGCGACCGCGATCGTGAGCCACACTCCTTGGTCCATCGGACGCCCGACCTCCAGCTCGGTGCCCCCGGTGGGATTCGAACCCACGATCTTCGGATTAAAAGTCCGCTGCCGTGACCAGGCTTGGCTACGGGGGCAGCGTCAGGGTAACCGTGGCGCCCTCGTCGGGACGAAGCATTGGGACCACTAGGGTTGCGGTCCATGGACGCACCAGAAGACCCGCCTGCGGTCCGGCGACCGGCCCCTCCGGTCACCCCACCCGGGGCCGAGTCGGCCGCCCGATTCGAGACCGAGCCGGTGATCGACCAGGTGCCCGAACCCGAGACCGTGGTCGAAGCCGAGCTCGACGTCGAGTCGCAGGCCTTCGAGCCGGACATCGAGCTGCTCGACCGGGCCGAGGCGACCTACGCCGGCGCGGCGAAGGCGATCGAGCTGGTCGACGCCGGCGATCTCGACCAGGCCGAGTCGCTCCTCGACTCTCTGGTCGGCCAGTCCTCCGAATGAGGCCCCGCGGCGTCGTGAGCCGGGCTCGAGCCGCCGCCATCGTCGGCGGCGGAGCCGCTGCGGCGGCCACCGTCGCCGGTGTGGCGACCGCCGATGAGCAAGCGGCGCGAGCTGCGAGAGGCGGCGGCCGAGAACATCCAGCGGTCGCGGCGACTCACCAAGCTCGGCGTTCGCCGGGCGGGCCACTACGCCACCACTCGCGTGCGCGGGGTGGGCGCCGACGAACAGCGCCGCGCCGCGCTCGATGCCCAGTTCGCGATCCGTACCGCCGAGGACGTGACCGCCGAGCTGGGCGACATGAAGGGCGCCATCATGAAGCTCGGCCAGATGATCTCGTTCATGGCACCCGGCCTTCCCGAGGAGGTCCGCGAGATCCTGGCCACCCTTCAGGCCGATGTGCCACCCATGGCGCCGAGCCTGGCCGAGTCGGTCGTGGAAGAGGAGCTGGGCCGGCATCCCCGGCGACTGTTCGCCGACTGGGATCCCATCCCGGTGGCGGCCGCATCGATCGGCCAGGTGCACCGGGTGGTCCTCAGGGACGGGCGCCTCGCCGCGGTCAAGGTCCAGTACCCGGGGGTGCGGGACGCGATCGGCGCCGACATCGAGAACGTCGACGCCTTCGCATCGGCCTTCGCCATCATGGCCTTCAACAGCGTCGACGTGGACGCGCTGGTCGCCGAGCTGCGGGACCGCATGACCGACGAGCTCGACTACCGGCTCGAGGCGCGCTGCCAGCAGGAGTTCGCCGATCGGTACGCCGGGCATCCCTTCATCCACGTCCCGAAGGTCTACCCCGAGCTGTCGTCCGAGCGGGTGTTGACCAGCGAATGGGTCGACGGGGTCAACTGGCAGAAGATGCTCGCCACGGCTCGCCAGGCCGACCGCCAGCGGGTCGCCGAAACCATTTTCCGCTTCTGCCAGGGTGCGGTCCTGCGTCACGGGGTCTTCAACGGTGATCCCCACCCGGGCAACTACCTGTTCCGGAAGGACGGCCGGGTCACGTTCCTGGACTTCGGTCTGGTCAAGCGGTGGTCCGAACCGGACCTGGACGGGCTGGGCCCGGTGCTCGACGGCGTGTTGGCCCAAGACCCCAACCGCACCATCTCGGCGATGATCAGCGCCGGATTCCTGTCCGTCGACCACGGCGTCGATCCCAAGGCCATCTGGGACTACGTGTCCCGGCCCTACCAGCCCTACTTCCAGGAGTCCTGGACGTTCCGCCACGAATGGGTCGGCGAGACGCTGGCCAGCATGCTCGACGTCTACGGCCCGTCGGCGCCGGTCGTCAAGGTCCTCAACATGCCGCCGTCGTTCATCGTCCTCGATCGGGTGGTGTGGGGGGTCAGTGCGTTGATGGGCGAACTGGGGGCGACCAACTCGTTCCGTTCGATCCTGCTCGAGTACCGCAACGGTGCGCCGCCCAGCACCGAGCTGGGACGTCTCGAGGCGGCGTGGCAGGCCGAACGCATCGGTTGACGTCGGGGCGTGGGGTGCGGGGTCAGTCGCCGCCCTGGTCCAGGAGCCGAACCAGGGATGCCGGCGCCGCCAGACGGTAACTGTCGTCGAGGATGTCGATGAGAAGGTCCTCGTCGGTGTCGGCCAGACGGACGACCATGGCGGGATACCCCTCGTAGTGCGGGGTCGAGAACAGGGCGCCGTCGAAGGATTCGATCAGTGCTTCCTTCTCATCCAGGTCGCAGCGGACGACGAGGACCTCGGTGTCGTGGACGTCGTCGCGGTCATGTTCGCGCTCGACTCCAGAGCCGGCAGATCCATTTCTTGCGGACCTTGAACGAGGGGGTGCCGTAGGACGTGGACTCATCGGTCTCGGGCCAGGCGGGCATCAGGCGGCGAACGTCCTCGAACGTCGCCACGACCGGACTCAGGCGTGCTGCACGCAGCGGGTGGTGGCCGGCAGGGCGGCGAGCCGCTCCTTGGCGATCTCGGCGCCGCACACCTCGCAGGTGCCGTAGGTGCCGTCCTCGAGCCGGGCGAACGCCTTCTCGACCTGCTCCAGCTTGTTGCTCAGGGAATCGGCGAGCGCCCGGTTCTCGCCGATCTCGGCCGAGACCTGGCCCCGATCGGCGAAGTCGTCGTCGAAGTCGAGCTCGATCTCGCCGCCCGCAGTCAGCTCGTCGATACGACGGAGGAGGGTGATGCGCTCGGCGTCCAGTGCCTCACGGAGCTGTGCGTTGTCGTCGGCCATACCAGGAGATTAGTGGCGTTGGTGCTTGGCCTGGTGCGGGCATTCCGGCCATGATGCTGGTCATGGTTGGTGTGATCGTGATCCTGCTCGTGCTCCTCGTGGTGCTCCCGGTGGTCGTCCTGATCTCGTGCGGCATCCTGTCGGGCGTCCTCGGTGGCTTCATCAACGCGTCGGTCGACGCCGACAACGAAGGTTCCGAGCTCCTCGAGCTGAGCAACAACTACCCGGGCTGAGCCCGGCGCGAGCGAACCGCGGAACTGCGCAAGCGCCGCGTTGCCGAGGCGGGGCCGAGGCTGCGGAGAACACAGTGGATAACCTGTCGACAACTCGGCCGATCCTGGGGATCAACGGGGAAATGTGGTGGACAACCCGGGTTTGTCGGCCGAACCCCTTGACCTCGGATCCAAAAGGCGAAAGAGTCTCCTCACCTTCTCGAACCGACGGTCGAGATCACCGGATGGGAAACCAGCCGGGCGGTCACCACTCGAAGAACGGGAGGGCAGGAATCGGAGTCCCTTGGTCGTCAGTCGCAAGGCGGGTGGCCAGGATCGGACGGCTTCGCAAGGAGCCCGAAGATGCTTCCCGGGAAGGGTTCGAACGCTTCGGCGTGCGGTCCGACCGGGGCACCCGGTGGTGAAGGGGAAACCCGGACGCACCGGATGAAGGGACTCGCCCGCCGGACCTCGGTCCGACGGGCGAGTGTTCGCATCGATGAAGACGGTACTGCCGAACGAGTCGATGTAGGTGGATCTCGAGACCGACCACGACGCCCCGAGGGCGGGACTCACTTCGGTGAGCCTCCTCCCCGGGGCGTCGACCTTTTTGCTCAGCCCTCCCAGCGGCTCTGGCCGAATCGGTAGCCGACCGAGCGCACCGTATGGATGTAGGAGGCGTGCTCCTCGCCGAGCTTGGCCCGAAGCCGCCGTACGTGAACGTCGACGGTGCGGGCCCCGCCGTAGTAGTCGTAGCCCCAGACCCGGCTGAGCAGGGTCTCGCGGGTGAACACCTTTCCGGGACTCGAGGCCAGGAACTTCAGCAGTTCGTACTCCATGTAGGTCAGGTCGAGGGCGTGGCCCGACACCGCCGCCTGGTACGTCTCGAGGTTCAGCACGAGCTCGTCATGCTCGATCAGGTCGGGACCGATCTCGAGACCGGTCGACGCGAGGAGATGGGTGAGACGGGCCTCGAACTCCCGCGGTTGGAAGGGGGTGAGGCAGAAGTCGTCGAACAACTCGTCGCGATGCTCGAGCTCGACCAGCTGTGCGCCGCCGAGCAGGACGAGGATGCGGGCGGCGCTGTCCACCCGGCGGATCGATCGGGCCACCGAGAAGGCATCGGTCGGGTGCGCGTCCGCACAGAGGACGGCGGCTCCCCACCCGTCGTCGGGGGCCTGGGTCGTGACCTCCTCGGCCTCGTTGATCGCCTTCCACTGGTGGCCGGCCAGGTCGAGGGCCTGGGCCAGCTCGGGTGGCGGCGGAGAGGGGTGGACGAGGAGGGGGCGAGGCACGACGGTCACCAGGTCAGCAGGTATCGCTCGAGCTCGAACGGTGTGACCTGCGCCTTGTAGTCGGCCCACTCGGTGCGCTTGTTCCGCAGGAACCAGTCGAACACGTGCTCGCCCAACGCCTCGGCGACCAGCTCGGAGCGCTGCATCTCATCGAGCGCCTCGGCCAGCGACTGCGGGAGCTCGACGATCCCCTCGGCGGCCCGCTCCTGGTCGGTGAGCTCGAAGAGGTTGACCTCGGTTTCGGCCGGCAGCTGGTAGCCCTCGTCGATGCCCTTCATGCCGGCGGCGAGCATGACGGCGAACGCCAGGTAGGGGTTGCAGGACGGGTCGGGCGAGCGGAACTCGATCCGGGTCGACGACTCCTTCCCCCGTTTGATCATCGGGACGCGAACCAGGGCGGAGCGGTTGTTGCGCGCCCACGAGACGTGCACGGGCGCTTCGTAGCCCACGATGAGCCGCTTGTAGCTGTTGACCGTCTGGTTGGTGATGGCGGTGAACTCTCGGGCGTGGTGCAGGAGCCCGGCGATGAAGGATCGCCCTGTCGCGGACAGTCCGTGCTCGTCGCCCGGATCGGCGAAGGCGTTGGTCTCGCCCTCGAACAGGCTGAGATGGGTGTGCATCCCGGAGCCCTGCACCCCGGCCAGCGGTTTGGGCATGAACGTGGCGAAGACACCCCGCTCAGCTGCGATCTCGCGGACCAGGAGCCGAAAGGTCACGACGTTGTCGGCCATGGTCAGCGCGTCGGTGTACCGGAGATCGATCTCGTGCTGGCTGGGTGCGTCCTCGTGGAACGAGTATTCGACGGGGATCCCCATGGCCTCGAGCATCTGGAGCGTGTCGCGGCGGATGTCGCTGGCCACGTCGGCGGTGGTGAGGTCGAAGTACGAGCCGGTGTCGAGCGGTTCGGGAGCATTGGCCGGGTCCCCGTCACGGAAGAGGAAGTACTCCATCTCGGGAGCGACCATGAAGGAGAAGCCGCGCTCGGTCGCGGCGGCGAGGTGACGGCGGAGGATCTGCCGGGAGTCGCCCTCGAACGGCTCACCGTCGGGGTGGGCGATGTCGCAGAACATCCGGGCCGCCCGCTCGGTCGAGTCGCCCCAGGGGAGCAGTTCGAAGGTCGACGGGTCGGGAATCGCCAGGACGTCGCTCTCCTGCACGCGACTGAACCCGGCGATGGAGGAGCCGTCGAAGTGCATCCCCTCCTCGAACGCGTTCTCGACCTCGGCCGGGCTGATCGCGAACGACTTCAGTTGGCCGTTGACGTCGGAGAACCAGAGGCGGATGAGCCGCACCCCGCGTTCCTCGACGGCGCGCAGTACGTAGTCCTGTCGTGAATCCACCCGACCACTATGGCAAAGCGACCGGCCGGGAGCCGATGTCTGGGTTCCAGTTCACATCGTGTTCACATTCGGGCAACGGCGTTGAAATTGCTGGCCGCGACGGTGTCCAGAGGTCTGAACCAATGAAGTTCGGGGTGCCCGCCACACCAGTGGCGACATAGGGTCCCCCGGACACCCCGACTGGCGGAGGAGAAACCGTGCCGGAGACCCCAGCAGATGTGATCAAGATGGCCCAGGAGGAGGGGTGCGAGTACGTCGACTTCAGATTCGTCGACGTGCCGGGAACCCAGCACCACTTCTCGTCGCCGGTCGACATGGTCGACGAGGCCGTGTTCGAGGATGGGCTCGGCTTCGACGGCTCGTCGGTGGCGGGTTTCCAGTCGATCGATCAGTCCGACATGATCCTGATCCCGGATCCCACCAGCGCGTTCATCGACCCCTTCTACAAGCGCAAGACCCTCGCGATCCTCTGCGACGTCAAGGACCCCATCACCGGCGAGTGGTACGACCGGGACCCCCGCGGCGTGGCCAAGCGCGTGACGTCCTACCTCGACGCCTCCGGGATCGCCGACACCGCGTTCATCGGGCCGGAGGCCGAGTTCTTCATCTTCGACGGCGTCAACTTCGAGGTCAGTCCCCACCGGGTCGGCTACGAGCTGACCTCGGCCGAAGCAGCGTGGTCCACCGGCGACGACGCCAACCTGTACGGCCTGCCCAACCAGAGCCACAAGGTGCCCTACAAGGGCGGCTACTTCCCGCTGCCGCCGCTGGACCAGCATCAGGATCTGCGGTCCGAGATGGTCTCCATCATGAAGAACTGCGGCCTCGTGGTCGAGGTGCAGCACCATGAGGTCGGCACCGCCGGCCAGGCCGAGATCGACCTCGAGTTCGGCCCGCTGCTGGACATGGCCGACGGCATCACGCTCTACAAGTACATCGTGAAGGAGGTCTCCCGGGCCAACGGCAAGACCGCGACGTTCATGCCGAAGCCGCTCTTCGGCGACAACGGATCGGGCATGCACGTGCACCAGTCGCTCTGGAAGGGCGGCGAGACGCTGATGTACGACGCGAACGGCTACGCCGGCCTGTCCGACCTGGCCCGCTACTACATCGGCGGGCTGCTCAAGCACGCCGCCGCCGTGCTGGCGTTCGCCGCTCCCACGACCAACAGCTACAAGCGCCTGGTCCCCGGGTACGAGGCGCCGGTCAACCTGGTCATGTCCAGCCGGAACCGTTCGGCTGCGGTGCGCATCCCGATGTACAGCCCCAGCCCCAAGGCCAAGCGGCTCGAGTTCCGGTGCCCCGACCCGTCGGCCAACCCCTACCTGGCGTTTCCCGCCATGGTCATGGCCGGTCTCGACGGCATCCAGAACAAGATCGAGCCGCCGGCTCCGGTCGACAAGAACATCTACGACCTGCCCTCCGAGGAGAAGGCCGACATCGCGTCGGTGCCGGGGTCGCTGTCCGAGTCGATCGATGCCCTCCGCAACGACCACGATTTCCTGCTTGCCGGTGGGGTCTTCAGCGAGTCGCTGATCGAGGCCTACATCGAGCTCAAGGAGGAGGAGATCCTGGCGCTGTCGCTGCAGCCGGCGCCCATCGAGTACGAGATGTACTACTCGATCTGATCCCGCTCTGACCGAAATTCCGTCCCTTCGCGTCGCTTCGCGACGCGGTGGGACGGAATTTCGGGGTCTTGGTGGGGGTGCGGTGCACTCACTCTTGGCCGTAGAAGACACGTTCGACGACGGAGCGGGACCGGCGGGTCAGCCGGCGGTAGGTCTCGCGCAGTTCGGTCGCCGGAAGGTCGAGCGACAGTGAGAGCCTCGTCAGATCGGCGCTGCTGCGCCCCGGCAGCGAGTCCGCCCTCGTGCCGCGGAGGAGGAACAGCCGGTCCCGGGTGAGCGTGCAGAAGCGGTAGGCCTCGACGAGTGCCGTGGCGTCCTCCTCGTCGAGTGCACCGGCCTCGGTCAGCGCGACCAGCGCCGCCACCGTGCCCTCGCCCGGAACCCGGCTCTGCAGCTGCAGCAGCTGGGCCGTCCATTCGACGTCGGCGAGGGCGCCCGGTCCCAGCTTGAGGTGGAATTCGGGGTCCTCGCCGCGGGGGATGCGCTCCTTCTCGACCCGGGCCTTGATCCGGCGGATCTCGCGGACATCCGCGTCGCTCAGGTCGCCCTCCCAGACGAACGGTCGCAGCATCTCGACGAACCGCGCCCCGAGGTCGCGGTCGCCCGCCACCGGGCGGGCCCGCAGCATGGCCTGTCGCTCCCAGACCGCGGCCCAGCGCTGATGGTAGATGCGGTAGCCCTCGAGCGACCGCGTCAGCGTGCCCTCGGTCCCTTCGGGCCGCAGCTCGAGATCGACGTCGTAGATGCGATCCACCGGTTGGCGGCCGTGGAGGAGGTCGCGCCAGGCCCGGCCGATCCGTTCGGCCTCGGCCTGGGCCTCGGGACCCTCGCCGTCGTAGACGAGGACGAGATCGAGGTCACTGGCGTACGACAGCTCGCCGCCACCGAAGCGGCCCAGGGCGATGACCGCGAACGGCAGGCCGGGTTCGATCTCGGTCCAGCGAGGCTCGGCAGATGGACTCTGCGACCCGGCCCAGCCGGCGCTCGACGTCCTCGATCGGGAGCAGACCCAACACGTCGGCGGCGCCCACCTCGAAGGTCTCCCGGTCGCGCAGTCGACGAAGTCGGCCGGCGAGCTCGTCCCCGGCCCCGGTCACGAACGCCGAAGCGGTGCCATCGAGATCGCCCGGTCCGGTCTCGATCGAGCCCAGGCGATCGATCAGATCCGGCTCGCGCTGTAGGATGTCGCCGAGCATCCGGCTCGTGCCCAGGACCACCGCCAGGCGACGGGCCGCTTCAGGCGAGTCACGGAAGGCGCTGACCAGCGCGCGCTGGCGGTGACCACCCGTCATGAGGAACCGGAATCCCAACAGGCCGAGATCGGGATCGGGGCTGTCGGCCAGCCACTCGAGCAGCAGGGGCAGGTACTGCTGCATGAGGCGAGAGCTGCGGGTCAGGCCCTTGGTGAGCTCCTTCACCGCCGCCTCGGTCCGGCGCACGTCGGAGAACCCGGTCGCCGCCAGGCGGTCCTGCATCGTCGCGTCGTCGAGGGCGCGGTCCTCGGGGGCGCGGGAGAAGGACTCGAGGAGCGGTCGGAACCAGAGGCCCTCGTGGATGCGCCGCACCGCGCCCCGATGCCGGGCCATCTCCTCGTCGAACGCCTCGGTCGCCGACTGGCGTGGTGCGTCGCGGAATCCCATCACCATGGCGAGTCGTCGCCGCGCCGAGTCGTCGGTCGGCAACGTGTGGGTCTGGCGTTCATCGACCAGCTGGAGTCGATGCTCGACCCGGCGCAGGAAGCGGTAGCTCGCCTCGAGCTGCTCGGCGTCGCGGTCGTCGACGTAGCCGCCGCTGCGCAGCTCGGCCAGCGCCATCAGCGTGTTGGGGATCCGCAGGGTCGGATCCTGCTGGCCGTGCACCAGCTGGAGGAGCTGGACCGAGAACTCGACGTCCCGGATTCCGCCGGGGCCGCGCTTCACCTCGCGATCGGTCAGGCCCTTGCGAGCCACCTCCTGCTCGGTTCGGGACTTCAGGTGACGGAGCTGGCGCAGGTCGTCGGCCGACCACTCCCGGGTCCAGATGCGGCGGGCCGACCTCGGCCGAGAAGTCGTCGCCCAGCTCCTCGGCTCCGGCGACCGCGCGATGTTTGAGCAGGGCCTGGAACTCCCAGGGCTCGGCCCACAGATCCCAGTACTGCGCATAGGAGAGCATCGTTCGCACGAGGGCACCCTGCGGACCCTCCGGGCGCAGGTCGGTGTCGACCCGGAAACAGCGGCCGGCGAGTGCGACGACCGACCGGGCCTGCTCGGCCAGATCCTCGGGCATGCCGTCTCCGACGAAGATCACGTCGACGTCGCTGGCGTAGTTCAACTCGTCCCCCGCCAGCTTTCCCATGCCGACGACGGCGAGCCCGCGCGTCTGGTGCACCAGGCAGGCGGCGTGGAGCACCTCGGCCGCCATGCGCGACAGGGCCGAGCCGGTCTGTTCGAGCCGATCGAGCCCGACCAGATCCCGGGCGGCGATCCGCAGATACTCCCGCTTCTTCCAGGCCACGAGGGCCTCGGGGCTGCCGGCGTCGACCGGCGCCCGACGGTCCGGATCGGCCAGTTGCTCCAGGGCCAGCGGATCGGCGCTGAGCAGTGTGGTCATCGAACGGCTCGACGCGGTCACGGCCACCAGCCGTTCGGCCAGGGCATGGTCGTCGCGCAGGCGGTCCGGGAGTGAGGGGTCGTTCTCGATGATCCGCTCGAGCGCGACCGCGACGCCGCCGGGGTCGGCCGATCGGGCCGTGAGGTCCTCGAGTGGGCTCAGGGGCACGGGGCGTTTCTAGCTGGTCCGGACCTCGATCGCCGTCACGACGATGCCGTCCCGGTGCCCGACCGCCACCGACTGCGGCCAGGTGAGCCGCTGGAGGGCGTCGAGGTCGGTGGCGGGGCGGAGGACGAGACCGTCGGCCGACCGCATCCCGGTGACGTCCTGGAACCCGACCCAACTGCGGGTCAGCGGGTGCTGGGCCTTGTAGAAGGCCTCCTTCGCGCTGAAGAGGGTGGTGGCGACGTTCGGGCGTTCCTCGGCGGGGAGCTCGTCCAGCCAGGCTCGCTCCTCGGCGGTGAACACCACCCGGTGGAGGTTGTCGGTGACGCGCCCGAGCTGCTCTGCGTCGATCCCGAGACCGACGGCGGGCCCGGGGTCGGATCCGCCCATCGGGGGCCACGACGGCGACGCAGTACCCCGCGGTGTGGCTGATCGAGCCGATGACCCCGTCGGGCCAGATCGGCGACCGATCCTCGGCGACGTCGAGCGGTCGATCGGTCGCCAGATCCAACACCTCCAGTCCGGCGCGAGCGCACATCCGGCCGGCGGCGAACTCCTGGCGTCGGCGATCGGTGGCGGGTGCGATCCGGACCAGCCTCCTCGGGGTGGAGTCGGGCCTCGTCGCCCGGGCCGACCAGTTCGTGGGCGACGGCGTCGCCGTGCTCGAACAGGGCGGCGATGTCGGGAGCCGGGACGGGAGTCGTGCGCATCTGACCGGCACGATACGACCGGCTCTTACCTCGGCCTTAACCACACCTGGTTCCCTGGTCCCATGAAGCAGAAGAAGTGGATTGCGGGAATCGGACTCGGCATCGCCATCGTTGCGGTGGATCGCTGCTGCTGGCGACGGTGTCGCCCATCGGTCTGGCCGGCGCGCAGGACGAGAGCGACACGGACCAGGAAGAGGCCCCGGAGGACGAGGAGGCGAAGGACGCACCTCGTCGCCACAACGTCCTCGGTGACGTGCTCGACGAGCTGGTGGCCGACGGCACGATCGATCGAGCCGATGCGGATGCGGTCGAGGAAGCGATGCAGGCCCGCAGGGACGAGATCCGGGCGGAGCATCCGGGGCCGGGTCCAGTCCGATCCGGACCAGCGGCTGGACAACGCGCAGACCCGGCTCGACGACGCCATCGCCGACGGCTCGGTCAGCGACGAGCGGGCGGAGCCGGATCCAGGAGCGCATCGACCGGGCCCGTGAGCGGGTCGCCGACGGCGAACCGCCCGGTTTCGGTCCCCGACGCGGACACGGGTGGGGTCACCGTGGCCCTCCCGGTGACGACGGGGAGTAGCCCGCTCTACCCTGAGACGGGTGCAAGCGCTTCGCGTCGGTGTCTGTCAGCTGAATCTGGTCGTCGGTGATCTCGACGGCAACGTCGAGCGAGCCCTCGAGGCGCTCGCCGAGGCCGAGTCGCAGGAATGTGACCTGGCGCTCTTCCCCGAACTGACGGTGTGCGGCTACCCGCCCGAGGATCTCCTCCTGAAGCCCGGGTTCGTGGCGGCGACCCAGCAGGCGGTCCAGAAGATCGCCGGTCGCACGGGATCCTGCGTGGCCGTCGTCGGCTTCGTCGACGGGCACCGCGAGCTCTCCAACGCCGCGGCGATCTGTGCCGACGGAGAGATCGCCGGCGTCTACCACAAGCGCCTGCTGCCCAACTACGACGTGTTCGACGAGGTGCGGTACTTCACGCCGGGCAGTCATCCGCTTCAGCTGTTCGAGGTCGCGGGGGTGCGGGTCGGCATCTCCATCTGCGAGGACGCGTGGGCCAACACCGGCCCCATCTACGAACTCTCCGACGGCGGGGCCGAGGTGATCGTCAACCTCAACGCTTCGCCCTACCACCGGGGCAAGCTCGCCGAACGAGAGTCACTCCTGCAGACGCGGGCCAGCGACGCGGACAGCATCATCGTGTACGCCAACCTGGTCGGGGGTCAGGACGAGTTGGTGTTCGACGGCGCCTCGCTCGTGTTCGACGCCGAGGGACGGCTGGTGGCGCGCGGGGCCCAGTTCGAGGAGCAGGTCCTGGTGGTCGACCTGCCGATCCCGCAGATGCGGCCGCGACGGATCGGGCCCCAGCCGGACGGTCGACTCGCGGTCGTGCCGGTCACACCGGCCCGTGCCGCGCCCACCACTGCGGTCACCTCGCAGCTCGTGGCCGAGCCGCTCGCGCCGCTGGAGGAGGTGTGGGAGGCCCTCGTGCTCGGCACCAGGGACTACGTCCGCAAGAACGGCTTCAGCGAGGTCGTGGTCGGGATGTCGGGCGGCATCGACTCGTCGATCGTGGCGGTGCTCGCCGCCGACGCCCTCGGACCCCAGCACGTCCACGGCGTGCTGATGCCGTCGCGGTTCAGCAGCGACCATTCGGTCGGCGACGCCACGGCGCTGGCCGAGAATCTCGGCATCGACCACCGGATCATCGAGATCGAGTCGGCCCATGCCGCGCTGCTCGACATGCTCGGGCCCTCGTTCGGCGACCGTGCTCCCGACACCACCGAGGAGAATCTCCAGTCGCGCATCCGCGGCGTGGTCCTGATGGGGCTGTCCAACAAGCTCGGGTGGCTGGTGCTGACCACGGGGAACAAGAGCGAGAGCGCGGTGGGGTACTCGACCCTGTACGGCGACACGGCGGGCGGCTACGCGTTGATCAAGGACGTTCCCAAGATGCTGGTGTACGACCTGGTGCGGTGGCGCAACGAACGCGACGGTGCGCCGGTGGTGCCCGAGCACGTCCTGGCCAAGCCGCCGTCGGCCGAGTTGCGCCCCGATCAGCGGGACGATCAGAGCCTGCCGCCCTATGACCTCCTGGACGCGATCATCGAGCGGTACGTCGAGGAGGACCGCACGGCCGGCCAGATCGTCGCTGAGGGCTTCGACCCCGACGTCGTCGCCCGGATCGTGCGGCTCATCGATCTGGCCGAGTACAAACGTCGCCAGACCCCGCCGGGGATCCGAATCTCCGAGAAGGCGTTCGGCCGGGATCGGCGCCTCCCGATCACCAACCGCTTCCGCGGCTAGAGGGTGCCGCGGTGCGGCGGTTCTGACAGAATGGATCGGCCGCTTCGATAACGATCGTTATCGAAGCCTGCCGTCCGTCAAGGGGGATGTATGTCAGATCCGAACCGGCCGCGACCAGCTTTGCTCCCTGGGACCGGCGCGAGATCCCCGGGATCTTCGACGTCGAGGAGAGCGCCCGCCGGGTCGGCAACTACAAGTGGGTCGAGATGCGGCTCTTCGAGGTCCTCGGCGGGTGGGTCGCCACCGTCCCCGAACTGGACGTGAAGATGCGGCTGGGAACGCACTGCTACCACCACGCCTGGCACGCCGAGCTGTGGCACAAGCGCCTCCCCGAGCTGCGGGAGATGAATCAGGACCGGCTCGCCGTTCCGCCCAACCCCGAGTTCGAGGCGTTCATCGACGCATTGACCGAACCCGAGGCCCCCGAGCACACCATCGAGAAGCTCGTCGGCGTCTACCGGGTGCTCATCCCGCACAAGATCGCGGCCTACACCTACCACCTCAACAACACCTCGGAGATCACCGACGCCCCCACGATCCGATCGTTGAAGTTCTCGCTCCAGGACGAGTTCGAGGACTGGCGTGACGGTGAGATGCTCATTCAGTCGCTCCTCCACGATGACGACGATGTGGATCGGGCCGCCGCCCACGCAGCCCGGCTCGAGAAACTCATGTTGGCCGCAGGCGGTGTCGCCGGCCCCGACTCGATCGGGGGGCTCCGCCCGACGGCCGAGGAGGTCACCGCATGAAGAAGATGCTCCCGCCCGAAGAGCTCGCCCGCGACGAACGATTCGTACGGGTCCAGCTCGCCGACCGCATGGCCGATGGCCGCAGCATGGTGAAGGCGCGTGAGGCGACCGGGCGCAAGGCCAAACTGACCCCGGATCGTGAGGACGCACCCGACGCCGCCCGCGCCCTGATGCACGGGATCTTCATGGGCGAGATCCAGGCCCTCGAAGGAGCGGGACGGACCTGCTGGGACTTCGAGGTGGGCAACGGCCCCGACCAGGCACCCTTCGAGCTGAAGCTCGACATGGCGCGGCAGTGTTGGGACGAGACGCGCCACTGCGAGATCTCCGTGAAGCTCGGCGACTGGATGGGCACCGAGATCGGCGAGTTCAGCGAGGCGACCTTCTTGTACGAAGCCGCCTGCAACCCCGACCCGGTCCTTCGGCTCACCGGAGTCAACCGCGCGCTCGAGGGACTGGCCATCGACGTGTTCAACACCATGCGCGAGTTCGGTGTGGTCTCTCACGACCCCATGCTGGAGTTCTGCGAGGATTGGATGCTGGCCGACGAGGTCACCCATGTGAAGATGGGATCGGACTGGCTGCGACGACTCACCGCCGACGACCCCGAGCGTCAGGAGCGGGCCCTCGAGTTCCAGCGGGTGGTCGACAAGCTTTTCTCGCTCGGTGGGTTCCGGGGCGACACCGACGACAACCCGATCCGGCTGGCCCGCCGGTTCCGGGAGCTGGCCGGGTTCGACGAGGACGAGATCGCCGTCCTGGCCGATGATGCCGCCGAAGCCCGTGACGAAGCCATCGCCCAGACCCGGGCGGCGGCGGAACAGAAGAAGGCGGTCTGATGGCGACCGTCACGGTCACGCCCGAATCGTTCTCGTTCGTCGAGTTCAGCAACGACGAGATCGTGTCGGCGGTGGACCGGGTCCGAGCCCAGGTCGGTCTCGACGACCGCGACCTGCACATCGAGGTCAACGAGGAGAGCCCGCTGGCCCGCGTCGAGCTGACCTCGCTCGACCCCATCTCGATCACGGTCGAAGGTGGCGCGTTCGAGGACCCGAAGAAGCCCCGCCATCTCAGTCCGGTGCTCACCGAGCTCGCGGTGGGAACCCGGCTGCTCCAGGCGGCCGACCGGCTGAATCCCGACTTCGGTGCGCCCGGACTCGATGACGAGGTCAGCACCCGCATCCAGACCGTGTGGGACGTCTACTCGGTGGCGCGGCTCGCACGCAGCGGTCACCCGGCGCATCAGCAGCGCTGGCGGTACCACTGGCGCAATCGGCACGGGTTCACCGATCGGGCCGATCAGCAGTTCGATCGGGTCTGGACGACACAGGGCCTGACCTGGGCCGATCTGGTCTCCGCCAGCGACGCCGGGCTGTCCGAGGACCACTGACCACCTCGGTCCCGGCCGCTCAGCGGTCGGGCCGGGCCCTTCCCGGTCGTCGCGAGCTCATCGCGATGCTCGCGTGCCAGACCGCGCTCTCGGCGCTGGCCATCGACACGATGCTGCCGGCGTTCGACGAGATGCGCGACGCGTTCGACCTTCCGTCGGACTCCAATCGCGTCGCACTCGCCGTCACGACGTTCTTCCTCGGGATGGCGTTGGGCCAGCTCTTCCACGGACCGCTGGCCGATCGGTACGGTCGCAAGCCCGTGCTCTACGGCAGTCTCCTGCTCTACGGAATCTGTGCGGCGGCTGCGACGCTGGCGCCCACCCTCGAGGCGTTGATCGCGGTTCGGTTCGTGTGGGGCGTCGCTGCCGCCGGTCCGCATGTGGTGACGACGGCTGTCGCCCGGGACCTGTATGTCGGCGACGAGATGGCTCGCACGCTCTCGCTCGTCCGCTCGGTCTTCCTCATCGTTCCCGTCATGGCTCCGGCCCTCGGCGAGCTGCTCATCTCGGTCGGTTCGTGGCAATGGGTGTTCGGGATCGGGTCGGTCCTCGCGCTGATCGTCGGTCTCTGGTCGGTCCGGCTTCCCGAGACGCTGGATCCGGAGCAACGTCGACCACTCCGGTGGTCGGCGATCACCGGCGCGTTCGGCGAGATCGTGCGGAGTCGGGTCACGCTCGGATACACCGCCGCGGCGACGTTCGCACTCGGCGCCTTTCTGCCGTGGTTGGGCAGCTCCCAGTTGATCTTCGACGAGATCTACGGCCGACCGGATCAGTTCGCACTCTGGTTTGCGCTCGTGGCCTGCACCATGGCGGTCGCAAGCCTGAGCGCAGCCGCGCTGGTCCGCCGACTCACAGCCGTGACGATGGTGCGCCGTTCGATGGTCGTGTTCCTCGTGCACTCGCTGCTCTTCGTCGCGGTCGTCCTCGCCTACGGCGGGGTCCCCCCGTTCGGCGTCTTCCTGCTGCTGATCGTCGTCGCGGTGGCCAATCTGGTGGCGGTCAACCCGTCGCTCGTCTCGCTCGCCATGGAACGGATGGGCCACATCGCGGGCACGGCGTCAGCGGTGATCGGGACGCTGAGCTACACCGGCGGCGCCCTTCTGGCCGGGGTGGTCGACGGGGCCATGACCGACTCGATCGCCCCGCTGGCCGTCGGGTTCCTCGTCTACGGCGCGGCGATGCTGGCGTGCATGCTCTGGGCCGACGGTGGTGAGGCGGCCGACGGCTGAGTCCGCAGCGGCGGAGGCGCGTCGGTCAGGTGAGATCGTGGGCCGAGATCGGGTCCAGGAGATCCATGCGGGGCGGTTCGCGGAGGAGCGCCTGAGCGGCCCGGGCCATCTCGACCATGTCCGCCGAATCGAAATGGGCCTGTTGGGCCTCGAGCGATTCCCACTTCTGGACGACGGTCAACCGGCCCGGCGTGGTGGTGGAGGAGCAGAGATCGATGTTGCGGCAGCCGTCGTGGCCGCGACTCATGACGACGTACTTCGCCAGGATCGGCGCCAGTGCCGACGAATCGTCGGAGGAGAACTCCATCGTGACCATGACCATTTCGACGTCGTTGGACACCCGTCTGCCCCGATCGATAGCGGATTCGATAGGGCGATCGGCCCTGTTGGGGCCAAATCTACGTCGTTAGGCTTTCCAGGAGAGACCAGGCCGGGGCGTGGTCTCGAGCGTGGCCGGTGGCAGGCCCGTTCGCTGGTGGCGAGGACGCACCCCGACGAGGCGCACGACGGCCGATCGATCGGTCGCGTCCCAGCATCCGAGGGAGTACGACGTGGCGGCAGTTGCACAGCGGGCGAGGGTTGGTGACGACGAGGATCTCGTCCGGCTCTACCTGCAGGACATCGGTCAGTACCCGTTGCTCACCAAGGAGGACGAGGTCCGCCTGGCGAAGGAGATCGAGGCGGGAATCGAGGCTCGGGCCGATCTCGAGGCAGCGGATCTCACCCCGGCCCAGCGTCGGGTGCTCCGTCGCCGGGTCCGCGTGGGTGACAGGGCCGAGCGCACCTTCGTCCTCTCGAACCTCCGGCTGGTCGTGTCGATCGCCAAGCGGTACCAGGCCTCGGGCCTGCCGCTGTTGGATCTGGTTCAGGAAGGCAACCTGGGGCTGATGCACACGGTCGAGAAGTTCGACTGGCGCAAGGGGTTCAAGTTCTCCACGTATGCCACCTGGTGGATTCGCCAGGCGATCACGCGTGGGATCGCCAACACCGGAAGGACGATCCGACTTCCGGTCCACGCGGGTGACGCCCTGGTGCGTATCCAGAAGGCCCGGCAGCGACTCGAGTCGAAGTACGGGCGGCAGCCCACGCCGGCCGAGCTGGCGGACGAGGCGGAGATGACCGAGGAGCAGGTGCTCGATGCGATGCAGTTCGGGGTCGACCCCGTTTCGCTGAGCGCACCGTTGCGCGACGACGGGCCGGCCGAGCTGGGTGACCTGGTCGAGGACCGCGACGCGGTCAACCCGTTCGACGCGGCGGCGATCTCGCTGTTGCCGCAGGACGTCGCCGGGATCCTCGACCGACTCGATCCCCGCGAACGAGAGGTGCTTCGTCTGCGCTACGGACTGGACCGCGGTGAGCCGCGGACGTTGGAAGAGGTCGGCGTCGAGTTCGGTCTGACCCGGGAACGGATCCGACAGATCGAGGCACGCGCCATGTCGAAGCTCCGGCATCCGGCCTGCGACCGGTTGGCTCGGGAGCTTCTGGCCGCCGGGTAGCCCGCGGGTCGGCGTGGGCTAGGCAGCAGCTTGCATCGGCTGGATCAGGCGGTCTCCTGCATCTTCTTCGCGGCGATGGCAGCGAGCGCGAGCACGACGATGAGGAGGATCAACTTCTTCATGCGGCGAGCCTATCGCTGCGTGTCGGGCCGCGCAGGCGCAGCCCCTAGGGTGAGCCACGGAGGTGTCCGAGCGCCTGGTGGGCTCCCCCGCCTTCAAAGCGGGTGGGGCGGGTGATCCCCGCCCGGCGGGTTCGATTCCCGTCCACCTCCGCCAATCGATCGATTCGGGGCCTCCCGGGCATCGGCGTTGTCGTCGCCGGTCGCGGGCTCTAGGGTCGAAGCTCCTCGGCGTCGCAGCGTCCTTCGCTCCGCCCCGGCTCGTGCCCTCGGCACCTCGTTGCACCGGTCGATCGCGCCGGTGCCTGCAGCGTCTCCCCCTGGGAGTGCACCGTGTTGACCATCTGCTGGGCCGCCAAGGGCGGCGTGGGGACCACCGCCGTGGCCGCCGCGTTGGCCGTCATGGCGTCGGATCGTGAACGGACGCTGTTCGTCGACCTGGCCGGCGACGCGGCGCTGGCCCTGGGCATCGCCGCGCCCGACGGTCCGGGGCTCGAGGAGTGGCTCCGCTCGGCGACGACCGACCGGGCGGCCCTGGGCCGGCTCACCGTCGAGGTCACGCCGTCGCTGCGGCTGCTCCCGCCCGGGTCGGGAACGGCCGCCGATCCGCCGGCCGACCTGCGGCGCCTGGCGGAGGTCCTCGGGCGCGAGCCGGGACCGGTCGTGGTCGACGCGGGTGTGGTGCGCTCCGATTGCGATCGCGTCCTCCCGCTCCTGGAGGCGTCGGATCGATCGGTCCTCGTCACCCGGGCGTGCTACCTGGCACTGCGACGTGCCATCGACCTGGGCGTCAGTCCGACGGCCGTGGTCGTGGTGACCGAACCCGGTCGGGCGCTGCGATCCAGCGACGTCAGCCGGGCCATCGGCGCCACCGTCATCGCCGAGGTACCGGTCGATCCCGCCGTCGCCCGCGCCATCGATGCCGGGCTGGCGGTGACCCGGCTCCCCCGACTCCTGCGACGCTCGCTGGGGTCGGTCGGCCGATGAGGACGCCGCACCCGCTCCCGGACGTGGCGGGCCGCCGGGAGGAACTGGCGGCGTCGGTCCACGAGTGGGTCCTCGACCGGGTCGGTCGCGGGGCCGATCCGACGGGGGACGAGGTGGCCCGGCGGGTGCACGAACTGGACCCGCTGCTGGGGTCGGGCGAGGTGGCGGACGTGCTCGAGCGGCTCCGCGCCCGCGTCGAGGGCCTCGGACCGCTCGAGCCGCTCCTGGCCGACCCGCAGGTGACCGAGGTCATGGTGGGCGGGCCGGGGGGAGCGGTGTCGATCGAGCGCCGTGGACGGGTCGAAGCAACCGGTCTCGAGATCGGGGATGCCACCACCCATCATCTCCTCCAGCGCATCGTGAGTCGCCTCGGCCGTCGCATCGATCGTTCCAGCCCCCTGGTCGACGCCCGGCTTCCGGACGGGTCGCGTGTCGCGGGCGCCCTTCCACCGGTGGCCATCGACGGCCCGGTCCTCACCATCCGGCGCTTTCCCGGCGAACCCATCGCCCTGTCGGCGTTCGGCGACGCTGCGGTCACCGATGTTCTGCGCGCCGCGGTCGCCGCTCGCCAGACCATGGTGATCAGCGGCGGGACCAGCACGGGGAAGACCTCGCTCCTCAACGCGCTCGGTGGATCCGTCAGCGCCGGCGAGCGCGTGGTCACCATCGAGGAGGCCGCCGAGTTGCGCCTCGATCTTCCGCACCTGGTGCGACTCGAGGCCCAACCGGCCAACGCCGATGGCCACGGCGCGGTCACCGTGGCCGAGTTGGTGCGGGTGTCGCTGCGGCTGCGCCCCGACCGGCTGATCATCGGCGAGGTCCGGGGGGCCGAGGCGTTCGATCTGCTGCAGGCCCTCAACACGGGACACGCCGGCTCGCTGACCACGGTGCATGCCAACGACCCCGACGGCGCGTTGCGCAGACTCGAGACACTGGCGCTCACCGGGCCCCACCGCTGGTCGCCGGCCGCCGCTCGCGAGCATGTCACGGCCGGCGTCGACATGGTCGTTCAACTGGCGCGGGGCGACGACGGGCGCCGATCGATCAGCGAGATCGTCCGGGTGAGCGACACCGACCGACTGACGAGGACCAGCAGGTTGGGCTCCGACTCGTGACCGGGGAGCTCACGGCCCTGGTCGCCGGGACGTCGTCCGGAGCGGCGGTGCTCATGGTGGCGCTCGGCATCCGGCGCGATGTCATCAGACGTCGTTCCCGAGCGCGGCTCGACCCACCGGATCTTGTCGGGGCTCCGACGCTCCGGCGTCGACTTCCCGTCGTTCTCGCCCTCGCCGTCGGCGGGGCCGTGACCCTCGGAGGGGTGCGAGCCGTCCTGCTGGCCGGTTGTGCGGCCGTCGCGTGGTGGGCGCGGGCCGCGCAACGTCGGAGGCGGGCCGATCTGGCCCTGTTCCGAGAACTGCCCGAGGTGCTCGACGCGCTCGTGGGTGTCGTGCGCTCCGGTGGTTCCCTGCTCCAGGGGGTGGCCGCCGCAGAGGCGCAGCCGTTCGATCCGACGGTGCGCCGAGATCTCGGCCTCGTTCTCGCCGAGGTCGAACGCGGTGGCAACCCGGTCCGGGCCCTCGCGGGGTGGGCGGAGCGTCGGGACGACCGCGACCTCAGGATCCTCACCGGCGTCGTGGCCGCTGCCCTGGAGACCGGCGGCCCACTGGCCGCGGCGCTGGATCGCGTCGCAGCGTCGCTCCGACAGCGACAGGCCCAGCATCGAGAGGTCGAGGCCCTGGTCGGCCAGGCTCGCCTGTCCGCCATGGTGCTGGTGGTGCTACCGATCGGGGTGTTGCCCCTGCTGGACGTGCTCGGAGCGGTGCAGCTGGGGGACGTGCTGGCCGACCCCGTCAGTCGCGTCGCCATCCTCGGCGGGGTCGTGCTGGATCTGATCGGGCTGGTGTGGATGCGTCGACTGGTTGCGGGGATCGACCCGTGATGGGCCTGGTCGCCTCCTGGGTCCTGCTGGCCGCCTGGAGCGGGCTGCGGCGACGACCCCGCGGCCGACTCCGAGACCTGGCCCGACCCCCCGCCGCCGCGCCGGACCCGATTCGCTGGCCCGGAGCGCTGATCGGGCTCGTGCGCCACGTCGGCCTCACGCTTCCGTCGAGGATCGGTCGGACGGCGAGGATCGTGGCGGGTCTCGCCCTGGTGACGGCGGTCGTCGCTCCTCCGCTGGCCGTCGTGGGCGCGGCGGCGTCGGTCGGGGTGGCCGTCATCCGGGCGAGGGCCGGGCGGCGCAGGCGGGCCGACCGACTGCGTCGGGCGCTTCCCGAGACCCTCGACGTGCTGGGTCTGGCGGTCCGGGCGGGACTCGTTCCGGCCGAGGCGCTGGCGGTCGCCGGAGAGACCAGCGCCGAGCCCCTCCGAGAGATCATCCGCACCGCGCTCGTCCGACTCCGACGCGGCGGCGCCTGGGACGAGATGGTCGGCCAGTTGGCCCGCGACCTGGGCTCGGAGGGCCGAGGGCTGGAGCTCCTCCTGGGGGGTGAGGGCGGCGCTCCGCTCGCCGACGGGCTCGACCGGCTGGCAGCCGAGCTGCGGGATCGGCGGCGGCGTGAGGTCCAGCGGCGCGCCCAGCGCCTGCCGGTCACCGTGCTGGCGCCGCTGGTCGGTTGTGTCCTCCCTGCGTTCCTGCTCATCACGATCGTGCCGGTGGTGTCCACCCTCGGCGGCGGCGTGATCCAAGACCTTCCCCTCGGTGCCACTCCCTGATCGCACATCGAACCGAAAGGACGACATGTTCCGCATCGTCGTATTGCTCCAATCGATGGCCGCCGGCCGTCGCTCCCCGAATCGCCGCCATGGTGAGTCGGGTCAGACCCTTCCCGAGTACGCCCTGGTGATCGTCGGTGCAGCCGCGCTGGCGACCCTGCTGCTCACCTGGGTCAGCAACACCGACATGCTCGGGTCGCTGCTCGACAGCGTCATCGAGAACGTCATCGGGAGGATCTTCTGATGGTGGGCCGGCGCGGCCGGTCGCAGGCAGGTCAGTCCACCGTCGAATTCGCCGTCTTGCTCCCGGTGCTCGTGCTGGCCGTGCTGGTCCTGGTCCAGGGCGGGCTCGTGGTCCGCGATCAGTTGTTGGTGCAGCACGCCGCCCGCGAGGGTGCCCGGGCTGCGGCGGTGTCCGACTCGGTGGCAGACGTGCAGAACGCGGCCGGCCGCGCCAGCCCTCTCGATGGCGACCGCCTCTCCGTCACCCGGTCGGCTCGGCGGCAGGGTCAACCCGTGCGCGTGACGGTGCGGTACCGGTTCCGTGGCACGGTTCCCATCGTGGGCCGTCTCTTGGACCGCTTCACGTTGTCGGCGGCGGTGACGATGCGCGCCGAGTAGCTGGCTGCGCGGATAGACGCTCCGCGCCTGGAGCGCACCTTGGGAGTTCAGCGAATTCGAGCTTCGCCCTGTACCTATCCGCTGAAGTTCCAAGCCCGACGGGTGCCGCGACCGCCGACGTTGCCGGTCGAGGGACTACGACGCACTTCGCCGGTGGTCGGCGGCCAGGATCCGGTCGAGCAGGAGCAGGGCGCCGTCCTTGTCCAGCGGGTCGTTCCCGTTGCCGCACTTGGGAGACTGCACACAGGAGGGGCAGCCGTCCTCGCAGTCGCACGAGCCGATGACGCCGACGGTGGCGGCCAGGAGTGCCTCGGCTTCGTGGTAGGCCAGCTCGGCGATGCCGACGCCGCCGGCGTAGGCGTCGTAGATGACGACGGCGGCGCAGCCGAGGTCGGCCAGGTGAGCGGTGGACACCCCGCCGACATCCCAACGGTCACAGATCGTGAACAGCGGGAGCAACCCGATGGCGGCGTGCTCGAGGGCGTGGAGCGCCCCCGGCAAGGCCGCATCCTCGACATCGGCGGTGACCGTCGGTAGGCACTCGAGCCATACCCCCCGCGTGACCAGATGGTGGGCGGGAAGCTCCAGAGCGTGGTGGCCGATGGGTTCACCGGTCTGGGCGTCGCGCTCGGTGTAGCCGACCACCCGACGCTCGACCTCGACGGTGCCGATTCCGACCGTGATCGGGCCGAGCGGGCGCCGGGCGTCCACCTCGAGCACGCGGAGCGTCGTCTCGGACCGCGGCTGCGTGGACCGGGCGCCATCGTCGGGCTCGACCTGTGCCTCGCGGCTCGAGAGATCGAGGTCGACCACGCGGTAGGCCTGGCCGCGGTGAAGGTAGAGGGCCCCAGGATGAACGTCCCGAGCGGCGCGACCGGCGTCGACGGTTCCGACCAGCGCACCCTGGTCGGTGATGCGAATCTGGCCGGCTCCCTCGGAGCGGAGCCCGACCCGATGTTGCGGGCGGCGGCCCGTGGCCCAGACGGCCATGGGGCTCTCGGCCCGGCGCCGGATCCACACGGAGTCCTCTCGCGCCAGGGTGCGAACCCCGTCGTCGAGCGTCGGCCACAACGCCTCGTCGCCGTGCTCGAGTGGGAGCTCCTGGGCCGCGCAGCGCAGGTGGGGGAGGAGGATCTGCTGGTTCTCGGGATTGATCACCGCCGGTTCCGGGTCGCGATCGAGCAGCTGATCGGGGTGGCGGACATACCAGCGGTCGAGTTGATCGTCGCCGGCGACCAACACGCTGATGCCGGCCCGGCCCTGCCGGCCGGACCGGCCGGCCTGCTGCCACATGGACGAGATCGTCCCGGGGAACCCCGCCAGGACGGTGGCGTCGAGCCCGCCCACGTCGACCCCCAGCTCGAGGGCGGAGGTGGCCGTCACCGCCCGGAGGTGACCCAGACCGAGGGCGGTCTCGATCTCGCGGCGTTCGTCGGCCAGGTATCCGCCCCGGTAGGAGCAGATCCCGTCGGGGTCGGCGACCTGGGAACGGATGGCGCCGGCCATGAGCTCGACCAGCTTCCGGCTGCGGGCGAAGGCCAGCGACTGCTGTCCCGCGTCGACGAGCCCGGCGGTGACCGATGCCGCGGCCCGCCAGGTGGGTGTGGTGTGTCGAGCTCGGAAGGGATCGCAGAGGACGAAGGTGCGCTCGCCCCGGGGCGCGCCGTCGGTGGTGATCGGGTGCACGTCGACGCCACAGAGTTGGGATGCGAGTCGCGCCGGGTGTCCGAGTGAGGCGGAGCAGAAGACGAACTGGGGGTCGGCGCCATGGTGCCGTGCGATCCGTCGTAACCGCCGCAGCAGGTGGGCCACGTTGGTGCCGAACACGCCGCGAAGGAGATGGAGCTCGTCGACCACGATGAAGCGGAGACGGGCGAGGAAGGGAGCCCACCGGCGGTGGTTGGCCAGGATGCCACTGTGCAACATCTCGGGATTGGTCAGGAGCACGTTGGCGCGGCGCCGCGCCCACGCCCGATGCTCACGGCTGCTGTCACCGTCGTAGGTGGTGGCGGTGACCTCGTCGATCCCCAGGGTGGCGAGCGTGGTGAGCTGGTCGTGCGCCAACGCCTTGGTGGGGAAGAGGAGGAGGCTGGTGTGGGGTGACGGCCCCTCGAGGACGGCTTCGACGACCGGGATCTGGTAGCTGAGTGACTTGCCCGATCCGGTTCCCGAGGTGAGCACGACCGATGCTCCGTCCCGGATCCGGTCCAGCGCGGTCGCCTGATGGGACCAGAGATGGTCGACCCCGAGGCGACCGAGGAGGTCGGCCGCCACCGGACGCGAAGGGGTGCCGATCACCCCCGGCCGGGCCGGCAGGGTGGCGGTGTGGGTCACCGGGCACCGACCGTCGATCAGTTCGATCAACGCCTCGTCCGACCCCCGGTCGGTTCCGAACCCGCTCATGAATCCCGATGCTACGAGTTCCGGTGTGGTAATTACAGAGCTGTCGTTGTCGGAGGGCACGCATGCTCGAGATCGATGTGTACCGGCGTGGGCCCTGGTCCGTCCTTTCGGTGGTCGGCGATCTCGATCTGGCCGGGCTTCCCGGCTTCCGATCAGCCGGTGGTCCCCTCGTGAACGAGTCGGAACCGCGTATCGTCGTGGACCTGACCGCCGTCGATCTGCTCGACTCGTCGGGGTTGGGTGCGCTGCTCGGGTTTCGGCGGCGGGTACACCGCAACGGAGGAGAGGTGCGGCTTGTCGCACCCGACGACAACGTGACGGCGCTGCTCCGCTCGGTCGGGTTCGACCGGGTCTTCCTGCTCGTTCCGACGCTGGACGAAGCGGTGGCCGGTCGGGCTCCCGAAGCGGGCGGGGGAGCGAATGCCGATGCCTGACCTGCCGCCCGTCACCGGCGACGAGCTGGTCGAGCTCGACATCCCGGCACGAGCGGAATACCTCGCCCTGGCCCGGTTGGTCGTCGCCGCGGCCGCCGATATCGATCCGCTCTTCGTGGCCGAGCGGGTCGATGCGCTCCGGCTGGCCGTCTCGGAGGCGGCTACCAACGCGCTCGAGTCGTACCAGGGGGAAGGCGAGGGTGAGCGCATCATCATCCGCTGCAATCTGGGCGAGGAGCAGATCGCCGTCGAGGTGGCCGATCGGGGGGCGGGCTTCGACCCCGACGACGTGGCCGGCGTCGAGACGGAGCCGCTGCTGGGGCGCGACGGTGGGTTCGGACTTCCGCTCATCCGCAGTGTCGCCGACGAATCGCAGATTCTCCCCGGTCCGGACGGCACCGCCGTCCGCATCGTCGTGTACACCCATCCACCGGACGAGGGATCGTAGGGGCCCGCAGGAAGGGTGCTTTGCGCCCCGTGCGATCGGGAACTCGCCTCCGGTGAGTTCCTTCGTAGTTCAGCGATGTGGAGCTCCGCTCCGTCCCTCCCCCCTGAACTCCTCGGACCCCGCGGAGTAGCGTGCCGACGGTGACCGACATCCCGGACGAACCGCTTCCCAAACCGGACGAGCTGCTCGCGCTCGACGCCGTGGCGGAGGAGATGTTCGAGACGCTGCGCCGCTGGTTCGACGTGCCGCCCCGTGTGGCCCTGGATCTGCGGGCGGTCGACGCGGCGGTCGTCGAGTTGGGCGAGCCGGTCATGATCGCAGCGGTTGCCATGCGCAAACTCCAGGCGCTCCATCTCCTGGCCACCCCGGGCGTGCGGACGACCACCGACGTGGTCGTCACGATCGTGCAGGATCTCGATCGCGCCCTGGTGCAGGCTCCCACGATGCGGTTGCAGGTCGCGGCCGAGACCACCGATTGGGATGCGGCGCTCGCGGAGATCGACGCCGATCCGGCCCCGAGCGACGCGTCCGAAGATGACGAGGACGCCGATCGATTCCGGGAACTGCACGCACTGTTGCACCGGGCCGCCATCGCCGTCGTCGACGCGTCCGACGGAGCGATTCGGCACTTCGTCTGAGGGCCCGTCGGCGGCCGTTGCCCGTTGGTCAGTCCCAGGACTCCGCGGACTAGCCTCGTCCGGCAGCGTCTGCGGCCTCCCCACCCCGCCGAACCGACCCCATGAACGATCCGACCTACTCACGCGAAACGTTCCTGGCCAGCAACCGCCCCTTCGCCCGGGTCGTCGCACGGCCGATGGCTCGGTTCCTGGCCATCGAGGCGGCCGGCGGGATCCTCCTCCTGGCGGCGACGGTCGTTGCGCTGGTGTGGGCCAACTCGCCGGTGTCCGAGAGCTACTTCGACCTGTGGGCGACGGAGGTGGGGTTCAGCATCGGCGACTTCGAGATCGTCGAGCCGCTGCAAGCCTGGGTCAACGACCTGGGGATGGCGATCTTCTTCTTCGTCGTCGGCCTGGAGATCAAGCGCGAGCTCACCACGGGACAGCTCACCGATCGGCGGGCGGCGGCCTTCCCGGCCATCGCCGCCGTCGGCGGCATGGTGGTGCCGGCGGCGATCTATCTGGCGTTCAACTGGGGCGGCGAGGGAGCGGACGGGTGGGGAATCCCGATGGCCACCGACATCGCCTTCGCCCTCGGGGTCGTCGCGCTCCTCGGCCCTCGCGTGCCCAGCTCGCTCAAGGTCTTCCTGCTCACCCTGGCGATCGTCGACGACCTCGGAGCCATCGCCGTGATCGCCATCTTCTACACCGACCAACTCTCCGTCGGTTGGGGCACCATCGCCATCGGCCTGATCGTCGTCGTCATGATCAGCCGGCGCATGAACGTCTGGTACATACCGATCTATGTGATCATCGCGGCGATCCTCTGGGTCGCCGTCTTCGAATCGGGCGTCCACGCAACCATCGCCGGCGTGATCCTGGGTCTCCTGGCCCCCACCGTCGCGCTGAGGGATGGTGCCGACTCCGAGCGCATCGGCGAGATCCTCAGCAAGGACGGTCCGATGGGTGTCGGTGACGTGGACGAGGCCACCTTCGCCATCCGCGAGACCGTGCCGGTCAACGACCGGCTCGAACACTTCCTCCATCCCTGGACCAGCTACGTGATCATCCCGGTCTTCGCGCTCGCCAACGCCGGCATCGTGATCAGCACTGACAGCATCGAGCGAGCGGTGAGCTCGCCGATCACCCTGGGGATCATGCTCGGCCTGGTCGTCGGCAAGACGATCGGCGTCGGCGGCGCGGCGCTGGTGGCCACCAAGCTCGGGTTGACCCGTCTGCCCCGCGGCGTGACGGGCCTGCACATGGTCGGGATCTCGTTGGCGGCCGGCATCGGATTCACGGTGTCCATTTTCATCAGCGGGCTGGCCTTCGGGAGCGGTGCGCACGGTGAGGAAGCGGCCCACGGCGAGGAGGCGGCCGTCGAGACCACCGCCGAGGAGGGGCTCGACGAGGAGCGGGCGCTCGAACTGCAGGACGAATCGAAGATGGGCATCCTCGCCGCGTCCATGCTCGCCGCCGGCCTGGCGGCGGTGATCCTGTCCAGGGCCGGGAACGAGGACAACATCCGCGACGACTCGCCGTCGGCGAGAGCGGCGGCGTAGGCGTCCGGGGTTGACAGCCGCCCCGGAATCCCGCAGCCTTCCTCCGCATGTCCAGTCCCCTCGTCATCGTCGAGTCCCCCGCCAAGGCGCGGACCATCGCCCGTTTTCTCGGTGACGACTACGTCGTCGAGTCGTCGATCGGTCATATTCGTGATCTGCCGCGCAGCGCGAAGGACGTCCCGGCGTCGTACAAGAGCGAGAAGTGGTCTCGCCTGGGCGTGGACACCGAGAACGACTTCAAGCCGCTGTACGTGGTGTCGCCCGACAAGAAGGACCATGTCCGGAAGCTGAAGGCGCTCGTGGCCGAGGCGAGTGAGCTGTATCTGGCCACGGATGAGGATCGTGAGGGCGAGGCCATCGCCTGGCACCTGCTCGAGGTGCTCAATCCCAGCCCCGACCTGCCGGTCCACCGGATGGTCTTCCACGAGATCACGGCCCAGGCGATCCAGGCCGCCATCGACGCGCCGCGCGAGATCGATCGCCGGCTGGTCGACGCTCAGGAGGCGCGACGCGTGCTCGATCGCCTGTACGGCTACGAGGTGTCGCCCGTGCTGTGGAAGAAGGTCATGCCGGGCCTGTCGGCGGGCCGGGTCCAGAGCGTGGCCACGCGCATCGTCGTGCAACGGGAACGGGAGCGCATCGCCTTCGTCCCGGCCGGCTACTGGGACCTCTCGGGAACGTTCGCCACCAAAGACAGCGAACCGATCTCGCTCGGCGCGAAGCTGGTCGAGCTCGACGGGCAGAAGCTGGCGACCGGCCGGGACTTCACCAGCGAGGGTGTGCCGAAGTCCGACGAGGTGGTCGTGCTCGACGAACCGCGGGCCACCGCCCTGGTCACCGACCTGACCGATCGCGAGGCGACCGTCTCTTCGGTCGAGTCCAAGCCGTACCGCCGGCGGCCGGCACCACCCTTCATGACCTCGACGCTGCAGCAGGAAGCCGGCCGAAAGCTCCGGATGTCGTCGGCGCAGGCCATGCGCGCCGCCCAGTCGCTGTACGAGGCGGGGTTCATCACCTATATGCGGACCGACAGCACGACGCTGTCCGACACCGCGCTGCGGCGGCGCGATCCGAGATCGGACAGCGCTACGGCGACCGGTTCCTTCCCGACGCGCCACGCACCTACGCCAAGAAGGTCAAGAATGCGCAGGAGGCCCACGAGGCCATACGCCCAGCCGGGGACGACTTCAAGTCGCCCGACGAGGTCGCCGCCAGTGTCAATGCGTCCGACGCCCGGGTCTACGAGCTGATCTGGAAGCGGACGATCGCCTCGCAGATGACCGACGCCACCGGGGAAACCGTGACGGTGCGGCTCGACGCGACCGGCAGATCGGGAGCCCAGGTCGTCTTCTCCACCAGCGGCACGGTCATCACCCATCCGGGATTCCAGAAGGTCTACGAGGAGAGCACCGACGAGCAGGACGACGACGACCGCGAGCGCCGGCTGCCTCCGCTGAGCGAGGGGACCAGCCTCGACGTCAGGGAGCTGGTGCCCGATGGTCACGAGACCCAGCCTCCGGCCCGCTTCACCGAAGCGTCACTGGTCAAGAGGATGGAGGAGCTCGGCGTGGGACGGCCGTCGACGTACGCCTCGATCATGGGCACCATCCAGGACCGGGGGTACGTATGGAAGAAGGGGTCGGCACTCGTGCCCTCCTTCACGGCCTTCAGTGTCGTCGGGCTGCTGGAGCAGCACTTCCCGGACATGGTCGACTATGCGTTCACGGCCCGGATGGAGGACGACCTGGACTCGATCGCGGCCGGGAGCGCCGAGGCGATCCCGTGGCTCGCCCGGTTCTACTTCGGTGAGGAGGCCGACCCCGGGTTGAAGGCCAAGGTGTCCGAGCGCCTGGCCGAGATCGACGCTCGCGCCATCAACTCGATCCCGATCGGGGTGGATCAGGACGGTGTCGGCGTGGTCGGGCGGGTCGGGCGCTACGGCCCGTACCTCGAACGGGGCGAGGACCGGGCCAGCATTCCCGATGACATCCCGCCGGACGAGCTGACGATCGATCGGGCCATCGAGCTGATCGAGGCGCCCAGCGGCGACCGCGAGCTCGGGATCCACCCCGAGGCGGGTCTGCCGGTCATGCTGAAGAACGGTCGGTTCGGGCCGTACGTGCAGATGGGGGAGCACGACGACGAGACCGGCGAGAAGCCCCGGACGTCGTCGCTCTTCTCGACGATGGATCCCGACACGCTGGAGCTGGACGAGGCGATCCGCTTGCTGTCACTGCCCCGCACGATCGGCGTCGATCCGGCCGACAACGTGGAGATCCTGGCGCTGAACGGTCGCTACGGCCCCTACGTGAAGAAGGGGTCCGAGAGCCGCAGTCTCGACTCCGAGGGCCAACTGTTCTCGGTCACCCTCGAGGATGCCCTGGCGCTCCTTGCTCAGCCTCGCCAACGTGGTGGACGGCAGGCCAAACCGCCGCTGCGCGAGTTGGGCACCGACCCGGTCAGCGAGAAGGCGATGGTCGTCAAGGACGGGCGGTTCGGGCCGTACGTCACCGATGGCGAGGTCAACGCGTCGCTGCGCAAGGGTGACGACGTCGAGACGATCACGGATGAACGAGCCTCCGAGCTCCTGCAGATGCGACGCGATCGGGGCCCCGTGAAGAAGAAGAAGGCGAAGAAGAAGCCGGCCGCCAAGAAGAAGTCGACCAAGAAGAAGGCCGGCGCCAAGAAGAAGGCAACCAAGAAGAAGGCGGGCGCCAAGAAGAAGGCGCCCACGAAGAAGAAGAGCCAACCGAGTACCGAGAACCCGGCCAACTAGCCTCGGGCTCCGTGGCTCAGACGGCAGACGATCGCGCGGGAGCCCCTTCCCCGGACGACGACGCCCCCGTCGGCTTCATCCAGCGCGTGTTCGGGTCCCGCCAGTTCTTCCGCCTGTGGCTGGCCCAGGTGGCCTCCTCCACCGGTGACTGGCTCGGCCTGATCGCGATCGCCACCCTGGCCGGTCGAATCGGTGCCGACCAAGGCGACTCGGCGGCCGTCGGCGGCCTCGCCATCAGTGTGGTCCTGGCCGCCCGGCTGGTGCCGGGGTTCTTCCTGGCGCCGCTGGCCGGCGTCCTGGTCGACTACTGGGACCGGCGGCGGGTCATGATCGTGTGCGACATCGGCCGGGCGATGGTGATGGTCTCCCTGCCCTTCGTCGACACCGTGCCCGGGTTGGTCTTCGCCTCCTTCATCCTCGAACTGCTCACCATGTTGTGGACGCCGGCGAAGGAGGCTTCGATTCCCCACCTCGTGCCGCGGTCGCACCTCACCTCGGCCAATTCGTTGTCCCTGGCCGCCGCCTACGGGACCTTTCCGGTCGCCTCCGCGATCTTCGCCGGTCTGGCCACCGTCGCGGCCTGGTTCGCAGCCAGCGGGTGGACCTCGGCGCTGCATCTCAACCAGGAGGGTCTGGCGTTCTACTTCGACGCCGTCACCTTCCTCATCACGGCCGGGATCGTGTCGACGCTCCGCATTCCGCAACCGGAGCACAGCGCGGAGCGGCTCGAGTCGGGGTTCGACCTGGGTCGCACGTTCCGTGATCTCCGCGAGGGGTGGAGGACCTCCTTCTCGCATCCGACCGTGCGGGCGGTGAACATCGGCTTGGCGACTGCGCTGTTCGGCGGAGCGATGGTGATCCCGCTGGGCCCGGGGTTCGCGCAGGACGGTCTGGGAGCGGTGACCGACGCGGCCTACGGGTGGCTGATGTTCGCCTTGGGGAGCGGGGTGGCGGTGGGCATCATCGGCGTCGGGTTGGTGCAACGGAGCCTGCCCAAGGGCTTGGTCTTCGCCGCCAGCATTCTGGCAGGCGGCGTCGCTCTGATCCTGGCGGCGGCCTCGTCGTCGCTCTTCCTGGCCACGATCTTCGTCGCCATCCTCGGATTGTGCGCCGGGGCGACCTACGTGCTGGCGATGACGCTGCTGCACGAGATGGTCGATGACGAGTTGCGGGGTCGCGTGTTCGCGACGTTCTTCACCCTGATTCGTACCTGCGTGCTGTTCGCCATGGTGATCGCTCCGATCCTGGGGAGCCTGCTGGACAGCATGCTTCCGGACACGTTCACCTTCGCCGGGGCCACGATGGTGCTCACCGATGAACGGTTGGCGTTGATGACGGGCGGGGTCATCGTCGTGATCGGCGGGGTCATCGCAGCTGCGTCGCTTCGGGCCGGTCAGCAGCAGGATCGCGCCGAAGAGGTGGCGACGTGAGCCGGGGACACTTCATCGCGCTCGAGGGCGGCGACGGATGCGGCAAGTCGACCCAGGCAGCACGACTGGCCGAGCACCGCGAAGCGCTGCTGACCCGCCAGCCGGGCGGCACGCCGATCGGCGCCGCGCTGCGAGCGGTGCTGCTGGATCCGCAGTATGCCGAGATGCACGATCGCACCGAGGCCATGCTGATGGCGGCCGATCGGGCTCAGCACGTCGAGGAGCTGATCCTTCCGACCCTCGAGCGTGGCACCGACGTGGTCTGTGATCGGTACATCGGTTCATCGCTCGCCTACCAGGGATACGGACGCGGGCTGCCGTTGGACGAGGTGCGGCATCTCTCCGAGTGGGCGACCGCTGGCCTGTGGCCCGACGTGGTCGTCCTGCTGGAGGTGCCCGAGGCGGTGGCCAACGAACGTATGCCGGGTGATCGGGATCGGCTGGAGCAGGTGGGAGCCGACTTCGAGCTCCGGGTCCGGAACGGGTTCGGTGAGCTGGCCCGGTCCGAGCCCGAGCGATGGGTGATCGTCGACGGCGTGGGTTCGATCGAACGAGGTGGCGGCCGCGTCGGCGACGGCGGTGGCCCGGAGGGTCGGTCGTGACGGTGGCGACGGACCCGTTCGGCCCCGTCGTCGGTCAGGACGCTGCGGTGCGTATCCTCCGTGCCGCCGAGGGCCGGGAGGCGCATGCGTGGTTGCTCATCGGTCCGGCGGGCACAGGGACACGTGCTGCGGCTCGCGCCCTGGCCGCTGGGGTCGTGGCGGGAGGCGACCGAGGGAGCGAGCGGGAACGTCATGTCTCGCTCGCACTGGCCGAGAAGCACCCCGATCTGATCGTCAAGGAGCCGGCGGGACGTACCCTTCGTCGCGAGGAGGCGGCGGAGGTGATCGGTGCCGCGTTCCGAAGCCCGACCGAGGGTGACCGCAAGGTGGTCGTGGCCACGCAACTGCATGCTGCCGAGCCGGCGGCGCTGGCCAGCCTGCTGAAGACGGTCGAGGAGCCGCCGCCCAGCACGGTGTTCGTCCTGCTGGCCGACGAGGTCGTGCCCGAGCTGGTCACGATCGCCTCGCGCTGCATCACCATCGAGTTCGGTCCCATTCCGACCCGCTCATGGTCGGCGTGCTCGAGGGTGAGGGCATCGAGCATGCGGTGGCCGAACGTGCGTCCGTCGCCGCGGGCGGCGATCTCGATCGCGCCCGGCTGCTCGCCACCGATGCCAATCTGGCCGCCCGGGCCGAGCTGTGGGCCGGTGCGCCGAGCGATTGGACGGTACGGGTGCGGCGGTGCACCCCTGGTCGGCGAGATCAGGATCGCGATCGACGCTTCGGTCGAGCCGCTGGCCAGGACCTCCACGAGGCGCAGCGGGCCGAGGTGGACGAGCGGGCCGAGCGGTATGGCGAGCGGGGGAGCGGCCGGCGGCAATTGGACGAGGCGCAGAAGCGTGAGGTGAGCACGGGTGCGCACCGACGAGCTGCGGTTCGGGCTGGCGACGCTGGCTCGGACCTATCGCGACGCCATGGTCGACGGCCCGGCCACGCCGGCGCTGGTCGACGCCGTTCGGATCGTCGACGCCGCAGCCGAGGACCTGCTCTTCAATCCGAACGAGACGCTTTGGCTGCAGGGACTGTTCCTGCGCCTGCCGCCGCTCTACCGCACTTGAGCGTCCGGCTCAGATCGCCCGGTGTGATGACGCCGGTGTGGTGGCGTCGCACGGTCGCGAGCCCGAGAGGAGAATCGAACTCCTGACCTGCTCATTACGAGTGAGCCGCTCTGCCGACTGAGCTACCCGGGCGTGGGACACGTCACGGTACCAGCGCCTCGCCCGTCGGCACGACGGGTTCTGACCTATCCTCGCACGATGGCCGATCAAGGCGATTTCGCGGAGCTGGCGATGCCGCTCATGGACGCGTTGTACTCGGCCGCGCTCCGGATGACCCGGAATCCGGCCGACGCCGAGGACCTGTTGCAGGAGACCTACCTCCGGGCCTACCGCGGCTTCGGCGGGTTCAAGGAGGGCACCAACCTCAAGGCCTGGATGTACCGCATCCTCACCAACAGCTACATCAACACCTACCGGTCCAAGAAGCGACGACCGCAGGAGACCGAGCTCGACGACGTCGAGGAGCTGTTCCTCTACCGCAAGCTGGGCGGACCCGCGTCACTTCTCCTGGGCCGTAGCGCCGAGGACGAGCTCCTCGACTGGGTCACCGACACCGAGGTCAAGGACGCGCTCGAAGCCCTTCCCGACCAGTACCGCATGACGGTGCTGCTGGCGGATGTCGAGGGTTTTGCCTACAAGGAGATCGCAGAAATCCTCGACGTGCCGATCGGAACGGTGATGAGCCGGCTCCATCGTGGAAGAAAAGCGTTGCAGAAGGAGTTGTACGAGTTCGCCAAGACCAAAGGCATCGTGTCGGAGACACCTGCCGATGGTCCAGACCCCGTCGGCGAACCCGCCGGCGGCCCTTCGAGTTCCGAGGTCAGATGAGCGGACCAGAGTGTGAACAGGCCCTTCGGGAGATCCATGGGTTCCTCGACGGATCGATCACCGACGACACCGCGAGGCCATCCGCACCCATCTCGCCGACTGCCCGCCGTGCGGCGACGCTTTCGGATTCGAGGAGGAGCTCAGGGGGATCGTGGCGGCCAAGGCCGTCGATCCGTGCCCGGGTGAGCTCCGTAGCCGTATCGCCGAGGCGCTCGGCATCGAGGAGCAGGCCGATTCGTGAGGACCGGCCGGATGCTCCGGTGTGGGTTGCCCCCACGGTGACGCCTACACTTCGGGCTCATGGAGCCCCTTCTGGCCGTCGTCTGGCACTTCTGGATCGGTGCGGTCCTCGCCCTCTCCGCCATCCTGGCCGTCGTCATGACCATCGTCATGTACTTCCGCAAGGTCGTCAGCACCCGGTACCCGGACTAGGCGTTCCCATTCCCGGCGTGGCGGCGGTGCAGCCGTGAGCCATCCGTTGATCGACTGGAACGTCGCCGAGCGCGTCGCGGTCCGGGTCGGGGGACACGAGCCCTTCTCGTCCTCGTACCACTACACCGCGCTGGACACGGACTTCGAGCGGTTCACCGCCCAGGCCGAGGAACTGGTCGGCATCGAGACCGGACTGCGCTCGCTGTCCGGCCCCGCCCGCGGTCGGGTCACCACGAGGGCCGGCTGGGTCCGAGCCAACATCTCGTCGTTCCAGCGACTGCTCAAGCCCATGACCGACCGGTTCGAGGGCCGGGTCGGCGGGCCCGATGGCCCCGCGATGCGGCGGGTCGCCGGCGCCGAGGTCGGTGCCCTGCTGGGCTGGATGTCGGCCCGGGTGCTGGGCCAGTACGACCTGCTTGGTCGTCGAGGACGACGATCCCGAGGACCAGGACATCGTCTACTACGTGGGCCCCAACGTCCTGGCGCTCGAGAAGAAGCACGGGTTCCCGCCCGACGAGTTCCGTCTGTGGCTCGCCCTGCACGAGGTCACCCACCGGGCCCAGTTCACCGGGATGCCCTGGATGCGCGGGCACTTCCTGTCGCTGGTCGACCAGACCATGTCGCTCAGCGATCCCGACCCCGGGCGCCTCGCTGCACGCGATGGGCCGGGTCACCGACTCGATCCGGGGTGGCCACAACCCGCTGGACGACGGCGGACTCGCGGCCCTGTTCGCGTCGCCCGAGCAGAAGGCGGTCCTCGACCAGGTCGGTGGGCTGATGAGCCTGCTCGAGGGCCACGGTGACGTCACGATGGATCGGGCCGGGCAAGGACCACGTGCCGTCCGCCGGCCGGTTCGGCGCCGTGCTGCGCAACCGCCGGGCCGCCGGCCCGCGGCCTGTCGAGGGTGCTCCAGCGGCTCATCGGCATCGAAGCCAAGCTGCTCCAGTACCAGGCGGGCGAGGAGTTCATCGAGGTCGTCGAGGATCACGGCGGACCGGGCTGATCGATCGGGCCTGGGAAGGGCCCGAGAACCTGCCGTCGATGGACGAGATCCGCGACCCGCAGGCCTGGATCGACCGGGTGGGACTGCGGCCCGCGGCGTGAGCCTGGTCGACGAGCTGGCCGCTCGTTGCCGCTTCCCCGACCGACCCGATCGCTGGACGTGCGCCGTCTCCGGCGGCGCCGACTCGCTGGCGTTGCTGGTGCTGGCCTGCCGACCGGCCGCGAGGTCACCGCGGTCCACGTCGATCACGGACTGCGGCACCGACTCGGCCGCCGACGCCGGGTCGTCGCCGACGCGGCCGGCGGTTCGGCGCCGCGTTCTCCGGCCATCGGGTCGCGTCGAGCCGGGGTCCAACCTCGAGGCCCGGGCCCGGGCGGCCCGCTACTCGGTCCTGCCCGACGGTGTCTGACCGGCCACACGGCCGACGACCAGGTCGAGACCATGCTGCTCAACCTGATGCGAGGCGCCGGTCTCGACGGGCTGGCCGGCATCCGTCGGGACCGCCGCCCGATCCTGGATCTGCGCCGGCCCGAGACGGCGGCGCTCTGCGAGCAGCGTCGGACTGGAACCGGTGCACGACCCGACCAACGACGATCCGGCGCTGCGCCGCAACCGCGTCCGGGCCGAGGTGCTGCCGCTGCTCGACGACATCGCCGACCGCGACGTCGTGCCGATCATCGCCCGCCAGGCCGATCATCTCCGCGCGGCGGCCGACTGGATCGAGCACCTCGCGCGAGCGCTCGACCCGACCGACGTGCGTGCGCTGACCGACAGCCCGCCGCCGGTTGCCGCGGGTCGCGCTCCGCCGGTTCATCCGGACGCGAGACCGGCGCCGACCACCCCCCCGGGCCGACACCGTCGCTCGCGCCCTCGATGTCGTCCACGGTCACATCCGCTCCACCGAGCTCGGAGGAGGCTGGACGCTGCGCCGCCGTCAGGGCGTCCTCCGTGTCGAGCCGGCCGCCGGACGCGGGTAGGGTCGGCCGAGCCATGGGCGGACCGCTGGAAGACGAACCCGGACTGGGTGACCTGGTCCTGACCGAGGAGCACGATCCGCGACCGCGTGGCCGAGCTCGGCGAGGAGATCACGGCCGACTACGCCGACGATCCGCCGCTGCTGGTCTGCGTGCTCAAGGGTGCGCTCGTGTTCATGGCCGATCTGGCCCGGGCGATCGACCTGACCGTCGACATGGACTTCATGGCGGTGTCGTCGTACGGCTCCGCCACCAAGACCAGCGGCGTCGTGCGGATCGTCAAGGACCTCGATGTCGACCTCGCCGGTCGGCACGTCCTGATCGTCGAGGACATCGTCGACAGCGGGCTGACGCTCGCCTACCTCCGCAAGTACCTGAACGCTCGCAATCCCGCCAGTCTCGAGGTCTGCGCGCTGCTGCTGCGCGAGGGCCTCCAGAAGAGCGACCCCGATCTCCGCTACATCGGATTCACCATCCCTCCGGCCTTCGTCGTGGGGTACGGACTCGATGTGGCGGAGCGATTCCGGAACCTGCGGGACCTGCGGGTCTGGACCGACGCCGACTGATCCGGCGGCCGCCTCGGAGGCTCACCATTCGGCTCGGGCGGTCGATGGAGACCCCCGTTTGCGTCTCGAAGGAACTCGATAGGGTGAGCCGACCGTGAAGTACCTGCGATCCCGACCCGTTCTGCTGCTGCATCGCCGCGGCGCTCGTCGGCGTGTTGGCCTGGACACTGCTGACCCGTGGTTCCGACCCCGACGAGCTGACCCGCGCCCAGTTCGACCTGGCGGTCGACAGGGGCGACATCGATCCGTCCGAGGCGACGCTGAAGGACCGCAGCAACAAGGTCATCGGCGACTTCACCGAAGAGAGCGAGCGATCCGGGGCCTACGAGTTCAAGTTCGCGGCCCGAGTCCGCTGACGAGATCGCCGACGAGTACCCGCAGATCGAGGTCGACACCGAGGAGGAATCGATCTGGGTGTCGCTCGCCTGGAGCCTGCTCCCGATGCTGCTGCTGATCGGCATCTTCATCTGGTTCATCTCGTCCATGCAGGGCGGCGGGAGCAAGGTGATGCAGTTCGGCAAGTCGAAGGCTCGTCGGTTCAACAAGGACGAGCCCACGGTCACGTTCGACGACGTCGCGGGCGTGGACGAGGCAGTCCAGGAGCTCCAGGAGGTCAGCGAGTTCCTGCAGGAGCCCGAGCCAGTTCACCCGGATCGGCGCTCGCATCCCCAAGGGGGTGCTGCTCTACGGCCCGCCCGGGACCGGCAAGACACTGCTGGCCCGGGCCGTCGCCGGCGAGGCCGGCGTGCCGTTCTTCTCCATCTCGGGAAGCGACTTCGTCGAGATGTTCGTCGGCGTCGGGGCCAGCCGGGTCCGCGATCTCTTCAACCAGGCCAAGTCGGCCGGACCCTCCATCGTCTTCGTCGACGAGATCGACGCGGTCGGGCCGCCATCGCGGTGCCGGGCTCGGCGGCGGTCACGACGAACGCGAGCAGACGCTGAACCAGCTGCTGGTCGAGATGGACGGATTCGACGAGTCGTCCGGCGTCATCCTCATCGCGGCCACCAACCGGCCCGACATCCTGGACCCTGCGCTCCTGCGGCCGGGACGCTTCGATCGCCAGATCGTCGTCGACGCCCCCGACCTCGACGGTCGCCGTCAGATCCTCGAGGTGCATTCCAAGGAGAAGCCGCTGGCCCCGACGTCGATCTCGGCATCATCGCCCGCCGCACACCCGGGTTCACCGGCGCCGATCTGGCCAACCTGATGAACGAGGCCGCGATCCTCGCCGCCCGCGAGGACCACGACGAGATCCACATGAACGGCCGTCAGCGACGCCATCGACCGTGTCATCGCCGGCCCCGAGCGCGAAGAACCGGTTGATGTCCGATCGAGAGAAGCGGGTCGTCGCCTACCACGAAGCCGGCCACGCGCTGGTGGGCCACGTGCTGCCCAACACCGATCCCATCCACAAGGTGTCGATCATCGCCCGCGGTCGAGCGCTCGGCTGGACGCTGTCGCTCCCGCAGGAGGACCGCTACCTCAAGACCCGATCCGAGCTGCGGGACCAGCTGACCATGCTGCTGGGCGGCCGCACGGCCGAAGAGGTGATCTTCGGTGATCCCACCACGGGGGCGGCCGACGACATCGAGCGGGCCACGCAGATCGCCCGCGCCATGGTCACCAAGTACGGGATGAGCGAGCGCATCGGCCTGCAGCAGCTGGGGCGGACCGACGGCGAGGTGTTCCTGGGCAAGGAGATGGCGCACGAGCCCGACTACTCCGACGATGTCGCCGGGGTCATCGACGACGAGGTGCGGGTGATCATCGACGCCGCCCACAACGAGGCACAGCGAGATCATCACCCTGCACCGCTCCATCCTCGACCGACTCGCCGACATGCTCGTCGAGCAGGAGACCGTCGAGGAGGACGAGATCGTCGGCCTCTTCGACGACACGCCGAGGTTCCGATCAGACGCGGATGGCGACGGTTCGCGTGTCGGTCGAGGAGGAAAATCCCGCCCGTAGGAGCGCGGCGGGACCGGCCCTAGGCTGGCGGCTGTTCTCACGGAGGAGCAGCGACCACCGTGCCCACTGACGACCAGCCAACGGGCAACGCCCACCTGGACGACGTCGAGATCGCGAGCCGCCGCATGGCGCCCGAGGTCGATCTGGCCTCGCATCGAGGCGGCCGTGGCCGAGATCCTCGAGGCGATCGGCGAGGACACCGCCCGCGACGGTCTGGTGGACACGCCGGCCCGTGTCGCTCGGATGTACGCCGAGATCTGCGGCGGCCTGCACGTCGACCCGGCCGAGCACGTGTTCAAGACCTTCGAGGGCGACCACGAGGAGATGGTGATGGTCCGCGACATCGCGTTCTACTCCATCTGCGAGCACCATCTGGTGCCGTTCCACGGCGCGGCCCACGTGGCCTACATCCCCTCGAGTCGGGACGCATCACCGGCCTGTCCAAGCTGGCCCGCCTGGTCGACGACTTCGCTCGCCGCCCGCAGGTGCAGGAGCGCCTCACCACCCAGATCGCCGACGCGATCGACGAGGTGCTCCAACCGCGGGGCGTGCTCGTCGTCATGGAGGCCGAGCATCTCTGCATGTCCATGCGCGGGATCCGCAAGCCGGGAACCACCACCGTCACGTCGGCGGTACGGGGGCTGTTCCGCGACGAGATGGCGTCGCGGCTCGAGGCCATGCGGTTCCTCGACGGCCGCCGTTGAAGCGGTTCCTCGCCGCCACCGGCTCGCCGGCCGCGGTGATGGGCATCCTCAACGTCACCCCCGACTCCTTCTCCGACGGAGGCCGTTGGCTGGCGCTCGATCGGGCGCTCGAGCACGCCCACGCCATGATCGCCGACGGTGCGTCGCGTGATCGACGTCGGCGGTGAGTCGACCCGCCCCGGTGCCGCCGCCGGTCCCGGCCGAGGAGGAGCTCCGACGGGTGATCCCCGTCGTGCGCGCGCTGAGCCGAGGATGGGATCGACGTCAGCATCGACACCACGGAAACCCGACGTGGCGCGGGCGGCGATCGAGGCCGGCGCCACCATCGTCAACGACGTCTCGGCGTCGCTCGAGTCCGTCGCCGGTGCGATGGGCGCCGGCTGGATCGCCATGCACATGCAGGGTGATCCCACCACCATGCAGACCGCACCCGTCCTACGGCGACGTGGTCGCCGACGTGCTGGACCACCTCGACGCGCCGCCGAACGAGGGGCCGCGGCCGGGGTCGATCGCCTCTGGATCGACCCCGGGATCGGATTCGGCAAGACCCTCGAGCAGAACCTCGATCTCCTCGCCGCCCTCGACCGATTCGTCGCCAGCGGCGTCCCGGTCGCCATCGGCACCAGCCGCAAGAGCTTCCTGGGCACGCTGCTCTCCGACAGCGATGCCCGGGGCGATCGGACCGCCGCCGCGGCGGTTCCCCCCGAGGATCGACTCGATGGTTCGCTCGCCACCGCGATGTGGGCCATGCTGGCTGGAGTGGCCCTCGTCCGCGTGCATGACGTTCGGGCCACCGTGCACACCCGTATGGTGCTCACAGACTGATCGGAGAGAGGTAAGCGTGGCGAAGGGGAAGTGGGCCCAGGGGATCACCCCGCGCAACTTCTGCTGGATCGTCAAGGATCGGCTGGCGATCTGTGAGCGTCCCGGTGGATACGGGGAGAACCACCGCCGGGTGCGCCGTCAGGAAGAGATCATCTGGCTGCGCGAGCAGGGTTTCGATCCGGTGATCTCGTTGATCGAGGCCAATCACAACCTCCACAACTACGAAGAGCTCGGCGTCCGGGCGCTGCACTATCCGTTCCCTGCGCTCGAGTCGGACCAGCCGACCTATCTCGTCTCGCTCTACGCGTGCGATGCATCAGCTCCTCGGGCGAGCAGCGCAAGGTCATGGTGCACTGCTCCGAGCTGAGCGACCGTCTGGCCGGCGTGATCGGTGGATACCTGGTCTGGAGCGGGATGGTCGACAGCTCCCCCGGCGGCATCTCGGTCATGGAACGCATCACGGGCCGCCAACTCGGCCCCCAGGGTCGGGGCCTGGTGGCGCTCGCCGAGCGGCTCCCCGACCGGGGCTCCCGTGTCCGAGTCCGAGTGAGCCGATCCCGACGGATCGGGTCGAGCTCCGCGGCCTGCGAGTGATGGCGCGCTGCGGCGTGCTCGACCACGAGATCGGGCGGCCCCAGCCGCTGGAGATCGATCTCGACGTGGTCGCCGATCTGCGCGACGCCGGGCCGGACCGACGACCTTCCATGACCCTCGACTACGGGGCCATCACCGACCGGATCGTCAAGCGAGGCGACCACCGAACAGTTCGGGCTGCTCGAACGGCTGGCTCAGGTGTTGTGTGACGAGGTGCTCGCCGACGACCGGGTGGGGTCGGTCACCGTCGCGGTGCGCAAGCTGCGGCCACCGGTCACCCACGATCTCGGAACCTCGGGTGTGCGCATCACCCGTGGCCGGTAGACGATGACCCGAGCCTTCCTCGGCATGGGGTCCAATCTGGGAGACCGGTGGGAGCACCTGCGTGCGGCGGTGGCCTCGCTGGACGACGTCGTCGCCATCTCCGAGGTGTTCGAGACCGATCCGATCGGCGGTCCGGAGCCAGGGCGCGTTCCTCAACCTCGTCGTCGAGCTCGACACCGACCGCACGCCGCGGGAACTGCTCGCGGTCTGCCATCGCCTCGAGTCGGCGGCCGGCCGGGTCCGCGAGGAGCGATGGGGGCCTCGCACGCTGGACGTCGACGTGCTCTGGGTGGATGGCGCCACCGTCGCTCGAGCCCGACCTGACCGTGCCGCACCCCCGCATGTTCGAACGTCGCTTCGTGATCGAACCGCTGGCCCAGCTCGCGCCCGAGCTGTGTCCCGACGACTGGCGTCGGACCCTCGACGGTCAGGTGACCCCGGTGGGTCCGTTGACCGGTGCCGAGCGGGCGCCATGAGCGGCCGACCGGTTCGTGTGCGGATCGTCGGGCGGGGCCGTGCCGGTGGGTCCATGGCGACGGGCCTGGCGGCGGCCGGATGGGACGTCCGGCAGGTCGCCGGCCGTTCCGACGACCTGGCCGCCGCCGGTCGCGAGGTGGACGCGGTGGTGCTGGCCGTTCCCGATGGTGCCATCGAGGCGGTCGCCGGACGGATCGAGCCGACCGATGCCGTCGTGAGTCCACCTGGCCGGGTCGTGGGGCCTGGACGTGCTCGGCTCCCATCCCGCCGGGCTGCGGTGCACCCGCTGGTCGCCCTCCCCGACGCCGAGATCGGGGCCCGCCGACTGCAGGGGGCCTGGTTCGCCGTGGCCGGAGACGACATGGCCGACGCCATCGTCGCCGCGCTCGGCGGGCGGAGCTTCGTCGTGTCCGACGGGAACCGGGCCGTCTATCACGCCGCCGCGGTCGTGGCCTCGAATCATCTGGTCGCCCTGATGGGCCAGGTCGAGCGGCTCGGGGCCGGCGTCGGCGCACCCCGGTCGGCCATGATCGATCTGGCGCGAGGCTCGCTGGACGAACGTCGCGTCGATCGGCGCGGCGGCGGCACTGACCGGGCCCGTCGCAGCGCGGCGACGAGGAGACCGTCGAGCGGCACCGGCGCGCCCTCCCGACCGATGAGCTGGCGCTCTACGACGCTCTGGCCGATGCGGCTCGGCGCCTGGTCGAGGAGCGCGATGCTGCGGTCCTGATCGCCGCGTCGACGGGCGACTGGTGGAGGTGGTCGCCGTGGAGATCGTGACGACCATCGGGCACCTGCGTGAGTTGCTCGACGCACCACCGGTGCGAGGACCGGTCGGTGGGGCTCGTGCCCGACGATGGGCTACCTGCACGCCGGCCACCAGTCGTTGATGCGACGGTCGGCCGAGGAGAACGACGATCAGCGTCTCGACAGTGTTCGTCAACCCGCTGCAGTTCGCTCCCGACGAGGACCTCGGCGCCTACCCCCGCGATCCGGAGGGTGACGCGGCCAAGGCCGAGGCGGCCGGGACCGACCTGCTGTTCATGCCGGACCACGACGAGATGTATCCGACGCCGGTGCAGACGACGGTGAGCGTCGGCGGCATCGCCGGGCCGCTGGAGGGCCGGTCGCGGCCGACCTTCTTCGACGGCGTCGCGACCGTGGTGGCCAAGCTCTTCGCGATCGCCGGCCCGTGCCGGGCCTACTTCGGCGACAAGGACTACCAGCAGCTGCTGGTCGTGCGGCGGCTGGCGGTCGATCTGTCGCTGCCGGTCGACGTGATCGGTTGCCCCATCATCCGAGAGGCCGACGGTCTGGCCATGTCGAGCCGCAACGCCTATCTGACCGGCGCGGACCGCGACGCGGCGCCGGTTCTCCAGCGGGCGCTCCAGGAGCGGAGCCCAGCTGCTGGACTCGGGCGAGACCGATCGTCGAGCTCGTCCGGCGCGGCATCGAGTCGGTCGTGGCCGACGAGCCCCTCGCCGTGCTCGACTACGTCGCCGTCGTGGACGCGGAGACCCTGCTGGCTCCGGCGCCCGAGGTGACAGAGCTTCGCCTCCTGATCGCCGCGCAGGTCGGTCCGGCCCGCCTGATCGACAACATCGGAGCGACCCGATCGGTGCCGGCGTGAACGAGACCCATCTCGACCTCCTGGTCCTGGGCAGCGGCGTGGCCGGGCTCTCCGCCGCGGTCCGCGCCGCCGACGAGCCACGACATGGCGGTCGGTGTCCTGACCAAGGGCGAGATCCAGCAGGCCACGACGCGGTGGGCCCAGGGCGGCGTTGCGGCCGTGCTCGGAAGCGATCCGGACTCGACCGATCTCCACCTGGCCGACACGATCGCCGCCGGCGACGACCTGTGCGACATCGATGCGGTGCGGGTGCTGGTCGACGAGGGACCCGAGCGGGTGAACGAGCTGATCGCCATGGGCGCCCAGTTCGATCGCGACGCGCAGGGCAGACTTCTCGCTGGCTCGGGAGGGGGGCCACTCCGTGCCCCGGGTGCTCCACGCCGGCGGTGCGGCGACGGGGATGGAGATCGAGCGAGCGCTGTGCGAGGCGGTCACGGCCACCGCGGCCGCCGTGTACGAGCGGTGGTTCGCCGCCGACCTGCTGATGGACGGGCAGGTCGTGCGCCGGCGTGGTCGCCCGCGGCGCCGACGGCACCGTCGGTCGAGATCCGCGCCACCCATGTGCTGATGGCGGCCGGTGGCGCCGGACAGCTCTACGAGGTGACCACCAACCCGCTCGCCTCGACCGGCGACGGCATCGCCATGGCGCTGCGCGCCGGCGCGGCGCTGGGAGACGTCGAGTTCGTCCAGTTCCATCCCACGGCGCTGCACCATCCGCAGATGCCCCGTCCACTGCTGTCCGAAGCGCTCCGGGGGCACGGCGCCCTCCTCCGGGACGACCAGGGCGAGCGGTTCGTCGACGAGCTCCTCCCTCGCGACGAGGTGTCGCGGGCCATGACGCAGCGGATGATCGACCATGACGTGGCCCATCTGTGGCTGGATGCCACCGGCCTGGAGCGGTTCAGCGATCGGTTCCCGACCATCCATCGCACGCTGGAGGAGGTGGGGCTGGACCCGGCGACGGACTGGATTCCCATCGCCCCGGCGGCGCACTACCTCTGCGGTGGCATCGTGACCGACCTGCTCGGCGCCTCGTCGATCCCGCGGTTGTGGGCAGCGGGCGAGGTGACGTGCACCGGGGTCCACGGAGCGAATCGACTGGCCTCCAACTCGCTGCTCGAGGGCATGGTGTTCGGGCCCCGTGCCATCGAGGCGATCGAGTCCGGTCAAGAAGGGACCGTCGCCCACGGGCGCATGCGATCGGTGCTGGGCGCCGACGCCGGGATCCCGGGTCGGACGATCTCGGTCGCGCTCCCGCCACCCGCCGTCGGCGGTGGCGATGCGTCCGCCAGGCGAACCGAGCTGCAGCGGGCGATGACCGTCGGGGCCGGCGTCGCTGAGGTCGGCCGATTCGCTGGCCGCGGCGCTGGAGCGGGTCCGGGCGCTGTGTCCGCCGGATGATCCGACCGATCTCGATCAGGCCGAGCTCCGCAATCTGGTGCACCTCGCCGTCGCGCTCCTCGAAGCCGCGTCCGCACGCGACGAGACCCGTGGCGCTCACACCCGCTCCGACGCCCCCGAGCCATCGAACGGACAAGTACCGGGTCATCGCGAGAAGGACGTGAGGCTGCGGAGCCGCAGGGCGGAGCAGCGGCAGGGTTGAGCCGGATGGCGAGGCTGGCGCAGCGGATGATCGCTGCGCAAGGAGAGACTGCTGCGTGGGCTGCGGAGCCGCAGGGCGGAGCAGCGGCAGGGTTGAGGGCCGGATGGCGAAGCCGGCGCAGCGGATGATCGCTGCGCAGAGAGACTGCTGCGTGAGGCTGCGGAGCCGCAGGGCGGAGCAGCGGCAGGGTTGAGGGCCGGATGGCGAAGCCGGCGCAGCGGATGATCGCTGCGCCAGTGAAGACCCGCGCACTACTACGCTTCGGGGATGGCTCAGACTCGGTCATCTCGGACCATCGCGGCGCCGGTGGAGGCCGTGTTCGACTGCGTGGCGCACATTCAGAACTTCTCCAATGCGGTCCCGGACATCGAGAAGGTCGAGTTCCTCACGCAGTCCCGTCGCGGGGTCGGTACCCGGTTCCGCGAGACCCGCACGATGAAGGGTCGGGAGTCCACCACCGAGCTCGAGGTCACCGAGTACGACCAGCCCCAGCCGCATCCGGCTCGTCTCGGACGAAGGGGGCACCGATCTGGGACACGGTCTTCACCACCAGGCCGTCGACGACGGCACCCAGCTCGACATGGTCATGGATGCTCGCCCGCACAAACTGTGGTCCAGGGTCGTGAACCCGCTCTTCAGCCGGATGATCTCGAAGGCCGTCGAGGAGGACATGGACGCGGTGAAGGCGTACTGCGAGCGCGGCTCCGAGTAGATCTCGATTCGCATTTCTCGGTCGACCGGCTCGCGCGCCAGGCTGGGGCGACATGACCTCCCATCTCGACCCGCCCCTGGCCGACGTTCGTGCGCTGGTCGCAGCGCGCGCTGGCCGAGGATCTGACCCCGCTGGGTGATCTGACGGCGTCGCTGCTCGATCCCGATCTGTGGGCCGACGGCGAGTTCGTCGCTCGGGAGGAAGGGGTCGTGGCGGGACGGCTCTGCGTGGTGGAGACGTTCGCCGCGGTCGACGAGCGACTCACGCTGGACTGGGAGCTTCCCGACGGATCGACCGTCGAATCGGGCCAGCGCATCGCGACGGCCGGGGCCCGCTCGCCACCATGCTCACGGCCGAGCGCACCGCGCTCAACATGCTCTCGCACCTCTCCGGTGTCGCCACGCTGGTACGCACCTTCGTCGAGCGGGCCGGGGGAGCGGCGCGGATCTGGGACACCCGGAAGACCACCCCGGGCCTTCGGAGCCTGCAGAAGGCCGCGGTGCGTGCCGGTGGCGGGGTGAATCACCGGGGCAATCTCAGCGACTGGGTGATGATCAAGGACAATCATCTGGCCGGGATGAGCATCGCCGAGCTCGTGGGGCTGGCCCGCGATCGGTGGCCGGCGCGGACCGTGCACGTCGAGTGCGACCGGCGCGAGCAGGTCGTCCAGGCGGTCGACGCCGGCGCCGATGCGCTCCTGCTCGACAACATGACGCCGGACGAGGTCCGCGCCTGTGTGGACCTGATCGACGGCCGGTGCCTGGTCGAGGCATCGGGCGGCATCGAGCTGGACACCGTCGGCGGACTACGCCGCTGCAGGTGTCGATCTGCTCAGCGTCGGCCGTATCACCAACTCGGCCCCCGTCCTGGACATCGGGCTCGACATCACGCCGGACGACGTGGTCGACCGGGAGGTCTCCTGATGCTGCTCACCATCGATGTCGGGAACACCCAGACCGTGGTGGGGCTCTACGAGCATCCGCGGGCCGATGGGGTCGATGCCGCCGACGGCCTGGTCGATCACTGGCGGCTGGCCACCAATGCCGACCGAACGGCCGACGAGCTGGCCGTGACCTTCCAGGGACTGCTCGGTTTCCACGAGATCTCGTGGGACGAGGACATCACCGGCATCGCCATGAGCTCGGGAGTGCCCCGCCTCTCGGCCAGTCTCCGCCGGATGACGGAGCGATTCGGGTTCTCCCCGGTGGTGATCGAGCCCGGTGTCAGGACCGGGATCGCGATCCAGTACGACAATCCCAAGGAGGTGGGTGCGGACCGCATCGCCAACGCGGTCGCCGCCTACGACCTCTACGGCGGCCCCACGATCATGGTCGACTTCGGTACCGCCACCACCTGCGACGCCGTCTCGGAGGACGCCGAGTACCTCGGGGGCGCCATCGCTCCCGGCATCGAGATCAGCATGGACGCCCTCTACGGGCGGGCCGCCGCGCTGCGCCAGGTCGAGCTGGTCGAGCCACGCAACGTGCTCGGGAAGAGCACCGTCGAGTCCATCCAGTCCGGAGCGGTCTACGGGTTCGCTGCGCCAGGTCGACGGCATCGTGTCGCGCATCGAGGACGAGCTGGGCGAGAGCACGGTGGTCGCCACCGGTGGCCTGGCCGATCTGATCGCACCCTTCACCGAGCGGGTCCAGCACGTCGAGCCGTGGCTGACGCTGCACGGCCTGCGCATCGTCTTCGAGAAGAACCGACCGTGACCGACCCCATGAGGATTCCGTACCGCTACGAGAGCGACGCCACCGCCGCGGGTCTCGCTGCTGCGCACGACGGTCTCGAGGACGGTGCCGAGACCGACCAGGTCGTGTCGATCGCCGGCCGGCTCATGCTGCGCCGGGTGCAGGGCAAGCTCACCTTCGGAACGCTGCAGGACGCCACCGGCCGCATCCAGCTGTTCGCGCCGTCCAAGGTGACCCCCGACTACGACGCGTTCGGCGAGCTGTCGCTGGGCGACTGGATCGGCGTGCGGGGCATCGTGATGAAGACGCGGCGGGGAGAGCTGTCGGTCCGCGTCGACGAGTGGACGCTGCTGGCCGAGGCCACCCGGCCGTTCCCCGACAAGTGGCACGGGCTCAGCGACCCGGATACGCGCTACCGGCAGCGCTACGTCGATCTCTGGGTGACGCCCGAAGCGCGCGCGACGTGCTCGCGGCGCGGAGCCGGATCATGTCCCTGACCCGCCGGTGGCTCGAGGACCGGGCGTTCGTCGAGGTGGAGACCCCGGTCTTCCACCCGATTCCCGGAGGCGCCCTGGCCCGCCCCTTCGTCACGCACCACAACGCTCTCGACCAGGAGCTGTACCTGCGGATCGCCCCCGAGCTCTATCTGAAGCGGCTGACGGTCGGCGGGTTCGAGCGGGTCTTCGAGATGGCTCGGGTGTTCCGCAACGAGGGGTCTGTCCACCCGGCACAACCCCGAGTTCACGATGCTCGAGCTGTACCAGGCGTACGCCGACTACGGCGACATGATGGCCCTCACCGAGGAGCTGGTCGCCCACCTGGCCACCGAGCTCCACGGCGGCACCGTGTTCCCGTACCAGGGCAGGTCGGTCGATGTCAGCCTGCCGTGGCGGCGGGCCACGCTCGCCGAGCTCGTCAGCGAGCAGATCGACACCGCCGGTCCACGTCGGGTTGCCCCGCGACGAGCTGGCCACCGTGGCCGAGCGCTGGGATGTCGAGGTGCAGGACGACTGGGGTCCCGGCAAGATCCTGCTCGAGCTCTACGAGAAGACCACCGAGGGGATCCTGTGGGATCCCACGTTCGTCCTCGACTACCCCACCGAGGTGTCGCCGCTGGCCCGGCCGCACCGCGAGACCGACGGGGTGGTCGAGCGCTTCGAGGCGATCGTGACCGGCCGTGAGCTGTGCAACGCGTTCAGCGAGCTGACCGATCCCGCCGTGCAGCGGGCTCGGTTCGAGGAACAGGCTGCCCAGCGCGACGCCGGCGACGACGAGGCCATGGTCGTCGACGCCGACTACGTGCGAGCGCTGGAGTACGGCCTCCCTCCCACCGGCGGCCTCGGGATCGGGATGGACCGGCTGGTCATGTTGTTGACCGATGCCGCGTCGATTCGCGACGTGCTGCTGTTCCCGACCCTGCGCCCCGAGATCGAGTAGCCAACCACCGAGATTCGGGAGCGGGCCGGCCGGAACTCACAGGACCAGGCCGATGAGCAGGCGGGCGGCGAGCACGGTGAGCGCCACCCGCTGGATCTGACCGAACCGTTCCTCGGAGACGTCGTGCAGCACCTCGGTCCCGATGCGGGTACCCACGACCACCGCGACGATGCCGGCCGCGATGAGCGGGAGATGGTCGGCGATCGTGGCGGCGCCGCCGGCCGACAGGGTGACGAGCTTGATCAGGTGACCGAGGGTCTGGGCCGCGGCGAACGTGCCGACGAACGCCAGCCGGCCGACCGTTGCGGCGCGGAAGAACGGGGCCAGGAGCGGCCCGGTGGCGCCGACGGTCACGTTGCCGAACCCGGTGACCGCGCCGGCGGCGACCAGGGTGGGCGTGCCGACCCGGCGGGCCAGTCCGGCCGTCGCCGCCGGCCACCAGGTCACCAGGAGGATGAAGCCGCCCATCAGCCCGCGGATCGCGTCGGCCTCCAGATCCCGTGCCACCAGCAGGCCCAGCACGCTGCCGGGAACGACCAGCACCGTGAGTCGAGCGACGACGGTCCAGTCGATCACCCGACGATGGGCGTGGGCCCGGGCGGTGTTGCCGGCCAGCTGGATCGCTCCCTGCACCATGATCGCAGCGAGGGGGTCGATCACCGAGGCGAGGGCGGCGAGCAGGAGGATGCCGCCGCCGAACCCGACGACCGCCGACAGCACCGAGGTGGCCAGCGCCACGAGGGCGAGGAGGATCAGCTCGATCGGGGTCATGGCCGGACCACATCGTGACGGCCACCTGTAGGGCTCACAGAAATACAAGTACCAGACAAGTAGAGCCCGGGCAAGCGTGGGCTCGCCGCCCGTCGCCCCGTTACGGTTGATGGCCGGCCACGGCGAACGGGAGGGCTCGTGCGGGTTGCGATGACCGGAATGGGAGGCGAACTGGGGACTCGGGTGGCCGCGTTGCTCGAGTCCGACCCCCGGGTCGAGGCCATCATGGGCCTCGACTGCGATCCCCCCCGCCGCCGGTTGCAGCGTGCCGAGTTCGCCATGTGCGACCCCGGCGATCGCGACGCGATGGTGCGGACCATCATGGACTTCGAACCGACGGCAATGGTCCACCTGGGGGTCTACGAGCCCAATGCCAGGGCCACCGCCGGCGAGGCCATCGAGCGCACCCGCCAGGGCGCCCGCTACGCACTCGGCGCCGCAGCCGAATGCCCGTCCGTCGATCGCCTGATCGTCCGGTCCGGGATCGAGGTCTACGGCAGGAGCACCTCCCACGCCGCTCGGCCGGACGAGTCCCGAGAGCTCCGTCCCACCAGCGAGTTCGGCCGCGTCCTCGCCGAGGTCGAACAGATCGCCCGGACCGCAGCATCGGTCCGGGGCGCTTCGGCCACCCTCCTGCGGTTCGCCCCGATCGTCGGGCCGCACTTCCCCAGTCCGCTCGGCCGGTACCTGAGGCTTCCCGTCGTGCCGATTCCCCCGATGGCCGAGCTTCCGTTCGCGCTCGTCCACCAGGAGGACGCCGCCGACGCGATCGTGCGGGCGGTGACGGTGGCGCCGGATGCGGCCGTCAACGTCGCATCGCCCGGTGCGGTCACGCCCTACCAGGCGGTGCGCCTCGGCGGGGGCGTACCGATACCGGTGGTCGGGCCCGGGTGGCTCGTCGCCCGTTCGATCTCCGCGTTGCTCGGATCCCCGGTCCCCGACCACGTCGTCGAGCTGTTGCGGCGCGGCCGCATCGCCGACGGCTCGGCGGTCTCGGATCTCCTGGACTGGCAGCCGACCCGAACGACCATCGACGTGGTGACCGAGCTCTTCGAGTGGGCGTCGGTGGTCTACCTGCGCAACGGAGAGGAGGTGGCGGCATGAGGATCTCCGAGATCGCCCGGCGGCGCATCGACGGCACGTTCCTGGTCGACGAATGGGGGTTCGATCACGATCTGACCCGCGTCGCCGGTTCCCTGGCCTCGTTGCGCTGGTCGCTCCGGACCGAGGGGTTCGGGCACGTCCCCGAAGCAGGTTCGGCGCTGATGGTGATCGGTCCCCGCGCCAAGCTGTCCGAACCCTTCGTCGTCGCCGCAGCCACCCGCGAGGAGACCGGCCGGCACATCCGCGTCGCGGGCGCCGATCGCGTCGGTGCAACCCGCGGCATGGCCCGACGCCTCGGGGCGATCCCGCACGATCGCCGCGAGGTCCACAGCGTGCTCCGCACCGGGGCGGTCGTCGCTGTGCTGTGTGCCCGTCATCGCTTCGGCCGGCCCGGTCCGGGACCGGTCGATCCGGCGCTGATCGCAGCGGCTCTCGAGCTCGAGGTCCCGGTCCTGCCGGTGGCCGTCCGGGGTCATGAGGTGACGGGACGGTGGCACGTGGCCGTCGGTGCGCCCATCGTCGACACCGGCTCGGGCCCGCTGGCCGCCGTCGACGTCAGCGAGGCCGCCGCCGACGCACTCGTCTCGCTCCTGGACTGACCCCGGGGGCGGACCCTCCGTCATGGCACGGTCGGGGATCGCTCAATACGCTCGTCGGACATGGCGATGGCGACGGCACGCGACGGCACGCGGATCAACTACGAGCTCGCCGGGCCCCGCCACGGCACCCCGGTCCTCTTCATCCAGGGTTTGGGCGCCGATCACCGAGGCTGGCTCCGCCAGCAGCGGGCCTTCCGGTCCCGGTACCGGTGCATCTTCCCCGACAACCGCGGGGTCGGGGGCTCCGACGCCCCGCCGGGGCCCTACGACCTGGAGGAGATGGGGCGCGACCTCCTGGCGGTGCTCGACGCCGAGGGCATCGACTCGGCCCATGTGGTCGGTGCGTCGATGGGGGGCGTGCTCAGCCAGATCCTGGCGGTCCGCCATCCCGAGCGGGTCCGGAGCCTGACGCTGGCCTGTACCGCCTGCCACCACCACCCCTGGCGCCGCGAGCTGCTCGCCGACTGGGCCCGGATGGCCGAGGAAGAGGGCATGTCGGGGATGATCAACTCGGCGCCGCGATGGCTGGTGGGGCACCGTTCCCTGCGGCGGTTCTCGGCGGTCTTTCCCCTCTTGGGGCCCCTGGCGCTGCGGGTGGCCCCCGAGCCCTTCGTGGCCCAGGTACGGGCCATCCTCGACATGGACGACGCGCTCCGCAACGAGCTGCACGAGGTCCGGGTCCCGGCGCTGGTCATCACCGGCAGCCAGGACATCCTCACCCCGATCAGCGACGCCGAAGAGCTGGCCGATCTGCTGCCCAACAGTGAGCTGGCCATGGTCCGCGGCGCCGCGCACGGCTTCATGTTCGAGCAGGCGGCCATCTTCAACCGCATCGTCGGCGACTTCCTCAAGCGGGTCGTCCGGGGCGACGGCGACGGGCACCAGCTGCCGATCAGCGCCACCGACATCCGGGGCAGTATTCCGGCCGATCTCCAGATCGTCACCGGCACCTGAGCACGCTCGGGGTCAGACCCCCAGCGTGCTCACTTCTAGCACGCCCTATTCGATGCCGTGCTCGACGGCGTAGCGAATCAGCTCCTGCTTCCGGTTGAGCCGCAGCTTCTTGAGGATGTTCCGGACGTGGTTCTCGACCGTCTTGGGTGAGATGAAGAGCTCCTCGCCGATCTCGGCGTAGGTGTGGCCCCGGGCGACGTGCTGGAGGACCTCGCGTTCGCGGGTCGACAGCGCCTCGGCGGGCTGGTGCTCGCCGCGCATCCGTCGGAACTCGCCCAGCACGAGCGCCGCGAGCTGCGGCGAGAACACCGGTTCGCCGTCGACCGCCTTCCACAGGGCGTTGCGGAGCTCGTCCGAGCCGATCGACTTGACCAGGTAGCCGGCGGCGCCGGCGGCCACGGCGTCCAGGAGGTCGCGTTCGGCCTCGGACACCGTCAGGATGACCACCACCGTCTCCTCCGCGCACTCGGTGGCCACCCGGAGGCCACCGCCGTCGGGCATGTGCAGGTCACACAGGACCAGCTCGGGCTTCTGCTGCCGGACGACGTCGATCGCCTCGCCCGCGTCGGCGGCCTCGCCGACCACGTGGAAGTTCTGACCCAGGTCGTTGCGGAGTCCGGTCCGCCAGATCTCGTGGTCGTCGGCCACGACGACCCTGACCGGTTCGGTGCGCGTCATCGTCGGGCTCCTCGTCTGGTGGTCGCGGCCCCCGCCTCCATCATGCCCCCGCCGCCTGTGGCAACTCGTGAACCCAGGCGAGCGTGGGTGTCGCCTGAGTTCACGAGTTCGTCAGCCAGAGGGAGACCTCGGTGCCTCGACCGGGGCGGCCGTCGACCGTCACCCGGCCGCCGAGCTCCTCCACACGGCCGCGCACCGAGCGGGTCAACCCGCTGCCCTCGGTCACGGTGGCGGAGTCGAAGCCTCGACCGTCGTCCTTGATCGAACAGAACACGCCCTCCCCATCGGCAGGTTCGGCATACACCGTGACCCGTTCGGCCCCACCGTGTTTGGCGGCGTTCGTGAGGCACTCACCGACGGCACCGGCGAGCGCCCGGCGCCGGTCGGCGTCGAGGGGCGGGACATCTTCGGCGACGACGACGTCGACGCGGAGGCCGTGCAGATCGGTGGCCCGCCGGGCGACCCGGTGCAGCTCGGCCGAGAGGTCGGCCGGTTCAGGGGCTGCGCCGAAGAGGTACTCGCGCAGCTCGTGCTCCTGTCGCCGGGCGAGATCGACCAGATCGGAGTCGGCGCTGCGTCGCTGGATCACGGCCAGGGTCTGCAGTACGCCGTCGTGCAGCGTGCGGGCGATCTCGTCGCGGGCTCGGGCGAGGGAGATCTGTCGCTCGGCCTCGGCGAGCCGGCGATAGAGCTCGCCTGACGCCCAGCCCGCGATGACGAACAGGACGGACGTCGAGACGAGCGAGAGCCATCGGTCGCCGAGGCCCGGCCCGGTCAGATCGCTGACCAGGCGGGCTGCGCCGATGGCCAGACCGGCCAGCACCCCGGCGCGCCGACCGAACAGTGCACCGGCCGCCATCACGCCCGCCAGGGGCCAGGGGGAGCCGAAGCTGTTGGATTGATCGACGGTGTAGATCGTGCCGTCGAGGGCGACCAGCAGAACACCGACCGGCAGCTCGGCGAACACCACCAGCTTCCGGACGGCGGTCAGGTCTCGCCTGCGGGCAGCGACGGTCTGCCCGAGGGTGACCCCCAGCGTCAGCGCGATCAGTCCGATGGCCCATGCCGGGTGGGCCAGGTCCCGGCGGGACACCACGACCACCGCGATCATCCAGACCAGGGCGAGCCAGCGGAACGCGACCAGCGCCATGACCAGGCCCTGCTCCAGCGGCTCCTCGGGCGCGGCGAGGTCGTCGGCGGGTTTCCGCTCCCCCGACCCCCCGTTGGATGGCACGGTCAGCCCGCTCGGCGGGCCTCGACCGCGGTTTCGATCCCGGTGACCAGACCCCGCGCCGTGGCGGCCAGGCTGTCGGCGGCCGGGCTGGGGCCCAGGCGGTCCAGATGGTCGACGGCCTCGGTCACGTGGTTCCGGGCGGCGTCGAGGGCGGCATCGATCCCCTCGCCGCCACGGACCAACGTGATGGCGCGCTGATGCTGCTCGGGGTCGAGCGGGGAGCCGAGAAGCTCCTTCAGCTGGTCGCCGTTGGGGCCGTTCAGGGTGAGCAGGACCGGCAGGGTGTAGACGCCCTCGAGCAGGTCGTGGCCCACCGGCTTGCCCATCTTCTCCTCGGTGGAGACCAGATCGAGCAGGTCGTCGACCACCTGGAACGCCAGCCCGTAGTGCAGTCCGAAGGCCGACAGGGCTTCGACCCGCTCGGGGGACTGGTCGGAGACCAGGGCGCCGACGCGGCAGGCGGTGCGGAACAGCGCGGCGGTCTTGCCGCCGATGGCGGTGTAGTAGGCGTCGACCGTGCGGCTGGGGTCGAAGACCTGACGGAGCTCGGCCAGCTGCCCCTCGCAGAGCCGGCCGATCGTGGCCGAGAGGAGCGCTGCCGCCTCGGTGCCCAGCGCGGCGGCGATCCCGCTGGCGCGGGCCAGGAGGAAGTCGCCGGCCAGGATGGCGGTGAGGTTGCCCCAGCGGGCGTTGACGCTGTCGACGCCGCGTCGGGTGGACGCCTCGTCCATGACGTCGTCGTGGTAGAGCGAACCGAGGTGGACCAGCTCGCAGGCGATACCGCCCTGGATGCTGGCGTCGGTCGCCGCACCGGGGATGGCGGTGCCGGCGGCGCCCACCGAGAAGAGGGGCCGGGTCCGCTTGCCGCCGGCCAGAGAGGTGGGAGGCAACCTCGGTCAGGAACGAGTCGTCGGATCGAACCGATTCGACCAGGGCGTCCTCGATACGAGGACGGTCGTCGGCATACGAGCGCGAGCAGAGGGGGTGACGCCACCGGGTCAGGGTAGGTCGTGAACCGGCCGAAAACCTCACTCGGGTCGCCGCGATCGCTGGGCCCACGGGGCCTGCGGGCGCCGGGCGGACGGGGCCCGTGCTTCACTCCGTGACGATTGATGCCGACCTGATACACGGGGCGGCGAGGAGCCGGGACGAGCCCCCAGTTAGACTGATCGCACCGCAATCCATTCGGGGAAACCCGGGAGGCAATGGCACGTGTTCGAACGCTTCACCGATAGGGCCCGCCGGGTCGTCGTCCTCGCTCAGGAAGAGGCGCGCCTTCTCAACCACAACTACATCGGCACCGAGCACATCCTGCTCGGTCTCATCCACGAGGGCGAAGGCGTCGCCGCCAAGGCGCTGGAGTCGCTCGGCATCTCGCTCGAAGCCGTGCGCAGCCAGGTCGAGGAGATCATCGGCCAGGGCGGCTCGTCGCCCAGTGGCCACATCCCCTTCACCCCGCGGGCCAAGAAGGTCCTCGAGCTGTCGCTGCGCGAGGCGCTCCAGCTCGGGCACAACTACATCGGCACCGAGCACATCCTGCTCGGGCTGATCCGCGAGGGCGAGGGCGTGGCGGCGCAGGTGCTGGTCAAGCTCGGCGCCGATCTGTCCCGCGTCCGTCAGCAGGTCATCCAGCTGCTCAGCGGCTACTCCGGTCCGGCCGAGCAGGGTGCGGGCGGCAGCGAGAAGGCCGGCGCCGCGGCGGGCAGCACCACCGGCGAGACCCCGTCGGGGTCGCTGGTGCTCGACCAGTTCGGTCGCAACCTGACCCAGCTGGCGCGCAACAAGGAGCTCGATCCGGTCATCGGTCGCTCCCGCGAGGCCGAGCGGGTCATGCAGGTGCTGTCCCGACGCACCAAGAACAACCCCGTCCTCATCGGCGAGCCCGGGGTCGGCAAGACCGCCATCGTCGAGGGCCTGGCGCAGTCCATCGCCAACAACGACGTTCCCGAGACCATCAAGGACAAGCAGCTCTACACCCTCGACCTCGGCGCCCTCGTGGCCGGGTCGCGCTACCGCGGTGACTTCGAGGAGCGACTCAAGAAGGTCCTCAAGGAGATCAAGACCCGCGGCGACATCATTCTCTTCATCGACGAGCTCCACACGCTGGTCGGTGCGGGCGCGGCCGAAGGGGCCATCGACGCGGCGAGCATCCTCAAGCCCATGCTGGCCCGTGGTGAGCTGCAGACCATCGGCGCCACCACGCTCGACGAGTATCGCAAGCACCTCGAGAAGGACGCCGCGCTCGAGCGTCGCTTCCAGCCCATCAAGGTCGAGGAGCCCTCGGTGGCGCACACCATCGAGATCCTCAAGGGTCTGCGCGACCGGTACGAGGCCCACCACCGGGTGACCATCACCGATCAGGCGCTCGTGGCCGCGGCCAACCTGGCCGACCGCTACATCAGCGACCGCCAGCTGCCCGACAAGGCCATCGACCTCATCGACGAGGCCGGCAGCCGTCTGCGGATCAAGCGGATGGAGACGCCGCCCGACTACAAGCAGCTCGAGAACCAGATCGCCGAGGTCGTCGACGAGAAGAAGGAAGCGGTCGAGAACCAGGACTTCGAGGCCGCCGGCCGCCTGCGCGATCGCGAGAAGGAACTGCTCGGCGAGAAGGAAGCGCTCGAAGTCGAGATCAAGGAGTCCGGTGTCGACCTCTTCGACGAGGTCGACGAGGAAGCCATCGCCGAAGTGCTCTCCATCTGGACCGGCATCCCGGTGTACAAGCTCACCGAGGAAGAGACCCAGAAGCTGCTCCGCATGGAGGACGAGCTCCACAAGCGGGTCATCGGCCAGCACGACGCCATCAAGGCGGTCAGCCAGGCCATCCGCCGGACCCGGGCCGGGCTCAAGGATCCCAAGCGGCCCAGCGGCTCGTTCATCTTCCTGGGCCCGTCGGGTGTCGGCAAGACCGAGCTGGCCAAGACGCTGGCCGAGTTCCTGTTCGGCGACGAGCAGAGCCTCATCGCCCTCGACATGTCCGAGTACATGGAGAAGCACACCGTGTCGCGGCTGGTCGGTTCGCCCCCGGGCTACGTCGGCTACGAAGAGGGCGGCCAGCTCACCGAGGCCGTGCGGCGCAAGCCGTTCTCGGTGGTGCTGTTCGACGAGATCGAGAAGGCCCACCCCGACGTGTTCAACACGCTCCTCCAGATCCTGGAAGAGGGTCGGCTCACCGACAGCCAGGGCCGCTCGGTCGACTTCCGCAACACCGTGCTGATCATGACCTCGAACCTGGGAACCCAGGATCTGCGCAAGGCCAACCTCGGCTTCACCAAGGCCGACGAGGCCGTCACCTACGAGCGGATGAAGGAGAAGGTCAACGACGCGCTGAAGCAGCACTTCCGGCCCGAGTTCCTCAACCGCATCGACGACACGATCGTGTTCCACGAGCTGTCGAAGGACGAGGTCACGCTGATCGTCGACCTGATGATCAAGCGGCTCCAGAACCAGCTGGAAGGGCAGGGTCTGGGCCTCGAGCTCACCCCCGAGGCCAAGGTGCACGTGGCCGATCGCGGCTACGACCCCACGTTGGGCGCTCGGCCGCTGCGTCGGGCCATCCAGCGCTTCATCGAGGATCCGCTGTCCGAGCGGCTGCTCTACAAGGAGTTCGGCGCCGGCCAGAAGATCATCGTCGACACCATCCCCGATCCCGAATCCGAGACGGGTGAGGAGATGCTCTCGTTCACCGCGGTCGAGGGCTTCGAGCCGCCGGCGCTGGAGTTCACCGATGCGGCTGACGCCGAGGTCGACCCCGACGCCGGTGTCGGTGCCGTTGGCGATGCCGGCGGCGATCCCGAGGTCGTCGAGGCCGCGGAGACCGTCGAGACCGACTGACCGGATCTGGATGCGCACACCCACATCTGATGTGGGCGAGCGCATCCGAGATCCGGCTGCCGGATCCGGCTGGCCGGGGTCGGTAGGGTCCTCGGCATGGCCGCCTTCGTCTTCCTCCTCATCTTCGGTGGCATGGGGGTCGGCGGCGTTCTTCGCCGCCAAGCGGCAGATGGACGCCACCAATGCCGAGTGGGCTCGCGTCGCCCGGACCCTGGGGCTTCGTACGCGCCGTGGTCGATGACCAGCCGGCCGGACCTCTCCGGCACCGTCGACGGGCTGGGTGTCGGGTCACGGTCGAGCAGCGCGGCAGCGGCAACAACAAGTCGAGCTACACCGTCTTCCGGGTGGCCTACCCCGACGCCGGTATCGACATCGGGATCGGACCGGAGACCGCGTTCCACCGGATGGGCAAGTGGTTCGGCGTCCAGGACGTCGAGGTCGGCGACCCGGTCTTCGACGACGCGTTCGTCGTCGGCGGGGATCCGTCCTCGGTCGCCGGGCTGGCTCACCGAGAGCCGACGGCTCGCCATCCTCCGCCTGGCCCAGGGGTTCCCGGGCGTGAGGATCGGCCGGTCGACCGGTCGCGTGGGAACGGCGCAACGCCATCACCGACGGCGACGAGTTGCTCCGCACCCTGCGCCGGCTGGCCAGTGCGACCCATCTGCTCGCCGGTTCGGCCCCCGGCCAGCAGGTGGTCGGTCGCTCGTTCGAAGCGGCGCGGCGGGGTCAGCTCGCCGACGGGATCGACCAGTTGGCCCGGGCCGAACCGCCCGTCGGCGTCGAGCCCCGCCTGATGGCCGCCGAGTGGATGGTCGCCGACGGCCGCGACCGCCGAGGCAGCGCCGCTGCTCGACGAGCTGAGCCAGGAGCTGCCGGGCGAACCCCAGGTCGAGCACTGGAGAGAGGTCCTGGATCGCCACCGGCCGGACGAGACCGAGCCGGAGGCGGGGCCGCGAGCTCACCGCCCCCCGGCCGGGCCGCCGCGGTCGCTCGACGAGGTGATCGAGGCGCTGTTCGGCGGCGATCCGTACGGCTACGAGATCCAGGAGCGATTCCAGGCGTCGTTCGACGGGGTGCGCGGTCGCAGGGCACCGGCGTGCTCGAGCGGCTCACCCCGTACAGCGGCGACTACGACTTCTCCGGCGGTTCGGGCGTCAAGGCCGTCGCCAGTCGTCGGCACGATCGAGCACCGCCTCTACGGCGAGGTGGAGATCGACGCCGTGCTCGCGCTCCCTGACCACACGAAGATCCCCCTCGGGAGCACCATCTCGGTCGAGGGCACGCTGATCAAGATCGACCCGCTTGCTGCGCAATCTCTACATCCAGGGCGCCGCGGTCTGAGCGACGGCCGCACCGGGCGTCCCGGCAGCTTCCACCCGCGACGACCCCGTCGCAGTAGCGCTCGATCAGGTCTGGCGATCGAGGTAGGACTGGAGCCCGGCGAAGCCCCGGGCCAGGCCCTTCTCGAACGACTTCCGGATCATGCCCTTCGGGATGAAGGCGGCCCGGGGTGCGACGCCGGAACGCCACGTGACCGTGACCGTGCCGTCGCCGTTGTCGGTGAGCGTAGCGCCCTCGACCATCCGCCTGGCGAGCGGAAGGCTCGTCCGCGTGACCACGAAGTGGTACCGCATCGGCCTGCTCGTCCCACTCGATGAACCGCTCGTCGAAACTGGCCGGTCCGATCCGGATGGTGCGCGTCGATCCCACGCACCGGGTGTCGTCGCTGGTCCACCCGCACGCCTTCACGTTGGCGAACCACTGCTCCCAAGCCGCCGGGTCGCTGACCGCCTGCCAGACCGCGTCGACGGGCGCCCGCACGGTCTCGTGGTGGGCGATCCTGACCGGTGCGCTAGTCGAGGAGATCGAGGTCGGCGTCGTCGAGGTCGTAGGACATCGCGACCATGATGGCAGGCCTCGTGCGACCGATGGCGCGCGCCGGCGGTGCGGCCGGCGTGTTTGCGATCGGTCCTCCGCGGCCGTAGAGTTCACCGTCGGCCTGCACGCCGTTGGGCGTGTCGCGCCCGCCCCATGCAGGAATGCCGTCCGTTGTTCCTGCTGCGCATTCCACTTCTACGAGGTCGCCCGTGCCCACCATCAACCAGCTGGTCCGAAAAGGTCGTACGTCGAAACGACGGAAAGAGACCACGCCCGCGCTCAAGGGTGCGCCCCAGCGGCGCGGCGTCTGCACGCGCGTCTACACCGTCACCCCGAAGAAGCCGAACTCGGCACTGCGCAAGGTGGCCCGTGTCCGGCTCAGCAGCGGGATGGAGATCACCGCCTACATCCCCGGTGTCGGCCACAACCTCCAGGACCACTCGGTCGTGCTCGTCCGTGGCGGTCGTGTGAAGGACCTCCCCGGTGTGCGCTACAAGATCGTGCGCGGCACGCTCGACACCGCCGGCGTCAGCAATCGCAAGCAGGCCCGTAGTCGCTACGGAGCGAAGAAGGACTGACATGCCCCGCAAAGGACCGGCACCGCGCCGCGAGCTCACCCCCGACCCCATCTACGACTCGGTGGCGGTCACGCAGATCATCAACAAGGTGCTCCAGCGTGGCAAGCGCGGGCGGGCCGAGCAGATCGTCTACGGCGCGCTCGACATCGTGAAGGAGAAGACCGGCGACGAGCCCGTCACCACCGTCAAGCGGGCGCTCGACAACATCCGGCCCCAGCTCGAGGTACGCAGCCGCCGTGTCGGTGGCGCCACCTACCAGGTGCCGGTCGAGGTGCGTCCCCGTCGTGCCACCACCCTTGCCGTCCGCTGGGTGGTCGAGTTCGCCCGGGCCCGGCGCGAGCGCACCATGGCCGAACGGCTGGCCAACGAGCTGCTCGACGCCGCCAACGGCACCGGCGCTTCCATCAAGCGCAAAGAAGACCTCCACAAGATGGCCGAGTCCAACAAGGCGTTCGCCCACTACCGCTGGTAGCGGGTCGGCCCGGTTCCCTGCGGGGCCGGAGCGCCGACCTGAACCACCCCAACCGTCATGGTCGCCGTTGGCGCGGCGATCATGGTGAAGCCCCGAACCAGGAATTCCCCCCACATGGCAGACCGACACGCACTCAGCGACACCCGCAACATCGGGATCATGGCCCACATCGATGCGGGCAAGACCACCACGACCGAACGCATCCTCTACTACACCGGCAAGACCTACAAGATCGGTGAAGTCCACGACGGCGCCGCCGTCATGGACCACATGGAGCAGGAGCAGGAGCGCGGCATCACCATCACGTCGGCCGCCACCACGGCGTTCTGGCGCGACCACCGCATCAACATCATCGACACCCCGGGCCACGTCGACTTCACCGTCGAGGTCGAGCGCTCGCTGCGCGTCCTCGACGGCGCTGTGGCGGTGTTCGACGGCGTCGCCGGCGTCGAGCCGCAGAGCGAGACGGTCTGGCGGCAGGCCGACAAGTACAACGTCCCGCGCATGTGCTTCGTCAACAAGCTCGACCGCACCGGCGCCGACTTCTTCAAGGCCCTCGACTCCATCAAGGACCGACTCACCGAGGACGTCGCCGTGCTGCAGCTCCCCATCGGTGCCGAGGGCGGCTTCCAGGGTGTCGTCGACCTCGTCGCCATGAACGCCATCGTCTGGGAGGACGAGGAGCTCGGCGCCAAGTTCAACATCGTCGACATCCCCGACGACCTCCGGGACCAGGCCGACGAGTACCGGACCGAGATGGTCGAGGCCGTGGCCTCCATCGACGAGGACCTGCTCGAGAAATACGCCTCCGAGGAGCCCATCACCGAAGCCGAACTGAAGGCCGCGATCCGTGCTGGCACGGTCTCGGGTGAGATCGTGCCGATCCTCTGCGGCAGCGCGTTCAAGAACAAGGGGGTCCAGCCCCTGCTCGACGCCGTCGTCGACTACCTGCCCTCGCCCATCGATCTCCCGCCCGTCCAGGGGGTCGACGCCAAGACCGGTGAGCCGGTCGAGCGCAAGCCGGAAGACAGCGAACCGTTCTCCGCTCTGGCATTCAAGATCGTCGCCGACCCCCACGGCAAGCTCACGTACTTCCGCGTCTACTCGGGCAAGCTCGAGAAGGGCGGCCAGGTGCTCAACGTGCGCACCGGCAACAAGGAGCGGGCCGGCCGGCTGCTCGAGATGCACTCCAAGGAGCGCAACGACATGGAGTTCGCCTACGCCGGCGACATCCTGGCCGGCATCGGCCTCAAGAACACCCGTACCGGCGACACGCTCTGCGATCCCGGCGCGCCGCTGGTGCTCGAGCAACTCGACTTCCCCGACCCCGTGATCCACGTGGCCGTCGAGCCGCGGTCGAAGGAAGACCAGGACAAGCTCGGCAAGGCGCTCGTGTCGCTGGCCGAGGAGGACCCCACCTTCCAGGTCAAGGGCGACGAGGAGACCGGCCAGACCGTCATCTCGGGCATGGGCGAGCTGCACCTCGAGGTGCTGGTCGACCGCATGCTGCGCGAGTTCAACGTCGACGCCACGGTCGGCAAGCCCCAGGTCGCCTACCGCGAGACGATCACCAAGCCCATGACCGGCATCGAGTACGTCCACAAGAAGCAGACCGGCGGTTCGGGCCAGTTCGCCGTCGTCGAGGTGGACATCGAGCCCACCGGTCCCGGTGGTGGCTACGAGTTCGACGACAACATCACGGGTGGTCGCATCCCGAAGGAATACATCCCCTCGGTCAACGCAGGCATCAAGGAAGCCATGACCACCGGCGTGCTCGCCGGGTACCCCACGGTCGACTTCAAGATCACCCTCCAGGACGGCAAGTACCACGACGTGGACTCGTCCGAGATGGCGTTCAAGATCGCCGGCAACATGGTGTTCAAGGAGGCGGCCCGCGCCGCGAAGGCCACGCTGCTCGAACCGATCATGTCGGTCGAGGTCGTCACCCCCGAGGACTACCTCGGCGACGTCATGGGCGACCTCTCGTCGCGCCGCGGCAAGCTCGGGCAGAGCGAGTCGCGCGGTCCCAACCAGGTCGTCAACGCAACGGTCCCGCTCTCCGAGATGTTCGGTTACGCTACCGACCTGCGTTCGCGTACCCAGGGTCGAGCCACATACACGATGCAGTTCGATTCGTATCAGCCGACGCCCAACAACGTTCAGGAAGAGATCATCCGGCGCATCCGCGGCGAGTGACCTGAGCGCACCCCCAAACCAGAACCATCCGTACGCGCATCGCGCAAGAAGGGAAACGAGGAAAGAGGCACGATGTCCAAGGAGACGTTCGAACGCAACAAGCCCCACGCCAACGTGGGCACCATGGGGCACATCGACCATGGCAAGACCACGCTGACCGCGGCCATCACCAAGGTGCTGCACGACGCCAGTCCCGACTCGACCTCGTTCACCGAGTTCGACAACATCGACAAGGCGCCGGAAGAGCGCGAGCGCGGCATCACGATCAACGTGGCGCACGTCGAGTACGAGACGCCCAACCGCCACTACGCGGACGTCGACATGCCAGGCCACGCCGACTACATCAAGAACATGATCACGGGCGCCGCCCAGGTCGACGGCGCCATCCTCGTCGTGTCGGCTGCCGACGGCCCCATGCCCCAGACCCGTGAGCACGTCCTGCTCGCCCGCCAGGTGGGCGTGCCGTCCATCGTCGTTGCGCTCAACAAGTGCGACGTCGTCGATGACGAGGAGCTGCTCGAGCTGGTCGAGATGGAGGTCCGCGACCTCCTCAACGAGTACGAGTTCCCGGGCGACGACATCCCGGTCGTTCGCGTGTCGGCGCTGAAGGCCCTCGAGGGTGACGCCGATGCTGCTCAGGGCATCGTCGACCTCATGGAGCAGGTCGACAGCTACATCCCGCAGCCCGACCGCGACACCGACAAGCCGTTCCTCATGCCCATCGAGGACGTGTTCTCCATCACCGGGCGCGGGACCGTCGTCACCGGCCGGATCGAGCAGGGTGTGCTCAACGTCAACGACAACATCGAGATCGTGGGCATCAAGGACACCCAGGACACGGTGTGCACCGGCGTCGAGATGTTCCGCAAGCTGCTCGACCGTGGCGAGGCCGGCGACAACGTCGGTGCGCTGCTGCGAGGCATCGACAAGGAAGACGTGCAGCGCGGTCAGGTGCTGGCCGCCCCGGGCAGCATCACGCCCCACACCGAGTTCGAAGCCCAGACCTACGTGCTGACCAGCGACGAAGGCGGCCGCCACAAGCCGTTCTTCTCGAACTACCGGCCGCAGTTCTACTTCCGGACCACCGACGTCACCGGCACCATCGTGTTGCCCGAGGGCACCGAGATGTGCATGCCCGGCGACAACACCGAGATGACCGTCACCCTCATCGCACCCATCGCGATGGACGAGGGTCTCCGGTTCGCCATCCGCGAGGGTGGCCGCACCGTCGGCGCCGGTCGGGTCACCAAGATCCTGAAGTAGCGGACCGAGAGCGCTCGACCGTCCCGGGTCCGGGTCTTCGCTGCGGCGAGGACCCCGGCCCGGCGTGTCGGAGTTCAGCGGAGGGCGAGACGGCGAAGCTCGACTTCGCTGAACTCCCAAGGAGCCCGTCCGGCGCGGAGCGCCCTTCCTCGGGCTCCCGCTTTTTGGGAGCGACCCGGGCGCTCGCTATGCTGCACCGCCGGCCCGATCGGGCCGCCGTTCTTTGACAAGGGTTGCGGTCATCCGACCGCGAGGCCCCACTCCATCCCCCGAGGCGCACATGGCTGCAAACCAGAAGATCCGTATCAGGCTCAAGGCCTACGACCACGAGATCATCGATCAGTCCACGAAGAAGATCGTCGAGACGGTCGTGCGGACCAGCGCCACGGTCCGGGGCCCGATTCCCTTGCCCACCGAGAAGCACCGGGTCACCGTGGTCCGTGGACCGTTCAAGGACAAGGACTCGCGCGAGCACTTCGAGATGCGGATCCACAAGCGGCTGCTCGACATCCTCGAGCCCACGCCGAAGACGGTCGACTCGCTCCAGCGACTCGATCTGCCTGCCGGGGTCGACATCGAGATCAAGATCCAGCAGGTCTGATCGTTCGGTCACGGTGTTGCTTCGCGGCTTTCGTTGCCGCCACACTTTGCCGAGGCGGAGCACGCGGGGGCTCCGCCGACCAGCGGGGCCCCGCAAACACCTAGCTAGGGGAGTTCGATGAACTGGGGTCTACGAGGAGCGGCTCGGAGCCGGCAGGGAAAGAACGGGCTCGCCGCGCGTGAGATGGTCGTCGAAGCCGTGACGGGCGCCCTCGACGAAGCCGGAATGGCGCCCGGACCAGGTCGGGGCCGTCGTGATGTCCAACAACGGCTCCTACTGGGACGGCCAGCCCTCGGTTGCGGCTCAATCCTGGCTCTACCCGATCGAATTCGGCGACGTGCAGGTGTTCAACATCGAGAACGCGTGTGTCGGCGGCGGCACCGCCATGCACCTGGGTACGACGCTGCTCGAAGCCGGACGGGGTCCGGTCCTCGTCGTCGGGGTCGAGCGAATGTACATCCCGGACGAGCCGCTCAACGCATTGGGAGCCCAGCAGTCGGCCAAGGAAGTCGTCATGGGGATCATCGAGGGTGGGATCAACCAACGCCTTCGCCCCGAGCTCAAAGAGACCTACGTCAATGAGTTCGGCTCGGTGTTCATGGGCCTCAACGCCTCCTGGGCTCGGTCCCAGGTCGCCGACCGGGGTCACACTCCCGAACAAGCTGCGGTGGCCGCGTCGAAGGCTCGCCACAACGCGGTTTTCAGCGGCAATGCCGCGCCTGATGAGCGACCTGTCCGCCGAGGAAGTGCTCCGCTCGCCGATGGTCGACGATCCGATTCGGCTCTCGATGTGCGGGCCGCTGTCGGACGGTGCAGCCGCGGCGCTGCTGACGCCCGACGCTCCCTCCGACCGACCCTCGATCGTGGCGAGCACGTACGTGTCGGGTGACGGAACCGGTGAGGCCCACGCCCGCATGGAGGTCATGTCCGGCAAGGTCTGGGCCGAGCTCGGGCTGGAGCCACGTGATGTCGACGTGGTCGAAGTCCACGATGCCTCCAGTTTCGAGGAGCTCTGGGCGCTCGAAGCGTGCGGTTTCTACGACGCCGGCGAAGCCGGGAAGGCAACCGAGCGCGGGTGAGACCTCCCTCGGCGGTCGCCAGCCGGTGAACCCAGGGGGCGGTCTGGTCGGTCGCGGCCACCCCATCTCCGCCACCGGAGTCCTCCAGATCGTCGAGCTCTACGAGCAGCTCACCGGTCAAGGCGGCGACCGGCAGGTGAGCGACGCCACCATCGGCTTCGCCGAGAACCAGGGCGGACTGTCGGGCTATGCCGACGGGGCCGGTCTGGCGATGCACGTCCTGCGCATCTGACGGCCTTGCGCATCTGACGCAGGCCGCGACTACACTGACCCGCTTGCCCCGGCTGCGGTCGGGTTCGCACGTTCGCAAGTTCGCACACAACGGACGTCCGGGTAGGCCCTCGGGAAACCAGGGGAACCGTTCGGCACAACCGAGTCAACGCTCCGCCGGGTCCGCCCGAGCGGAGCGTTCGCGTGAAGAAGAGTCTGATGTCCAGAGCCATCCCATCCAGAAGAGAGCCGTAATGGCGACCAAGGCAATCGTCGGCGAGAAGGTCGGCATGACCCAGGTGTGGGACGACGAGAATCGCGTCGTCCCGGTCACCGTGGTCAAGGTCGCGCCCTGCCGCATCGTGCAGATCAAGCGGCCGGACACCGACGGCTACAGCGCGGTCCAGGTCACCTTCGGCCAGCGGGACGCAGCCAAGCTCTCGCGGCCCGAGGCCGGCCATTTCGCGTCGGCCGACGTGGACCCGGGCAAGCGACTGGTCGAGCTGCGACTGGACGACGTCACCGAGTACCAAGTCGGTCAGGAGATCGCGGTCGACACGATCGAGGCCGGCGAGCTGGTCGATGTCACCGCCGTCAGCAAGGGCAAGGGATTCGCCGGCGTGATGAAGCGCCACGGGTTCTCCGGCCAGCGAGCCTCGCACGGCGCCCACCGCGTCCACCGCATGCCCGGTGCCGTCGGCGCCTGTGCCACCCCCGCCCGTATCTTCCGGGGTCAGCGCATGGCCGGCCGGATGGGCAACGAAAAGGTCACCACGCAGAACCTCAAGGTCGTCGAGTCCGACAGCGAGCGAGAGCTGCTGTTGGTGCGGGGATCGGTGCCCGGCCCCAAGGGCGGCATGGTGCTCATCCGCGACGCCGAGAAGGGGGCCTGATGCCGAAGGTCGCCGTACGTACCCAGTCCGGTGGTGACGCCGGTTCGTTGGATCTCGATGACGCCATCTTCGGGATCGAGCCCAACACGGCCGTGATGCATCAGGTCGTCACCGCGCAACTCGCCGCGGCCCGAGCCGGAACCCAGAACACCAAGACCCGGGCCGAGGTCCGTGGCGGTGGAGCCAAGCCGTGGCGCCAGAAGGGAACCGGCCGAGCCCGCCAGGGCTCGATCCGTTCTCCTCAGTGGCGTGGCGGTGGTGTGGCGCTGGGCCCCAAGCCCCGCAGCTACGCACAGCGCACCCCCAAGAAGATGAAGCGCCTCGCCCTGCGCTCGGCGTTGTCGGACCGGGCCGCGCGAGGACCGGGTGGTGGTCATCGACCAGTGGGCCTTCGAGGCGCCGCGCACCAAGGACGCCATCGCAGCGCTCGGCTCGCTGGGCGTCGACGGCAGGATCCTCGTGGTGCTCGCCGACGGCGACGTCAACGCCGCCAAGAGCTTCCGCAACCTGCAGCACGTGCACGTGATGCACGTCTCCGAGCTCAACACCTACGACGTGCTGGTCAGCGACTGGGTCGTGTTCAGCAAGCAGACCGTGCCCGTCGAGAGCGTGGCGGCGGCCGCGCCCGCCGCCGCCGAGGCGCCGACCCCGAAGCCCGACGAGGTTGCAGCCGAGCCTGAGGAACCGGCTTCCGAGAGCGATGAGGAAGAGGAATGAGCGATCTGCGAGATGTCATCCTCGAACCGGTCGTCAGCGAGAAGTCGTACGGCCTGCTCGAGTCCAACGTCTACACCTTCAAGGTGCATCCCGACGCGACCAAGCCGCAGATTCGCGACGCGGTCGAGTCCATCTTCGGGGTCACCGTCATGAAGGTCAACACGCTCAACCGCAAGGGCAAGCGCATGCGGAACCGCCGGACCGGCGTCATGTCGCAGAAGGCGAGCTCCAAGCGAGCCATGGTCACGCTGGCCGATGGCGATTCGATCGAATTGTTCGAGGTCTGATCCATGGCACTCCGCAAGCGCAAACCCACCAGCCCCGGTCGTCGGTTCCAGACGGTCTCGGACTTCGCCGACGTCACCAAGACGACGCCCGAGAAGTCGCTGCTCAAGCCCAAGCCCAAGACCGGTGGTCGCAACAACCACGGTCGTAAGACGTCGCGTCACCGCGGCGGCGGTCACAAGCAGCAGTACCGGGTCATCGATTTCCGGCGGGACAAGGACGGCGTCCCGGCATCGGTCGCGTCGATCGAGTACGACCCCAACCGCAACTGCCGTATCGCGCTGCTCCACTATCACGACGGCGAGAAGCGCTACATCATCGCCCCCAACGGGGTCGAGGTGGGCGACGTGCTGCACAGCGGTCACGGTTCCGAGATCCGGCCCGGAAACGCCCTGCCCATGCGCTACATCCCGGTGGGTACCGTCGTGCACAACGTCGAGCTCCGCCCCGGCGGCGGCGGCAAGATGGGCCGATCGGCCGGCACCGCCATCCAGCTCGTGGCCAAGGAGGGTGACTACGCCGCCCTCCGCCTCCCCAGCACCGAGATGCGTCGCGTGCCCGATCGACGCCCGTGCCACGGTCGGAACGGTGGGCAATGCCGAAGCCGAGCTGATCAAGATCGGCAAGGCCGGTCGCAACCGCTGGAAGGGCAAGCGCCCGCAGACCCGCGGCGTGGCCATGAACCCGGTCGACCACCCGCACGGTGGCGGCGAGGGGAAGACGTCGGGTGGCCGTCATCCGGTGTCGCCCTGGGGGAAGCCCGAAGGGCGCACCCGTCAGAAGAACAAGGACTCCGATCGTCTCATCATCCGGCGCCGCCGAACCCGCGGCTCGCGGAGGTAGGAAACCATGCCTCGTAGCTTGAAGAAAGGCCCGTTCGTCGACGACCACCTCCTGAAGAAGGTGGACGCCATGCGAGAGTCGGGCGAGAAGAAGGTCATCAAGACCTGGTCGCGCCGTTCGACCATCATCCCGGAGATGGTGGGGCACACGATCGCGGTGCACGACGGGCGCAAGCACGTGCCGGTGTACGTCACCGAGTCGATGGTGGGTCACAAGCTGGGCGAGTTCGCGCCACCCGGACCTTCCGCTTCCACGCCGGGCAAGAGCGACAGGTGCGGCGCTGATGGCGTTCGGAGTGAAGACCAACGAGCGGCCCGGAACCCGGGCCACGGTCAAGTACGCGCGTGTGTCGCCGTCCAAGGCTCGGGCGGTGCTCGACCTGGTGCGCGGCAAGTCGGTGGCCGAGGCCCGAGACCTGCTGCAGTTCTCCGACCGTGGCGCCACCGAGGTGGTCGGCAAGTGTCTCGAGTCGGCCGTCGCCAACGCCGAGAACAACGACGAGATCCCCGGCGACGAGCTGTTCGTGTCGGCCTGCTACGCCGACGAGGGGCCCACGCTGAAGCGCTGGCGCCCCCGAGCCCGAGGCCGCGCCACGCGCATCGACAAGAAGACCTCGCACATCACGGTGATCGTCACCCGCTACGACCCCGAGGAGCTCGCCGCTCGCGCGAGCGTGCCGGGAGTCGGGGCGGTGCCGGTGCCGGCGATGCTGCGGCGCGGGCCCGACGGGTCGCCCGAAGCCGGGGAGAGGACCCAGAGGCCGCAGCCGCCGCCGCGTCCGCCGCCGAAGCCGACGAGGTCGAAGCCGACGTGAGCGAAGTCGACGATGTCGAGGCGAGCGACGCCGACGTGGTCGAGACCGTCGAGAGCGAGGACGGAGACGAGATGGTCGAGACCGGCGACGCGGCGCTGCGACCGACGACGATGCAGAGGAAGACGACGCCGAGCAAGAGCAGCAGCCCCAGCCGACGAAGCAGACGCCGACGCGGCGGACGAGGAGAGAGTAATGGGACAGAAAGTCAACCCCTACGGGTTCCGGCTCGGAGTCACCACCGACTGGAAGTCGCGCTGGTTCGCGACGCGCCAGGAGTACAGCGACTTCATCATCGAGGACTGGAAGATCCGAGACTTCCTGATGAACGAACTCCCGCATGCGGCCATCAGTCGCATCGAGGTCGAACGAACCCGTGACCGGCTGCGCGTCGACGTGCACACCGCCCGTCCCGGCATCGTCATCGGGCGCCGGGGGAGCGAGGCCGACCGCCTGCGGGCCGGCTTGACGTCCATCACCGGCAACCCCAAGGTCCAGCTCAACATCCAGGAGATCAAGCAGCCCGAGCTCGACGCCGCCCTGATCGCCCAGGGGGTGGCCGACCAGCTGGCCGGCCGCGTTGCGTTCCGGCGCGCCATGAAGCGTGCCGTGCAGAACGCACAGAAAGCCGGAGCCCTCGGGATCCGCGTGCAGTGCGGCGGTCGCCTCGGCGGCTCCGAGATGGCGCGCACCGAGTGGTACCGCGAGGGTCGGGTCCCGCTGCACACCCTGCGAGCCGATATCGACTACGGCTTCCGCGAGGCCCGCACCACCGCCGGCCGCATCGGCGTCAAGGTGTGGATCTACAAGGGCGACATCCTCCCCTACAAGACCCAGCAGGAAGACAAGATCAGCCGTGAGGCCGCCATGGCCGTCGGCGAGACCTCGGGTCAGACGAAGGGCCCCCGCAAGGTCGTCTCCTCCGCCGCCGGTCGCGATCGGGCCGAGCCCGAGCCGCCGCCGGCCGAGCCCGAGGCTCCGGTCGAGCCCGCTCCGCTGGTGAAGGAAGCCGATCCCGAGTTCGAGAAGCTCCTCGCCCAGGAAGAGGAGATCGAGCGCGCCACCCGCGAGCATCACGAGACCCCGCACTTCCGCCCGGGGGACGCTGACTGATGTTGATGCCCAAGAAGGTCAAGCACCGCAAGCAGCACCGGGGCCGCCGGACCGGCAAGGCAAAGGGCGGCACCACCGTGTCGTTCGGCGAGTTCGGCATCCAGGCGCTCGAGCCGGGATGGATCACCGCCCGTCAGATCGAGGCCGCCCGTGTCGCGATGACCCGCCACATCAAGCGAGGTGGCAAGGTCTGGATCAACGTCTTCCCCGACAAGCCGGTCACCGAGAAGCCGGCCGAGACCCGCATGGGCTCGGGCAAGGGCAATCCCGAGCGATGGGTGGCCGTCGTCAAGCCCGGTCGCATCATGTTCGAACTGTCGTACCCGGACGCCGACGTGGCTCGTGCCGCCATCGACCGGGCCATCCAGAAGCTGCCCATCAAGGCCCGTTTCGTGACCCGTGAGGAGGGGTTCTGATGGCCAAGGCCCGTTCCATCGGGAACTCGGCGACGCCGACCTGGTCGAGCGGCTGGCCGAAACCAAGGAAGAGCTGTTCAACCTCCGGTTCCAGCACGTGACCGGACAGCTCGACAACTCGGCTCGGCTGGCGCAGGTGCGGCGAGACGTCGCCCGGCTGCACACCGAGCTTCGGGCCCGCGAGATCGCGGCCGCCGAGGCGCTCGAAGCGCCGAGGAGAGCACGTCGATGGCTGACCACAGAACCAGCGACCGCCGAGCGGTCCAACGATCGCAAGGTCCGCGAGGGCGCTGGTCGTGTCCAACGCCATGGACAAGACCGCCGTCGTCGAGGTCGTCGACCAGGTCCGTCATGCCCAGTACGGCAAGACGGTCCACCGCAGCACCAAGCTCTTACGTCCACGACAGGACCAACGATCTCAACATCGGCGACCGGGTTCGGATCCAGGAGACCAGGCCGCTGTCGAAGACGCAAGCGTTGGCGTGTCGTCGACGTTCTTGGAGCGGGCCCGATGATTCAGCAGGAAAGCCGACTCCGGGTCGCCGACAACTCGGGCGCAGCGAGGTGCTCTGCATCAAGGTGCTGGGCGGCTCGAAACGCCGCTACGCCTCGATCGGCGATGTCTTCGTCGCTACCGTCAAGGACGCGATGCCCGGCGCCGCCGTGAAGAAGGGCGAGGTCGTCCGGTGTGTGGTCGTACGGACCAAGAAGGAGAACCGGCGTCCCGACGGCAGCTACATCCGGTTCGACGAGAACGCCGCCGTCCTCATCAACGAACAGCGACAGCCCCGCGGGACCCGCATCTTCGGGCCGGTCGGGCGTGAGCTGCGCGACAAGAAGTTCATGCGCATCGTGTCGCTGGCACCGGAGGTGTTGTGGCCATGGCAAAGATGAAGATCAGGAAGGGCGACCGCGTGGTGGTGCTGCAGGGCAAGGACCGGGGCCGCGAGGGTGTCGTCGTCGCGCCTTTCCCGCTGACGGAAAGGTGCTCGTCGACGGCATCAACGTCTGCGCAAGCACCAGAAGGCCACCGGCGCCACCATGCAGGGCGGCATCATCGACAAGGACATGCCCATCGATGCCTCGTCAAGGTGGCCGTGATCAGTCCCGGCGACGGCAAACCCACCAAGGTCGGCTATCGCAACGATCCCGACGGCACGAAGGTCCGCATCTGCAAGCGCACGGGGGTCGATCTACCGTGACCACGGCAACCACACCACGACTCAAGGAGCAGTATCGCGATCAGCTGAGGGGACAGCTCCAGGAGGAGCTCGGCCTCGGCAACGTGATGGAGGTTCCCACGCTCGACAAGGTCGTCGTCAACATGGGGGTGGGCGGGGCGGTCGTCCAGTCCAAGCTCCTCGACGGCGCCGTCGCCGACCTCACCATCATCTGCGGCCAGAAGCCGAAGATCACCCGGGCCAAGAAGTCGTTGGCCACGTTCAAGCTCCGCGAGGGCAACGCCATCGGAGCCAAGTGCACCATCCGGGGCAACCGGATGTGGGAGTTCTACGACCGGCTGATCTCGCTGGCCCTCCCTCGTGTCCGCGACTTCCGGGGCTTGTCGCCCCGGTCGTTCGACGGCCACGGCAACTACACCTTCGGCGTCACCGAGCAGTTGATCTTCCCGGAGATCGACTACGACTCGGTCGACACCATCCGCGGCATGGACATCACCCTGGTGACCACCGCCGCCAACGACGAGCACGGCCGAGCCCTGCTCACCACCCTGGGGTTCCCGTTTCGCAAGGAGGGGGCCTCGTGACGAACGAACTTCTTGCGGTTCACCCAATGACCTCGACCACGATCCGACCGCACTGGCTGGAGACGACCTGATATGGCCAAGAAAGCGCTCATCGAGAAGCAGCAGAAGAAGCCGAAGTTCAAGGTACGGGCGTATACCCGCTGCCGTCGGTGCGGTCGCCCGCGCTCGGTGTACCGCCGCTTCGGTCTCTGTCGCATCTGTCTGCGCGAGCTGGCGCACGCCGGGGAGATCCCCGGCCTGACCAAGGCCAGCTGGTGAAGGGAGGCCTCGAACAATGACCATGACCGATCCCATCGCCGACATGCTCACCCGCATTCGCAACGCGAACGTGGCCATGCATGACACCGTCACGATGCCCTCGTCGAAGCTCAAGGTCGCGCTGGCCGATGTGCTCCAGGCCGAGGGCTACATCCACGGCTTCGACGTCAAGGACAACGAGGGTCGGCCCGGCTCGTCGATGACCATCTCCATGAAGTACTCACCCGAACGCAAGCGGGTGATCTCCGGCCTCCGTCGGGTGTCCAAGCCCGGCCTTCGGGTGTACCGCAAGGCCGACGGCGTCCCGCGGGTCCTCGGGGGCCTCGGCGTCGCCGTGTTGTCGACCAGCAACGGCCTCATGTCCGACCGCGACGCCCGGCGCAAGGGTGTCGGCGGCGAAGTCCTCTGCGAGGTCTGGTAGGAGTCTCATGTCCCGTATCGGCAGTTCCCCCATCATCGTGCCCAGCGGCGTCGACGTCTCCGTCGACGGCGTCCGCATCACGGTCACGGGCCCCAAGGGCACGCTCGAGCGCGAGTTGCCTGCCCCCATCACCGCCACGCTCGATGACGGCGTGCTGCAGTGTGAACGACCCGACGACGATCGGCGCAGCAAGTCGATGCACGGGTTGGCCCGTTCGCTGGTACAGAACATGGTCGTGGGCGTCACCGAGGGCTACACCAAGGAGCTCGAGATCATCGGCGTCGGCTACCGGGCCCAGGCGCAGGGCAAGAACAAGCTCGAGCTCGCACTCGGGTTCAGCCACTCGGTCGAGGTAGAGGCTCCTGAAGGGGTCGAGTTCGATGTTCCCCAGCCCACCCAGGTCATGGTGAACGGCATCGACAAACAACTGGTCGGCCAGGTGGCCGCCAACATCCGCGCGCTGCGCAAGCCGGAGCCCTACAAGGGCAAGGGCGTGCGTTACGCGGGCGAGCACGTGATCCGCAAGGCCGGCAAGGCCGCGAAGTAGGCGAGTACGCACATGTCCAACCGAGCGCACAAGAAGCAGGAAGCCCGGGTCCGCCGACATCGGCGGGTTCGCAAGAAGATCGCGGGCACCGGGGAACGGCCCCGCCTCGCGGTGTTCCGCTCCAACCGGCACATCCACGCCCAGGTCATCGACGACCGGTTAGGGACCACACTGGTCGCCGCGTCCACCGTCGAGACCGATCTCCGCGACGGAGGCACCGGCAACATCGCCGCGGCCGAGACCGTCGGCAAGCTGGTGGCCGAGCGAGCCAAGGCCAAGGGAATCGACCAGGTCGTCTTCGATCGCGGTGGCAGTCGCTACCACGGTCGGGTGGCCGCACTGGCTGACGCAGCGCGTCAGGCAGGATTGGAGTTCTGATGTCCAACGCACCGACCCCCAACCAGGGGCAGGGACAGAATCGGGGCCAGGGTCGCGACAACCGTCGTGGCGGTGGCCGTGACGATCGTGGCGGGCGGCGCGATCAGGGCGCTCCCGGGGAGCCGCAACTCCGGGACTCCCGGGTCATCAACATCAACCGGGTGGCCAAGGTCGTCAAGGGCGGACGCCGGTTCTCGTTCACCGCGCTCGTCGTCATCGGCGACGGTGCCGGCCGCGTCGGCCTCGGCTACGGCAAGGCCAAGGAAGTCCCCCTCGCCATCCAGAAGGGGACCGAAGAGGCCCGGAAGAACCTGTTCGAGGTCCCGCTCGCCGGAAGCACGATCGTGCACCCCGTGATCGGCCAGACCGGAGCCGGTCGCGTGCTGCTCAAGCCGGCGGCACCCGGTACCGGTGTCATCGCCGGCGGTGCCGCCCGCGCCATCCTCGAAGAGGCGGGCATCGGCGATGTGCTGTGCAAGTCGCTGGGCTCGCCCAACTACATCAACGTGGCCCGCGCCACCATCGCCGGGCTCAAGGACCTCCGCCGGCCCGACGAAATCGCCAGGCTGCGCGGCCTTCCCGCCGATACCTTCGTGCCGAAGGGCCTCCTCGAGGCCTACGAGGACACCAAGCGGGGCGGTTCCGCGCCCACCGAGTCCTCCGAGGTCCAGGCATGACCGAGCTCAAGGTCACCCAGATCCGATCCGAGATCGGGTCCAAACCCAAACAGCGCGGCACCCTCCGCGCGCTCGGACTCCGAGGGATCGGCAAGTCCAACACCCTGCCGGACCGGCCCGAGATCCGCGGCATGCTCAGTCGCGTTCCCCACCTCATCGACGTCGAGGAGATCGACTGATGAAGATCCACGATCTGAAGCCGGCCGACGGGTCGCGGACCGCCCGGCAACGAGTGGGACGCGGCATCGGCGGCAAGGGCGGCAAGACCGCCGGCCGAGGGATGAAGGGCCAGAGGGCCCGTGGCACCATCCCGGTCGGATTCGAGGGTGGTCAGAACCCGCTGCACATGCGGGTCCCGAAGCTCAAGGGATTCACCAATCCGTTCCGGGTCGAGTACCAGGCCATCAATCTGGACACGCTCGACCGAGACCGGTCTCGACGCGGTCGACCCCGACGCACTGAAGGCGAAGGGGCTGCTCCGCAAGGGTGCCTTCGTCAAGGTCCTGGGCCGGGGAACCATCGATCGTGCCGTCACGGTGAAGGCCCACGCCTTCTCCAAGTCGGCCGAGGCGGCCATCACCGCCGCCGGGGGCTCCGTCGAGGTCCTGCCCCTTCCCTACAAGACCGGCCGACCACCGGCGCAGGGGAACCAACACACCAACCGCTGACGCGTCGTCGCGTGACCTGCGGCGCCCTCTAGTGTGGGCGGCTCCGGTCGGCGTGGCCTCAGGAGGATTCCGTGCTCTCGAGCTTGATGAACATGTTCCGGGTCGCGGACCTGCGGAACAAGATCCTGTTCACCCTGCTGATGATCGCCATCTACCGGCTGGGGTCGTTCATTCCGGTCCCGGGCATCGACCTCGATGCGGTGCAGAGCCTGCGTGACACGGCCGAGGAGGAGGGTGGCATCCTCGGCTTCCTCCAGCTGTTCAGCGGCGGGGCGCTCACCAACTTCGCCATCTTCGCGCTCGGCATCATGCCCTACATCACGTCGTCGATCATCATGCAGATCCTCGCCGTGGTCATCCCTCGGCTCGAGGAGTGGCAGAAGCAGGGAGCGGTCGGCCAACGCAAGATCACCCAGTGGACCCGCTACCTCACCATCGCCATCGCCACGCTCCAGTCGACGGGCCTCGTCTTCCTCTTCTCCACCGGCAGCGGCGGCGGCGGCCTCACCAGCGGCGTCGACATCGTGGTGTTCAACGACACGGCGGTGGGACGGGTCCTGCTCGCCGTGCTCACCATGGTGGCCGGCACCGCCCTGCTGATGTGGTTCGGCGAGCTGATCACCCAGCGGGGGATCGGCAACGGGATGTCGCTCATCATCTTCGCCTCGGTGGTCGCCTCCTTCCCGTCACAGGGCGGACTGGTCAAGGCCGAGCGGGGGTGGGGCGCCGTCGTCATCCTGCTGGCCCTGTTGGTCGGGTTGGTGTTCGCCATCGTCTTCGTGGAACTGGGCCAGCGGCGCATCCCGGTCCAGTTCGCCAAACGGGTGGTCGGCCGCAAGATGTACGGCGGGCAATCCACCTACATCCCTCTCAAGGTCAACCAGTCCGGCGTGATTCCCATCATCTTCGCCAGCTCGGTGCTCTACCTGCCGTTGCTGGTGGCCCAGGTCCTGCCGGGCGAGGGGTGGGGAGCGTCGGTACAGAGCTGGATCGACGACAACCTCGCGTCACCGACCAGTCCGGTCTACCTGGCGGTCTTCGGTCTGCTCATCGTCGGGTTCGCCTACTTCTACACCGCCATCACGTTCGACCCGGTGCAACAGGCGGACAACATTCGCAAACAGGGTGGGTTCATCCCCGGTATCCGCCCGGGGCCGCAGACCGAGCGCTACCTGGCCAAGGTCCTGTCGCGGATCACCCTCCCGGGCGCCCTTTTCATCGCAGCAGTTGCATTGGTCCCCGCCATCTTCCTTAATGTGGTCCTCAACGCGTCAACGTCGTCGAATCTCCAGGCGTTCGCCTTCGGCGGCACCTCGATTCTGATCGCCGTCGGCGTGGCACTCGAGACCATGAAGCAGATCGACAGTCAGTTGATGATGCGCAACTACGAGGGATTCCTGAAGTAGCTCATGCGGTTGATCGTGTTCGGACGCCAGGGAGCAGGCAAGGGCACCCAGTGCCAGAAGCTGTCCGCGCATCTCGGTGTTCCGCACATCTCCACCGGTGACATGCTGCGAGCTGCGGTCGAGGACGGCACCGAGGTCGGCAGGACCGCGGAGACCTACCTGAAGGGCGGCCATCTGGTCCCCGACGATGTCATGGCCGACGTGGTGGCCGAACGGCTGGCGAAGGACGACGCCCAGCAGGGGTTCCTGCTCGACGGTTTCCCCCGCACCCTGCCGCAGGCCGAGGCGCTCCTCGAGATCCTGGCCGGATCGGTCGATGTGGTCGTCAACCTGGACGTGCCCGTGCCGGTCGTTCGCCAGCGCATGATCGAGCGCAACCGCGAGGACGACACCCCCGAGGCGATCGACACCCGGCTGGCCGCCTACGAGGCCGACACGGTCCCGGTGATGGAGCTGTTCGAACGGCGGGGCGAGCTGGTGACCGTCGACGGAGAAGGCGGGATCGACGAGATCTTCGCCCGCCTCACGTCCGCCCTCGGGGTCTAGTGCCGCTACCGAAGAGGGTTCAGCGGCTCGGGGAGGGACCCGAGCCGCACCGCGATGAGGCCCTCGGAGCCGAAGAGCCCAGGGTGGAGTTGGTTGGCGCGAAGGGCGCGCGCTAGATTGTCTCCTTGCCTCTGACCGGGCGCGCTCCGCTGGCGCGCTTGCGTCCCCCGAGGCCTGTGGCTGCAGACGCACCCGCAGTCGAGTATGGAGGTCCACCCCTGCCGCAACCGAAGGAAGACGCGATCGTGTTCGAGGGCACGGTCACCGAGCCGTTGCCCAACGCCATGTTTCGCGTCGAGCTCGAAAACGGCCACCAAGTTCTGGCCCATATCTCCGGCAAGATGCGGATGCACTACATCCGCATCCTTCCCGGAGACAAGGTTCAGGTGGAACTCACCCCCTACGACCTCAGCCGAGGTCGCATCACCTATCGCTACAAGTAGCCCGCCGGCCCCGTGCCGCGGGTGATGTGCTTCTCCCATGAAAGCCGCCCGATGAAAGTTCGACCCAGCGTGAAGAAGATGTGCGACAAGTGCCGTGTGATCCGTCGCAACGGCACCATCCGCGTGATCTGTTCGAACCCGCGCCACAAGCAACGACAGGGGTAAATGGAGCCATGGCTCGTATTGCCGGGGTAGACATTCCCCGCGAGAAACAGGTCGCCACCTCGCTGACCTACATCTTCGGTATCGGTCCGTCGGTCGCCCGGCAGATCTGCGATGCCACCGAGGTCAGCCCGACCACCCGCGTGCGCGACCTGACCGACTCCGAGGTCGGCACGCTGCGGACGTTCATCGACAGCAACCTCAAGGTCGAGGGTGACCTTCGTCGCGAGGTCAGCCAGGACATCAAGCGCAAGATGGAGATCGGCTCGTATCAGGGTCTTCGCCACCGTCGTGGCCTCCCGGTCCGCGGCCAGCGCACCCATACCAACGCCCGGACACGCAAGGGACCGAAGAAGACGGTCGCCGGGAAGAAGAAGGTGATCAAGTAATGGCCAAGCCAGCAGCTGGTGGCCGTCGTCCCAAGCGTCGTGAGCGCAAGAACATCACCGCACGGCGTGGCGCACATCAAGAGCTCCTTCAACAACACGATCGTCACGATCACCGACCAGGACGGGGGCACCATCGCCTGGGCGTCCGCCGGCAACGTCGGGTTCAAGGGCTCCCGCAAGTCGACGCCGTACGCCGCCCAGATGGCAGCCGAGCAGGCCGCTCGTCGCGCCATGGAGCACGGTGTCCGGAAGGTCGACGTCGTCGTGAAGGGTCCGGGCTCGGGCCGCGAGACCGCCATCCGCTCGATCCAGAACGCCGGCATCGAGGTGACGGGCATCAAGGACGTCACCCCGGTCCCGCACAACGGCTGCCGCCCTCCCAAGCGCCGGAGGATGTGACGTGTCCCGCTACACCGGCCCCAAGGCCCGCATCTCCCGCCGACTCGGCACCAACATCTTCGGCACCGTCGGTGAGGCCCGTGCGCTCGACAAGCGTCCGTACCCGCCCGGTGAGCACGGTCGCAGCCGTCGCCGTCGCAACGAGTCCGAGTTCCTCCTGCAGCTGCAGGAGAAGCAGAAGGCCCGGTTCACCTACGGCCTGACCGAGAAGCAGTTCCGCAACCTCTACGACGAGGCCAGCCGCAAGGACGGCATCACCGGCGAGAACATGCTGCGCTTCCTCGAGCTCCGGCTCGACAACATCCTCTACCGCTGCGGCTGGGGCGCTACCCGACCGCAGGCCCGCCAGCTGGTCACCCATCGCCACGTCAACGTCAACGGTCGCCGGGTCAACATCCCCAGCTACCGGTGCCGGGTCGGTGACGTGATCTCGCTCAGCGACAAGGCGCGCAATCTGATCGTGATCCGTCAGAACATCGACGTTCTCGACCGCAGCCTGCCCGCGTGGCTCGAAGCCGGCGACGCCGGCCAGCAGGTCACCGTCCGATCCGAGCCGCTCCGCGAGCACATCGACGTGCCCGTGCGCGAACAGCTGATCGTCGAGCTCTACAGCAAGTAGTCCCGCCCCTCCAACGTCCACCCCGCCCTTCAGATTCTCGCCATCGAGGTACGTCACAACATGTTGGTGATCCAGCGCCCCACCGTCGAGGCCATCGACAACGAAGAGAACAACCAGCAGCGATTCGCCATCGGCCCGCTCGAACCCGGCTTCGGGCACACGCTCGGCAACTCGCTGCGCCGCACCCTGCTGTCGTCCATCCCGGGCGCAGCCGTGACCCAGGTGCGCTTCGACGAAGCGCTCCACGAGTTCGACACCATCCCCGGCTGCGCCGAGGATGTCACCGACATCATCCTGAACCTGAAGGACCTGGTGCTGGTGTCCCACAGCGAGGAGCCGGTCGTCCTGCGTCTCGACGTGCGGGGGGCCAAGGACGTGACGGCCGCCGACATCACCACCAACCCCGAGGTCGACGTGCTCAACGGCGACCCTGCACCTCGCCAACCTCAACAGCAAGGGCCGGTTGGCCATCGACCTGACGGTCAGCAAGGGCAGGGGGTACGTGCCCGCCGAGGGCAACAAGACCTCGGCCACCATCGGCGTCATTCCGATCGACTCGATCTTCTCGCCGGTTCGGCGGGTCACCTTCGAGGTCGAGCCCACCCGTGTCGAGCAGTCTTCCGACTTCGATCGGCTCATCCTCGCCATCGAGACCGACGGCTCCATCTCGCCCCGCGAGGCCCTCGCGTCGGCCGGCTCCACGCTGCGCACCCTGGTGCAGCTGGTCGAGGAGATGAGCGACGAGCCCCAGGGCCTCGAGCTCTCCGAGGCCGGCCCCGCCGTCTCCGGTTCGCCCGACCTGGACCTTCCCATCGAGGACCTCGATCTGTCCGAGCGGCCTCGCAACTGCCTCAAGCGGGCCCAGGTCAACTTCGTCGGCGAGCTGCTCTCACGTTCCGAGGACGATCTGCTGGCCATCACCAACTTCGGCCAGAAGTCGCTCGACGAGGTCATCCAGAAGCTCGACGAGCGTGGTCTCACGCTCCGTAACAAGGACTGACGCATGCCGGCACGTCCCCGCAAGGGCAAGCGGTTCGGTGGCAGCTCCGCCCACCACAAGGCGATGATGGCCAACCTGGTCGCCTCGCTGGTGGCCGCCGAGGCCATCGTCACCACCGAGGCCAAGGCCAAGGCCGTACGACCGGTCGCCGAGAAGCTGATCACCAAGGCCAAGAAGGGCGGGCTGCACAACCACCGTCAGGTCCTGGCCTACCTCCGCGACCCCGAGATGACGGCGAAGCTCTTCGACGATGTCGGCCCTCGGTACGAGGATCGACCCGGGGGGTACACCCGGATCCTGAAGCTCGGTCCCCGCCCGGGCGACAAGGCGCCGATGGCGCGCCTCGAACTGGTCTGAGCGTTCGGCCGGTCGGCCCATGAGTCGGATCCGGCTCCTGGTCGCCTACGACGGCGCCCCGTTCCGGGGCTTCGCTGCCAACCAGGGGGTGCGCACCGTCGCCGGGGATCTCTCGGTCGCCCTCGAACGGGTGCTCGGGAGCCCGGTCTCCCTCACCTGTGCGGGGCGGACCGACGCCGGGGTGCACGCCTGGGGTCAGGTGGTCACCTTCGACGTCGGACGCGCCGGTCGATCCGGTCCGACTGCAGCGGTCGGTCAACGGTCTCTGCGCTCCCTCGATCGTGGTTCGCGAGGCCGCCATCGCAGCCGAGGGGTTCGACGCCCGCTTCTCGGCCATCGCGCCGGGTGTACCGCTATACCGTGCTCAATCGGTCGACGCCCGACCCCTTCCTCCACGCCACGTCCTGGCACGTGGCCGAGCCGCTGGCGCTCCGGTCGATGCGAGCGGCGAGTGATCCCCTCATCGGCGACCACGACTTCTCGTCGTTCTGTCGCCGGCGGGAAGTGACCGACCCCGCCACGGGTCGGCGGACCGATGCGCCCCTGGTCCGACGGTTGATCCGGGCCGGATGGGACGACCTGGGTGACGGTCGTGCTCCGCTTCGAGATCGAGGCCGGCTCGTTCTGCCACCAGATGGTGCGCAGCGTCGTCGGCATGCTGGTCGATGTGGGTCGGGGCCGCCGCACCGCCGCCGACGTCGCCGCGCCCTGGCTGCCCGTGATCGGCAGGCTGCGGGCCAGATCGCGCCACCCCACGGGCTGTGCCTCTGGCAGGTCCGCTATGGCGGCGACGGGCAGGCGACGAGGGGACCGGGATGGTCCCGGCCGCCCGATGTTGCGGCCGTCCCGCGGTCGGCCCTATCGTGACCCCTTGCCCTGGCGCCCGACCGCGCCCTGGCACCTCCGTCGAACCCCCGTGCGAGGACTCCGCGTGCCGACGTATTCACCCAAGAAATCCGAGATCGAGCGGCAGTGGCATGTCGTCGACGCCGAGGGCATGGTGCTCGGTCGTCTGGCCACCGAGGTGGCCCGCATCCTGCGCGGGAAGCACAAGCCCACGTTCAGCCCGCACCTCGACGGTGGTGATCACGTCGTCGTCGTCAACGCCGACAAGGTGGTGCTCACCTCGGGCAAGGCCGAACGCAAGCAGGTCTACCGTCACTCCGGGTTCCCCGGTGGCATCCGTTCCACCACCTACGCGGCCCGACTCGCCGATCAGCCGGCCGAAGCGGTCCGGAAGCAGCATCACCGGCATGCTGCCGAAGAACCGGCTCGGGCGCCAGATGGCGACCAAGCTCAAGGTGTACGCCGGTCCCACCCATCCCCACCACGCCCAGAAGCCCGAACCGCTCGTGTTCGAACACGCTCGCGCTCGCGACTGATCGAAGGAAGAAGCTCCGCATGTCCACCGAGATCACCAGGGCCACCGGCCGACGCAAGCGAGCGGTCGCCCGGGTCCGGCTCTCCTCCGGTTCCGGCAAGATCACCGTCAACGGTCGCACGGTCGAGGAGTACTTCCCCTCCGATGCCGACCGCATGGTGCTCACCGAGCCGCTGCGGCTCACCGAGCTCGGCGAGACCTACGACATCGACGTCACGATGCACGGCGGCGGCCGCTCCGGCCAGGCCGGAGCGTTGCGACTCGGCATCGCCCGGGCGCTCTGCGACATCGATCCCGAGCTCCGGGACTCGGTCAAGAAGGCCGGATTCCTCACCCGGGACCCTCGGAAGAAGGAGTCCAAGAAGTACGGCCTCAAGAAGGCCCGAAAGGCTCCGCAGTACTCGAAGCGGTAGATCGCCCGTGGACGTCGCCTTCGGAACCGATGGGGTCCGAGGTCTGGCCAATCGCGGATCTCACCGCCGAGCATGCGCTGGGGATCGGCCGGCGCTGCGGCGCGCACGCTCGGCCATGACCGCTGGTGATCGCACGCGACACCCGTGCACAGCGGCCCGATGCTGGAGTCGGCCCTGGCCGCCGGCCTCGCCAGCGAGGGAGCCGGCGTCGAACTGCTCGGGATCGCGCCGACTCCGGCGCTGGCCTGGCTCTGCACCGAGCTGGGCGTGCCCGGGGCGATGATCTCGGCGTCCCACAACCCGTTCGCCGACAACGGCATCAAGCTCTTCGCCGCCGGCGGGCGCAAGCTCACCGACGACACCGAGGCCGACCTGCTGGTGGCGCTGGCCGAGCTGGATCCCGGCGATCCCAGCGGACCCACCGGTCGAGACCTGGGCACCATCCGGACCGCCGACTTCGGTGCTCGACTCGTGGACCGACGGACTGGTGGCCAGTCTCGAGGGGCGACGGCTCGACGGGCTCGACGGTCGTGCTCGACGGGTCCAACGGGTGCCAACGCCCATGTGGCCCCGGACGTGCTGCGTTCGCTCGGGGCCGAGGTGCACGCCGTCGGGCGACGAACCCGACGGCGCCAACATCAACGACGGGTTCGGGTCGACCAATCCCGAGACCTGCGGCGCGGCGGTGGTCGAGGTCGGCGCCGACGTGGGCCTGGCGTTCGACGGCGACGCCGATCGCGTCGTCGCCGTCGACCATCGGGGTCGGGTCGTCGACGGCGACCACATGATGGCGCTGCTGGCCATCGATCGTCGTCGACGCGGCACGCTGGCCGGCGACACCGTCGTGGTGACCGTGATGACCAATCTCGGGTTCCACCGCGCCATGGCGGCGGCGGGGATCAACGTCGAGCAGACCCAGGTGGGCGACCGGTACGTGCTGGAGGCGCTCGAACGAGGCGTGGAGCCTCGGTGGCGAGCAGTCGGGCCACGTCATCCTGACCGACATCAGCCGCACCGGCGACGGCCTGCTCACCGGCCTGCATCTGCTCGACCTGGTGCAGCGGTCGGGCCGGCCGCTGGCCGAACTGGCCGCCGAGGCGATGACGACCGTGCCGCAGCTGCTCGCACAACGTCGAAGGTCCGGGACCGCAGCGTCGACGTCGTGGCCGCAGGTGGCCGACGAGATCGCTGCGGTCGAGAGCGAGCTGGGCGACGACGGTCGGGTGCTGGTGCGACCCAGCGGGACCGAGCCGCTGGTGCGCGGTCATGGTCGAGGCCGTGCTCGACGCCGAGGCGCGGCAGAGGCCGCTGTCGAGCGCCTCGTCGCTGCGGCTGGAACGGGTCTCGCGACTCCACGGAGTCGTAGACTGGTCGGACAGCTACGGCGGCTCGAATCCGTCGTCCCCCCCGGATTCTGGAGTCGCCCATGTGCGGGATCATCGCGGTCGTCAGGAAGCCAGGCATCGGACCCGTCCCGTCCGCGACCGAGCTCTCGGCGACGGTCACCGATGCGGTCGGCTCGTTCGATCCTTCCACGGAGGCGCTCGACGACGCGCTGCAGGCGCTGGCCTCGGCGGTGCAGGTCGGTCGACCGTTCCCTCCGCGGGCGTCGCCGGGGTCGCTGCGCTGGTCGCCGACGCCACGGCGTCCGACGCGATCGCCGGCGACGCTGGATGCAGCGGCTGCAGAAGCTGACCGCGGCCGAGAAGCGGATCGAGAGCGAGGTCGTCGACGGCATCGTGCTCGAGCGTCGCAACGCTGCGCTGGTCATGGCCAAGGACGCGTGCTGGGCCATCGCCAAGGACCGGCTGCCCACCGCGCGGCAGGTCGCACTCCTTGCCGGCGACCGTCGGCACCGGTGTCCGCCTTGGCCGCCGCCACCTCGATCCAGGAGGCGCTGTCCGCCCTCGACCGGCTCGAGGTGCGGGGCCGGGATTCGGCCGGTCTCCAGATCCTGGTCACCGACCACGGTCTCGACTTCGCCGATCCCGGCGTCCAGGCCGTGCTCGGCGAGCGGGCGGTCGACCCCCTCTATCGCACCGGCTCGGTGCGTGTGTTCGACGACGCGGTCGCGTTCGTCTACAAGGCCGCGGCCGAGATCGGCGAGCTGGGCGACAACACCGCCGAGCTTCGACGGGCGATCACCGACGACGAGCTGTTTCGCCGGGCGGTCGCGACGCCCGAGGCCGAGGCCGTGGTGCTGGGTCATACCCGCTGGGCCAGCGTGGGGATCATCTCGCAGCCCAACGCCCACCCGCTCAACAGCGACGAACCGAAGCGGCTCGACGCCCCTTACGTGGCCGCAGTGCTCAACGGCGACGTCGACAACTTCGCTGATCTCGCCGCTCGCGACGAGCTGGAGATCCTCCCCGAGATCACCACCGACACCAAGGTCATCCCGACGCTCACCAGTCGGGCACTGGCCGCCGGCCAGCCGCTGGACGAGGCGTTCCGCACGACGGTGCGTGACCTGGAAGGGTCGGTGGCCATCGGGGCGCACGCCGTGGCCGATCCCGGTCGGTTGCTCTTCGCCCTACGGGGGAGTGGGCAGGCGCTCTACGTGGGACTGTGCGAGGACGCGTTCGTCGTGGCCAGCGAACCCTACGGCCTGGTCGAGTTGACCGACCGGTACCTCCGGATGGACGGGGAGACGCCGTCCAACCCCGACGACCCCACAGGATCGCGCGGCCAGATCGTCGAGCTCGATGCTCGACGGGCCGGCACCGTCGAGGGGATCCGGCGTCGTAGCTACGACGGGTCGGAGCTTCCCGTGGCCGTCGACGAACTGACGCACGCCGAGATCACGACCCGGGACATCGATCGGGGCGACTACCCGCACTTCCTGCTCAAGGAGATCACCGAATCCCCGGTGTCGTTCCGCAAGACCCTGCGCGGTCGACTGATCCCCGACGAGCAGGGCCATCTCCGCGCCGTCGTCGGGGACGAGACCCTCCCTGCGGCGTTGCGCGCCGACCTGTCCGCCGGCGCCATCGACGAGATCCTCGTCATCGGCCAGGGCACAGCGGCCATCGCCGGACGGGCGGCCGCGGCGGCCATCAGCGAGCTGCTCGGGGAGCGCGACGTCGCCGTCCGCGCCCTGCCGGCCACCGAGCTGTCGGGCTTCCAGATGGAAGCCGACATGAGCCGAGTCCTGGTGGTGGCCATCAGTCAATCGGGCACCACCACCGACACCAACCGCACCGTCGATCTCGTACGCGCCCGCGGTGCCCGGGTCGTGGCCATCGTCAACCGCCGGGGCAGCGATCTGGTCGACAAGGCCGATGGGGTGCTCTACACGGCCGATGGACGGGACGTCGAGATGAGCGTCGCATCGACCAAGGCGTTCTACTCGCAGGTGGCGGCCGGCTTCATCCTGGCCGACGCCATCGCCACCGAGGTCGGGGTTCCGGCCGGCGACGAGCGTCGCGCCCTGCTCGACGCCCTGGCGCAGATGCCGGCCGCCATGGAGGCGACGCTGGGCCGCCGGGCCGAGATCGCCGACGCCGCCCGCCGGTTCGCCCCGAGCCGGCGCTACTGGGCCATCGTGGGCAACGGCCCCAACCTGGTGGCCGCCAACGAGATCCGGATCAAACTGTCCGAGCTCTGCTACAAGGCCATCGCCTGCGACGCGACCGAGGACAAGAAGCACATCGACCTGTCGTCCGAGCCCCTCATCCTGGTGTGCGCGGCCGGTGTCACCGGATCCACCGCCGACGACGTGGCCAAGGAGGTGGCGATCTTCCGGGCGCACAAGGCTGCCCCGATCGTGGTGGCCGACGAGGGGGCCGATCGGTTCTCGTCCGCTCTGGCCGTCATCAACGTGCCGCAGACCCATCCGGCGCTCGGCTTCGTCCTGGCCACCGTGGCCGGGCATCTCTTCGGCTACGAAGCGGCACTGGCCATCGACGAGCAGGCCCGGCCGCTGCGCGAGTGCCGGGCCGCCATCGAAGGGGTCGTCGGATCCGGAGTCACGGACGCCGCCGCAGTGATGCACCAGCTCGACGATCTCCTCCGCGAGCCGGCCGGCCGGTTCTTCGACGGCCTGCGGGCCGGCGACTACAACGGCCATCTCGAGGCCTCGACGGCGCAGAGCGTCACCGCTTCGCTCCGGTACACCCTGCGCATCAGTCCGCTGGACACCTATCAGCTCGAGAGGGGCAAGCTCGGCACCCCCAGTGCCGTCATCGAGGATCTGACCGCGGCCCTCACCTCGGGGATCGAGGAGCTCACCCGACCGGTGGACGCGATCAAGCACCAGGCCAAGACCGTCACCGTGGGGATCTCGCGTTCGGAGGAGGGGTTGCTCACCGTGCCGCTGGTGGCCGGTGTGCTCGAAGCCGGCGCCGGCCGGGACCGGTTCAGCTACCGCACGTTGCGTACCCTGGCCTCGTTGGATCCCGCGGTCGAGTCCGTCACCGGGTTCACCCGGTATCGCATCGAGGGTGAGGTCGACGACGGTGCCACCGCCGTGGTGGTGGACCGAGGCGGTGTCTCGGTCGGTCTCCCGTCACGGGCTGACGCCCAGTCCGTCCTTCGCGGGACCAAACACCGTGCGGCGACCGAGCGCGAGGTCATGGTCGCCAAGGGCCGACGTGACGGTCGTACCGTGATCATCGTGCCCGAGGTGAAGGACACGCAGCCGGTCGGCATCACACTCCTGCACGTCAACTTCGTCGAGCGGCTTCCGGTCGACACGATGCGCAGCGTGCTCGAGGGGTACCGCGGCCGGTATCGGCGCGCTGGAGGATGCCGTCACCGAGACCGAGCCCACCTTCCGCGAGGATCTGCTCGAGACGCTGGCGGTGATCGACGTGCTGGCCGACCCGGTCTACGTGTTGGCCGACCAGTGGCGCTCGTGACCCACCCGCCGAACTACGGAGGATTTCGTCCGGGGGGTGGAGAGAATACCCCGAAGTTCGTGCCGGGTGCGCCGCGGTGATCCCGATCACCACCCCCGCCGAGATGCGGCGGGTCGACGAGGCCGCGCCCGAGCCCGTCGAGGAGCTCGTCGATCGGGCCGGCGCCGCACTGGCCCGGGCCGCCGTCGACATGCTCGGCGGGACCTACGGTCGGCGAGTGGTGGTGGTGGCCGGGCCGGGGAACAACGGGGCCGACGGCCGCGCTGCAGCTCGGCGCCTGCGCAGAGCGGGCGGCCGGGTCGTCGAGGTCGACGCGCTCGACGCGCCGACGTCACTCCCGCGGGCCGATCTCGTGATCGACGCGGCGTTCGGAACCAGCCTCAATCGGGACTACGTCGCCCCCGACCCGGGAAGTGCGCCGGTCCTGGCCGCCGACATCCCGTCCGGCATCGACGGTCTCACCGGGGCCGAGCGGGGTCGTGCCGTGCGGGCGCGGCGCACCGTCACATTCCAGGCCCTCAAGCCGGGGCTGCTCCTCGCTCCGGGCCGGGCCGCGGCCGGCCGGGTCGAGGTGGCCGACATCGGGCTCGACGTCTCCGCGGTTGCGGCGCATCGGGTCGAGTCGACGGACGTCGGGGCGTGGGTGCCGCGGCGCGCCGCCGACGCCCACAAGTGGAAATCGGCCGTCTGGGTCATCGCAGGATCGCCGGGCATGAGCGGGGCCGCCCATCTGGCCGCTCGGGCCGCCCTGCGGTCGGGCGCCGGCTACGTCCGGCTGAGCACGCCGGGCGGGTCGGCCGACAATCGAGCCCCGACCGAAGCGGTCCAGGTCGCCGTCGCCGCAGCGGGGTGGGGCGCCGCGCTGGATGCGGACCGGGTCGCAGCGGCGGTCATCGGTCCCGGGCTGGGCCCCGACCAGGGGAGCGACGTCGACGCAGCGCTGACCGCGTTGGCGTGCCCGGTGGTGCTCGACGGCGACGGCCTCACGACCGCATCGATCGAGGCCCTCCGATCCCGAGTCGGCCCCACGATCCTGACTCCGCACGACGGCGAGTTTCGGACGCTCACCGGCGCGGTGCCATCCCAGGACCGGTTCGCGGCCGCCCGAGAGCTGGCGGCGTCCACCTCGGCGGTCGTCCTCCTGAAGGGCCCGGTCACGATCGTGGCCGACCCCGGCGGGCGCGTCCTGGCGGCGGCCTCCGGCGATCAGCGACTGGCGACGGCGGGCACCGGTGATGTGCTGGCCGGCATCATCGGAGCGCTCCTCGCCGGCGGGACCCCGCCACTCGAAGCTGCAGCGGCCGCGGCACACGTCCACGGGCTGGCCGGCAGGGAGGGACCCCCGGTCGGGCTCCTTGCCGGCGATCTTCCCGAGTTGGTGGCCCGCACCCTTTCGCGACTGACATGACGGAGTGGCGATGACCTTGTACCGGGTGACGCGCGCCGAGGTGGACCTCGACGCCATCGCCCACAACGCCCGCACCATGGCCGACGCCGCGGGCGAGGCCGTCCTGTGTGCCGTCGTCAAAGCCAACGCCTACGGTCACGGAGCCATCGCCGTCAGCCGTGCCCTGGAGCAGGCGGGGGTCAAGTGGCTGGCCGTCGCCACGGTGGAGGAGGCCATCTCGCTGCGCCAGGCCGGGGTCGACGTGCCGCGCATCCTGGTGTTGTCCGAACCGCCGTCGGGCAGCGAGCCGACCATCGCCGAGGAGCGGATCACCTCGACGGTCTACTCGGTGGGGTGTGTCGATCGGCTCGCTCGCGCCGCCGCCGACCGCAACCGTGTGCTCGCCCTGCACCTCAAGGTCGACACCGGCATGCATCGCGTGGGCTGCCGACCCGAGGACGCGGTCGCCATCGCCGATCACATCGCGGCCACCGACTCGGTCGTGCTCGAGGGCGTCTGGACCCACTGCGCCCGGGCCGACGAGGAAGACCCGAGCTTCACCGACGAGCAACTCGATCGGTTCGACGCCGTGCAGGCCGAGCTCGAGGCAGCGGGGCACCGACCGCCCCTGGTGCACGCCGCCAACTCGGCGGGCGTCATCGCCCACCGGCGGAGCCACTACGGCATGGTGCGCTGTGGGATCGCTCTCTACGGTGTTGCTCCCTCCGAGGTGCTGGCCGGCCGCGTCGAGCTCCGTCCGGCCATGCGGCTCGTGTCCGAGGTGTCGCATGTCCACCAGCACGGACCGGACGAAGGTGTCTCCTACGGGCACTTCCACCGGACCACGGACGAGTGCACGCTGGCCACCGTCCCCATCGGCTACGCCGACGGAGTGCGACGGGATCTGTCGGCTCACAGCGGAGAGGTGCTGATCCGCGGGAACCGCTACCCCATCATCGGGCGGGTGACGATGGACCAGCTGGTCGTGGACTGTGCCAAGGACGAGGTCGTGGCCGGCGACGAGGTCGTCCTGTTGGGATCGCAGGGCGACGAGGCCATCACCGCCGACGACGTCGCCGAACGTCTCGACACCATCGGCTACGAAGTGCTCTGTGCCGTCTCCGCTCGGGTGCCGCGAGTGTACGAGTGAGCCGGAGCGGGCGGTCCGACGGCTCGCTGGACGTCCTCCTCGTCGAGTCCTGGTACGGCGGGTCGCACCGGGCCTGGGCCGACGGTCTGGCCCGCCACAGCCGGCACCGGGTCCGGTTGGTGACCCACCCCGATCGGTTCTGGCGGTGGCGGCTCCGGGGCGGGGCGGTGACGCTGGCGGAACAGGTCCGGGCCGACGTCGATGTACAGGGCCGGCCCGACGTGGTGATGATCTCGTCCCTGGTGCACGGAGCGGCGCTGCTGGGGTTGGTCCGTCGATCGCTCGGCGACGTGCCCGCGGTGGCCTACGTTCACGAGAGCCAGCTCCGGTATCCCACCACCGACGGTCGGGCCCCCGACACCGATGCGGCCATGGCCAACTGGCAGACCCTGCTGGCGGCCGACGCGGTGTGGTGGAACTCGGCGTTCCATCGCGACACGGTGGTGGAGGCGTTGCCCGGTTTCCTCCGGGCCGCTCCGGATCTGTCCCACGACGGACTGATCCCCCGGATGGAAGCGAAGAGCGCGATCGTGCCGGTCGGCGTCGAGCTCGATGGCCTGCTGGGGGCGGCCCGCCCGTCGACCGCTCCTCGGCTTGAGGGCCCGCTGGTGGTGTGGAACCAGCGATGGGAGCACGACAAGGATCCGTTGGGGTGGCTGCGCATCATGGCCCGCCTGGCCGACGCCGGGGTGGCCTTCCGGCTGGCGATCGCCGGTGAACGGCCACGCGAGCGCGATCGAGAGGCGACGAAGCTGCTCGATCGGCTCGAGCCGCGGATCGAGGTGGACCGGTATCTCGATGTCGAGGCCTACCGGGCCCTCCTGCTGCGTTCCGATGTCTTCCTGAGCTGCGCCCGCCACGAGTTCTTCGGAATCTCGGTGGTCGAGGCGATCGCCGCAGGGTGTGTGCCCGTGCTGCCGGATGCGCTCTCCCATCCCGAGCTGGTGCCCGACCGGTGGCACGACGCGGTGCTCTACCAGCCCGGCCGGGCGCAGGACGCGCTGGCGGCGGTGCTGATCGATCTCGACGGGGCCCGCTCCAAGGTCGGGGGCCTGCGCCGGGAGATGGAGCGGTGGTCGTGGCCGCGGGTGATCGACCGGTACGACGCCGGCCTGACCGCCCTCGCCGAATCTGGGCCTCGGCAACCGGACTGAGGCCGGTTTTGGAGGCCGAGATTCCGGTGGCATGACTGGGTACCATCCTGGGCGTGGCCGAGACCCTCGAGGAACTGGCCGCCACCGCGTCGGCCTGCACCCTCTGTGGCCTCAGCGTGGGCCGCACCACGGTGGTCTTCGGGATGGGTGACCCCCACGCCGAGCTCATGTTCGTCGGCGAGGGACCGGGCGCCGAAGAGGACCGCCAGGGGCTCCCGTTCGTCGGGAGGTCGGGCCAGCTGCTCGATCAGCTCATGGCCGAGGAGATGGGTCTGCGCCGAGACCGCTGCTACATCGCCAACGTGGTCAAGTGCCGCCCGCCCGGCAACCGCGATCCGCAGCCCGACGAGATCACCGCCTGCCGCCCGTACCTCGATCAGCAGATCGAGATGATCGACCCCCGGGTCGTCGTCACCCTGGGTCGGTTCTCGTCCCAGCTGCTGGGCCGGACCACCACCGGCATCACGAAACTCCGCGGCGCGCGACCTACCCTTTGGGCGACCGGGTGCTCGTGCCGACGTATCATCCAGCGGCCGTCCTCCGCGGCGGTGGCCAGACCATGGCCGAGATGCGCGCCGATCTGGTGCGAGCGAAGAGAGCCCTGTCGTCATGATCCGAATCCTCACCTCGTCGGTCGACCAGACCAAGGCGCTGGCCCACGCGCTGGCCGAGCTGGTCCGCCCCGGCGACCTCATCGTGCTCTCGGGTGATCTCGGCGCCGGGAAGACGTCGTTCACCCAGGGGTTCGCGGCCGGCCTGGGCGTCGAGGAGCGGGTCGTCAGCCCCACCTTCATCCTGGCCCGCAGCTACCGGGGTCGGCTCGAGCTCAACCACCTCGACGTCTACCGGATCTCCGACCTCGAAGCGGCGCGCGACCTGGCCCTCCCCGAGCTGCTCGATTCGGGCGGTGTCACCCTGATCGAGTGGGGTGACACGATCTACCCGATGCTCCCCGCGGACCTGCTCGAGGTGCGCCTCTCGTTCGGCGAGGCCGACGACGACCGCACGGTCGAGATCCGTTGCGTCGGACCCCGTTGGTCGGGCCGGCAGAAGTCGGTCCAATCGGCCATGGAGCTCGCGTGCGGCCAGGAGCCCGACGCCCCCACCGCCGAAGGCGACGGGTGACCCCATGTTGATCCTCGGCATCGAGAGCTCGACGGTTCAGGTGGGTTGCGCCATCGGCGGCCACGAGGGTGTGCTCGCCTCTGCCCACTCGTCGCGGGGCCGCCGGCATGCCGAGAGCCTGACCCCGCAGATCGACTTCGTCCGCCAACAGGCCCGCATCGAGCTCTCGGAGATCAGTGTCGTCGCCGTCGACGTCGGTCCCGGATTGTTCACCGGCCTCAGGGTCGGGCTGGCCTCCGGGAAGGCGCTGGCTCATGCCCTGCGCGTGCCGATGATCGGCGTCGAGAGCCTCGACCTGCTCGCGTTCCCGGCCCGTTACACCTCCCGGCTCATCGTGGCCACGATCGACGCCCGTCGCGACGAGCTGTTCTACGCGTTCTACCGCCAGGTTCCCGGCGGCGTGCAGCGCCTGCGGGGTCCCGAGCTGGGGACCCCCGACGACCTGGCGTCCGAACTGCTGGCCACCAGCGAGGAGTGCCTGCTGGTCGGCGACGGCGCCCATCGGTACGCCGAACTCTTCGGCGGGCTCAGCAAGGTCGAGATGGCCGAGAAGGGCATGCAGTTCCCCACCGCCACGGCGCTGGTGCAGTTGGCCCACGCCCGGGCCATGCGTGAGGAGTGGGTCTCGCCCGGCGAGATCACTCCGCTCTATCTCCGCCGACCCGACGCCGAGGCCAACTGGGCCGTCCGGGAGGCCCGGTGATCGACGTCGAGGTCGCCCCGATGCGCCGCCGTCACCTCCGCGACGTCGCCGCCATCGAGCAGGACAATCAGTCCCACCCCTGGTCCTCCGAGGTGTTCCGCAAGGAACTGGCCATGGGAGACCAGCGTCACTACGTGGTCGCCACGCTCGGCCGCCGGGTGGTCGGGTACGGCGGGCTCTTCTTCGCTGCCGACGAGGCCCACGTCACCAACCTGTCCGTAGCCGTCGACGTCCAGCGCCGAGGGGTGGCCACCCAGCTCATGGTGGCGCTGGTCGACGCCGCGCTGGAACGGCGGATGACGGCGCTGACCCTCGAGGTCCGGGCCGGCAACACGGCCGCCCAGGGTCTCTACCGGCGGTTCGGGCTGGCCCCGGCCGGGGTCCGCCGGGCGTACTACCAGCCCGACGGAGAAGATGCGCTGGTCATGTGGGCCCATGAGATCGACGCGCCGCCGTACGCGGCGCGTTTGGCGCGACTTCGCGGCACCCTTGAGGAGCCGTCCGCGACGGCATCCGCTGTGGAGGCGCTTCCGTGAGTGACACCCCCGACCAACCCAGTACGACGGTGCTCGGCATCGAGACCTCGTGCGACGAGACCGCCGCCGCGGTCGTGTGCGGCGGTGAACGGGTCCTCTCGTCGGTGGTGTCCAGCCAGGTCGACCTGCACGCCGCGATACGGCGGGGTGGTGCCCGAGATCGCGTCCCGGGCGCACGAGGAACTGCTCATCCCGGTGGTGGCCCAAGCGGTCGTCGAGGCGGGCCTGATCGATCGCGACGTCGAGGCGGTCGGCGCCACCTACGGGCCCGGTCTGGTCGGGTTCGCTGCTGGTCGGCGTCAGCGCGGCCAAGACCCTGGCGTTGGCGTGGGACGTGCCCTTCGTCGCCGTCAACCACCTCGAGGCCCACCTGTATGCGGCCCTGCTCGAGGAGCCCGATCTCGAGCTCCCGGTCGTGGTCCTTCTCGTGTCCGGCGGCCACACGATGCTGGTGCGCATGGACGGGCACGGCCAGTACGAGGTCTTCGGCGGTCCACGGTCGACGACGCCGCCGGCGAGGCCTTCGACAAGGTCGCTCGTTTCCTGGGTCTGGGCTACCCCGGCGGGCCGGCCATCGACGCGGTCGCCATGGAAGGTGATCCCGAGGCCATCGCGTTTCCCCGGGCGATGAGGGACGACGGGCTCGACTTCTCGTTCAGCGGCTTGAAGACCGCCGTGGTCAACCACGTCCGCAAGCACCCCGACTCCGCCACTCCCGACGTGGCCGCCTCGTTCCAGGAGGCGGTCGTCGACGTGCTGGTCGCCAAGGCACGCCAGGCGGCGCGGGAAAGCGGGGCCGAAGGGCATCTGCCTGGCGGGCGGGGTGGCGGCCAACAGCGTGCTCCGCGAGCGCGTGCTGGACGTGTGCGTCGAGGACGGGATCCAGGGCCTGCTGCCCGCCCGGTCGATGTGCACCGACAACGCGGCCATGGTGGCCGCGGCGGCGTGGCATCGGCTGCGCCAGGACGGGCCGTCTCCCATGGACACCGGAGCCGTTCCCGGGCTCGGTCTGCCGAAAACCTTCGCAGCGGGGTAGCACTCTCGCCCGACGAGTGCTAGCTTTGGCACTCGGTCGAGGAGAGTGCCAACACCCGCCCCGTCACTTCGGGCCCCGGTGAGGCCTCACATCCTTGGCCGTTTCCCGTACATCGATTGAATGCGCTGGGAGGCGTGGATGAATCTGCAGCCCCTCGAGGACCGTATCGTCGTCCGCCCCGGAGATGCCGAGGCAACGACCGCGAGCGGACTCGTGATTCCCGATACCGCCAAGGAGAAGCCCCAGCAGGGCGAGGTCCTCGCGGCCGGCCCTGGCCGCTGGAACGAGGATGGTGACGAACGAGTGCCGATGGACGTGTCCGTCGGCGACACCGTCGTCTACTCCAAGTACGGCGGCACCGAAATCACCGTTGACGGTGAAGACGTTCTCATCCTGACCGCTCGCGACGTGCTCGCCGTCCTCAAGTAGGAGTACTGATGCCCAAGATTCTGAAGTTCGACGAAGAGGCCCGCCGTGGTCTCGAGGCCGGTGTCAACAAGCTGGCCGACGCCGTGAAGGTGACCCTCGGTCCCAAGGGCCGCAACGTGGTGCTCGACAAGAAGTTCGGCGCCCCCACCATCACCAACGACGGTGTGTCCATCGCCCGCGAGATCGAGCTCGAGGACCCCTACGAGAACATGGGTGCCCAGCTGGTGAAGGAGGTGGCCACCAAGACCAACGACATCGCTGGTGACGGGACCACCACCGCCACCGTGCTGGCCCAGGCGCTCGTCAAGGTCGGCCTCCGCAACGTCGCCGCCGGCGCCAACCCCATGGGTCTCAAGCGTGGCATCGAGCAGGCCGTGCAGACGGCCGTCGACGCGCTCGGCCGAGCAGGCCAAGGAGATCGACGAGAAGTCCGAGATCGCCCAGGTCGCTGCCATCTCGGCGGCCGACCCGGCCATCGGCGAGGTCATCGCCGACGCGATCGACAAGGTCGGCAAGGACGGTGTGGTCACCGTCGAGGAGTCCAACACGTTCGGCATGGACCTCGACTTCGTCGAGGGGATGCAGTTCGACAAGGGATTCCTGTCGCCGTACTTCGTGACCGATCCCGAGCGGCAGGAAGCCGTGCTCGAGGATCCCTACGTGCTGTTCAGCCAGGGCAAGATCAGCTCGGTGCAGGACATGCTTCCCCTGCTCGAGAAGGTCATGCAGGCCGGCAAGCCGCTTCTCGTTGTGGCCGAGGATGTCGAGGGTGAGGCCCTCGCCACCCTCGTGGTCAACAAGATCCGTGGCACGTTCAACTCGGTGTCGGTCAAGGCTCCGGGCTTCGGCGAGCGCCGCAAGGCGATGCTGCAGGACATGGCCATCCTCACCGGTGGCCAGGTCATCAGCGAGGACGTCGGGCTCAAGCTCGACAACGCCACGCTGGACCTGCTGGGTACCGCCCGCAAGATCGTCGTCACCAAGGACGACACCACGATCGTGGAGGGTGCCGGCGAGAAGGCCGACGTCGAAGGCCGGATCGCTCAGATCAAGGCCGAGATCGACAACACCGATTCGGACTGGGACCGTGAGAAGCTCCAGGAGCGTCTCGCCAAGCTGTCCGGCGGCGTTGCCGTGGTCAAGGTCGGCGCGGCTACCGAGGTCGAGCTCAAGGAAAAGAAGCACCGCATCGAAGACGCGCTCAGCGCCACCCGTGCGGCCATCGAAGAGGGCATCGTCGCCGGTGGCGGCACCGCCCTCCTCCGGACCCGCTCCAGCGTCGCCACTCTGGTCGACTCCCTCGAAGGAGACGAGCAGACCGGTGCCCGCAGCGTGCACACCGCCCTCGAGGCTCCGGCTCGGCTCATCGCCGACAACGCCGGTATGGAGGGTGCGGTCACCGTGCGTCAGGTCGAGAACGAGACCGGGAACAACGGTCTCAACGCGGCCACCGGCGTGATGGAGGACCTGGTGAAGGCCGGGGTCATCGACCCGGCCAAGGTCACCCGGGCCGCGCTGCAGAACGCGGCGTCCATCGCCGGCCTGCTCCTCACCACCGAGGTGCTCATCGCCGACCAGCCCGAAGAGGGCGGCGGCATGCCCGCCATGCCCGGCGGCGGCATGGACGGCATGGGGATGATGTAGGGAGTTCAGCGAACTCCCAAGGAACTCGTCGAGTTCCCGGAGTCCCTGTTCAGTATTGAACTCATCCGGTTCCCTGAGAGGGGCCGGCCTTCGGGCCGGCCCCTCTCCGCGTCCCGATAGGCTCGCCGCATGGATCGACCGCCTCCCGACCCCGCGAAGCTGCTGGCCATCTGGCAGAACTGGGAGGCCGGCGACGCCATGCCGGGCAAGACCCTGTCGGAGCTGAAGACGGGTGGGATGCCCGAGCTGCTCGAGTCGCTGCTCGCCGACGCGGGTGTGGACGCGACCACCGAGTGACGGCCAGGCGTGGCGGTCCCCAGGAGATCCCGCGACCACCCGGCACCCGTGCCGGCGGAGCGCCACCGTGGGGTCATCTCGGTTCGGACGAGCGAGCGCTCACCCTCGATCTGATCACGCAGCGGCTGGCCGACTCGGGAGAGCCCAGGCCGGCGGCGATCGAGTTCGACGGGGCTCGGCACAATGCCGTGCTGGCCCCGCTGTACGAGGCCGACGATGGCCAGGTCCACATCGTGCTCACCCGACGGGCCTGGCACATGCGCAGCCACACCGGTGAGGTGAGCTTGCCCGGCGGTGGTTACGAGGAGGGCGACGACCATCTCGCCTCGACGGCGCTGCGCGAGGCGGAAGAGGAGATCGGGCTGATTCCGGCCGACGTCGAGATCATCGGCGAGCTGGACCACCTGGCCACGTTCGTCAGCCGCAACGCGATCGTGCCGTACGTGGGGGTGGTCGACGGGGTGCCGGAGCTGCAGGCGGACCACACCGAGGTGGATGCCATCCTGCACGTCGCCTTGGACGAGCTGCTCTCGCCCGAGGTGTTCCACGAGGAGCTGTGGGGGAGGGGCGACCGCTGGGTGCGGATGTTCTTCTTCGAGCTGCACGGCGACACCGTGTGGGGCGCCACGGCGTCGATGCTCCGCCAGCTCCTCACCATCGCCGTCGGCCTCGGCCGCGAGGCCGCGCACTGGGACCCCATCACCGAACTCGAGGGCGACGCCAACGACCCCTGAGCACGCTCGGGGCCAGGCACCGAGCGTGCTCACCTCTCAGTGACCACCGCTCCGCACGTAACTTGGGCAGGTAGGCGCACATGGGTGGGGTGGTTGCCCAAGTCTCGCCGGAGCTCGGGCGAGCGGTCAGTCGACGCGGACGCTCAGTTCGGGGTGGCGCCACGTGGCCAGGGTGCGCTCGGGGTCGTCGCTCTCGACGAGGGCCCGCGCCAGGAGGCCCTTGCCCGCTTTGGCGTGGTGGCCGGCGTTGCTGCCGTCGGGGCGGACCAGCGTCACGCTGCGCAGCGCGTACCGGTCGGGATCGGGTTGCCAGGCGGCGCGGTGCTCCTGGGGGAGCAGGTCGACCACCGACCGGCCGGCAAGGTGGTCGTTGAGGACCTCGGACAGCGTCGGGTTCCACCAGGTGGACAGCTTGCCCATCGGATCGAGGGAGACCGACAGCTTCAGGCGGAAGTCGGGGAGCGGGTCGTCCAGCGCCGACACGCCCGCCAGGGCCGAGATCACGAACACCCGCCGGCCGACCTTTCGCCGCTCGGCCGCCGTGAACCCGGCCGGGTCGAAGTGATCCCAGACGACACCCGTGAACCGCTGCCATGCCGGCAACGTCGGAGCACCGATGAGCGAGATGTTGGCCGCCCGCGCCCGTTCCAGGACCGGACCCTCCTTCACCCCCAGGAGCTTGGGCGATCCGCCATGCACGGAGCCCAGCGAGTCGGCGACGGCTCGGCGCTCGCCCGCCAGCTTCGCCCCGAAGCGACCGCTTGCGGGATCCCAGCCCGGGCCCGATCCGCCGGGCGCCTTTCCTTCGGACGGGGGGAGCAGAATGGCGATCACCCCCGTGGTCTAGCGCACCTGAACTCACCCCGAGAAAGGGTCGCCTTCCGACCCCTTGGGACGGTATTTCGGTCGGGAGGCTCGATGAGGCTCGGGCCTCGGCGAGGCCGCTAGCGTCGCCGGGGACCATGAGCACCGATCCGGACGGCCCGTCGCCGGCCCACCTCACGCCCGACGAGTTCCGCGCCCTCGGCCACCGCACCGTCGACTGGATCGCCGACTACATGGCTTCCGTCGCCGATCGACCGGTCCTCAGCACGGTCGAGCCCGGGGCCATCAGGGACGAGCTCCCCACCGAACCTCCCGCCGAACCCGAGTCCTTCGACGCCGTGCTGGCCGACCTGGACCGCATCGTGATGCCCGGGATCACCCACTGGCAGGCGCCGGGCTTCTTCGGGTACTTCCCGGCCAACGCCAGCGGCCCCGCCATCCTGGGTGACCTGATCTCGTCCGGCCTGGGCGTCCAGGGCATGTTGTGGTCCACCAGTCCGGCCTGCACCGAGGTCGAGCAGGTCATGCTCGACTGGCTGGTCCGGGCCGCCGGGCTCCCCGAGCACTTCCTGTCGGGCGGCCCCGGCGGCGGCGTCATCCAGGACTCGGCCTCCAGCGCCGCCCTCTGCGCCCTGGTCGCCGCTCGGGAACGGGCCGGGGGCAACGATGCTCTCGACCGTCTGGTGGCCTACGTCTCGACCGAGACGCACTCGTCGTTGGAGAAGGGCGCCCGGGTGGCCGGGCTGCGGGCCGGCCATCTCCGTGTCGTCCCCACCGACGACGAGCAGCGAATGGACGCGCAGGAGCTGGCCGCCATGGTCGCCGCCGACCTGGCCGAGGGCCTGCTGCCATTCTTCGTGTGCGCTACCGCGGGCACGACCTCGACCACGGCTTTCGACCCCACTGACGCGATCTGCGACGTGGCCGAGGCCGACGACCTGTGGGTCCACCTCGACGCCGCGTATGCCGGGTCGGCCACGGTCTGCCCCGAGTACCGCTGGGTCATCGACGGCGTCGAGCGGGTCGACAGCTACTGCTTCAACCCGCACAAGTGGTTGCTGACCAACTTCGACTGCTCCGCCTTCTGGGTGCGGGACCGCTCGGCGCTGCTCGACGCGCTGTCGATCCTGCCCGAGTACCTGCGCAACGAGGCCTCCGCCTCCGGAGCCGTCGTCGACTACCGGGACTGGCAGGTGCCGCTGGGCCGGCGATTCCGCGCCCTCAAGCTGTGGTTCGTCTTCCGCCACTACGGGGTCGAGGGACTCCAGCAGCACATCCGCACCCACGTCGCCTGGGCCGAGTGGTTGGCCGAGCAGGTCGACGCGCACCCGTCGCTCGAGCTGACCGTGGCGCCGACCCTCTCGCTGGTCTGCCTGCGCCACGTCGACGGAGACGACCGCACCCGGCACATGGTCGACGGGATCAACCGGTCGGGCAAGGCGTTCCTGACCCACACCATGGTCGACGGCCGGTACGTGCTGCGGGTGGCCATCGGCGGGACGGCGACCACCCGGGGTGACGTCGAGCGCCTCTGGGACCGGCTCCGCTCCCTGGCCGATGGCTGACGAGCGCGGGGACCACCCGCTGGTCGGCGTCGTCGTGGTCAACTACCGCGCCACCGAGCTGACGCTCGCCTGTGTCGAGAGCCTCATCGCCACCGAGTGGCCGGCCGATCGTCTGAGGGTGATGGTGGTCGACAACAGCGATGACGCCGGGTTGACCGGTGCGCTCGCCGGGCGATACCCCACCGTGATCCACCGGGCCAGCGGCGGCAACGTGGGCTTCGCCGAGGCCTGCGACATCGGCATGCGCCACCTCTCCTCGGTCGACCTCCTGGCGCTGATCAACAACGACGCCACCGTCGACCCGAACTGGCTCGACCCGCTGGTGCGCCTCCTCGAAACCGACCCCGGCCTGGGTGCTGCGGTCCCGAAGATCCTGTTCGCCCCCCGCTACCTGCCGGTCCGGGCCGCCGAGGCCGGCCAGGTCACCGGTCTCACGGTCAACGGTATCGACGCGCTGGCGCGGGTGATCCCCGGAGCAGGGGCACAACGCCGCAGCGACCCCGGGCACCTGGGCCGGCATCTGCTGCACGTGGAACCCGGGAGCGACCTGCTCGTGCCCCTCCCCGAGGCCGCCGCCGAGCCGTGGAAGGTCGAGCTCACCACCGATGCCGATGCCCCCACCGTCCTCGAACCGAGCGGCCCGCCGGTCGACGTCATCAACAACTTCGGGACCGAGCTCCTGCCCGGCGGGTTCGGTACCGATCGGTGCTTCCGTGTCGTCGACGACGGCACCTGCGACGCCGACACCGACGTCTTCTCCTTCTCCGGGGGCGGGGTCCTGTTCCGGCGGGCGTTCCTGGACGACGTCGGCCTCTTCGACCCTCGATTCTTCACCTACTACGAGGACCTCGACCTCGGCTGGCGGGGTCGCCGGCGCGGCTGGCGCTACGGCACGGTGGCCCGGTCGACGCTGCGGCACATCCACACCGCCACCACCGTCGAGGGGTCGGCCACCTTCCTCTTCCACAACGAACGCAACCGGCTGCTCACCGTGGCCCGCAACGGCACGCCAGGGGAGCTGCTCGCCGCATTCCTGGGACACGCTCGGACGACGCTGGGCCTGATCCGCCACGACCTGCGCCGAGGTGATGCGGGCGAACGCGCCGGCGCCCGGGCCCGGCTCCGCATCCGCTCCCTGGCACTGGCGGGCGCCCTCCTGTTGCTGCCCCGCACGTTCGTCACCCGCGGCGGCAAGCTCGGTCGTCGGATCGGACGGCGATCGATCGGTCTGCGCCCTCAGCCCTTCCGTGGCACGGTGATGGCCATGGACGAGCGGCCGCAGACATGATCGTGACCCCCAAACCGCTCGGGCGGGCCGCAACCTGGCTGCGCACCGGACACGGGAGGGTTCCGCGCCTGGTGCGTGAGGTGCGTCGCCGCCAGCGTCGCTCCGCGGCGCGGCGCAAGAGCGGATCGATCGCCGCGCACATGGATGCCATCGTGCGCGAAGCCGTCGAGGGAACCAAGGGCTCGGATCGACCGCCGCGGCAGAGGCCCCCGTCGTGAAGGTGGCTGTCGTCGCACCCAGCCCGGTGCCGCTCCGCTCGGGCGGGGCCGAGCGGTTGTGGACCGGTCTCGTCGACCACCTGAGCCATACCGGCCACGAGGTCGAGCTGGTGAAGCTCCCGGTGCGCGAGTACACCCTCCCGGATCTGGTCGCCGGCTACCGGCAGTTCTCCGAGCTCGATCTGTCGCACGTCGATCTGGTCATCTCGGGCAAGTACCCGGCGTGGATGGTCGACCATCCCCACCACGTCGTCTACATGCTCCATCCCCTTCGCGGGCTCTACGACCGCTACCCGGCCGAGCACCTGCTCGACGTCCGGATCCCGACCCATCCGGCCCTCGACCGCATCCGCCAACTGGCCGAGGCGAGCGCCCTCGACCCGCACCTGGACGAGCTCGAGTCCCAGCTGCAGCACGCCGTCGCCGACCTGGGGATCGACCACGACGCATTCGCAGTCCCGGGACCGCTCGCCCGGTCGGTCGTTCACTTCCTCGACCGGGTCGCCCTCGACCCCCGACGGATCCGTCGCCATCTGGCCATCTCGGGTCAGGTGGCCGAACGGGCCGGGTACTTCCCACCCGACGTCCGGGTGCACGTCGTCTACCCGCCGGCGGGTCTGGACCCCGGACCGTCCCCGGCCCCGGACATGGACGACGAGATCCGCCTCCTCTCGGTGGGTCGGCTCGAAGCGGTGAAGCGGCACGATCTGGCGATCGCCGCGATGGCCCACGTGCCGTCGGCGCAGCTTCGTTTGGACATCGTGGGAGCCGGTCCCGAGCAGGCTCGGTTGGAGGAGCTGGCCGCCGGTGATCCCCGCATCAGCGTCGACGGAGCGCTGGGTGACGAGGCGTTGCTCCAGCGGTACCGGGACTCGGCCGCCGTCATCGCGCTGCCCGAGGAGGAAGACCTGGGCTACGTCGCGCTCGAAGCGATGCTGGCCGCCCGGCCGGTGCTGACCTGCCACGACACCGGGGGCATCGCCGAGCTGGTGGGGGCGGACGAACGCGGGCTGACGGTCGACCCGACGCCGCCGGCCCTGGGGTCGGCCATCGAGCGGTTGGTCGCCGATCCCGGGCTCGTCGAGCGACTGGGTGCCGCGGGGCGGGCCTTCGCCGATCACATCACCTGGGACGCGGTGGTCTCGACCATGCTCGAGTCCGATCCCACCGGTCCTCGCGCCGCCGGTCGGCGCATCGCGATGCTGAGCACCTATCCGGTGCTGGACGGACTCGGAGGAGGATCGCGGCGGGCCCGGGCCATGGCCGAGGCGTTGACCGCCGTCGCACCGGTGGACATCGTGTCGCTCGGTGCCGAGGCCCAGCGGATCGCCGAGGTGCACCTACCGGACCCCGAGGTGAGCGAGGTCGTGGTCCCCCGATCGGGCCGACACGCCGACGCCGAGACCCGGTTGCGGGCACTGTCGGAGGTGCCGTCGGTGACCGACATGGCCGCCGCGGTGCTGTGGCCGGCGTCCCCGCAGTTCGTCCGGGAGGTCCGGGCCGGCTGCCGGGGCGCCGACGTGATCGTCCTGGCCCATCCCTACCTGATCGACGCGGCCAGGACCCTGGCCCCCGGCGTGCCGCTCGTCTACGACGCCCACAACGATGAGATCGCGCTCGAAGGACCAGTTGCTCCCCGAAGGTGAGGCCGGCGACTGGTGGCGGGCGCTCGTCGAGCGGGTCGAGACCGCTGCGGTGGCGGAGTCCGTGGTGGTGGCCGCCCCCACCGACGGTGAACGCGAGAGCCTGGCCGCACTGGTCGGCCGCGACGACCACGTCCTCGTCGTGCCCAACGGCACCGATGGGGCGCGCGTGGCCTTCACGACGGGCGACGAGCGGCTCCGACGCACGGCCGATCTGCTGGCGGCGCGGAACCTGCCGGCGACGGCGGCCGGGGTGGCCGTGTTCGTGGGGTCCGGCCATCCTCCCAACCTCCTCGGAGCCGAACGGGTCGTCGACCTGGCGTCCCGGATGCCCACCGTGCAGTTCCTCATCGTCGGCCGGTGCGGCGAGGTGCTGGACCCGGCCCGGACCCCGGAGAACGTCGTCATCACCGGCCGGGTCTCCGACGAGGAGCTGGCGCAGATTCTGGGCGGGGCCACGGCCGCGCTCAACCCGGTCACCGAGGGCGGTGGGTCCAACCTGAAGGTGATCGAGGCCATGGCCGCCGGCCTTCCCGTGGTGACCACCCCGATCGGTGCGCGCGGTGTGCCGCGCGACCTCCTGGCCGTCACGAGCGTCCGCGGACTGGGCCACACGCTCGACCAGATCCTGTCGAATCCGGAGGCCACCCGCGATCGAGTCCGGCGGGCTCGGTCCTGGGTCACGGAATCGCTCGACTGGACCGTGGTCATGCAGCAGTTCGTCGAAGCCGTCGAGGAGAGGATCTGGACATGACCGGGCTGCAGCCCACCTACGTCGATGTCACCAACACGCTCCAGGCCCGTTCGATCACCGGGATCCAGCGGGTCACGTCCGAGATCCTCCGCCGGCCCCGCACGGCCCGGATCCGCGGATTCGACCTGATCCCGGTGACCCGGGACGCCATCGGGTGGCGCAGGCTCACCGCTGCCGAGCACGACCGCCTGCGCCTCGGCCCCGCCCCGGTGCGGAGCGTGATCCGACGCGGCGTCGGCCGGTCGCCGTTCGCCGGCGCTCTCTCGTCCCTGCGCGGGTGGGTGCCGGGCCGACCGACCCGCCCGCCCCGTCGCACGGTCGCGCCGGTGCCCGCCCATCTCCGGGCCCCGCTGTTCGAGCCGGGCAGCCTGTTCTTCGACTGCGAAGCGTCGTGGCACAACCTTCCGGCTCGCAGCGACCTGTTGCCGATGCTCCGCGGCACCGGCGTCACCACGGCCATGCTGGGGTTCGACGCGCTGCCGTTCGAACGTCCCGAGTGGTTCGTCCCGGTCATCGGGCAGAAGTTCCGTGATCACGTCGCCGCGCACCTGTACGCCGGGTCGTTCGTCGTGTGCATCAGCGAGGACACCCGCTCTCGGCTGGCCACTGCCGCCGACGACCTCGACGCTCCGCCCCTGGAGGGAGCGGTGATGCCGCTGGGTAGTGACTGGCCTGCTCCCGCCGAACCCGTCGCACCCCCGGGGGTCCCCGACCGATTCGTGTTGTGTGTCGGCACCGTCGAGCCGCGCAAGAACCACGGGATGCTGCTCGACGCGTGGGAGCGACTCGAGGCGCTCGAATCCCGGGGGGTGCAGGGGTCCGTCGGGCTCGTCGTCGTGGGCCGACTGGGCTGGCAGTCCGACGAGCTGGCCCGTCGGCTGCGACTCCTCCATCGCTCGGATCGTCGGGTCCAGTGGCTCCGCTCCGTCGACGACGCGCAGCTCGCCGCCCTCTACCGGGACGCCACCGCCCTGGTCATGCCGTCCCTGGACGAGGGACTGGGACTTCCGGTGCTCGAGGCCCGCCGCAACGCGGTGCCCGTGCTGGCCAGCAACCGGGGTGGACTGCCGGAGGCTCTCGGCGGCGGCGGGATCCTGCTCGATCCCGAGGACGTCGACGGCTGGGTTCGGGCCATCGCCTCGATCCTCGACGACGAGGTCGAGCGGCAGATGCTGGTCCGTGCCTCCGCCGCCGACCCCCCGCCCCTGTGGGACGACGCGGCCGACCGGCTCTGGTCGCTCGTGAGGCGGTCCCTCACGAGAAATGTGGCGGCGCCGATCTAGAGTGTGAGAGCTCCTGGAGGGGGAGGCATCTGCTGCCTCGGTCGGATCCCGGGTTCCCATCCCATGCAGATCGTCTACATCTCAAACCGTCCCGAGGTCTTCGCCGAGACGCTCGATCACGTCACCCACCACATGCCGTGGGTCGACGACGTGGTGGTCGTCGCACCGGAACGATCACTCGAGCGCTACCAGCTCGACCTTCCCATTCCCATCACGGCGGTCAGCGACGAGATGGTGGTGGGCAACGAGCACGCCCTCCTGCGCTCGGTCGACCACTCGTCGAAGAACATCATGATCCGCAAGGGCATGCTGAAACACGGGCTCGTCGACGACGAGTTCATCCTCTCCGACGACGACTACCGACCACTCAAGCCCGTCGACCCGTCGTTCTTCGTCGACGACGGCCGGTACCACGGCTACTACAGCTACGACCTCGCCGCCTGGCGGTGGAGCAACACCGATTTCGATCGAGCCCAGCACCGGACCCACCAGGCGCTCGTGTACCTGGGTTGCCCCCGTTACAGCTATGGCGCCCACATGCCGCAGATCATGGCCCGGGACGTTCTGCAGGAGGCCTTCGAAGCCGTCGAACGGTTCACGGCCAGCAACGCACTCTGCGAGTGGAGCCTGTACTTCAACTACGGACGCGCCAGGTATCCCGAGCGGTTCCACCTGCCGCGGGTGTTCTGCACGCTCGGCTGGCCCGAGTATCCCGGCTCGTGGCCCTTCCACGTCCGGCCGGCCGAGTACGTCTTCGAGAACTTCTACCCGCAGCTCTACGAGCCCGGGAGCCTGTTCGGCGATCTCCCCACCACCTTCGATCCCGTCGCCGCCGAACGGCACAACTTCGAGAAGATCATGCGGTGGTACGAGCTCGAGCTGGCGGCCTCGCAGTTGGACTTTCCGTCCGAGGTGGCCGACCCCTGGACCAAGAACTCGCGGGTTCGTCGCTTGGCCTTCTCGGCGTTGCGCCGAGCCCGGAAGGTGGTCGGGTACCTCACGCTGGAGGAACGCACCCGCCTGGCCGAGCTGGCCGGTACGGTCGAACGTATGCGAGCCCAGCTCGAGTCTGACGACGTCGACCGCCCGTGACCGGGTCCGCTTCGGGCGGTCTCGACGAGCAGACCGATCTCCCCGCCACCGACCGGCCGTGGTGGCCGGCGGTCGTCGTCCTCGGCGGTGCCTCCCTCGTCGGGCTCGCCCTGCGCTTCTACCCGGACACGCCCCTCTGGTTGGACGAGGCGCTGTCGGTGAACATCGCCCGACTTCCACTCGGGGACATCCCCGCCGCGCTGCGGCTCGACGGCCACCCACCCCTCTACTACGTGCTCCTGCACGGATGGATGGAGATCTTCGGCGAATCCGACGGCGCGGTCCGGGCCATGTCGGCGCTGTTCTCACTGCTCACCGTGCCCCTGGTCTGGTGGGTTCTGCGTCCCCGGGGCGAGCGGGTGGCCCTGGTGGCCGCCGGGCTGTTCGCCGTCTCACCCTTCGCCATCCGGTACGCCACCGAAACGCGGATGTACTCGCTGGTGACGCTCCTGGTGGTGCTGGGTTGGTGGGCCGTCGAGCGCTCGATCAGGCGGCCCAGCTTCCTGCGGCTGGCCGGGGTCGCCGCCGTCACCGGCCTGCTCCTGCTCACCCACTACTGGTCGATGTTCCTCCTGGCCGCCGTCGGGATCGTCCTGCTGTGGGCCGCGCTGCGCGGCGGGGTCACCGCGGCGTGGAAGGTCATCGGAGCGATGGCCGTCGGTTCGCTGGCCTTCCTGCCCTGGGTGCCGTCGTTCCTGACCCAGCTGGAGCACACCGGGACGCCGTGGGGCGAGGCGTCCCGCCCGGCCGACGTCGTGTGGCTGTCGGCGGTCGATTTCGCGGGAGGCCCGTTCTCCGAGCCGCAGCTCGCCGCGGCCCTCCTGATCGCCCTCGTCCTCGTCGGCCTGTTCGGTCGCACCGATCCGGCGCCGGCACTGCTGGTCCTGGATCGTCAGCCGGTCGCCTCGGCGGTGCCCCCCGCCGCCGTCGTGGCCCTCACCCTTGCGATCGGCTGGGCCGTGTCGGTGGCCTCGTCGTCCACGTTCCAGCCCCGCTACGCCTCGTTCGTCCTCGTGCCGGTGCTCCTGCTCGTCGCCATGGGACTGGTGCGGATCGGGCAGCGCTGGGTGGCGCTCGGCCTGACCGTCGTGCTGATCGGTGCCGGCTCGATCGGCGTGGCCGAGGACCTGCGCGGTGATCGCACCCAAGCCGCGGAGATCGCTGGCCTGATCGACGCCGGTGCCGGCCCCGACGACGTCGTCGTGTTCTGTCCCGATCAGCTCGGACCCGCAGTGATGCGAGAGCTCGAGACCGACCTGACGGCCGTGACCTATCCGCTGTTCAGCCGGCCCGAACGGGTCGACTGGACCGACTACGCCGACCGCCACGCCGCGTCGTCACCGGTGGACTACGTCGACGAGCTCCTGGATTCGGTGGTCCCCGAAGGAGCCGGCGTCTGGCTGGTCGCTCGCGACGGGTACCGGACCCTCGAAGGGCAGTGCTCCGAGATCGTCGCGCTGCTCGACGGCCGGCGGGGGGCCGTCGTGGTGGTGGAGGACGACCTCTCGCAGTACTACGAGCCGGCGACGCTCTACACCAGTCCGCCCCGAGAACCGTGAATCCGACCCGCTGGTTCGATCGGGCGGCGCTGACGGCGGCACTGCCCGGTTGGGTCGTGGCGCGGGTCCTGGTTGCCGTGGCCTTCGTCGTCGCGGATGCGGTCGCCGTCGAACAGGGACTCAGCCCCCGGCCGATCCATCTGGACGAGGGGCTGGTCACGTGGGACGGCGATTTCTACGAACAGCTCGCCCGGTCCGGCTACGAAGCGGCCCCGTTCGAAGCGGTGCGGTTCTTCCCGCTCTACCCCGCGTTGGGCTGGGTGTTCGGCGGGGTGCTGGGCAACCACGGGCTGGCTCTGGTGCTGGTGGCCAATGTCGCCGCCCTCCTGGCCGCCATGGGGTTGCGGGGCCTCGTGCTGGACACGACCGGCGACCGGCCTCTGGCCGACCGATCGGCTTGGTACGTCAGCCTGTTCCCGTCGGCCGCGGTGTTCGTGCTCGCCTACGGCGAGTCGCTGTTCCTGCTGGCGTCGGTGGTCTACCTGGGCGCGATTCGATCCGGGCGCTGGCCCGTGGCGGTCGTGGCCGGGCTGGCGGCGGGTCTCACTCGGCCGGTGGCCCTGATCCTGGCCGTTCCGGCGCTGATCGAGCTGTGGCCGGACATCACCGCATCGGCGCGACGATGGCCGCGGGTCGCTGCGATCCTGGCCGCGCCCGCCGCCGGCACGGTCGCGTTCCTGGTGTGGGTCGAGGTCCGGCTGGGCGACTGGACCGACCCGATCGACGTTCAGCGCCAACTGCGGGCCGGTTTCCGCTGGGCGCCGGCCCGCCTGTGGGACGGCGTCGTCGAAGTGGTCACCGAGGCCCAGCACGACGCACCCAACCTGGGCTTCGCCCTGCTCTGGCTGGTGCTCCTCGTGGTCATCGCCCGGGGACAACCGGCGTCGTGGTTCGCCTACGCGGCGGTCTCCGCCGTCGTGGCCCTCAGCGCCCAGAACCTGGACAGCACCGGTCGGTACGGTCTCGTCGTGTTCCCCCTGGTCGTCGCTGTCGCGCAGCTCGCCCGCCGCGACGGCTGGCACGCGCCGCTCACCGCGCTCTGCTCGGCCGGTCTCGTCGGGTTGACGGTGATGACCCTCATGGCCGGGTACACGCCCTGACGCCAGTACCATCCACGTCATGCCGGAACTGCGATTCGAGGCCGAAACCCATGGTGAACTGGTGACCCAGGTGCGTCGCTGGCTCACGTCGGCCGAGCTCGAGGGTGATGCCGCCACGGCGGTCGGCGTGGTCGAGCAGTCGGCCGCCGTGACCAAGGATGCGTTGCAGGTCATCGCCGCCAGCGCGCCGGGTCCGATCGGCCAGAGCGAGCTGGTCAAGGGGCTGGCCGACCTGGGCTACAAAGCCACCGACATCACCAAACAGCTGGTGATCGACGGGCTCGGAGCCGTCGAGGAGGTCACGGGCGGCAGCGTCGTGCGGCAGGTCGGGAAGGCGGGCAGGAACGCCGCCTACGAGATGAACTCCACCATCGCCAAGCAGATCCTCAAGTCGGTCACCAACCGTTCCTGAACGGGAGCCCGCCGTCGGCGGGCGCCTCCGCGGAGCGAAGGCCGGGAGTTCGGCGTATCGGAGCTGCGCCCACCACCCCGCGCCGAACTCCTGCGCCGGACGCCATACCGGCCCTACTAGACTCGGTTGTTTCCTCGGGCAACAAGGGAGTAGGGCCACATGGCTGAGGTCGAGATCGGCATCGGCAAGTCCGGTCGTCGGGCGTACGGCTTCGACGACATCGCAATCGTCCCCAGTCGGCGCACGCGCGATCCCGAGGATGTCGACATCACGTGGGAGATCGACGCCTTCCGGTTCGATCTACCGCTGATGGGTGCCGCCATGGACGGGGTGATCTCACCGGCCACCGCCATCGAGATCGGCCGGCTCGGTGGGATGGGTGTGCTCAACCTCGAGGGGCTCTGGACCCGCTACGACGACCCCGATGCGGTCCTGGCCGAAATCGCCGAGACCCCGGTCGAGAAGGCCACCCTCCGGATGCAGGAGCTCTACCAGGCGCCGTTGCGGCCCGAGCTGGTGGGCCAGCGCATCCGTCAGATCAAGGACGCAGGCGTGACCGCCTGCGCGTCGGTCACGCCGCAGCGCACCGAGGGCCTGATCTCCGAGATCCTGGCCGCCGAGCTCGACATCCTGGTCATCCAGGGCACCGTCGTCTCCGCCGAGCACGTGTCCAAGCAGGTCGAGCCGCTCAACCTCAAGAAGTTCATCCGCGAGCTGGACATCCCGGTCATCGTCGGGGGCTGTGCGTCGTACCAGGCGGCCCTGCACCTGATGCGCACCGGCGCCGCCGGTGTGCTCGTCGGCGTCGGCCCCGGTCATGCCTGCACCACCCGCGGGGTCCTCGGACTCGGGGTCCCGCAGGCCACCGCCATCGCCGACGCCCGGGCCGCCCGCATGCGCCATCTCGACGAGACCGGCGTCTACGTCCACGTCATCGCCGACGGTGGAATGGGAACCGGCGGCGATGTCGCCAAGGCCATCGTCTGCGGTGCCGACGCCGTCATGATCGGGTCCCCGCTGGCCGCTGCGGCCGAGGCGCCCGGTCGGGGCAACCACTGGGGTATGGCCACGTTCCATCCGACACTGCCGCGCGGCGCTCGCGTCCATGTCGGCACCCGCGGCACGCTCGAGGAGATCCTGTTGGGCCCGGCCCGCGAGAACGACGGGCGGCTCAACCTGTTCGGTGCGCTGCGCACCAGCATGGCGACCTGCGGCTACGAATCGGTCAAGGAGTTCCAGAAGGCCGAGGTCATGGTCGCCCCGGCGCTCCAGACCGAGGGCAAGAACCTCCAGCGGGCCCAGGGCGTGGGGATGGGCTAGGGCGCTCGCCCGGCCCGCCGTCATGACCTCGCACCACGATCCAGCGCCGGGAACCGGTGCCGCCGACCCGGTCCTCGTGGTCGACTTCGGCGCCCAGTACGCCCAGCTGATCGCCCGGCGCGTCCGCGACGCCCACGTCTACAGCGAGATCGTCCCCCACACCATCACTGCGGCCGAGATCGCCGCCGCGCCAACCGGCCGGCATCATCCTCAGCGGCGGACCCAAGTCGGTCCACGTCGACGGGGCTCCGCTGCTCGATCCGGCCATCTACGAGCTGGGCATTCCGATCCTGGGCATCTGTTACGGCGCTCAGCTCGTCGCCCAGCAACTGGGCGGAACCGTCGATCACTCCGGTCGGGGCGAGTACGGGCGGGCCGAGCTGACCCGGGCGGGCCACAGTCTCCTGCTGCACGAGCAGCCACCCCAGCTCTCGGTCTGGATGAGTCACTTCGACGCCATCGTCGAAGTGCCGCCCGGGTTCGTGTCCACCGGCTCCACCCCCGACGCACCCGTCGCAGTGCTCGAGCAACGAGAGGCCGGCATCTTCGGGGTGCAGTTCCACCCCGAGGTGGCCCACACCCCCTGCGGTCAGGAGGTGCTGAAGCGGTTTCTGTTCGACGCGTGCGGCTGTGCTCCCACGTGGACCATGACCTCCATCATCGAGGCGCAGGTCGAGGCCGTCCGATCCAAGGTGGGCTCCTCGCGGGCCATCTGCGGGCTGTCGGGCGGGGTCGACTCGGCGGTGGCGGCTGCGCTGGTGCACAAGGCCATCGGCCATCAGCTCACCTGCGTGTTCGTTGACACCGGCCTCATGCGCAAGGACGAGGGCGACCAGGTGGTCGAGACCTTCCGACGCCACCAGGGCATCGAGCTCATCCACGTCCGCGCCGCCGATCGATTCTTCGCCGGCCTGGAAGGTGTGACCGACCCCGAACAGAAGCGCAAGGTCATCGGCGAGCTGTTCATCCGGGTCTTCGAGGACGCCGCTGGCGGCATCGAGGACGCCACCTTCCTGGTGCAGGGCACGCTCTACCCCGACGTGATCGAGTCGGGGACCAAGGACGCGGCCAAGATCAAGAGCCACCACAACGTCGGCGGTCTGCCCGACGACATGGAATTCGATCTGGTCGAACCGCTGCGCAACCTGTTCAAGGACGAGGTCCGCCGCGTCGGCGAAGAGCTCGGTCTGCCCGAGGAGATCGTCTGGCGCCAACCGTTCCCGGGTCCGGGCCTCGGGGTGCGCATCATCGGTGAGGTCACCGCCGAGAAGGTGGCCATGCTGCAACACGCCGACGCACTGGTACGCGAAGAGCTGCGTCGCGCCGGGCTCGAGCGGGAGATCTGGCAGAGTTTCGCGGTGCTTCCCGACATCCGCTCAGTCGGCGTGATGGGCGACGAGCGGACCTACGCCCACCCCATCATCATCCGGGCCGTCACCAGCGAAGACGCCATGACCGCCGATTGGGCCCGCATTCCCTACGACGTCCTCGAGGTCATGTCGAACCGCATCATCAACGAGGTGGACGGCGTGAACCGGGTGGCGTACGACATCACGTCGAAGCCGCCCGGCACCATCGAGTGGGAATGACCGAGACCGGGTCGCCTTCGCCGCCGTCCCCACCACGGGCTCCCTCCCCGGCCGGTCGTCCCCCCAAGGCGTGGCTCCCGCACTCGATCCTGGCGCTGGTCCTCTTCCTCCCCACCGGGATCGTGGCGCTCGTCTACTCGCTGCGCTGCCGGTCACGCTGGGCGGCGGGTGATGTCGGGGCGGCCCGGGCCGCCTCCACCAAGGCCCGAACCTGGTCGCTCAGCACCATCGTGTTGGGGCTGGCCCTGCTGGGCCTGGTGCTGATCATGGGGCTCGTCTACGGGTCCGCCGACCTCAACAACTATCCGTGAGGTCGATGCGGCATGGGCCCCGACGCGGTGGGGCGACCGCAGCGGGTGAGCGCTTCCGTCACCTCTTTGTAACATTGATCGACCGCGGATACCCTCGGATGGTGCCTCGCCGTTCCCCCACCACCTCGAGCCGCAGGATGCGCCGGTTTCTGAGCGCGGTCGTCGCGCTCAGCGTGGTGGCCACCCTGGCGGCCACGCCCATCGCCGCGGACCCCATCGAGGATGCCAGGGCCGAAGCTCGGCGCATCTCCGATCGACTCGACGAGCTGAACCTGCGGGTCAGCGTGCTCGACGAGGACTACAACGCCACCCGGGCGAAACTCGAGGAGGTCGAAGCCCAGTTGGCCAACGCCGAGGCCGAGATCGCCGACTCCGAGGCCGAACGCACCGCCAAGTTGGAGAACGTCCGCGAGTACGCCATCGAGGCCTACATCGGCGGCAGCAAGCACAGCCAGGTGGTCGCCTACCTCGACAGCGACGGCAGCGACTTCGCCGAGCGGGAGAGCTATCTCCAGGCCGCCACCGGCGACAAGAAGCGAGTGCTCGAGGATCTGCGAGGCGCGCTCGAGGACCTGGACGACGAGGTGGCCGCCACCGAGTCCATCCGGGGTGAGCTCGAGGGCTTGACCGCCCAGCTCGACGAACGGCGGGTCGAGATCGAGTCGGTCATCGACGAGCAGACCGATCTGCTGGCCGGCGTCGAGTCCGAGCTGGCCCAACTTATTCGCGAGGAGCAGGAGCGTCGGGCCGCCGAAGCCGCGGCTGCGGCGGAACGGGCAGCGCGGGAAGCCGCCGCCGCGGCGACGCAGGCAGCCGCACCGGCTCAGGCCGCCGGTGGGGCCGTGGCTGCGCCCGCCACCGAAGCCCCCACGTCCGACGACGACAGCCCGCAGCCCGCATCGCCGTCTCCCGCTCCCACCCCTACGGCACCGCCGGCCACGGCTGCGCCGGCACCCGCCCCGGCGCCGCCTCCCGCGTCGTCGTCGCGGGTGCAGACGGTGCTGGCCGAGGCCCAACGGCAACTCGGCGTCGCCTACCGCTGGGCGGGCAGTACCCCCTCCAGCGGTTTCGACTGCAGTGGGTTCACCGCGTGGGTCTGGAACGCCGCCGGCGTCTACCTGCCGCACAGCTCCCGAGCGCAGTACGGCGCCACCCGCCGGGTCTCCACCGCCGACATCCAGCCCGGGGATCTGGTCTTCTTCGGCTCACCGATCCACCACGTGGGTCTGTACGTCGGGTCGGGCCAGATGATCCACTCGCCCCGAACCGGCGATGTCGTCCGCTACGCCAATGCGTTCCGCCGCGATCTGGCCGGAGTCGGCCGAGTCTCCTGAGCACTCCGGGGGTCAGGCACCCAGCGTGCTCAGCCGCCGAACGAGCACATCGGGGCCAGACCCCGGCGTGCTGGTTTCATTTCCAGCGAATACATCGGGGTCTGACCCCCGGCGTTTTCGTTTCAGGTGCCGGCCAGGGCGTCGACGACCGGGGCCATCGACTCCATCGCGTCCACGCTGAATCCGATGTAGGAGATTCCCCACCGTTCCCGGCGGGCCTGCAGCGTCTCGATCATGGCCGGCACGGTCCCGACCAGTGCGTGGGGGCTGGCCAGCGCGTCGGCTGGATCGATGCCGAGCGCAGGTGCCATCACGTCGGCCATGCCCTCGGGGTCGTCGGTCGCAGCAGCGACGTGCACCCGGACCTGGAGCTCGATCTCGTCGAATCGATCACCGGCGGCACCCCGTACCCATGCGATCTTCTCGTCGGTGGCTTCGGGGGTCCCGGTGGGGCCGGCCCGCTCGTCGATCACCCCCGCTCGCAGGTCGACGTTGATGCCGACGATGTCGGCGACCCGGCCGGCCAGTTCGAGGATGCGGCGCCCACCCCCGCCGACGACCAGCGGGACCGAGGGCTCCTGGACCGCAGCCGGAGTCCCGACCAGTCCGGTGATGCGGTAGTACTCGCCGACGTGGTCGACCGTCTCGCCCGCGAGCAGCGGCTGGATCACGTCGATGGCTTCGGCCAGGCGGGCGATCCGAACCCCGGCGCGGTCCATGGGCAGCCCGGCCTGTTCGTAGTCGGTCGTCATCCAGCCGGCGCCGATCCCGAACTCCAGCCGACCGTCGCTCAACACGTCGACGGTGGCGATCTCCTTCGCGGTCACCACCGGGTGGCGGAAATCGTTGGCCAGCACCATCGTGCCCAACCTGAGGGTGGTGGTGGCCTCGGCAGCGGCGACCAGCGCGGGCAACGGCGCGAACTGACCGTCGAAGTGGTCGGCGCACGTCAACGTGTCGAAGCCCAGCGCCTCGACCTGCCGGGCCAGGGCGGACCACCCGTCGGCGTCGGCCGGACCGGTGGACTGGATGCCGAACCGGAACGGCTTCATCCGGCGGGACCGGAGCGAGGTGGATCGTCGAACATCGACGAAGAGTAACGTCACGCCATGGACAGCCAAGCCAACGACGACCTCTCCGACTTCGAGGCCACCGAGTTCTCGGCTCTGGGCGAGACCAAGGTCGTGTACCGCAAGGGCACCGGCCCCGGTGTGGTGGTCATGACCGAGATCCCCGGGATCACGCCGGAGGTGGCCGGATTCGCCCGCAAGGTCGTCGATCTGGGGTGCACCGTGGCCATGCCGGACCTGTTCGGTGAGGCCGGCAAGCCCATGACCAATTCCTATGCGGCGTCGTCGTTGGTCCGAGCGTGCGTGTCGAAGGAGTTCCACGCGTTCGCTGTCGGCCGACGCTCACCGGTGACCGACTGGCTCCGGGCCCTGGCCCGGTCGCTGCACGACGAGCTGGGCGGTCCGGGTGTCGGCGCGGTCGGCATGTGCCTCACCGGAGGGTTCGCCCTGGCGCTGATGCTGGACGAGTGCATGATCGCCCCGGTGTTGAGCCAGCCGTCGTTGCCGCTCCCGGTCTCGGGCTCGCGCAAGCGGGATCTGGGCATCTCCGACGACGACCTGCGGATCGTCAAGGAGCGGGTCGAGGCCGGGGTGTGTGTCCTGGGGATGCGCTTCACCGAAGACCCGGCGTCGCCTCCCCAGCGCTTCCAGCGTCTTCGCGACGAGCTCGGTGACGGATTCGTCGGCATCGAGATCGACTCGTCGAAGGGGAATCCCCACGGCAACGAGAAGATGGCGCACTCGGTGTTGACCACCGACCTGGTCGACGAGGAGGGCCATCCCACGCGCGACGCCCTGGATCAGGTGATGGATCTGTTCCGCGAGCGATTCTGGCCTGACCGCCCGACGTTGGCGCCGGCGCCGGCCGACCCGCTCAGTTTCACCCTGGTGAACGGGGCCCGCGGCTTTCTCCAGTCGGGCGACAGTCGTAGGTTCGTTTCGGATCGGACGGAGCACGCGTTCGTCGATCAACTCCGAGGAGCAACACCCGTGAACTTCATCGCCGCCGAATGGGGGACCGGTCAGGTCCTCTGGTCCATCCTCTGGTTCTTCCTGTTCTTCATGTGGATCTGGCTGGTCATCTCGATCTTCGCCGACATCATCCGGGCCCGGGACATGTCGGGCTGGGCCAAGGCCTTCTGGACGATCGGCATCATCATCCTGCCGTTCCTCGGCGTCTTCCTGTATCTGATCGTCAACGGCGGAAAGATGGGCCAGCGGGCCCAGGACGACGCAGTCGAGCAGCAGAAGGCCGTCGACGCCTACATCCGCGACGCGGCCGGGACGAGTCCCACCGACGAGTTGGCCAAGCTGGCCGACCTCCACGGCGCCGGTCAGCTTCCGACGCCGAGTACGAGCAGGCCAAGAAGAAGATCATCTCGGGCTCGACGCTCATCCCCGTTCGAGCGGAAGGACCCGGCCCCATGACGGCATCCCGTGAATCGACGCGCGCTGCCCGCCGGGGGCGTACCACCACTGTGCGGTGGCTCGCCATCGGACTCGGCGCGCTGGCGTTGTTGCTCAGCGTGTGCAGTGACGAGGCCAAGGACCAGCTCGGCGAGGCGATCGAAGGAGTCGAGACCGGCTCCGGTGGCGACACCGCCGGTGGCTCGGCGCCCCCGGCCACCGATCCGCCGGCCACCGATCCTCCCAGCACCGATCCTCCCAGCACCGAAGCGCCCCCGGCGACCGATCCTCCCGCCGCCGAGCCTCCCTCGGATGGCGAGCAGCCGGCCACCGACGACGAGATGAGCACCGAGGACTGGATCCTCCTGGGGATCCTGGGCATCGCCGCCTTCGCCCTGATCGTGGGCGTCACCTCGGCCGCCCACAGCCACTCGGAGAAGAAGGCCGCTGCGCTGGCCGACCAGAACCGGAGCATCGGGGAGATCGTGGGCGCAGCCCGATGGATCCACGATCAGGGAAGCCTCGAGGTCCTCCGCCTCACCGATCCCGGTCAGCTCGAACGGTCGTGGAACGACGTACGGGGCCGGATGATCGATCTCGAGGCCGAGATCGCAACCATACGCGCGGCGACCGATGACGCACAGCTCGAGCGGTCGCTGGACCAGCTGGGCCAATCCGTGTCCGGCCTCCGCGGTGCCCTCGGTTCCTCCGTCAGCCTGCGCACGGGTGCCGATGCCGGCTCACAGCCCGAGCTGATCCAGGACGCGACCCGGACCGCACGCGAGCGACGGAGCCAACTGGCAGCGGCCATCGAGCCGGTTGCCGCCGCCCGGCGCTGATCGGCGTCGCTGTCGCCGAGGCCGGTCGTGGCCGTCCGGCACTGCCACACCCTCCCGGTAGGGTTGGGCCACCATGACCGACCTGCTCGAGGGGCTGAACCCCGCCCAGGAAGACGCGGTCACCCACGGCGGTGGTCCGCAGCTGGTGGTGGCGGGCGCCGGTTCGGGCAAGACGCGCGTCCTCACCCATCGCATCGCTTGGCTCATCGGCGAGCAGAACACCTCGCCGTTCGAGATCCTGGCCATCACCTTCACCAACAAGGCCGCCGACGAGATGAAGCAGCGCGTGGGTGCGCTGGTCGGGCCGGTCGCCGACAAGATGTGGATCTCCACCTTCCATTCCGCGTGTGTGCGCATCCTGCGGCGTGATGCCGACCGGCTGGGCTACCCGTCCGGGTTCTCCATCTACGACCAGGCCGACGCCGTCAGGCTCACGGGCTACGTGCTGCGTGACCTCAACCTCGACTCCAAGCGGTTCCCTCCCCGGCAGGTCCATGCGCTGATCAGCGCAGCGAAGAACGAGAACGTGGGGCCCGGCGCCTACGCCGACCGGGCCTCCACCATCTTCGAGCGCAAGGTGGCCGACGTCTACGTCGACTACCAGGCCCGGCTCCTCAAGGCCGGCGCGATGGACTTCGACGACCTGCTCATGGTCACCGCTCAGCTGTTGCGTAGCGAGGAGGACGTGCTCGGGCACTACCGGCGCCGGTTCGGCCACGTGCTCGTCGACGAGTACCAGGACACCAACCCGGTCCAGAACGAGCTGGTGCTTCGCCTCGGAGGTGAGCACCGCAACGTCTTCGTGGTGGGCGACTCCGACCAGTCGGTCTACCGCTTCCGGGGGGCGGACATCCGCAACATCCTCGAGTTCGAACAGGCCTTTCCCGACACGACGGTCGTCGTCCTCGAACAGAACTACCGGTCGACCCAGAAGATCCTCGACGCGGCCAACGCCGTCATCTCCCACAACACCGGGCGCAAGCCCAAGGAGCTCTGGACCGACGCGGCCGACGGTGAACCCATCGTGCGGTACTGCGGCGACGACGAGGGCGACGAGGCCCGCTTCGTCGCGCAGGAACTGGCCCGCCTGCACGATGGCGGTGACCGGCGCTGGGACGAGATGGCGGTCTTCTACCGCACCAACGCCCAGAGCCGCGTGCTCGAAGACCAACTCCTGCGCGTCGGCATCCCGTACAAGGTCATCGGCGGGACCCGGTTCTACGACCGGCGAGAGGTCAAGGACGCCCTGGCCTACCTGCGGGCCGTCGTCAATCCCGACGACGAGGTCTCGGTCAAGCGGGTCCTCAACACGCCCAAACGGGGGGTGGGCGACTCCTCGGTGGGCAAGGTCGACGCGTGGGCCGGGTCCCGCGGCCTCCCCTTCCTCGAGGCCCTCCGACAGGCGGACGAGGCCGGCGTGTCGGGTCGGGCCAGCAAGGGCATCGCCGCGTTCCTGTCCGTCATCGACCAGGCCACCGAGTCGGTCGATCTCGGCCCGGCCGCGGTGCTCGAAGCGGTGCTCGAGCGCTCGGGCTATCTCGACGAGCTGCGCGCCGAGCGCAGCATCGAGGCCGAGGGCAGGCTCGAGAACCTGGCCGAGCTGGTCGGCGGTGCCGCCGAGACCGAGTCGGTGGCCGAGTTCCTCGAACAGGTCAGCCTGGTGGCCGACACCGACCAGATCGACGACGACTCGTCGGTGCTCCTGATGACACTGCACTCGGCGAAGGGGCTCGAGTTCCCCGTCGTCTTCCTGATGGGCCTCGAGGACGGCGTCTTCCCGCACCTGCGTTCCATCGGCGAACCCGACGAGCTGGAAGAGGAGCGTCGGCTCGCCTACGTGGGGATCACGCGGGCGATGGAGCGGCTCTATCTGACCCACGCATGGAGTCGCACGCTGTTCGGCTCCACCCAGTACAACCCGGCCAGCCGGTTCCTGGAAGAGATCCCCGACGAGCTCATGGTCGAGGCCGAGGGCAGCCGATCGAAGCGACGCAAGCCTTCGTTCGGTTCCTCCTGGCTCGAGAACGAACCTCGACGGGGGTCCGAGGCGCACCGCGATGCGGTGGTCGATGCAGCCGTGCGGGCCGGAGGTCGTTCCGAGCCGTCGGGTCCGGTCCCCGAGCTGAAGATCGGCGACGATGTCCGCCACAAGAAGTACGGCGAGGGAGTCGTGCTCGACCTGAGTGGGACCGGTGACAAGACCGAGGTCACCGTGCGGTTCCCGGGCGAGGGCGAGAAGGTCCTGCTGCTCTCGTGGGCGCCGCTGGAGAAGGTCTGACCATGCGCACGGTGCGCCGGTTGCGGCTGCTCCGCCGGCCCGATCTCACGCTGGGCAACGTCATGGACCATCTGGCCGAGGTCCACACCGACGCAGAACTCGTCCGCCAGGACCAACCGGCCCTGGATCTGTCGTTCCGGCAGGCGGCCATCAAGGTGCGCGAGTGGTCGGGGGCGCTGCGACTCCAGGTGGGTCCCGGCGAGCGGATCGTGCTGGCGCTCCCCAACAGCTACGAGCTCCTCCTCGCCTGTTTCGCGGTGGCCCATGCCGGCGCCGTGGCCGTACCGGTCAATGCCCAGATGCGCCCCGAGGAGGTCGACCACGTCATCGCCGACAGCGGGGCCGAGCTGGTCGTGCGGTCGATCGACGCGCTCGCCGACCCCGGGGTAATGCCAAAGGACCCGATGCCGGCTGATCCGGGTGATGTCGCCGCGCTGTTCTACACCTCGGGAACCACCGGCAAACCGAAGGGTGTGGCCCTGACCCACCGGTCGCTGGTCGATCAGGCCCGGCGCCTGGCGTTGTGGCCGGCCGAGCTGCGTCGCGACTCGTCGGTCGTCGCCCTCCCCGTGGCCCACATCATGGGATTCGTCGTGCTGTTGGGGTTCGCCGCCGGCGGGATCACCACGCGGTTCCTGCCCAGATTCCGGCCCGACGACGTCCTCGATGCGATCGAGACCGAGCGGGCCAGCATCTTCATCGGGGTGCCGGCCATGTATCGCATGCTGCTGCAGGCCGGCGCCGAGTACCGCGATCTCAGCTCGGTGCGGGTTTGGGGGTCGGGGGCCGACGCCATGCCCACCGAGCTGGCACAGCGGTTCAAGGAGATGGGCGCCATGCTGGCCCTGCCGGGACTGGGCCCGGTCGGCCAGGCCAGCTTCGTCGAGGGGTACGGCATGGTCGAGGCCGGCGGAGGGGTCGCAGCCAAGATCTCGCCGCCCTACATCGCCACCGGTCTGGGTGACGCAGTCGGGCTGCGGCTGCCCGGCTACCGGTTCCGGGTCGTGGACGAGGGCGATCGCCGGATCCGCCGGTGGGGCGAGGTGGGCGAGCTCCACGTGCGCGGACCCGGTCTGTTGCGCGAGTACTGGAACAGTCCCGATGCCACCGATCAGGCGTTGACCGGCGACGGCTGGCTTCGCACCGGGGACCTCGTACGCCTGGGTCCCCTGGGCTCGGTGCTCTTCGCCGGTCGCAAGAAGGACGTCATCATGCACGGCGGCTACTCGGTCTACGCCGTCGAGGTCGAGCAAGCGCTCGAAGCCTGCCCGCTGGTCGCGGAAGCGGCGGTGGTCGGCCTGGCCGACGAGCGTCTGGGTGAGGTGCCGGTCGCCTTCGTCCGGTTGGCGTCGCCCGAGAAGGCGTCGACCAAGGCCAAGGCGGCCAAGGTGGTCGCGGCCGTGTTGGCCTTCGCCGAGGAGCACATGGCCGAGTACAAGCGCCCGACCGAGGTGCACATCGTCGACGATCTGCCCCGCACCGGAACGACCAAGGTGCAGAAACAGTCGCTACGAGATCGGCTGGCCGCCGACGGCGGCTGATCTTCGATCAGCTTGCAGGTCGCCTTCGGCGACCTGAGCCTGGTGGACGGCGGCTGATCTTCGATCAGCTTGCAGGTCGCCTTCGGCGACCTGAGCCTGGTGGACGGCGGCTGATCTTTGATCAGCTTGCAGGTCGCCTTCGGCGACCTGAGCCTGGTTCCGCCCGTAGGAGTTCGGCGGATGAGAATGGTGCGAAGCTCGAGTTCGCTGAACTCCCAAGGCCGAACCCGGGCGTGAAGCGCCCTTCCGTTCGGCCCGTTACCGGGTGATCTCGTTGACGCCTGGGGTTCCGTCGAGTTCGGTGGACAGGTCGATGAAGAGGTCGCCCCCCTCGATGCGGACCGGGAACTGGTAGAGACCCGTCCCGTCGGCCAGGTAGGAGACGCCGTCGCAGTCGACGAACTCCTCGATGTCGGCCTCCCACTCGACGATGCAGTCGCCGTCGACCACGGCCAGGAACGCATACCAGCCGCGCTCGGCGTCGTCGCCCAGGTGTTGCACCCAGATCGGTTGGTCGTCGCTGGCCACGTCCGGGTAGGTGATGGGGCCGTTCTCGTCGATCTCATCCGCCTGCAGCGTTGCCACCCCGGCCCCGAACTCTTCGTCGCCCAACTGGAACTGCAGACCGGAGTCGTCCTGGCTTCCGCCGGAGGCGACGACGAAGACGAGTGCCAGTCCGCCGATGACGCCGATCGCGGCGATCACTACCGCCCGAAGTCGGGGATTCACCGGCGGGCGGGCAGGTTCGGCGGGAGAGCAGGGTTCGGCACGGACCTAGTATCTCCGGGATGCAACGTCCCTACCGAGTCGTGGTCGCCAAACCGGGCCTCGACGGGCATGACCGGGGCGTCCGGGTCATCGCCCGCGCGCTGCGTGACGCGGGCTTCGAGGTGATCTACACCGGGCTGTTCCAGACCCCGGCCATGGTCGCCGAGGCGGTGCTCCAGGAGGACGCCGACGCGGTGGGACTCTCGGTGCTCTCGGGTGCCCACATGACCCTCTTCCCCGAGGTGATCCGCGAGCTGCACGAACGGCAACTCGACGACGTCCTGGTGTTCGGGGGAGGGATCATCCCGGACGAGGACGTCGAGGCGCTCCAGACCGCCGGCGTCGCCCGCCTGTTCACCCCGGGTGCCCCCATGGACGAGATCACCACCTGGTTGGCCGGGGCCCTCGACGATCGCGAGGACTCGGCCTGACGCGGGCCCGGCGTCGGCCGGGCTGGGAGGTGGCTGCCGCCACCCCACTAGGATCCGTCTGCTCTCGGCCGACGTGTCCGAGGCCAAGCAGCGACGACGGAGCGCGGCCCACCGCCCGCCCGACACGGAGGCACATTCGGCGTGGATCTGTTCGAGTATCAAGGGAAGCGGTTCTTCGCCTCCTATGACATCCCGGTGTCCGACGGAGACACCGCGACCGACGTCGAGACCGCCGTCGCCGTGGCCGACCGGGTGGGCTACCCCGTCGTCGTGAAGGCCCAGGTCCAGGTCGGTGGCCGCGGCAAGGCCGGCGGGATCAAGCTGGCCAACAACGCCGAAGAGGTGGCTGAGCACGCCGGCAACATCCTGGGCATGGACATCAAGGGCCACACCGTCGAACTGGTCTGGATCGAGATCGCCTCCGACATCGCCGAGGAGTACTACGCCAGCTTCACCCTCGACCGGGCGGCAAAGCAGCACCTGGGCATGCTCTCCGCCGAGGGCGGGGTCGAGATCGAGGCCGTCGCCGAGGAGAACCCCGACGCCATCGCCAAGATCCACGTCGATCCGGTCGACGGCCTGACCGAGGAGGCCTGCCGGGCCTGGGTGGCCGCCGCCAACCTGAACCCCGACGCCACCGAGGGTGCCGTCGACATCCTGTCGAAGCTCTACCGGGCCTACGTCGAGGGTGACGCCGACCTGGTCGAGATCAACCCGTTGATCCTCACCCCGGACGGGCGGGTCCATGCGCTCGACGCCAAGGTCACCCTGGACGGGAACTCGGTGTTCCGGCACGAGGACTACGCCGGCTTCGACGCCACCCAGGTGCGGGACGAGCGCGAAACGGCAGCCCATGAGAAGGGACTCGAGTACGTCGGGCTCGAGGGCAGCGTCGGCGTGATCGCCAACGGCGCCGGCCTGGCCATGAGCACCGTCGACGTCGTCAACCAGGTCGGCGGGGCGCCGGCCAATTTCCTCGACATCGGGGGCGGTGCCAACGCCGACGTCATGGCCGGAGCCCTCGAGGTGATCAACAACGATCCCGAGGTCAAGTCCATCCTGATCAACATCTTCGGAGGCATCACCCGCGGCGAGGAAGTGGCCAACGGCATCGTCGAAGCGCTCGGCCGGGTCGACATCGACGCCCCCATCGTGATCCGCCTCGACGGCACCAACGCCGACGAGGGTCGCCAGATCCTCGAACCCCACCTGTCCGACACCCTGATGATGGAAGCCACCATGCTCGACGCCGCCCGCCGGTCCGTCGAGTTGGCGGCCGGCCGCTGAGGAGCCCCCGTGAGCATTTTCGTCGACGAGACCACCAAGGTCGTCTACCAGGGCCTCACCGGCTCGACCGGCCGGTTCTACGGCCTGCGCAACCGTGACTACGGCACCCAGGTCGTGGCCGGGACCAACCCGAAGAAGGCCGGCACCGACGTGGACGGCATTCCCATCTACGCCTCGGTCGCCGATGCCGTCGAGGCCACCGGCGCGACCGCATCGTGCATCTTCATCCCGGCCCCCGGCGTGAAGGGTGCCGTCATGGAGGCGGCCGAGGGCGGGGTCGAGTTCATCGCCGTCATCACCGAGGGAGTCCCGGCCCAGGATGAGGCGTGGTTCTTCAACAAGCTGAAGCGGGACTTCCCCGCCGTGCAGCTGCTCGGACCCAACTGCCCGGGCATCATCAGCCCGGGCAAGTGCAACATCGGGATCACCGCCGGACACATCGCCAAGGCGGGGGGACCGGTCGGCATCGTCAGCCGGTCGGGCACGCTGACCTACCAGGCGCTCTACGAGCTGAAGCAGAAGGACATCGGCGTCACCACCTGCGTCGGCATCGGGGGCGACCCGGTCCCCGGCACCTCCTTCATCGATTGTCTCCAGGCCTTCGAAGCCGACCCCGAGACCAAGGCCGTCATGATGATCGGCGAGATCGGCGGCTCGGCCGAAGAAGAGGCCGCCGACTTCATGAGGGACCACATGTCGAAGCCGGTCGCCGCGTACGTGGCCGGTGTGACCGCTCCTCCGGGGAAGAAGATGGGCCACGCCGGCGCCATCGTCTCCGGCGGCAAGGGCACCGCCCAGGCCAAGATGGACGCGCTGCGGGCCGCCGGTGCCGAGGTGGGGGACAACCCCACCGAGGCGGGCGAGCTCATGGCCGGCATCGTCGCCAAGCTCTGAGTTGCCCGGACCCGGCATCATGCGACTCGCCGTGCTCGCCTCCGGTAGCGGATCGATCTGCGACGCAATGGTGCGGGCCGACATCGGCGTCGAGTTGGTGGTGGTCGATCGGGTCTGCGGGGTGCTCGACGTGGCCGCCGCCCACGGTGTGACGGCGCGGCATCACGAGCGCACGTCGTTCGGTGCCGACTTCGATCGCGATGCCTACACCGGACAGCTCGTCGGGCTGTTGCAGGAGCACGGGATCGACCTGGTGGTCATGGCGGGGTGGGGCACGATCCTGGGTCAACCCATGTTCGACGCCTATGCCGGGCACATCGTCAACACGCACCCGGCGCTGCTGCCGTCGTTCCCCGGCTGGCACGGGGTCGAGGACGCCATGGCCTATGGCGTCAAGGTCACCGGGTGCACGGTGCACGTCGCCACCCTCGAGGTCGACGCCGGACCGATCCTGGCCCAGGAGGCGGTGTCGGTGCTCGAGGAGGACACCGTGGAGAGACTGCACGAACGGATCAAGGAGGTCGAGCGGCGCCTCTACGTCGACACGGTGGCCCGGCTGGTCACCGAACCCTCGATCCTCGAACGGGCCCGCCCACCGCAGGTGCGCCACTCCACGTCATGAACCGCATCCCCCGACGAACCCGCTTTTTCCCCAGGGTCTTTCCCCGAACGCTCCGTCCCTGAAAGGACTCTCCACCATGCGAGCGCTGCTCTCCGTGTACGACAAGACCGGCATCGTCGACTTCGCTCGCGGGCTGGTCGACCTGGGCTGGGAGCTGGTCTCCAGCGGCGGGACCCACGCGACCATCGCGGGCGAGGGCATTCCGGTGCGCGAGGTGGCCGAGGTGACCGGTGCCCCCGAGATGCTGGACGGCCGGGTCAAGACGCTGCACCCGGCCATTCACGGCGGCATCCTGGCCGACCGCTCCAAGCCCGAGCACCTCGCGCAACTGGCCGATCGCGAGATCGAGCCGATCGATCTGGTGGTCGGCAACCTCTACCCGTTCCGGTCCGATCCCTCGGTGGAGCTGATCGACATCGGCGGACCGACCATGGTGCGGGCCGCGGCCAAGAACCACGAGTATGTCGGCATCGTCGTCGATCCCGACGACTACGACCTCGTCCTGACCGAACTCCGCGAGCACGGGCTCCTGTCGCCCACGACCCGACGGCGCCTCGCCCGAGCGGCGTTCGCTCACACGGCGTCGTATGACGCGTCGATCGTCTCGTGGCTCGACGAGGACCCGCTTCCCCCCAGCCTGCAGCTGGCGGCCGAGCGGGCCGAGATCCTCCGGTACGGAGAGAACCCGCACCAGCTGGGCGCCCGCTACCGGTTCGTCGACCATCCCGGATGGTGGGAGTCGGCGCGCCAGCACGGAGGCAAGGAGATGTCGTATCTCAACGTGTACGACACCGACGCTGCGTGGCGCCTGGTGCACAGCTTGGGCGAGCGACCCGCTGCGGCCGTCATCAAGCACGCCAATCCGTGTGGCGTGTCCGTGGCCGACGACATCGCCACCGCGTACGAACAGGCCCATGCCTGTGACCCGGTCTCGGCGTTCGGCGGCATCGTCGCCGTGAACCGCGCCGTCCCGGTGGCGATGGCCGAAGCGCTGGCGCCGATCTTCACCGAGGTCGTGGTGGCGCCGGGCTACGAGCCGGGTGCGCTCGAGGTGCTGACCGAGAAGAAGAACCTGCGGGTGTTCGAGGCGGCCCCGCCCGCCGGGTCGCGCCTGGATGTGCGCAGCATCGACGGGGGACTGCTGGTGCAGACCACCGACACGGTGGCGATCGATCGCGACGCCTGGACGGTCGTGACCGAGCGCCAGCCCACCGACGACCAGTGGGTCGATCTCGAGCTGGCCTGGCGGGTCGTGGCCCGCGTCAGCAGCAACACGATCGTCCTGTGCAAGAACGGTCAGGTCGTCGGCATCGGCGCCGGTCAGCAGAACCGGCGCGATGCCGGCCTCATCGCTGCGCAGAAGGCCGAGGGCCGAGCGGCGGGAGGCGTCTGCGCCTCGGATGCGTTCTTCCCGTTCCGCGACGGCCTCGATGCCGCGGCCGAGGCCGGCGCCACGGCCGTCATCCAGCCGGGCGGATCCATCCGCGACGACGAGGTCATCGCCGCCGCGAACGAGCAGGGGATGGCCATGGTCTTCACCGGAGAACGCCACTTCCGTCACTGATCTCTTCGCAGTCTCGGCCCTGCCTCGGCCCCGTGCCTTCCGAAATCTCGGCATCCAACCCACCTATGTGCGGGAATCTGCTGAGATCTGGTCGCAGGGCTACTCGGCGAACTGCTTGACCTCGTCGGGGTCGAATCGCATGCGGGCCAGGAGGCCGCACACGAGGGCCATGGCGACCAGCACGCCGCAGGGGAGGAGCGCCGCGGTCCAGTCCTCACCTTCGATCAGGAGGTCGGTGTACGCGCGCATCACCCAGTAGGTCGGCGTGATCGGGCTGATGGTCTGGAGCCACGCCGGGAGGAGTGCGACCGGCACCATGGCGCCACCGATGGCGGCCAGCGCGATGGCACCGAGATTGGCCAGGGCCTGCAGGAGCATGATCGAGTCGGTGAAGGCGATGAGCAGCATGGCGAACGCGGCCAGGAACACCATGTAGACGACGGTCAACAGGACGATGCCCGGCACCGTGTCGAGCGGTACCGAGAGGCCCCAGAACACCATGCCGAGGCCGAAGATCGCGGCCGTCTGCAGGGCTCCGATCACCATCCACGGCACCATCTTCCCCGCCACCACCTGCAGGATCGTGACGGGACCGGCGATGACGCGGTCCCAGGTGTTCCAGCCGTGCTCCCGGAAGACGGCGAACCCCATGTACGTGACGAGGAAGAACGCGAACATCACGGCTTGGCCCACGACAACGAACTGGGCTCCGTCCACCGCTCGACCCTCCGCCGCGAAACCGGCCTCGATCGGCCCCATCAGCACCGGGATGAGCACCAGCGGCATCAGGAGGAGGACCACGATGGCGTCGACCTCGTGCCGCAGAATGCGGACCTCCTGGCGCAGGATGGCGCGGAAGGCCCGAGGCCGAGGACGTGCGTCACGGTCGGCAGGGGGCGTCGCGACGTCGAGCTCGGCGGTCACGGCTCGTCCTCGGCGTTGATGTCGCGACCCGTGAGCGCCAGGAAGGCGGTATCCAGGTCGGCGCGATGCGTCTCCATGCTGAGGAGCCGGTCGGACTCGGAGCCGAGCCGCGCCAGGAGGCGTGCCGCGAGCACGGGGGCGTTCTCCGAGCGGATCCTGATGTGGTCGCCCGACGACTGGATGAGCGGGGAGGGCCGCTTGGCGATGGGAGCGGGCCCGTCGAACGTGAGCTCCACCCACGGGGTGGCGTGCGACCGGATCAGCTCCTCCTGCGCCCCCTCGGCGATGATCCGGCCCGACTCGATGATGGCGATGCGGGCTCCGAGCCGTTCGACCTCGGGGAGATAGTGCGTGGTGTAGATCACGGTCGTTCCTGACGCGGCCAGGGTCCGCACCGCGGTCAGGATGTCGGCCCGTGACTGCAGATCCGCCCCGACGGTCGGCTCGTCGAGGAGCAGGAGGTCGGGTCGGTGCAGGATGCCGGCCGCAGCGTGGATGCGGCGTCGTTCACCGCCCGAGAGATTCTCGCAGGGTCGGTCGATGAACTCACCGAGGTGGAAGAGCTCGACGGCCCAGTCGATCCGATCACCCAGGCGGGAGCCACTCAGCCCGGCGAGCTCGCCGAAGAACGTCAGGGTCTCCCGTCCCGAGAGGAACTCGTACAGGCCGGTCTCCTGGGGCACGTAGCCGATCCTCAGCGCGGCTTCCCGCCGATCGGTGGCCAGGTCCAGGCCGTCGACGGTGACCGAGCCCCGGTCGGGCTGGTGGCGGCCGGCCATCATGCCGATGAGGGTCGTCTTGCCCGCTCCGTTCCGGCCCAGGACGGCGAGCACCTCGCCGGCGTCGACCCGGAGCGACACGCCAGCGACCGCGGGATGGTCACCGTACGACTTGTGGACATTGGTGACGTCGAGTCGACGCAACGCGGCTCACTTCCAGGCGGTTCGGTCCACGTCGAGACCACCCGCGGCGCCATCCGGAGATCCGGCGCCGGGGTAGCATCGCCCCGTGGTTGCTCAAGTCCTCGACGGAAACGTACTCGCCTCGTCGATACGGGCTGATCTTGCCGACCGCGTGGCCAAGCTCGAGGCCGACGGGATCACCCCGGGTCTGGGGACCATCCTGGTGGGTGACGACGGCCCCAGCGCCCGGTACGTGCAGATGAAGCACGAGGACTGCGCCGAGATCGGTATCGCGTCGGCTCATGAGCACCTGCCGGCCGATGCGACCCAACAGGACGTCCTCGACGCGGTCGACCGCTTCAACCGCGATGACGCCGTCGACGCGTACCTCATGCAGTACCCGTTCCCGGCCGGCCTCGACTACGAGAGCGCCCTGCTCGCCGTCGACGCCGACAAGGATGTGGACGGTCTGCATCCCATCAACCTGGGTCGGCTCGTCCAGGGTGTTCCGGCCGCGCTGCCGTGCACGCCCCACGGCATCCTGGTGATGCTCGAGCACTACGGCATCGAGCTGCCCGGTGCCCACGTGGTGATCGTCGGACGCGGTCTCACCATCGGCCGGCCGCTCGCCAACCTCCTCACCCTGAAGCGTCCCGACGCCAACGCGGCGGTCACCGTGGTGCACACCGGGGTCGCCGACGTCGGCGCCTACACGCGCCAGGCCGACGTGCTCATCGCCGCAGCCGGGTCCCCGCATCTCGTCACCGCCGACATGGTCAAGCCGGGAGCGGTCGTCGTGGCGGCCGGCGTCTCCTTCGACGGCAAGAAGGTGGTCTCCGATGTCGCCGACGACGTCGCCGATGTGGCGTCCTGGCTGTCGCCCCGCATCGGCGGGGTGGGACCGATGACCCGGGCCATGCTGCTGGTCAACACGGTCGAGGCCGCCGAGCGCCGGTCGTCCTGAGGGACGCTCCTTCGATCGGCCCGGACCGAGATGGGTCGTTCGGCAGTGGATGGCGGCCGGTCCGGTCCGTATCGTGAAGAGGTATGACCCGGATCTCCGACGCGCTCGCCGCGGGCCGAACGCTCTCGTTCGAGTTCTTCCCGCCCAAGACCGACGAGGGTCTGCGCAACCTGCACGCGGCCATCCAGGAGCTCGAAGCGCTCGACCCGTCGTTCGTGAGCGTGACCTACGGGGCCGGCGGTTCCACCCGTGATCTCACACGCGATCTCGTCGTGCAGATCAACGGCGAGCGGGCCTACCCGGCCATGCCCCACCTCACGTGCATCGGACACACGCGCGCCGAGTTGGCCGAGCTCCTCGAGGACTATCGCAAGGCCGGGATCCACAACATCCTGGCCCTGGCGGGAGATCCGCCCGGTGACGGGAGTCCCATCACCGGCGACTTCTCCTACGCCAGCGAGCTGATCCAGCTGGTGCGCGAGCTGGACGACTTCGCGGTGGCCGTCGCCGCGTTCCCCGAGCTCCACCCCCGCTCGCCCGACCGGCCCACCGACCGGCGCCACCTGGCCGAGAAACTCCGCATGGCCGATTTCGGTATCACCCAGTTCTTCTTCGACGTGGCCGACTACGTGCGCATGATGGACGAGCTCACCGAGCTGGGGTGTGACACGCCGGTCCTGCCCGGCGTGCTCCCCGTGGTCAATCCGGCGTCAGCCAAGCGGTTCGCGGCCATGAACGGGGCCCGGTTCCCGGAAGCCCTCGATGCCCGCCTTGCCGCGTGTGAGGGCGATGACGACCGCATCCTCGACGTGGCGGTCGAGGTGGCCACCCAGCAGTGCCTGGATCTCCTCGAGGCCGGCGCCCCCGGCATCCACCTGTACGCGCTCAACCGTTCCGAGGCGGCCAAGCGCATCATGGCCGAGATCGACCTCTCCGCCTAGCGAGCAAACGGGGGGTCAGGCACCAACGTTGCTCGTTGGGATCCCGCTGCGTCAGCCCATCCGGGCCTGGAGACCGGCGTCGAGGTCGGCCAGGAACTCCTCGGTGGTGCGGAACGGCTGGTCGTCGCCCACCAGGAGCGCCAGGTCCTTCGTCATCGATCCGCCCTCGACGGTCTGGATCACGACCTCTTCGAGTGCATCGGCGAACTCCTGCACCTCGGGCGTGCCGTCCAGCCGGCCCCGGTGCCACAGCGCGCGGGTCCAGGCGAAGATCGACGCGATGGGGTTGGTCGAGGTGGCCTTGCCCTGTTGGTGCTGGCGGTAGTGGCGGGTGACCGTGCCGTGGGCGGCCTCGGCCTCGATGGTGTTGCCGTCCGGCGTCATGAGCACCGAGGTCATCAGCCCGAGGGAGCCGAAGCCCTGAGCGACCGTGTCCGACTGGACATCACCGTCGTAGTTCTTGCACGCCCAGACGTACCCGCCCTCCTGCTTGATGTTCTGGGCGACCATGTCGTCGATCAGCCGGTGCTCGTACCAGATGCCCTTGGCCTCGAAGTCGGCCTTGTACTCGGCTTCGTAGATCCGTTCGAAGATGTCCTTGAACTGACCGTCGTAGGCCTTGAGGATCGTGTTCTTCGTGGTCATGTACACCGGCACGTCGCGCTGCAGGCCGTAGGCGAGGCTGGCTCGGGCGAAGTCCTCGATCGAGGGGTCGATGTTGTACATCGACATCGCGACCCCGGGGCTCTCGAAGCGATAGACCTCGTGCTCCTCGGGCTCACCGCCGTCGGGTGTGTACGTGAGGGTGAGCGTGCCGGGACCGGGGACCTTGAAGTCGGTGGCCCGGTACTGGTCGCCGAAGGCGTGACGCCCGACGATCACCGGCTTCTTCCAGCCGGGCACGTAGCGGGGGATGTTGGAGATGATGATGGGCTCGCGGAAGATCACGCCGCCGATGATGTTGCGGATGGTGCCGTTGGGCGAGCGCCACATCTGCTTGAGCCCGAACTCCTCGACCCGCTCCTCGTCGGGGGTGATCGTGGCGCACTTCACACCCACGCCGTGTTCCGTGATCGCGTTGGCCGAGTCGACGGTGATCTGGTCGTCGGTGGCGTCGCGGCTCTCGATGCCCAGGTCGTAGTAGAGCAGCTCGACGTCGACGTACGGGAGGATCAGCTTGTCCTTGATGAACGCCCAGATGATGCGGGTCATCTCGTCGCCGTCGAGCTCGACGATCGGGTTCCGGACCTTGATCTTTGCCATGAGCGCCTCTTCGACCTCGGGAGGTGGACCGGGCGACGATGTGTGGGCCACGCGGGTGAACCGGCCGACCATATCACCGGTCCTGGCCGGATCCCGACGGGCGATTCGACCCGACCAGGCGGTAGCGTGGCGCCACATCTCGAAGGGGGATCATCCGGTGAAGGAACACGACAAGATCTACATCGGCGGCGCGTGGGTGGACTCGGCCGGTGACGGCTCGATCGATGTGATCGGCGCGTCGACCGAGGAGGTCATCGGGCGGGTGCCCAACGGCGTCACCGCCGACGTCGACGCCGCCGTGGCGGCCGCCAAGCAGGCGTTCGAGAGCTGGTCGCAGACGCCCAAGGACGAGCGGGCCAAGTACCTGCGGCGGATCCACGAGGGTCTCGCGGCCCGTTCCGACGACATCGCCCAGGCCATCGCAGGCGAGGTCGGCATGCCCATCACCTGGGCCGGGCTGATCCAGGCGGCGCTGCCGGTGGGCAACTTCGAGAACTTCGCCACGATGCTCGACGAGGCCGAGTTCGAGGAGACCATCGGGAACTCACTGGTGGTCAAGGAGCCGGTCGGCGTCGTCGGCTGCATCACGCCGTGGAACTACCCCCTCCATCAGATCGCCTGCAAGGTCGCTCCGGCGCTGGCGACGGGCTGCACGGTCGTGCTCAAGCCCAGCGAGGTCGCGCCGCTCAACGCCTACATCCTGGCCGAGGTCATCGACGAAGTCGGCCTGCCCGCCGGCGTGTTCAACATGGTCTCGGGCGAGGGCCCGGTCGTCGGTGAGCGCATCGCCGAGCACCCCGATGTCGACATGGTCAGCTTCACCGGATCGACCCGCGCCGGGAAGCGGGTCTCCGAGGTGGCCGCCGGCACGGTGAAGCGCGTGGCCCTCGAACTGGGCGGCAAGTCCGCCAACGTGATCCTGGACGACGCCGATTTTGCCGAGGTCGTGCCGAAGGGTGTGTTCGCCTGCTACCTCAACTCGGGACAGACCTGCAGCGCGCACACGCGCATGTTGGTGCCGCGCGAGCACCACGACGAGATCGTCGAGCTGGCCAAGGCCACGGCCGAGGCCACCCCGGTCGACGACCCGTTCGTCGAGGGGATGCACCTGGGACCGCTGATCTCGCAGGCGCAGTACGACCGCGTGCGGGGCTACATCCAGAAGGGCATCGACGAGGGGGCCACGCTGGTCACCGGAGGCCTCGACCGCCCCGAGGGCAAGGACAAGGGGTACTACGTGGCACCCACCATCTTCGCCAACGTCGACAACAGCATGACCATCGCCCAGGAGGAGATCTTCGGGCCCGTCCTCAGCATCATTCCCTATGACGATGACGACGATGCGGTCCGCATCGCCAACGACTCGCTCTACGGCCTCGCCGGTGGTGTGTGGTCGGGCGACCAGGACCGGGCTCTGGCGGTCGCTCGCCGGATGCGCACCGGTCAGGTCGACGTCAACGGCGGCGGGTTCAACCTGTCGGCGCCGTTCGGCGGGTACAAGCAGTCGGGCCATGGCCGCGAGAACGGCCCGTTCGGGCTCGAGGAGTTCCTCGAGGTGAAGTCGCTCCAGCTCTGAGCCTCAACGACCGGCGCTTCGCTCCCGAGGCGGCTCCTGGTGAGCCGGGACCCCTCAGAACGCGCCGCCGATCGCCATCAGGACGAAGGTCACGGCGCCCACCAGCACGCTCACCAGGATCGCGGCGACGATCCGGCCCCACCGCGACCCCGGTCGGGGCGCGGGGGCCGTCGCGTCGGCCGCCGCTGATGGGTCGGCCGGCGCCGCCGGCGGGTGGGGATCGGCGGGGTCGCTCACGGGCTCCAGTATGGGCACCCGAGCGCCTCCGTTCCATCTGGTTGGGCGATTCGGGCGCTCGGTAGGCTCGGCGGGTTCACCCGAACACCCGTCGAGAGGATGATCACCCATGCAGGATCCCGTGCGCGTCGCCGTCACCGGGGCGGCCGGTCAGATCGGTTATGCCCTTCTGTTCCGCATCGCCAGCGGGGCCCTGCTCGGCCCCGATCAGCCGGTCGAGCTGCAGCTGCTCGAGATCACCCCGGCGCTCGATGCCTGCCGTGGCGTGACCATGGAGCTCGACGACTGTGCCTTTCCCCTCCTCCGTTCGACGACGGTGACCGACGATGCGAATCAGGCGTTCGACGGCGCCAACGTCGCGCTGCTGGTCGGGTCCCGCCCGCGCACCAAGGGGATGGAGCGCAAGGAGCTGCTCGAGGCCAACGGCGCCATCTTCACCGTGCAGGGCAAGGCCCTGTCGGACTCGGCGGCCGCCGACGTCAAGATCCTGGTGGTCGGCAACCCGGCCAACACCAACGCCCTGATCGCCATGAACAACGCACCCGAGATCCCCGACCAGCGGTTCACCGCGATGACTCGACTCGACCACAACCGGGCCATGGCCCAGTTGGCCGCCAAGACCGGCACGGCGGTGTCCGACGTGACCCGGATGACCATCTGGGGGAACCACTCGGCCACGCAGTATCCCGACCTGTTCCACTGCGAGGTCAAGGGCCAGAATGCGGCCGAGCTGGTCGGTGATCAGGCCTGGCTCGAGGGTGAGTTCATCCCCACGGTCCAGCAGCGGGGGGCGGCGATCATCGAGGCCCGCGGTTCCTCCAGTGCCGCCTCAGCGGCCAACGCCGCGATCGATCACGTCCACGACTGGGCGCTCGGTACGCCCGACGGTGACTGGGTGTCCATGGCGGTTCCGTCCGACGGGTCCTACGGCGTGCCCGAGGGCCTGATCTCGTCGTTCCCGTGCACCACGGCCAACGGCGAGTGGTCGATCGTGCCGGGGCTCGATCTGGACGACTTCTCGCAGGCGAAGCTCGACGCGACCGTGGCCGAGCTGGCTCAGGAGCGCGACACCGTGAAGGACCTCGGCCTGATCTGATCGGCCCCCGTGGGGGAGCCGTCCGTATCGTGACCTGGCCGTGGTCGGCTCAGTAGCCTTTCCCGCATGGCGCTCAGCACCGGCGACCTGTCGCCGGCCACCCGCGGGGCCGGGCGACTCGGCTATCAGCCTGCCCTGGACGGGCTGCGCGCGCTCGCGCTCGTCGGGATCGTCGGGTACCACGCCGGCGTCGACCTCCTGCCCGGAGGATTCCTCGGGGTCTCCAGCTTCTTCACGCTCTCGGGGTTCCTGATCACCACGCTCCTCCTCCAGGAGCGAGGTCGCTCCGGGCGGATCGACCTGGTTGCGTTCTGGGGTCGCCGCATGCGTCGGTTGCTTCCGGCGCTCCTGGTCGTGGTGGCGGCGGTGGGGCTCACCACTCCCTTCTGGGGTGATCCCAGCCAGATCTCGCGGCTGGGTGCCGACGGGGTGGCGTCGATCTTCTACGTGGCCAACTGGTGGTTCATCGCCGAGGGTGACTCGTACGGTGCGCTGTTCCAGAGCCCGTCGCCGCTGCGCCACATCTGGTCGTTGGCGGTCGAGGAGCAGTTCTACTTCCTGTTCCCGCCCGTCTTCGCAGCCCTGCTCGCGATGGCCCGACGTCGGTTCCTCCTGCCGGCCGTCGCCCTGGCCACCGCCGTTGCCGCGGTCCTCCCGGCGGTGTTGCACGATGCGGGCCGGTCGGTCGATCGGCTGTACTTCGGCACCGACACCCGTCTGGCCGAGCTGATGGTCGGAGTGCTCCTGGCCACGTGGTGGTCGCGGTCGGGGACGAGGACGCCCCGCTCGTCGACCGGGCTGACCCTCGCCGGCCTGGCAGCCCTCGCCGGATTGGGCTGGATGTGGTTCACCGCCGGTGCCGCCGACGCCTGGCTGTACCGCGGGGGGTTGACGCTCCATGCCGGCCTGACCGCCGTGGTCATCATGGCGGCGCTGGCCGAGGGAGGGCCGATCCGCCGCGTGTTCTCGGTGCGGCCCGCCGTTCGTCTGGGCGTCCTCTCGTACGGCGCCTACCTGATCCACTGGCCCATCGTGCTGTGGCTGGAGCAGTCGACCGGGCTGGGGCCGTGGGCCCGGTTCGTGCTCGTCCTGGCCCTCACGATCCCGCTGGCGGCCGCCTCGTACCGGTTCGTCGAGCAGCCGGTCCGGAAGCTGGCTCCCGAGCAGCGGCGTCGCTCGTTGGCACTGTTCCCCGCCGGTGTGATCGTGGCCGCAGTGCTGCTCGTCGTCTCGGCGAACGGACCGGACGACCCGGCCTCGCTCGACTTCGAGGCTGCGCAAGCGGAGTTCGACCGCCTGATCCGCACCGGCGCCCAGCCGGTCGCCGCCGAACCGCCCGTCGGCGAAGCGGCCGCCCCGGCGACGACCGCGGCCCCCGATCCTCCGGGCGACGGAGCGGGGGGTGACGTCGAGGCTCAGTCCGGCGACCCGTCCCAGCCCTCACCGGCCCCGCCGGCCGACGCGGTCGTCCTCGGCGAGGTCCAGGAGCCACCGCCACGGGTCGCCGTGTTCGGTGATTCGACCTCACTCATCACTGGTCTGGGCCTGGCGTCGTGGGCGCTGGCGACCGAACTGGCCGTCCCGGCCGACGGGAGCTCGGCGCTCGGGTGCGGCCTGCTTCCGGTGCACGCTCGCGTCTTCGAGGGTGCCGTCGACGAGAAGGTCGGCGATTGCGGGGACCCCGCCATCGAATGGCCGATCCGCGCGGCTGACCATCAGGCCGACGTCGCTGTGATCCAGCTCGGGGCTTGGGAGGTCACCGATCAGCAGCTCGTCGACGGTGGGCCGTTCCTCGCCGTGACCGACCCGGAGCTGGAGACGGCGCTCCTGGACCAGCTCACCCGGGTCAGTGACGGCCTGCTCGAGGTGGTCGAGATGGTGGTCTACGTCACCAATCCCGACGTCGGAGCTCCCCGGATCGAAACGGCGGGCGGAGGGGGCCCTCATCCCGAGTACGATCCGGCCCGCATGGAGGCCTTCCGTTCCCTGCAATCCAGGGTCGCTACTGCCGACGATCGTATTGTGATTGCCGCGCTCGACCAATGGATCGCCGACCGCGACGACGCGCGGCTTCGACCCGACGGCGTCCACTTCTCCTGGGACACGGCGACCGAGGTGGCCCACGAGTGGTTGGGCCCGGAGATTCTCGACCGGTGGGACGTCCGATCTCGATGAACGGGCGGGCGGCGTGAGGCGGGCACACTTGGCGCGATCGGCGACTTCCGCCGACGGCGGGTACCTCCCGGGCCTGGATGGGCTCCGGGGTGTGGCCGTCGCGGCGGTCGTCGTCTTCCACTTCTCCCGTGACGTGCTCCCCGGTGGGTATCTGGGCGTCGATGCGTTCTTCGTCCTGTCCGGATTCCTGATCACGCGACTGCTCTTGCGCGAGGCGGTCTCGGGCCCGATCGGCCTGGGTCACTTCTGGTCCCGGCGTGCCCGGCGCCTCCTTCCGGCCCTGTTCGTCTACCTCGCGGCCGTGATCGTGTTCGTGACGGTCTCGGCCGAGGCGTCCCAGCTGGAGCAGATGCGGCGCGAGATCCTGGCCACGGTCTTCTACGTCGCCAACTGGGAGCAGGTCGTGTCCGGGGTGAGCTACTTCGCCCCCTTCGCCGAGCCGTCACCGCTGCGCCACACCTGGTCGCTGGCGATCGAGGAACAGTTCTATCTGGTGTGGCCCCTCGTCGTTGCGGGCGTGGCGATGTTCTTCCGGCGTCGGCGGGCCCGGGTCTCGTTCCGGCACGGACCGGACCGGGTGGTCACCGGTGTCTTCGCCGTGGCGGTGATCGGGGCGACGGCCTCCGCCGTGTGGGCCTACGTGCTCTGGGCCGGCGGCGCTACCGAGAGCAGGCTCTACTTCGGGACCGACACCAGGCTCACGGCGGTGCTCCTGGGAGCGGCCCTGGCGGCAGCGCTGCACCGTTGGCCGCTCGACGCCATCGCACCCCGGACGCTCTCTCTGACCGGTGCCGTGGCCTTCATCGGCCTGCTGGTCGTGTGGGTGGTCGACATCCCCACCCCGCAACGCATCGCCGGCGGCTCCGCACTCCACGCCGAGGCGGTTGCCCTCGTGGCGGTTGCCGCCATGGTCGAAGGGCCGGTCCGCCGGGTGCTGTCGGTCGGGCCGCTGGTCTGGCTCGGACGGATTTCCTACGGCGTCTATCTGTGGCACCTGCTGGTGCAGAACGTGATCGACAGCGACCTGATCGGCAACGAGGTGCTGTTGTTCGTCACCCGGGTCGTCCTCACGCTGGCGGTCGCCACCGCGTCGTTCGTTTTGGTCGAGCAGCCGGTCCGTGAGGGACGGGCCTTCTCCCTTCCCATCGGCGAGGTGCGTCCCCAGCTGGCGATGGTCGCAGCCCTGATCCCCTTGATCGTGGTGACCGTGTGGGTCACCGCCAACGCCGAACCGTCGTTCGCCGACCGCTACGAGGCCGATCTGCTGGCGCGGGCCGAACCGCCGTCGGTTCCCCTGGCCGCAGGGTCGACCGGTCCCCTTGCGTCCGCTGCTGCCCCCGAACCCTCGGGGCCGGGCTCCACCGTGCCGGTCGGTCCGCTCGAGGTGGTCGTCGTGGGTGACGACGCGGTCGGTCGCCTGGCTCCCCGTCCCACCGAGCTGTCCGTCGGTGACGTCGACGTGCGGATCACCGGGCTGCCCGGTGCCTTCTGCCCGCATGCGGTGGTCGAAGCGGAGACGGCCGAGGTGGCGGATGTGGTGGAGTGTCAAGACGGCGATGACGGCGCCGGGTTGGAGCGCGACGCCATCGCTGAGGCCGATGTCGTCGTCGTGGCCACGGCGCAGGTCCCCGATCTGAGCGATCAGGAGGACGACCCGTTCGGTTACGTGACCCGGATCGACATGGCCGCGGTCGAATCGGCGTTCGTCGAGCTCGACCTCCTGGTGCCCGACGGCATGCCCACGGTCGTGGCCATTCCCGGCTCGGACGACGCGACGCCGCGCTCGGCGCTGGCCCGCTACGGGTCGATCGTGCGCCGGCTGGCCACCAGCGAGGGTCGTACGGTCGTCGACATCGATGCGTTGTCGTCGCCGCGCGACGTCGCCGAGCTGGCCACCCAGCAGATCACGGCGATCGCTTCGGCCCAACGCGATGTCACCGAAGTGATGTTGCTGGGCGACTCGGTGGCGTGGAGTCTGGGCTACGGCTGGTACGGCGATCCCACCCGGGGGTTCACGCCGTCGGCCGACGATCTCGTCCTGGTCTGGAACCGCGGGTCGGAGTTCTGCGAGCTGGTGCAACTGCCGCGTCGAGCCGAAGGTGAGGTGTTCGAGGCCGAGTCGCGATGCGCCGACTGGCGCGTCGTCTGGCCCGAGCCGCTCACCCGGTATTCGCCCGATGTCATCGCCGTGCACGTCGGGGTCTGGGAGGTGTTCGACCGGAAGGTCGACGGACGCTGGGTCGAGGTGGGGACACCGGAGCACGACGCCCTCGTCGTCGATGCGCTCGAGGATGTGGTCGAGCTGTTGGCCACCCCGGATCGCCCGGTGGCGTTCGTGACCGTCCCGCCCGGAGAACGTGACGGCGAGTTCTCACCGCCGCAATGGACGCTCGAGGGTCGAGCCGCGCTCGATCACTTCAACGACCTCCTGGGTGACATCGCCGAACGATTCCCCGACCGGGTCGCAGTGGTGGACCTGTCGGCATGGCTCTGTCCCGACGACTGTGTCGCCGAGGTGGCCGGGCAGCCGATCCGCGACGACGGGTTGCACTACGACCCGGCCGGAGCCGTGCCGGTCAGCGCCTGGCTCAGCGAGGAGCTCCGCAAGGTCGACGAGGCCTTCTGACCCTCCCCTGGCCGAAATTCCGTCAAGAAGGTCCGGATACCGACCCTTTCTCGGGGGTAGTTCGGAGCGTCGGCCCTACTTGAGGAACTTGCTGGTCGTGTTGTCGGCCAGGATCTTGCCGCCGGTCTGCGCCGCCGGGCAGTAGTACACGGTGTAGGACCGGTACGCCACGGTGCGCACCACGTCGTCGAACTCGTCGATGGGCTCGCCCGCCCGACCGTGCACCCGGCCGGGTTTGTCGGCCACCTTGACCATCTCGTTCTGCGTGCGCTCCCACGCGAGGGAATCGGCGATCACCTCGTGCAGGGCAGCCCGCAATCGCGCCACCTCGTCGTCGTCGAGCGAGGTGGTGGTGGCGAACGGGGAGAGTCGTGCTGCGAAGCAGACCTCGTTGGCCAGGCGACGCCCGACGCCGGCCAGGTTGCCCTGCCGGCGGAGGAATCCGTGCAGCCGCCCCTTCGTGGCGCCCAGGGCCTCGGCCAGCTGCTCGTCGGTGATGCGGTCCGCATCGGGCCCGAGGTCGACCAGCGGCTCCTGGGTCGTCGGGTCGCCGGATGCCACCCAGACGCCGGCGCGACGCTCGGTGCCGGCCTCGCTGAGGAGGAGCGCCCGGTCATCCTCGAACCGCCAGCGGGCGACACCCCCTCGAGGCCGACGCGACTTCTTCGCGTCGGGTCGCAGCCGGCCGCCGTGCATCAGGTGGGTCACATGGGTCGTGTCGCCGAAGTCGAGCAACAGGTACTTCCCCCGTCGGGTCACCCCCCGCAGCTTCTCGCCGCGAGCGGCGTCCGGCGACGGGTCGAACGTCTTGAGCGCATTGAGGGAGATCGGTTCCAACCGCTGCAGCACCGTTCCGGCGAAACCCTCGGAGAGCCGTTCCGCATGCGCCTGCAGTTCGGGAAGCTCGGGCACGGGCCCCACGGTAACGTGCCCGACGATGGCCGACCCCGACCTCCCGAACCTCGCGCCGGATCCCGCCGACGAGGGCCGCCACTCACCTGGCGGCGAGCGGCTGTGGGGTGAATCCTGGTACTACGACTTCGTCACGACCGACGGGGCGACGGCGGGATACGTCCGGGTGGGGCTCTCCCCCAACCTGAAGACCTTGTGGTACTGGGCGTACCTGGTCCGACCCGCAGCCGAGCACCCGTTGGTCGCCGTGATCGATCACGACGTCCCGGTCCCTTCGGGCGGCGGCTCGGTCAAGCTGCGCGCCGAGGGGCTCTGGGCCGACCACATCGTCGAGACCCCGCTCGACCACGTCACCGTCGGGCTCGAGGCCTTCGGTGTGGCGCTCGACCGACCCGAGTCGGCGTACGGCGATCTCCGAGGCGAGCGGATCGCCCTGGGGTTCGACCTGGAGTGGGAGACCGATCGGGGCCTGACCTTCGCCTACCCGCTGACGACGCGCTACGAGATCTCCTGCACCGTGCACGGTGAGGTGCTGGTGGGCGACGAGCGACTCGAGATCGAGGCCGTGGGTCAGCGCGACCACTCGTGGGGCGTCCGGGACTGGTGGGTATTCGGGTGGTGCTGGATCTCGGGCTGGCTCCAGGACGGCACCCGGTTCCACGCCTCGGTCCAACACCCCGGCGCGAGTTGGGCGATCGGCTACACGGCCGCACCGGACGGCCCGGTCGAACCCACCGTGGCCTGCCGGATCGACCACGCACCTCTGGGAGACCACGGATTCCCCGAGGAGGTCACGGTGACCATCGGCGAGCTCCACCTGGACGTCAGCCCGATCGGCTGGGCACCGGTGCTCCTCACCTCGGAGGACGGGTCGACGTCACGGTTCCCTCGAGGGTCGATCCGGGTCGTCGCGAGCGATGGCCGTCAGGGGGTGGGCTGGATCGAGTTCAACCAGCCTCAGCCGGCGGCCGGGCCGCCTCACGACTGATCCCGACGCGACCCACCACGACGACCAGGACAGCGGACACCACGGCCAGCACGACGGGGACGAGCACCGGATCGGTGGGGCTGGCCAGCTCGGTCGTGTCGATGCCGCCGGGCCACGGCCAGAGCACCCGGAGTGATCCCAGCATGAGCCCGATCAGAGCCGCCAGGACCTCGTCGTGGTTCGAGGCGAGGAGTCGATCGAGCAGCGTGGAGAACAGCGCCAGGCCGATGATGCAGCCTCCTCCGAAGACCAGGATCGAGCCCAGGTCCCGATCGGAGATGGCGTCGAGGACCGGCTCGTACATCCCGAGCATCACCAGCAGGAATGAGCCGGAGACCCCGGGGAGGATCATGGCGCAGATCGCGATGGCGCCGGCCAGGAAGAACGCCAGGAACGCGGGGTTGCTCGCTTGCGAGACCGACTCCTCGTCGACGCCACCACCGCGGAGTCCGAGACCGACGAAGGCCACGACGGCCACGGCCACCGCGATGAGGGCGTGGTACGACTGCGGCGAGCGCAGGAGGTGCCAGGCGATCACGGTGGACCCGACGATCAGCCCGAAGAACAGCCCGGCCATCTCCACCGGACGCTCGTCCAGCAGATCGCCGACCACCGACGAGAGCACGGCGACGGCCGTGAGAACCCCGACCCCCAGCGGGATGAGGAACGCCCACTCGACCGTCTTGAGCTTCTCCACCGCACCCGCCCCGTCGGCTCGGACCAGCCGGCCCAGCGCGGCCGCTCCCTGGCGAATGGAGTGGATCAGGCGCTCGTAGATCCCGACGACCAGCGCGACGGTACCGCCCGAGACGCCCGGGACGATGTCGGCGGAGCCCATGAGGAAGCCGCGAATGAACTGAGGGATGGCCTGTGCGAGCACCGGAGCAGGATAGATGCTGCGTTGTGTGTCGGGGCGCACAGACATCGCGGTCACGGCAGGGCATGATCCCTGCATGGCGATTGCATCCCATCCCCCCACCGGATCGTCCCATCCGTCTCCCGGATCCGATGTGCAGACGTCCGAGGGTCTCGAAGCTCCCGGAGTGCGCCCCGCTGCGTTGTCGGCGGCGCTGATCGCTGGCGGTGTTGCCTGGTACCTCCTGTTGGGCGTCCTGGACTGGGTGGTCTGAGGAGGCGCCGGCGGTTCGGACGTCTGCGCCCCTGCCAGCGGTCCTATTGCCCGCTCAGCACCCGGTTCTTGATCGACGCCTTGATGTAGTCGCGGTTGAGGTAGGCGATGAAGTCCAGCGGGATCTCCTTGGGGCACGCCTCGGTGCACTCACCGTGGTTGGTGCAGAACCCGAAGAACTCCTCCATGGTCTCGACCATGTTGACGGTGCGCTGCCAGCGCTCGGGCTGGCCCTGCGGGAGCAGGTTCAACTGCTCGAGCTTGGCCGACGTGAACAGCTGCGCCGCGCTGTTGGGACAGACCGCCACGCAGGCGCCACAGCCGATACAGGCGGCGGCGTCCATGGCCGACTCCGCTGCGTCCGGTGGCACCGGACGCAGATTGGCCTCGGGCGCGCTGCCGGTGCGCACCGAGATGTAGCCGCCGGCCTCGATGATGCGATCCAGTGGCGACCGGTCGACCATCAGATCCTTGATGATCGGGAACGACGTGGCTCGCCACGGTTCGATGACGATCTCGTCACCGTCGTCGAACTTGCGCATGTGCAACTGGCAGGTGGCGGTGGCCTTCTCGGGGCCGTGCGCCTTGCCGTTGATCATGACGCCGCAGGTGCCGCAGATCCCCTCGCGGCAGTCGTGGTCGAAGGTGAAGGGCTCCTTGCCCTCGTCGGTCAGCCGCTCGTTGACGATGTCGAGCATCTCCAGGAACGAGGCTTCCTCGCTGATGCCGTCGGCGGCGTAGTCCTCGAATCGCCCGGTGGCATCGGGTCCGTCCTGGCGCCAGATGCGGAGTTTGAGGTTGAGCGTCTTCATGCCGTCTCCTACTTGTACGACCGAGTACTGAGCTCGACGTACTCGAAGTCGAGATCTTCCTTGTTGAGCTCCTGGGGCTGGTCCGGGCCCTTCCATTCCCAGGCGGCGACGTACTTGAAGTTCTCGTCGTCGCGTTTGGCTTCGCCCTCTTCGTCCTTGTGTTCCTCGCGGAAGTGGCCGCCGCAGGATTCCTCACGGTGCAGCGCATCGCGGACCTTCAGCTCGGCCAGCTCCATGAAGTCGTCGACACGGCCCACCTTCTCCAGCGACTGGTTGAGCGACTGATCGTCGCCCAGGACCCGGACGTTCTTGCGGAACTCGTCCCGCAGCGCCGGGATCTCGCCCAGTGCCTTCTCGAGGCCTGCTCGATTGCGGGCCATGCCGCAGTAGTCCCAGATGATCTTGCCCAGCTCCCGGTGGTAGTGGTCGACCGACTTCGTGCCGCCGACGTTGAGCCAGTGGCGGGTCCGGTCGGCGACGGCGGCGACCTCGAGGGTGAAGGCCGGATCGTCGGTGGGCACCGGGTCGTGGCCCAGCAGTCCGGAGAGGTAGTTGCTGACCGTGTACGGCGCCACGAAGTAGCCGTCGGCCAGTCCCTGCATGAGGGCCGACGCGCCCAGGCGGTTGGCGCCGTGGTCGCTGAAGTTGGCCTCGCCCAGTGCGAACAAGCCCGGGACGGTCGTCTGCAGCTCGTAGTCGACCCACAGTCCGCCCATGGTGTAGTGGGTAGCGGGGAAGATGCGCATGGGGACCGAGTAGGGGTCCTCGCCGGTGATGCGCTCGTACATCTGGAAGAGGTTCCCGTAGCGGGCCTCGATGGCGTCGCGACCGCTGCGGCCGATGGCTTCGGCGAAGTCGAGGTAGACGCCGTTCTTGAGCTCTCCGACACCCTGGCCCGTCGTCGACCACGGTCTTGGCGTTGCGTGACGCCACGTCACGGGGGACCAGGTTGCCGAACGCCGGATAGCGCTCCTCGAGGTAGTAGTAGCGCTCGTCCTCGGGGATGTCGCCCGCAGCCCGGGTCTCGTCCCGGCTCCGTGGTACCCAGATGCGCCCGTCGTTGCGGAGCGACTCGGACATCAGCGTGAGCTTGGACTGGAACTCGTCGCTGGCGGGGATGCAGGTGGGATGGATCTGCGTGAAGCAGGGATTGGCGAATGCCGCTCCCTTGCGGTGCGCCCGCCACGCGGCGGTGGCGTTGCACGCCATGGCGTTGGTCGACAGGTAGTACACGTTGCCGTAGCCGCCGGTTGCCAGCACGACGGCGTGGGCGCTGTGCGCGGCGACCTCGCCGGTGCTGAGGTCACGGGTGACGATGCCGCAGGCCACGCCGTCCTTGACGACGAGGTCGAGCATCTCGGTGCGGTTGTAGAGCGTGCAGGTGCCGGCGTCGATCTGGCGGGCCAGGGCCTGGTAGGCCCCCAGCAGCAGCTGCTGTCCGGTCTGGCCCCGGGCGTAGAAGGTGCGGGACACCTGGGCGCCGCCGAACGAGCGGTTGGCCAGCAGACCGCCGTACTCACGGCCGAAGGGGACACCCTGCGCGACGCACTGGTCGATGATGTCGACCGACACCTCGGCCAGCCGGTACACGTTGGACTCGCGACTGCGGTAGTCGCCGCCCTTCACGGTGTCGTAGAACAGCCGGTAGATGCTGTCGCCGTCGTTCTGGTAGTTCTTGGCGGCGTTGATCCCGCCCTGCGCCGCGATGGAGTGCGCCCGCCGCGGCGAGTCGTGGTACGTGAAGACCTTGACGTTGTAGCCCATCTCACCCAGCGAGGCCGCGGCCGACGCGCCGGCCAGGCCCGTCCCCACCACGATGACCTCGAACTTGCGCTTGTTGGCCGGGTTGACCAGCTTCATGTCGAACTTGTGGTTGGTCCACCGCTCGGCGATGTCGCCGCCCGGGACCTTGGAGTCGAGTGCGAGCGTCATTCGGAAGCCTCCTCGACCTGTTCGGTCTCCTCGGGGGGAATCGGGGTGGTGCGGTTGTCCTCGTTGATGAGGCCGGCCTGCACCATGATCGGGAAGCTGAGGTTCCCGACCAACAGGATGCCGGCGACGCCCACCGAGATGCTCCGTTTCCAGCGATTGATCTTGGGATTGTTGACCCCGAGGCTCTGGAACATGCTGAACACGCCGTGGTACAGGTGGATGACCAGGGCGATGGTGGCGGCGGCGTAGAACGACGGCGACGACCGGGTTGCCGAGGCTGATGACCACGTTGTGGTACGGGTCACCGCGGACCCAGTCGTCGGCGGTGGGCGGAGCGTTCCCCAGGTGAGGTCGGCCAAGTGGTAGAGCAGGTACAGGGCGATGATCGGGCCGGTCCAGCGCATCGTCCGGGAGGCGAAGTTGGCGGCGATGAAGTCCTGCTTTGTGGCGTACTTCTTGTTGCCGGTGACCGGGTCGATCGCGTGCTGGTCTTCCCGCTCAGGGCCCGGAGCGAGTAGGCGGCGTGGATGTGGAGCCCGAACATGGCGATGAGCCCGATCCGGAAGATCCAGAGCACGAGGGTGCGGGGCACCAGATGGCCGCCGAGATCTCGGAGCGCCTCGGCGTACTCGGCGATCTGGCGGGGCCCCTCGTAGAGATGGAGGTTGCCGATCATGTGGACCACGACGAACCCCACCAGGCCCAGCCCGGTGACCGCCATGACCCACTTCTTGCCCACCGCCGACTGGTACAGGCTGAGCGGCCACGGCCACCGGCGTGCGGTGCGGGGCCGGACGGGCTGAACCCCTCTGGGCGGAGGAGTGGTGGTGGTCATACGTGTCTCCCCAGTGGTTTCCCGGGCTTTCCGTGCCGTTGGAACCTAGCGATCCGCTCCGGGCGCCGCCCAGTTCTCAGGGAGTGGGGCTGACGGCCGCCCGGTAGCGGTTCGAGGCGCTGACATCGCCGGCAGAGAGCTCGAGGTCGAGCAGCAGATGCCCTTCGATGTCCGGGACTGGTAGCTCGATGCTACCGACTCGCTCGCACGAATCGGCGGGCACTGCGCCTCCCCATCCGAAGGAAGCGTCGCCGCCCGGCCAGGTCAGTCGCGCCGTGACCTCGGCGTCGACCAGATCCGCTCGCGCATCGCTGACGACGTGGACGTCGAGGGCGAGCAGCTGGCCGGACCAGAGGGTGGCGGGCATCCGGTCGGCCACGACGATGACGGGAGCGCACGCGGCCTGCAGGGCGGCGAAGCCTCGCTTCGGTCGGCGCTCGTGGTCGAGGACCGACCAGCTGACCGCCGGGTCGGTGTCCGCGAACGTGAACAGTGCGAACCCGCCCGTCGGCCGGTACTTCAGCCGGCGCAGTGTCTCGACCTGCCGCCGGATCAGCGTGGCCTGGTAACGCTGCGTGGCGTCGGTCCACTCGGCGAAGGTCGCGAACCACGCTGGGGGGACGGTCCGGTCGAACACCACGCGTTGGAGCGAGTGGCGTCGGCCGAGGTGGTCCCAGTCCAGGTCGGGCCATCGCTCGGGGGCGCAGAAGTCGGCGTCGTGGGGCACCGCCTGGGCGCCGAACGCGCCGACGAACCGTCCGAGCCTCGGGATCAGGGACAGGGTGCGGGCCAGGTCGCGCTCGTCGCCGTAGTACCAGCCGTACCAGAGGTGACTGTCGGTGCCGTCGAGCTGGGGTGGGTGGGGGAAGACGCCGGAGTGGGGGATGACCGGGCGGCTGCCGTCGGACTTGGCGATGACCCGGCGCACCGAGGTGTCGAGTCGGGTGCGGTTCCACGTCGGGAGCTGTTGGGCCAGCACCGTCCGGGCCAGGCTGCCGGTCCGCTCCAGCGGATCGGCCTCCGAGTGGGGGGACGCCTCGATGGTGACGGGTTCGTCGTGGCCACACCAGATGGCGATCGACGCGTGGTGGCCCAGCAGGTCGACCAGTTCCCTGGCCTGGCGGCGGGCCTGTTTCAGGACCTGTCGGGCGTAGCCCCATTGCAGGGGGAAGTCCTGCCACAGCAGCAGGCCGGCCTCGTCGGCCGCTTCGTAGAACTCGGGCCGGCTCACGTGGCCGTGGACTCGGAGGAAGTCCAGCCCGCAGTCGACCGCCAGGTCGACGTCGCGCCGGAACTCGTCTCGAGAGGCGTCGGCGAGGAAGTGCCGCGTGGGCCCCTGGTGGGCCCCCTTGAGGAAGAGGCGCTCGCCGTTCACCGTGGCGATCCAGTCGTGCAACTCGACCGATCGCAGACCGATCCGGCGATAGCGCCGATCCGAGACCGGACCGCCGACCTCTCTGACGGCCACGTCGATGTGATGGAGGTGCGGCACACCGAGGCGATGCGGCCACCAGAGGGCGGGGTCCTCGACCGCGATCTCCCATGCGACGCGGTTCTCTCCCGCGGCAAGGTGGTGGATCTCCTGGCGGCGCTCGGTCTCGCCGGACGGCCGGCGCAGCGTCGTGCACACCTCGACGTCGGTGGCGTCGGCCGCGCCGAGCACCGCACGGACCGCGACCGTGGCCCGGTCCGGTGACGCGTCGCTGCACACGCAGCGGAAGTGATGGATGCGGACGGGGCCGGTGGTGACGATCCGCACGGGTCTCCAGATCCCGCCGGCGTTGGGTACCGGGTCCATGGCGTCCCAGTGGTCGAAGACGCCGGTGATGCTCCGCTTGGCAGTGAGGTCCGACGGAGGTGAGCTGGCGACCTCGACGGCCAGAACGTGGTCGTCGCGTTCGTGGACCTGGTCGGTGATCTCGAATCGATGGGGGAAGAAGTAGCCCTCGGTGTCGCCCAGATAGGCGTCGTCGAGGTACACGTCGCTCTGGTAGAAGACGCCGTCGAACTCGAGCCACGCGCGCTGACCCGCTTCGAGACCGTCGGTGCTGAACGAACGGCGATGGAGCACCGGTCCGTCACAGGTGGAGAAGGCCGGTGTCGACTGCCAATGGCCGGGGACCTGGATGGGGATCCAGTCGCCGTCGTCATGGGCGGGCTCCGCGTAGATCCGGCGAAGGTCGTCGTCGGCGATGGCGGCCCGCCACGCTCCTCCCAGATCCATCGGGCCGAACCTACTCGCGGACGCTCGATCCCGATCCGTCCCATCGCCGAACCACACCGGGGAGCGAGGAGTCGATGACCGAGAACGGGGCTACCCTGCGGCGCATGTCGCCTCGACCGTCCACTCTGGGAGCCCTGAGGGCCAGCGGCTGGGAGTCGCTGCCCGTCAAGGAGGAGATCCGCCGGAACGCCGTCCGCAAGGTGCGCGCCGGCGAACCCCTCGTCGACCGGGTGTTGGGCTACGACGACACCGTGCTGCCGCAGCTCGAGAACGCGGTGTTGGCCGGCCACGACGTGGTGTTCCTCGGCGAGCGGGGTCAGGCAAAGACCCGCATGATCCGCTCGCTCACCGGACTCCTCGACGAGTGGATGCCCATCGTCGCCGGGTCCGAAATCAACGACGACCCGTACGCTCCGGTGTCCAGCGCGGCGAAATCGCTGGTCGACGAGATGGGCGACGACACCCCGATCGACTGGGTGCACCAGGACGAGCGGTACAGCGAGAAGCTGGCGACGCCCGACACGTCGATCGCCGATCTGATCGGTGAAGTGGACCCCATCAAGGTGGCCGAGGGCCGGTACCTGTCCGACGAGCTCACAATCCACTACGGCTTGGTCCCCCGGACCAACCGCGGGATCTTCGCTATCAACGAGCTCCCCGACCTGGCCGAGCGGATCCAGGTCGGCCTGCTCAACGTGCTCGAGGAACGCGACGTCCAGATCCGCGGGTACAAGCTGCGGCTCCCCCTGGACGTCATGCTGTTCGCATCGGCCAACCCCGAGGACTACACCAATCGAGGCCGGCTCATCACACCCCTCAAGGACCGGTTCGGCGCCCAGATCCGCACCCACTATCCCCTCGACGTCGACACCGAGGCCGAGATCGCGCTGCAGGAGGCCCGGGACTTCGACATCGACGACGTGTCGGTCTCCATGCCCGAGTACATGGTCGACATCGTGTGCGAGCTGAGTCAGCTGGCCCGGGAGAGCCCCAAGGTCAACCAGCGGTCCGGCGTGTCGGTGCGTCTGACCGTCGCCAACCTGGAGACGCTGGCCGCCAGCGCCGTCCGCCGCGGGCTGCGGGCCGGCGACGCCCGGGTCTCCCCCCGCATCAGCGATCTCGACTCGTTGGCGTCGTCCACGGCCGGCAAGGTCGAGATCGAGTCGCTCGAAGAGGGTCGCGATGCCCAGATCCTCGAGCATCTCGTCAAGGCGGCGGTGCTCACGGTCTTCAAGGACACGGTCGATCCCACCCAACTCCCCGCCGTGCTCGAGGCGTTCGGCGGCCAGGAGCTGTCGATCGACGCGGGCCAGGACGTCCCCTCCAACGATCTGGCCGCCCTGCTGGGCCAGGTCCCGGCGCTGGCCGAACCGGTGGGCTCGCTCACCGACGGCTCCGAGTCCCCGGCCGATGTCGCCGCTGCGGTCGAGTTCATCCTCGAGGGGCTCCACCTCTCCAAGCGGCTCAACAAACACGCTGTCGCCGGCCGAGCCGTGTACCAGGGGCGGCAGTAGTCGTGCCGCAGCGCCGGCACCGTCGGCGCTCGGCCGAGCGCGGGTCCAGCCGGTTCTCCTACTCCCGCTGGGATGGCACCCAGGTCGGGTTCGAGATGGACGCCGAGGGTCTGCTCGAACGGATCACCGACGACCTCCTCTACCACGGCGACATCAACGCAGCCCTCCGTCGGCTGATGCAGGGAGGGTTCGACGACGAGTCCGGCCGACGCGTCGACGGGATCCGAGACCTCCTCGACCGGTTGCGTGAGGCGCGCGAGGAGCGGCTCGAGCAGGGCGACCTCGGCGGGGTCTACGACGAGCTGGCCCAGGAGCTGTCCGAGATCGTCGCCGACGAGCAGCAGGCGCTGGGCGACCTGGCCGAGCGGGCCGCCGCAGCCGAGGACGATCGGCGGCGCGAGGTGGTGGAGCAGGCCGCCGTCGAGAATCAGATGCGACTGGAACTGCTGCCCAACGATCTGGCCGGCAAGGTCAAGACGCTGCAGGACTACGACTTCACCTCCGACGACGCCGGTCAGCGTTTCGACGATCTGGTCGACCGGCTGCGGCAGCAACTGGCCCAGAGCTGGTTCGACGACATGTCCGGCTCGATGGAGAACACGTCCCCCGAGGACATGGCCCGCATGAAGGACATGATGGCCGAGCTCAACCAGATGCTCGAGCAGCGCGAGCGGGGCGAGGAACCCGACTTCGAAGGGTTCATGGAGCGGTACGGCGACTTCTTCCCCGAAAACCCGCAGACGCTGGACGAGCTCCTCGAGATCATGGCCCAGCGAATGGCGGCCATGCAGGCGATGCTCAACTCGATGACCCCGGAGCAGCGGGCCCAGCTCCAGCAGCTGGCCGAGTCTCTGCTCGACGACATGGATCTGGCCTTCGAGGCCGATCGGTTGGGCCAGAACCTTCGCCAGGCGTTCCCGCAGATGGGCTGGGATCGCAGCTTCGACCTGTCGGGGTCCGACCCGCTCGATCTCGCTGCGGCGGCCAGCCTGTTCGAGGAGCTCGGCGAGCTGGACCAGCTCGAGCAGATGCTGCGCGGCGTGACGCAACCCGGCGCGCTCGCCGAGGTGGACACCGACCGCGTGCGCGAGCTGCTGGGATCCGAGGCCGCCGAGTCGATCGACCGGCTCTCCGAGCTGGCGCAGATGCTCGAGGACGCCGGCCTCGTGCAGAACAGGGAAGGACAGCTCGAGCTGACCCCCCGCGCCATCCGGCGACTGGGCCAACACGCGTTGTCCGAGCTCTTCGAGGGCCTGTCGCTCGACCGGCTGGGAGGCCACGATCTGGCCCGTTCCGGCGTGGGCCACGAACGCAACTTCCAGACCAAACCGTACGAGTTCGGTGATCCTTTCAACCTTCAGATCGAGAAGACCCTGCGCAACGCGGTGCGGCGCCGGGCCGCCGAGGGAGCCGACGCGGGGGGCCCGATCTCCCTGCATCCCGACGACTTCGAGATCGAGCGCACCGAGCACGTCGTGCGATCCAGCACCGTGCTGTTGCTGGACCTGTCGATGTCGATGCCGATTCGCGACAACTTCCTTCCGGCCAAGAAGGTGGCGATGGCGTTGCACTCGCTGATCTCGTCCCAGTTCCCCCGTGACTTCCTCGGGGTCATCGGGTTCGGCGAGCTGGCCCGTGAGATCGACCCCCGAGAGCTTCCCGAGGTGTCGTGGGACCTCAACTACGGCACCAACATGCAGCACGCGTTCATGCTCGCCCGGCGCATGTTGTCCCGTGAGACCGGCACGAAGCAGATCATCATGATCACGGATGGTGAACCCACGGCGCACCTCAATCGGGCCGGTGCGCCCGAATTCCACTACCCGCCGATCCGCGAGACCGTCGATGCCACGCTGCTCGAGGTGGGACGCCTGACCCGCGAGGGCGTGCGGATCAACACCTTCATGCTGGATCCCAACGGATACCTACGGGCGTTCATCGAGAAATTGACCGAGATGAACCGGGGCCGCGCCTTCTTCACCACGCCGGAAACCCTGGGTGACTACGTGTTGGTCGATTTCCTCGACCACAAGCGCTCGCTCATCACCGGTCGCTGAGCAGCTGCTGGTAGCGAGAGAGCGTGGCGGCGTCGAACGCCACCAGGGTCACCCGGTCCACCGGCGAGGCCGGGGCCAGGTCGTGCAAGGTCGAGATGGCGACGCGGGCGGCCAGCTCGGGCGGGTACCCGTAGACACCCGTTGAAATTGCAGGGATCGCGACGGTTCGAGCGCCCAGATCGGCGGCGACGGCGAGGCTGGATCGGTAACAGGACGCCAGCCGGTCCGGCTCGGCGTGACCGCCGCCACGCCAGATCGGGCCGACGGTGTGGATGATCCAGCGGGCCGGGAGCTCGTGGCCGCTCGTGGCCTTCGCCTCACCGGTGGCGCACCCGCCCAGGGTCCGGCACTCGGCCAGGAGACCCGGGCCCGCCGCAGCGTGGATGGCGCCGTCGACTCCGCCGCCACCGAGCAGCCGGTGGTTGGCGGCGTTGACGATGGCGTCGACCGGCAGGGTGGTGATGTCGGCACGGGCGGGGACCAGGTCCATGGTCGAGTTTCGCACGGGGCCGAAGGGGAGCGAGACGCCGCCGGCGGGCGGGGTGAGCGGCCCGAACCCGGCCGAATGTGACGACCACGCTCCGTGGTTGCCCCTGGGATTTCTTGGATTCCGGGGTTGCGGGAACCGGCCGCGCAGGCCATGATCACACCGTTGTAATTCCAGTGGCGAGATTCGTCACGTATCGGTAACACCCGACGGGGCGGTTTCCGGGAGTCGGGCTCCCAATCGGGGAGGGGTATGAGGATGGCTGAGATGTTTGATCTCCCGGCGGCACCGTGGGGTGAGCAGGAACGAACCTGGCAGCAGTACGCAAACTGCCTCGGTGTCGATCCCGACCTGTTCTTTCCGGAGCGCGGCGCTTCCACCCGAGAGGCCAAGGACGTCTGTCGAGGGTGCGTGGTGCGCGAGGACTGCCTCGAGTATGCGCTGGCCAACGGTGAGAAGTTCGGAATCTGGGGTGGCATGAGCGAGCGGGAGCGGCGTCGCATCCGCCGCCAGCGGGCGCTGGCCCGCACCGCGGCCGCCGAGGTGGAGATCCGCCCGGCCTGATGCGGGGGTGGTCGCGGAACCGGCGGCTACACTGAGGCCATGCAGACTGCAGCGCTCATGGCGTTCCTCTCGGGTGGCGAGTTGTGGCCCATCGCCCTCGTTCTGCTCGTGCTCTTCGGCGGTAGCCAGCTCCCCAAGTTGGCTCGCAGCCTCGGGCAGGCGCAGAGCGAGCTCAAGAAGGGGTTGGCCGAAGGCGCCACCGACGAGGACTCCACTGAGGGGACCGAAGAGAAGGCCTGATCCACACCGGGGAACTCACCGGTCCGGCTCCGGCGTTCCCCCGATGTGTCATCCGTGGTCTCCCTCTCCCTTCCCGCCTCTCCGGTGACCCGTCACGATCCTGCCCGGCTCCAGGTGGTTCCCACGTGGGAGGAGATCGCCAGGGACGAGGGACGGTTCATCTACACGGTTGCGTACCGCCTGACCGGTTCGGCCAGCGATGCCGACGATCTCGTCCAGGAGGTTCTCCTCCGCGTCCAGCGCGGCCTCGCGACGTACACCCCGGGCAACCTGCGCGGTTGGCTCAGCCGCATCACCACCAACGCCTTCCTCGACTCGGTCCGGCGGAACAAGCGGCGACCCACCTCGGCCCTTCCCGACGACATCGACCGGGTCCTGCCGGCCAGCGCCGCCGCCGACGTCGACTCGGCGTCGCAGCGGCTGCCCGAGGACCTCCAGGAGGCGCTCCTCGCACTGCCGGCCGAATTCCGCGCCGCCGTGGTGCTCTCCGACGTGATCGGTCTCGCGTATCAGGACGTCGCCGACGCCCTGTCGGTCCCGGTGGGAACCGTCCGCAGCCGGATCCACCGCGGCCGCAGCCGGTTGCGGGAGATCCTGGCATGACCCGCCCCGACGAGCTCCTCGGCGCGTATCTGGACGACGAGCTCGACGCGGGCGAGCGGGCCCAGGTCGAGGCGTACCTGGCCGAGTCGGACGACGGGCGAGCCCGGCTCGACGGATTGGCCGAGATCCGGACAGCGCTGCGCGCCCTCCCCCCGGTGGACCCGCCCCGCCCGCTGGTGGCGCCGTCGGCCCGTGGTGCCGGATGGGCCCGTCGGGTCGCCCCGGTGCTGGTGGCGGCGGCCATCGTGCTCCTGGGGGGCCTGCTCCTCCTCGGCCGGGACGACGACGATCCTGCCCCGGTCATGGACACCGGCCAGCTGCTGGCGCTGCACCAGGACGCGCAACGGATGATGATCGATGACGGCGGAGACACACCGGGTGATCTGGTGGTCGTGTCCGACCCCGGCGACGTGGCCCACATGCCCGATGACCTGGGCGACGGCATGGATCGGATGGGCATCTATGGAACCGATGGCCTGGTCCAGCTGGTCTACAGCGACGGTACCCATGTGGTCTCGGTGTTCGAGCAGCCCTACGAGGCGGCGGCACCCATGGAGGGTGAACCAATGACGGTGGACGGTCGTGACGCGGTGCACACGACGATGGGCGGCTCCGAAGTGCTGACGCTGGCCGAGGGCGACCTGGTCGTCACCGTGGTCGGCGAGGGCGAACTGGACTCACTCAGCGCAATGGCGGGGTTGGTCGTCTCGGCGTAGGGGTGCAGCGGGTAGGCGCAGCGCGCGCTGGAATTCGCTGAACTCAGCAAGGTGCGCTCGGCGCGGAGCGCCTATCCGCTGCAGCCAGAGGCCGAGATTTCGTCTCGGCGGAGAGCGCCCAACGGGGATCGGACCTCAGGGCAGGCGGTCCGACCCCCGTGGGAAACGAGCGGGGCGGTAGGGAGCGCATCGCTCGTCGGGCGGTCAGGCGGACAACGTGGCCAGCTTCCGGCGCTTCAGGATGCGGCGTCGCTCGCGTTCGGAGCAGCCACCCCAGACGCCGTGCTCGATCCGTTCGGCGAGGGCGTATTCCCGGCACCGGTCGATGACCGGGCAGTCCTGGCAGATGGCTCGGGCGGCGTCGACTCCGACGCCGTCGCTGGGGAAGAAGGTAGAGGGGGAGTAGTCCTGGCAGTTGCCAACCAGCATCCACTCGGTGCCGTTCGCATCGGTGTTCACATCATTGATACGAACGAATCGACGCGAAAGTTCCTGTAAAGGGCTGCACCTTCGGTGCAGCTTGGGAGTTTCGGCTTCGCCGAAACTCCATGGCCCGCTCGAACCAAAGGCCCACTGCGGTTGAGTTCACCCAGCGCATGGAGTTCGGCTGCGCCGAACTCCCAAGGCCCACCGGAGGTGGGTCCGGCCCCGAGGCGCGAAACGGCTTCGGATTCGGTACCGTTCAACGTCCTTCCCCTGCGGAGTTCCTGCGTGACCGATTCCCCCCTCCCACCCCGATGGGCAGACCAGCGCCGATCGGCGATTCTCGGTCGACGCCCCGTTCGGGGGCGACGCCGTTCTTCCGCCACCGCCGGTGGCGCCTCCAGCGTCCGCTCCGGCCGACGGCAGCCCGCCGTCACCCCCAGGTGCGCCACCGGTCGGTACTCCGTTCCTGCCCACCCCGCCCGCCGTCCCGGCGAGCCTGCCGGCATCGCCTCCCACCGGCCCGGCCCGGGTGCCGGTGCCCACGCCTCCGGCTCAGCCTCCGCTCCCGGTCCGTCCGCCGGTCTTCGATCCCGAACAGCTCCGCCGAGCGGCGTCGACGCCGCCGGGCGACGATGGCGAGACTCCCGCCTCGCCCGCAGCATCCGCCTCGTGGTGGCGCCCCGCTCTGCTGGCCAGCGCCCTGGCGGCGGTCGTCGCCGCCATCGTGACCGCCGGACTCTTCCTCCTCCTCGACGACCCCGACCCGGTCCTGGTCGCTTCGGATCCCACCGGTTCCCCCACGTCGCCGGTCACGGCACCCGCACCACAGCCCGGTTCCAACCTCCGCATCGAGGGCGACGGTCTGGACATCCAGGCTCTCCTGGCCAAGGCCGAGGCCTCGGTGGTGTCCATCGAGACCGGAGAGTCCGGTGGCATCTACGGAGGGGCGGGCTCCGGGATCCTCATCTCCGATGACGGGCTGGTGTTGACCAACGCGCATGTCGTTGCACTGGCCGATGACATCCGCATCCGGTTCTTCGACGGCCAGGAGGTACCGGCCACGCTGATCGGGTCGCTGCCCAACGAGGACATCGCCCTCGTCCAGGCCCAGGACACGTCCGGCTGGACTCCGGCCGAGCTGGGCTCGAGCAGTTCGCTGCTCGTCGGCGACGAGGTGGTGGCCATCGGCAACGCCCTCGGTCTCGGCGGGCGACCGACCGTGACCCTCGGCATCGTGTCGGCCAAGGACCGTCGCGTCGAGGCCCCCGGGGTCACCCTCGAGAACCTGATCCAGACCGACGCGGCGATCAACCCCGGCAACTCCGGCGGACCCCTCTTGAATGCGCTGGGCCAGGTGGTCGGGGTCAACACCGCCATCATCGAGGGCAGCCAGAGTGTGGGCTTCGCCATCTCGATCGACTCGATCAAGCCCCTGATCGAGAGCATCCTCGAGGGTGAGGGCATCACCCAGGACACCGCGTTCCTCGGAGTGGCCACCGTCGAGGTCGACGAGGTTCAGGCCACGGTGAAGGAACAGTTCGAGGTCGATCAGGACCAGGGTGCCTTCGTGCAGGAGGTCACCCCGGGATCGGCAGCCGAAGCGGCCGGACTGCGAGCCGGCGACGTGATCGTGTCGATCGACGAGCAGGTCGTCACCAGCCCGGCCGACGTCGCCTCGATCGTGCGGTCACGTGCCGCCGGTGAGGAGATCTCGGTGAGCTACGAGCGTCTCGGCGAAGCGGGGAGCACGACGGCCCAGCTCTGCCGACAGACCGGCTGCTAGGGATCGCACGGCGACCGGATACGCTACGCCGCTGCAGTCCATGGTCGAGGAGTCCCCATGTCAGACGTGATGAGCGAAGAAGCCGTCGACGAACCGCCCACGGGTCACGCCAAGATCGTGTACCTGGGACCCGTAGCTCCTCACTGGGAGATCCGCTCGGACTTCGGTGATCGGAGCATGATCGACGACTTCCGTTCCCGGGTCAACGCCCGGCTCACCCTGCTGCCGCCCCATGATCCGCAGTTCCGCCGCAACCGCGAGCGGGTCAACCGCGACGCCGAGCGGGAGAATCTGCTGCTCGAGTGGGACCTGGGGTACGACGAGGACGAGACCGAGTCCTGACCGCCATGGCGGCGCCTGGAACCGAAGCGATCGGCGTCGATCTCGGAGGGACCAACATCGTCGCGGCCCTCGTGCTCGACGGTGTGGTCCAGGCCGAGCACAAGATCGCGACGCCGGACGCGGGTCCCGATGCGGCGATCACCGAGATCGCGACACTGGTCGCCGATCTGGACCCCGGTGGCACGCTGCCGGTCGGACTCGGGGCGCCGGGTCAGGTCAACGAGGACGGCCAGCTGCTGTCCAAGGCCAACCTGCCCGGCTGGGAGCCACCCGTGCCGCTGGCCGACATGTTGGCTGCGGCCTGCAACCGGTCCAACGTCGCGGTGGGCAACGACGTGAACGTGGCGGCGCTGGCCGAGCAGCGCCACGGTGCGGGCCGCGACGTCACCGACATGATGGTGGTGTTCGTGGGCACGGGCGTGGGGTCGGGCCTGATCCTCGACGGTGCCCTGCGCACCGGACCGCGGGGGCTGGCCGGTGAGTTCGGACACATCGTGGTCGGCTTGGGCGACCGCGTGTGCGGATGCGGAGGCGTGGACCACCTCGAGGCCTACGCCGGTCGCCGATGTATGAGCGCCACGGCGCGCGCCTGGCATACCGTCGGTCGAGAGTCGCAGCTGGTGCACGACGGTGGGAAGCGGAGCATCAAGTCCCGGGTCTACCAGGCCGCCGTCGAGGGCGGCGACGAGGTGGCTCTCGATCTGGTGGCCACCGCGGCCGAAGCGTTGGGACGGGGGATCGCCACCGTTGTCAGCCTGGTGGACATCGAGCGGGTCGTCATCGGCGGCGGGTTGGGTGAACGACTCGGTGCGCCGTTCATCGCCCGGATCGACGCCGCGTACCGCAAGGCTCGCTTTGCCGACGCCCCGGTCGAGATCGTCCCGGCCGCCCTGGGCGACCACGCCGGCCCCATCGGCGCGGCCTTGCTTGCACTGGGAGCATGAACGGCCATGGAGTTTCGGCGTGGCCGAAACTCCGAAGGTCCGCCGCAGGCGGACCCAAACTCCCAAGGCCGCCAAAGGCGGCCCCGGCCATGAGTTCGGCGTAGCCGAACTCGAAAAGCCCCGCCGAAGGCGGGGCCCCTAACAGTCTTTCGCATCCGGTCGATAGCTTGTTCGTATGGGAGGCGAGGACGCGCTGGCAGGTTCACCGGACCGATTCCTCAATCGCGAGCTGTCGTGGTTGGAGTTCGACAGCCGCGTCCTGGCCCTGGCCGAGCAGCGCGACCTCCCGGTGCTCGAGCGGGCGAAGTTCCTGGCCATCTTCTCGACCAACCTCGACGAGTTCTACCAAGTGCGGGTCGCCGGACTCAGCGACCAGGTGGCGGCCGGCATCGCCGGGATGACCCCCGACGGGCTGACCGCCAAGGAGCAGCTCATCGCCATCCATCAGAAGGTCGAGGAGCTCACCGCCCGGGCCGCGGCCGTCTTCCACGACCAGGTCGTCCCCGACCTGGCCGAAAACGGCATCCACTTCTCGCGATGGGTCGAGCTGGACGAGTCGGACCGCGCCTATCTGGTCGACGTCTTCGAGACCCAGATCCATCCCGTCCTCACGCCGCTGGCGGTGGATCCCAGCCATCCCTTCCCCTACATCAGCAACCTGTCGCTCAACCTGGCGGTGGTCGTGCGCGATCGCAACGGCAACCGCCACGTTGCACGCGTCAAGGTGCCGTCCCTGCTGCAACGGTTCGTCGTCATGCCCGACGGTGAGCGGTTCCTCCCGCTGGAGCAGGTCATCGCCGCACACCTCGACCGACTCTTTCCCGGAATGGAGGTGGCCGAGCACTACGTGTTCCGGTTGATCCGCAACGCGGACATCTCCCTCGAGGAGGACGAGGCCGACGATCTCCTCGAAGCGGTCGAGGTCGAGGTACGACGCCGTCGGTTCGGCAAGGCGGTGCGGCTCGAGGTCGAGCGGGGGATGTCCGCCCCGATTCGTCAACTGCTCGAACGCGAGCTGGACGTCTCGGGGACCGAGGTCGCCGAGCTGATGGGCCCCATCGATTTGGGGGGTCTGTGGGCGGTGTACGGCCTGGACCGACCCCGGCTGAAGGATCCGGCATGGAATCCGATCACGCCGGGGCCGGATCGGCAGTTGGACGATCCCGGAGAGCTGTTCGACCTGATCCGCGAAGGCGACCTGCTGGTCCACCACCCGTACGATTCATTCGCGACGACGGTCGAGGAACTGATCCGCCAGGCATCGATGGACCCCGACGTGCTGGCGCTGAAGATGACCCTGTATCGCACCTCGGGCGACAGCCCCATCGTCCAGTCACTCATCCGCGCCGCCAACGGAGGCAAGCAGGTGGCGGTGCTGGTCGAGCTGAAGGCTCGCTTCGACGAGGAGGCCAACATCGAGTGGGCCCGCCGGCTGGAGGAAGCGGGCGTCCACGTCGTCTACGGCATCACCGGCCTGAAGACGCACACCAAGACCGCTCTGATCGTTCGGCGCGAGGGCGACCGGATCATGCGGTACTGCCACGTGGGCACGGGCAACTACAACCCTCGTACCGCCCGCATCTACGAGGATCTCGGTCTCCTGAGCTGTTCGGAGGACCTGGGCGCGGATTTGACCCACCTCTTCAACTCGCTCACGGGGTACGGCACCGACATCGGGTACGAGCGGCTGCTCGTCGCCCCCGCCGGTGTGCGTCCGACGCTGAGGAGTCTGATCGAGCAGGAGGCGGCCTACGGGTCCGACGGGCTGATCGTCTGCAAGATGAACAGCCTGGTCGACCCCGAGTTGATCGACGCGTTCTACGACGCGTCGCAGGCCGGGGTGAACATCGTGTTGATCGTGCGGGGCATCTGCTGCCTGCGGCCGGGGGTGCCCGGGTTGTCCGACAACATCCGGGTCCGGTCCATCGTCGGCCGCTACCTCGAGCACTCGCGGATCTACCACTTCGCCCATGGCTGGGGGGCCGAGGAGCCTGCGTGGTACATCGGGTCGGCCGATCTGATGCCGCGTAACCTCGACCGCCGGGTCGAGGCCCTGGTCTCCATCCTCGACCACGAGGCGCAGCGTCGCTTGAGCGAGGTCCTCGAGGTGAATCTGTCCGACAACGAGCTGGCCTGGGAGCTCGACGCCGACGACAAGTGGCGCAAGCTCGAGGTCGACGGGGCCGACCCGGTGAACACCCATGTGCACCTCCAGGAGCTGGCGCTCGAACGGGCTCGGCGGTGAGCGCGGGCGAGGTCAGCGCTGCCGGTGGGGTGATCTGGCGACGCGACGATGCGGGCACCATCGAGGTCCTCCTCGTCCACCGTCCGCGGTACGCGGACTGGAGCCTGGCCAAGGGAAAGCTCGACAAGGACGAGGAGTGGGAGGACGCCGCGGTGCGGGAGGTCGAGGAGGAGACCGGACTGCTCTGCGAGCTGGGTCCGCCGCTGGCATCGGTCTTCTATCACGACCGCCGGCGTCGGGTGAAGGAGGTCCGGTACTGGGCCATGCGACCGTTGAGCGGTGACTTCGTACCGAACAAGGAGGTCGATGCCGTCGAGTGGCTCGATCTGCATACAGCCATGGCCCGGGTCACCTACGAGTTCGACCTGTACGTCCTGGATGCGTTCGAGGACATCCTCGTCTCGACCATCGGCGACCCGACGAGCGTGGTCCACCCGTGACCACGGTGACGAAGGCGCCGTCGCCGTGGACGAGGATGCCCCACGATCCGGCTGACTGGTTCTCGCCCGAACAGATCGACCGGGCCCGGCGCTATCAGAAGCCCCTGGGACGGCTCCGCGCGGTGCGGATGGTCGTACAGCTCGTCGTCGTCCTGGTGTTCGCCTTCACCGAGGCCGGGCCCCGCTTGGCCGACTGGCTCGGCGTCGACGGGTGGGTGCTGGAGCTGATCGTGATCGCGGTGGCGCTCGAGCTGGTGGGCGTGGTCTACGACCTCCCCCTCGACGCCTGGGTCGATCTACGCCACGACCGGCGGTGGGGGGTCTCGACCCAGACCGGGCGGGGGCTGCTCGTCGACTTCTCCAAGAGTCTGGCCCTCTCGCTGGTCCTGAACATCGTGCTGCTGGTCCCGTTGTGGTGGCTCCTTCGCTCCACCGACCTGTGGTGGCTCTGGGGCTGGCTGGGGATGATGGTGTTCACCGTGCTGCTCGGGTTCCTCTATCCCGTGCTCATCGCACCGATCTTCAACACGTTCACGCCGCTCGACGATCCCGAGATGACCCCCCGGCTGATGGGCGTCATCGATCGGGCCGGCGCCGAGGTCGACGAGGTCTCGGTGGCCGACGCCTCGAAGCGCTCCCGGCGCGACAACGCGTACGTGGCCGGGTTGGGAGCCACCCAGCAGGTCGTGGTTTTCGACACGCTGCTCGAGCATCCGCCCGAGGTGGTCGAGCAGGTGGTCGCTCACGAGCTCGGCCACTGGAAGCTCAGCCACATCCTGAAGCAGATCCCGGTGTCCGCCGTGATGACGCTGGCGATGTTCCTCTTCCTGCGGGCCATCGCCGGCTGGGACTGGCTGCTCGACCAGGTGGGCGCCGACTCGATCGGCGATCCCGCGTCGCTCCCGATCGTCCTCCTGGCCGCAGGCGCCGCCTTCTCGGTCGTCGGTCTGGTCGGCTCGTTCGTCTCCCGAGCCTACGAGCGCCAGGCCGACGAGTACGGGCTCGGCCTCCTCCGCCGACCCGACCTGATGATGGACATGCACCGACGGCTGCACGTGAAGAACCTGGCCGACCTGACCCCGTCCCGGTGGCGTTACCTCCAGGCCACCCATCCGCCCGCCGCCGAGCGGCTGGCCTTCGCCGATGCCTGGGCGCGCGCCGAGGGGTTCGATCTGCCCGAACCCCGACCCGTCGCCGTCGATGTGGAGCTCACCGGCTCGGGCTGAGACTGCGGCGCGGTGCTCCGGACTGTTCGGTCCCCGTTCACCTTCCGTTCACCTGGTACCGGGTTCGGTGTCACGACGGTCTCCTAGGTTGCGCGCTGGTCGACGAGGGATCGTCGGCCGTTTCCCCCTGAACCACGCCCAAGGAGGGCTTCATCCGTGAAGAACCGATTCCGCCGCCTGCTCCTGCCCCTGGCACTGCTGGCCGCCTTTGCGCTCGTCGCCGCGGCATGCGGTGATGACGACGACGATGATGCATCCGACGACACCGGTGAGACCACCACCGCTGAAGAAGCGACGACGGACGATATGGAGGAGACCACCGGCGGGGGCGAGGGTGGCGCCATCACCGAGGTCGAGGGTTCGGTGAACATCTCCGGCTCGTCGACCGTGCAGCCCGTCTCCGAGAAGGTGGCGGAGCTGGCCGAGGATGCGGGCTCGGCGGTACAGGTGACCGTCAACGGTCCCGGGACCGGCGACGGGTTCGCCGTCTTCTGCGAAGGTGAGACCGACATCTCCGATGCCAGTCGCCCGATCAAGGAGGAAGAGGCCGAGACCTGCGCTGCGAACGGCATCGAATACGTCGAGCTGAAGGTGGCCTTCGACGGCATCGCGGTGCTGACCAACCCGGCCAACGAGGGTGTCACCTGTCTCACGTTCGAGCAGATCTACGCCCTCATGGGCCCCGAGGCCGAGGGGACGGTCGAGAACTGGTCCGACGGCGACGCGAGTCTGCCCGACGCCCCGCTCGACATCTCGGCGCCCGGACCCGAATCCGGCACCTACGACAGCTTCATCGAGATCGTCCTCGAGGGTCAGGCGGAGGAGAACGGGATCGAAGAGGAGCCCTTCATCCGGCAGGACTTCTCCGGCAATGCCGACGACAACGTCCTGATCCAGGGCATCACGGGAAGCGACAGCTCGTTCGGGTGGGTCGGCTTCGCCTACGCCGAGGCCAACGCCGATGTGGTGAAGATCCTCGAGGTCGACGGCGGCGAGGGGTGCATCGCCCCGACGATCGACACGATCGCCGACGGTTCCTACCCGGTGGCCCGGGATCTCTACATCTACGTGAACACGGCGAAGGCCGCCGAGAACCCGGCCCTTGCGGCGTACGTCGACTACTACGTCGGTGACGCCTACGAGGTCGCCGTCTCCGAAGCCTTCGGCGACGCCGGCGGCTACGTGCCGCTGCCCGACGACCTCCTGGCCGAGACCGTCGCGGCCTGGCAGTCTCGCTGAGTGATTCCCTCCGGGTGGAGCGATCGACTCGCTGCACCCGGAGGGCTCGCGCAAGGATGACGACGTGACCGATATCGGGCTCGCACTCCAGGGCACCGCCAAGCGCCGACGCCGTGAGGCTGCGGTGCGCGGCTGGATGCTGGCCTGTGCCGCCTTCTCGATCCTGGTCACCGTCGCCATCGTCCTCTCCCTGGTGGGCGAGGCGTGGAGCTTCATCAGCCAGGTCGACCTCAACACCCTGTGGGGGACTCGCTGGGCACCGCGCTTCGGCGAGCACGACCTGCGCACGCTGTTCGTCGGGTCGGCCATGGTGACGGGCATCGCCATGCTCGTTGCGGCACCCGCCGGCCTGGGGGCGGCCATCTATCTCAGCGAGTACGCACCACCCCGGGTCCGCAAGACCCTCAAGCCGGTGCTCGAGGTGTTGGCCGGCATCCCCAGCGTGGTGCTGGGGTTCTTCGCCCTCCAGTGGATCTCCCCCAACGTCGTCCAGCGTTTCAGTGATGCCGAGCTGTTCAACCTGGTGGCCGCCGGTCTGGGCGTCGGTCTGCTGACCATCCCGCTGGTGGCGTCGATCTCCGAGGACGCGCTTCGGGCCGTGCCCAACGCGTTGCGGGAGGCCTCCGCCGGCCTGGGGGCGCGGAAGTGGCGTACCACGGTGACGGTGGTGCTGCCCGCCGCGATCTCGGGGTTGGTCGCCGCGCTGATCGTGGCGATCTCGCGGGCCATCGGCGAGACCATGGTGGTCGCCATCGCAGCCGGGTCCGCACAGCAGATCAACTTCACCCTCTCACCGCTCGAGCCGGGCGGCACCATGACCAGCGCGATGATCGCCCAGGCCCGCGGCACCGACGCCGCGGTCGGCGAGGCGCTCACGTTCCAGAGCCTCTTCTTCGTGGGGCTCCTGCTGTTCCTGTTCACGCTCGGGCTCAACCTCTTGGCCAACCGCTTCGTCCGCCGGGTCCGGGAGGCGTACTGATGGCGCTGTTCGAAGGCGTCGTTCGACCCGAAGAGGTGCAGGGCCGGGTGGCCCGCCAGCTGGAAGGTGGTGCCAACGCGGACGTCGCAGGCAAGCTGTTCGTCGGGATGACGTTCGGCGCGCTGGCTTTCTCCCTCCTCGTGGTCGCCATCCTGGTGATCACCGTCCTGATCGACGCGTGGCCGGTGCTGTCCGATCGGATCGGTGACTTCCTCGGCGCCGGGTCCCGTACCTCGGCCGACGAGACCGGGGTGTTCCAGGGTCTGCGGGGCACCTTCTGGATCGGCGTGACCGTCGTGGTCCTGGCGTTTCCGATCGGCATCTCCGCCGCCATCTACCTCGAGGAGTACACGTCCAAGAACCGGTTCGCCCGCTTCGTCGACGTCAACATCCGGAACCTGGCCGGTGTGCCTTCGGTCGTGTACGGGATCCTCGGGTTCACGGTGTTCGTCAAGCTGCTCGACGGGTTCTTCCCCAACTCGGCCGACGCTCATGCCGGCAAGACCACGTTGGCCGCCGGACTGACGCTCGCCGTCCTGGTCCTGCCGATCGTGATCATCACGTCGGCGGAGGCCATCCGGGCGGTGCCGCAACCCCTGCGCGAGGCCGGGTACGGCGTCGGCGCGACCAAGTGGGAGGTCATCCGCCACCACGTGCTGCCGTATGCGGCTCCCGGCATCCTGACCGGCACGCTGCTCTCGCTGGCCCGAGCGCTCGGCGAGGCCGCGCCGATCCTCCTCGTCGGTGCCGTCGAGGGTCGGTTGGGCTCACAGGCGGGCTTCTTCGACGTCGGCCAGCTCGGCGAGCAATTCACGGCCATGCCGGCGCTGATCACGACCTTCGCGGGGAAGCCCGGAGTGGACTGGGTGCAGGTCACGGCCGCCGCCATCGTCGTGCTGCTCGTCGTGGTGATGGTGGCCAACGCTGCGGCGATCGGCCTGCGCAATCGATTCGAACGGAAGAGGTCGGGAACGTGACCATGCCCAGTGGCGAAGCGGTCGAGCTTCGCCGATCGCAGATCGGGCCGCCTACCATCGGCGCGACCGAAGGAGCTCCCGTGGTAGCAACCGACGATGTGGCCGACCCGGAGCCGCCGGACGCACCCGAGGCCGCGGCGCGGCCCGACACGATCATCGCCCTCCAGGACCTGTCCGTGTTCTACGGGAGCTTCCGTGCGGTACACGACGTGAGCGTCGACATCGCCGAGCACGAGATCACGGCGCTGATCGGTCCGTCGGGCTGTGGCAAGTCGACGGTGCTCCGGTGCCTGAATCGCATGAACGATCTGATCGACACCGCCCGCGTCGAGGGGACCGTCTCCTATCACGGCGTGGATCTCTACGGCCCGTCGATCGACCCGGTCGAGGTGCGTCGCCGGATCGGGATGGTGTTCCAGAAGCCCAATCCCTTCCCCAAGTCCATCTACGACAACGTGGCGTACGGTCCCAAGATCGCCGGCCGCAAGAAGGGCCTCGACGACGTGGTCGAGGAATCCCTCGTGAAGGCCGCCCTCTGGGAGGAGGTCAAGGACCGCCTCAAGGAGTCCGCCCTCGGCCTGTCGGGGGGACAGCAACAGCGCCTGTGCATCGCACGGGCGCTGGCGTCGGATCCCGACGTGCTGCTGTTGGACGAACCGTGTTCCGCTCTCGATCCGATCGCCACGGCTCGCATCGAGGAGCTGCTCCTCGACATCAAGACCGAGTACTCCGTCGTCATCGTGACCCACAACATGCAGCAGGCCGCCCGGATCAGCGATCGCACCGCCTTCTTCACCGCCGAGGTCGATCCCAGCAGCGACCGGCGCACCGGCATCCTGGTCGAGTTCGACGAGACGGGCACGATCTTCAGCACGCCGTCCGACGAGCGGACCGAGAACTACGTCACCGGCCGCTTCGGCTGACCAGAGGAGTTCGTCACATGGAGGACATCCGCCGCACGTTCCACGAGCACCTCGAGGACGTGCAGAACGACATCGTACGGCTGGCGGCCATGGCAACCGAAGCCATTCCCCGCGCCACGGCCGCACTGCTCGACCGCGACCTCGAGGCCACCCAGCAGCTCATCGACGACGACGATGCGATCGACGTCCTCACCCTGGACATCGAGGAACGGATCTACGACCTGATCGTGCGGCAGAGTCCGGTGGCGAGCGATCTTCGAACCCTGCTGTCCTCGCTGTGGATGACCTCGGAGATCGAGCGGTCGGCCGACCTCGCGACCAACATCGCCAAGGGGGCACGCCGGATCTACGACATCGAGCTCCATCCCGTCGCCCGGGGGCTCATCAGCCAGATGAGCGAGGAGGCGACGCGCCTGTTCCGGCTGGCGATCGATGCGTACATCGAGCGCGAGGCCGGGCTGGCGATCGCGCTGGACGACATCGACGACCGGCTCGATCTCCTGCACGGTGAGTTCATCCAGTCGCTGTTCGAGCACCAGCCCGACAGCGGGCTCCAGCCGGCCGTGCAGCTGGCCCTGATCGGCAGGTACTACGAGCGGATCGGCGACCACGCCGTCAACATGGGGGAGCGGGTGGCGTACATGGTCACCGGTTCGTTCCCCGACCCGACGTCCGAGGACGGCAGCGACGCCGGTGGAGACGACGCCGGGCACCTCCGTGCCGTGGAGCCGGACCCCGACGCGGCAGGATCGTAAGGACCGCATGCGACGGCGAGAGGTCGTCGATCGGCTGGATCGGGCCGTCGTCGACCTTGGAGGCGACCCGGGAGTCGACGGATCGATCGAAGATCGGCTCCGCGATCTCGAGCGAGCGATCGCCCGTGCCGAGACCGAGCTCGCAACGGTCTCGGCTGACCGGGTCCGGCTGGCCGATGGGCTCGACCAACTGGCGGTCGGCGTCGTCATCGTCGCCGATGGGGCAATCGTCCATCGCAACGACGTGGCCCGGCAGTTCGCCTCGGGACGGACCGCGGACGTACTGGTCGAGGCCGCGATCGAGGACCTCCTGGCGGCGGTCCGCGACGGCGAGCGGCTTCGCAAGACGCTCCGGTTGATGGGACCGCCCCGACGGACACTGGAGCTCGACGGTCGACCCACCGCCTCGGGGGACACGATCGTGATCATCCGGGACGTGTCGGCCCACGAGCGTCTCGACCAGGTCCGCCGGGACTTCGTGGCGAACATCTCCCACGAGCTGAAGACCCCCATCGGGGCCCTCGCGCTGCTGGCCGAGACCCTCGAGGGCGAGACCGATCCCGAGATCGTCGAGCGGTTGTCGGGTCGGGTCCTCACCGAGGCGCACCGGGCGGCCAACATCGTCGAGGACCTCCTCGAGCTCAGCCGGGTCGAGGTCGGCGAGGCGCATGACCAGTCGCCGCTCAGCGTGCAGGACCTGGTGGACGAGGCCACCGACCTGGTCCGCTCGGCGGCTGAGGATCGCAGTGTTCGCGTCGACGTGGAGGTCGACCGCCAACTCGTGGTGCGCGGCGACCGGCGTCAGCTGGTGTCGGCACTGGTCAACGTGCTCGACAACGCCATCCGCTACACCGACGGCGGCGGCGGAGTCGCCGTGCGGGCCCGCCTCGAGGGCGAGGACGCCGAGGTCTCGGTGATCGACCAGGGCATCGGGATCCCAACGCGGGACCTCGATCGGGTGTTCGAGCGCTTCTATCGGGTGGATCGGGCGCGGAGCCGTGATCGGGGTGGCACCGGGCTGGGCCTCTCGATCGTCCGGCACGTGATGGACAACCACGGTGGCACCAGTGCCATGTCCAGCGTCGAGGGCCAGGGGACGACGGTGACGCTCCGCCTGCCGGGCATGCGGATCGCCGAGGCACTGGACGATGGCTGGCAGCGACCGTGCTGGTGGTGGAGGACGAGGAGAGTTTCGTCGACGCCCTGATGGTGTCGCTCCGTCGGAGGGATTCCTCGTCCACGTGGCGCGTGACGGGGTCGAGGCGCTCGGGTTGTTCGCCGAGGTCGACCCCGATCTGGTCCTCCTCGACGTCATGCTCCCGAAGCTCA
>CAWCAL010000012.1:0-151081 GCA_963793475.1 uncultured Acidimicrobiales bacterium
TGCCGTACTCCTGAGTCGAGCGACGGACCACCCCCGGTAGTCTCCGGGGGTGGTCCGCCGGCTCTCCCCCCTGCTCGTCGCGCTCGCCACGCTGGTGGCCACGGCGTGTCAGGTCGACGTCGACGTCACCGTCACCCTCGAGGGTGACGCCAGCGGCGAGGTGGCGGTCGATGTCCTGCTCGACGAGGCAGCGTCGGCGCGTGTCCCCGAGTTGGCCGACATGCTCGACACCGCCGACCTCGAGACCGCCGGTTGGACGGTCGGTCCGGTCGAGGCGTCTGCGTCCGGCGGACAGATGGTCAGCGCGACCAAGCCGTTCGGCATGCCGGCCGAGCTGCAGTCGGTGCTGGACGAGATCGCCGGCCCCGATTCGCTCTTTCGTGATCTGGCGGTGTTCCGCAACCGTCCGTTCGGCGAGGTCGAGCTGGGATTCGGTGGGGTGCTCGACCCCAGCGGCGGTCTGGAGCAGTTCAGCGACCCTGATCTGACGGCTGCGCTGGGCGGGTTCCCCCTGGGGATCGATCTTGCCGAGCTCGAAGCCGAGTTGGGGGTGGACCCGGCGTCGACGGTGACGGTCCGACTCGAGTCGGTCCTGGCCGGTCAGCAGGATCCCGACCCGGCCGAGTGGTCGGTGCGGATGGACCAGACCGAGACCGTCCAGTTCGCAGCCGTGTCGACCATGGAGCTGGAGGAGACGCGGCGCTGGGTCCGGTACGCCATCCTGGCTGCCGTCGCATTCGTGGCCGTCGTGCTGCTGGAGCTGTTCTGGCGGTGGACTCGTCGGCGAAGTGGGGAGAACGGCCCGGGCCCGAAATCGTGAAGGTTCGCCCCCGATCTGCCGATGGTCCAGTGCAGGGAGGAGATGAGCATGGTGGACAACACCCCGGAACGGTCCGAAGACGACATCGAGCCCTCCGAATCGACCGACGCCGCTCGCATGCTGCGGGATGTGCTGGCGGCGGATCGGGGCGTGGATCTGGTGGCCATCGAGGCCGCGCTGGGCAGGCGGGGTCCGAGGCCGCACCGAAGTCGGAGCCCACACCGTCCAGCGGCGGCGATTCGGCCGGAACGAAGCGCAAGCTCGGCGCCGGGGTGGCGACGGCCGTGGTCGTGCTCGCCATCGGGGGGTACGCGATGGCCTCGCCGTCCGATTCGGGCGGTTCGGACGCACCGGATCTGCTCGCCGCGGCTCCCACGACCAATGCGGTCGCGACGACCGACAGCCCCGAGCCGACGACGACCGAAGCTCCCGAGGTCGTCGACCTTTCGGTTCCTCCCACCACTGCCGCTCCGACCACGACGGCGCCCACGACCGCCGCGCCGGCACCGGCACCGGCTGCGGTCCAACCCGAGCGTGGGGCGGTCTACAAGGACGGCCAGCTGATCCTGCAGGGTGCGGTTCCGAACCGCGAGGTCGCCGATGCGTTCATCGCGAAGGCGGCCGAGGTCATCGGACCGGACAACGTGGTCGACAATTACGTGATCGATCCCGGCGCCGAGATCCCCACCGATGGTCGGGTCGTCGTCGATGATCCCGTGCTGTTCGCGACCGGGAGCACCGAGGTCAGCCCCGACTTCTACGGTCTGCTCGATCTGGGCGTGGCCGTGATGAGCCTCAACCCGCAGGTCGTGATGGTGGTCGAGGGCCACACCGACGAGGTGGGCAGCACCGAGGCCAATCAGCGGCTCTCCGAGGAACGAGCCCGATCGGTGGTCGCCTACATCACCGACAAGGGGATCGATCCCACCAAGTTCGAGGTGATCGGCAAGGGAGAGACCGACCCGGTCGCCCCGAACGACACACCCGAGGGACGGCAACAGAACCGCCGCATCGAAGTGCAGCTGGTGAATCTCCTGATCCCCGAGGCCTGACGGGCACACGGGGTCAGACCCCACTCACGACCTGACTGTCACACCCCTGCGGGACACTCGGGGGCATGGCTTCATCCCAGACCTCGTACCGGTGCCGATCGTGCTCGGCCGTCCAGCCCAAGTGGAGCGGTCGTTGTACGTCGTGCGGTGAATGGAATGCCATGACCGAGGAGGCCGAGCCCCGAGCCGGCAGCGTGCGCACCGTCGTCGACGCCGAGGCGCCCGAGCGGTTGGGTGCGGTCGACGGCTCCGACCATCGCGTCCTCTCGACCGGGGTGGGCGAGCTGGACCGGGTCCTGGGCGGGGGCCTGGTCGCCGGGGCCGCCACGCTGGTCGGCGGGCCGCCCGGGATCGGCAAGTCAACGCTCCTGCTGCAGGCGGCGGCGGGCCTGGCCCGCCGGCACGGGCCGGTGCTCTACGTGTCGGCCGAGGAATCCCTGGCCCAGGTCCGGCAGCGGGCCGACCGGCTGCGCGCCGTCCACGACGATCTCTGGGTCACGGCAGCGGCCGAGCTCGGCCAGATCGCAGCGCAGCTCGATCGCGTCCAGCCGGTGGCGTGCGTCGTCGATTCGGTGCAGACGGTCAACGACCCGTCACTCGGCTCCGCTCCGGGCAGCGTGGCCCAGGTGCGCGATTCGGCCCAGTGGTTGGTCCACCAGGCCCGGGCCCGGTCGGCGGCCATGGTGCTGGTCGGACACGTGACGAAGGAAGGGACGCTGGCCGGCCCCCGGGTGTTGGAGCACGTGGTCGACACGGTGATCAGCTTCGACGGCGACGGCCACCATGCGCTGCGCATGCTGCGGGTCGGCAAACATCGGCACGGACCCACGGGCGAGCTCGGAGTCCTGGAGATGACCGGCCGTGGGCTCATCGACGTCGCCGATGCCAGTGCGCTCTTCCTGGCCGACCGCTGTGTCGAGGCGCCGGGTTCGGCCGTGGTGGCCACCATCGACGGGGATCGTCCGCTGCTGGTCGAGCTCCAGTCCCTGGTCGTCGCCAGCTCGCTCCCCTCGCCGCGCCGATCGGCCCAGGGGGTCGACTCCAGCCGGCTCTCGGTGCTGCTGGCCGTCCTCCAACAGCGCGCCGGGGTGGCCTGCGGGACCCTCGACGTCTACGTCTCGGCCGCGGGCGGCGCGCGGGTGGTCGAACCGGGCGCCGATTTGGGTCTGTGCCTCGCCGTCGCGTCGTCCCTGGCCGGGGTCACGCTGCCTGGTGATCTGGTGGTCTGTGGCGAGGTTGGACTGGCCGGGGAGCTGCGTCGGCCGGTCGGCGTCGAGCGCCGGCTGGCCGAGGCCGAACGGGTCGGATACCGCAGCGCGCTGGTCCCGGCCACGGTCGAGCCGGGCCGGTCGTCGCTCCGCCTGATCCGGGTCGGATCGGTTTCCGAGGCGCTGGCGCAGGTTCTCGGGCCAGGCAGCGGGCCGAGCGCAGTAGACTTGGTACGTGGCTCCTCGGCATAGCGCCTCCTTGCTGAGGGCTCTCGCAGCGGTCAGCCCCGGCACACCCCTACGCGAGGCTCTCAACCGCATCATTCAGGCCCAGAAGGGTGCCCTGATCGTCGTCGGCGACGGTCCGAACGTGCTCAACATCTGCTCGGGCGGGTTCCTGCTCGACAGCGCGTTCAGCCCCCAACGGTTGCACGAGCTGGCCAAGATGGACGGCGCGCTCATCCTGGCCGGTGACGCCAGTCGCATCGCTCGGGCCAACGTCCACCTCGTGCCCAATCCCAACATCCCCACCTCGGAGACCGGCACGCGGCACCGCACCGCCGAGCGGGTGGCCCGATCCATCGACGTGCCCGTCATCGCCGTCTCCGAGAGCATGCATGCCATCGCCGTCTACCGTGGCGACGAGAAACACGTGCTCGAGGAGATCCCGGTGCTGCTGCATCGGGCCAACCAGGCCATCCAGACGCTGGAGAGCTACCGCAGTCGCCTCAACGAGGTGACCGGGGCGCTGACGGCCCTCGAGGTCGAGGATCTGGTCACGGTCCAGGACGTCGCCATCGCACTCCAGCGCGCCGAGCGGGTGGGCCGGCTGGCCGATGCGCTCGAAGCCCCCATCGTCGAGCTCGGGGTCGACGGGCAACACATCGAGCTGCAGCTCGAGGAGCTCCTCATCGGCGTCGACGAACACCGGCGGCTGGTGGCTATCGACTACGCCAGCGTGGGGGGCCGCGATCCCGAGCAGATCCTCAGCGACATGAGCGACCTCGACGATGCCGAGCTGCTCGACCTCACCGCGGTGGCCGAGGCCATCACCGGCCACTCCGAGGGGTCCCTGGACGATCCGCTCCAGCCGGCCGGCTACCGGCTGCTGTCCCGGGTCCGAGCGGTCACCGACGAGGTGGCCGAGGAGATCGTGGCCCGGTTCGGGTCGCTCCAGAAGCTGCTGCGGGCCACCACCCACGATCTTCTGGCCATCCCCGGGGTCAGCGAGACCCAGGCCTGGAACATCAAGGACGGCCTGTCGCGGCTGGCGCAGAGCTCCATTCTCGAGAGCTACGACTGACCCTCCGAGCCTGCTCCCTCGGCGGTCGCGGGTGACATCGGCGGGTAGGACGGTCCACTAGCGTCCGAGCTGTTCGACAGAGGAGCACGCATGCGCATCACGCTGCCGTCCGGCACACCCGCCGAACTGGTCAAGCCATCGTCGGGGTCGGCTGCGGTCGGGCTCGTGATCATCCCGGACATCATGGGTCTGGGGCCGTTGTTCACGGATATGGCCACCCGGCTCGCCGAGTCGGAGGGATGGGCGGTCTGCGCCGTCGAGCCGTTCTCCGGTCGCGAGCACCTGGAGCTGGCCGAGCGCCTGCGCAGCGTCGGTGAACTGAACGATGCCGCGATCATGGAGGATGTGGTTGCGGCAGCGGACGCCACCGAGTGCCTTCAGGTCGGGGTGCTGGGCTTCTGCATGGGCGGGATGTACACGCTGAAGGCGTCGGGAACCGGCCGCTTCACGGCGGCGGTGTCCTTCTACGGGATGATCCACGTCCCCGGGCAGTGGCAGAGCGACACGCAGGGTGACCCACTCGCCGCAGCGCAGGTCGACGGAGCCTGCCCCGTACTCGCCGTGGTCGGCACCGAGGACCAGTGGACGCCCGAGCGCGACGTCGCCGAGCTGGAGGCCGGCGGTGCCACGGTGGTGCGCTACGAGGGCGCCGATCACGGGTTCGTCCACGATCCGGCCCGCCCCGCCCATCGGCCGGCCGATGCCGCGGATGCCTGGGAGCGGGCCCTGGCCTTCCTGCAGAAGGCCGTCTGAAGCGAGCGGACGCCTCCGCGAAGCGGAGGCGTCAGCGTCAGCGCTCTGATCTCCAGCTGTTCCCGATTGGTGATGCGATAGCGGCGCTCGCGCTGCTCGAGCCAGCCCAGCTTGACGAACGAGGCGATCGCCTTGTTGACCCGCTCCCGGGACGCGCCCAACATGCCGGCCAGTTCCTCCTGGGTGATCGGCAGGGTGAATTCGTCGGCGTCGCCGGCCAACTCGAGGAGTCGCTTGGCCGTGCGGCCCGTGACGTCGAGGAACACCGAGTCGGCCAGAGCGGCGTCCATGTTGCGCAACCGGGTGGTGAGCAGCCCGACGACGCCCCACAGGAGGTCGGGACGGCGCTGGTACAGCTCGCGGATCGGACCGTACGGGATGGTGATGACGGTGGAGGGCTCGAGGGCCCGGGCCTCGGCCGATCGGCCCTTGTCGTCGAACAGCGGCATCTCGCCGAACAGGTCACCGGCCTCCATCAAGGCCACCATGGACTCGCGATCGTCGATCGACTTGTTGGAGATGGCGATGCGCCCCGCCGTCACGACGAACAGGTCGCCGGGGGTGTCCCCTTCGTCGAAGAGGATGTCGCCCCGGTCGAGCTTGCGCTCGTGGGCGGCGGCCTCGATGGGGGAGAGGGCCTCGTCGTCGAGATCGGAGAACAGGTCGACACGCCGGAGCAGCTCGGTTTGCACCGGGCCATGGTAGGAGACTGATCGGAGCCGCACCGATTGGAGGACACGGACCGGGTTCGGGGTCCGATCGGGCCGGTACGCTCCGCCTGTGCACGAGGTCTGGGTCATCATCGTCGGCGCGGGATCCGGAAGCCGCTTCGGGGGACCGAAGCAGTACGAGCGACTGGGCGACGGCACGGTGCTCTCCCAATCGGTCGGGGGCGCCCGGTCGGTGGCCGACGGCGTGGTGATCGTCGTGCCGGGCGACCGGGTCGAGGCCGACGCGGTCTCGTTTCCCGATGCGATCGTGGTTCCGGGCGGCGAGACGAGGTCGGCATCGGTCCGGGCCGGTCTGGCCGCCGTGCCCGAGCGGGTGGAGAGGATCCTGGTGCACGATGCGGCCCGCCCCCTGGCCACCGAGCGGATGTACCGCGACGTCGTGGCCGGGCTGGACGACGGGGCGGCGGCCGTGGTGCCGGTGGTCCCGCTGTCCGACACCATCTGTGACGCCGAGGGTGGTCCGGTGGACCGTTCGTCGCTGCGAGCGGTCCAGACCCCGCAGGGGTTCGCGTCCGTGGCGCTGCGATCTGCGCACGCGGACCGTCCCGAGGCCACCGATGACGTCTCGCTGGTCCGGGCCGCAGGTGGCAAGGTGAAGGTTGTGAACGGTGTGGCCCGGAATCGCAAGATCACCGACCCCGACGACCTGATCGCGGCGCGCACGATGTTCGACGCATGAGCCTCCGCATCGGTCAGGGGTTCGACGTCCACGCCCGGTCCGACGACCCCGACCGCCGGCTCGTGTTGGGTGGGGTCGAGTTCCCGGGTGCGCCGGGGGTGATCGGTCACAGCGATGGTGATGCCGTGGCCCACGCCTGTGCCGAGGCCCTGCTCGGAGCGGCCGGCCTGGGTGACATCGGACAACGGTTCCCCGACACCGACCCGGCGCACGAAGGTGCCGACAGCATCAAGCTGCTGCGCACGGTCACCGCCGAGGTGGCTGCCGCCGGGTGGCGCGCGGTCAACGTCGACTGTTCGGTGGTGTGCGAGTCACCCAAGATCGCGCCCGCCCGGGCCGAGATGCAGCGGCAGCTCTCGGACGCCGTCGGCGCACCGGTCACGGTGAAGGGGCGGCGCCCCGAGGGTCTCGGCGCCCTCGGCCGGGGCGAAGGGATCGTCGTGTTCGCGGTCGCGCTGGTGGAGGCGACGTGAGCAAGCCCAAGCGAGGTCGCGGATCAGCGCCGCGCCGCGGCGGAGCCAAGGGTGGCGCCGGCCGCGGTCGTGGGACGGCGCGATCGGCAGGCCGGGGTGGCTCCAGGCCAGCTCGCCCGCCGACGAAGACGTCGGCCAAGACCAAAGGGGTGGGTGGTGACCAGGTCGAGGGTCGCCAGGCGGTACGGGAACTGCTCCTGGCCGGTACCCGCAAGGTGCGCGAGCTCACCGTTTCCGGCGATGACGAAGGGCTGCAGGACCTGGTCGACCTGGCGCTCGAGCTGCGGGTGACCGTGTCGGAGGTGAGCGACAGCGCGCTCGGTCGGATCGCCCGAACGTCGGCTCCACAGGGGGTGGTGGCACGGGCGGCACCGCTCGATGCAGTCGAGCTGCTCGACCTCGTCGGCGACGGGCCCCATGCACCGGCCGACGGCGGGCCCCCGTTCCTGGTCGCTCTCGACGGGGTGACCGACCCCGGGAACCTCGGAGCGGTGATCCGGTCGGCTGAGGGTGCGGGAGCCACCGGCCTCGTCCTCCCGCGGCACCGGGCGGTGAACGTCACGCCGGCGGCCGCCAAGGCGGCGGCCGGGGCCATCGAGCACGTCCCGATCGCGCTGGTGGGCGGACTTCCCGCCGCACTCCAGAAACTGCAGGACCACGACGTCTGGAGCGTCGGACTGGATGCGGCCGGCTCGCAGTCGCTGTTCGACCTGGAGCTGGCCACCGAGGGCGTGATCCTGGTCCTGGGCGCCGAAGGACACGGCCTGGCCCGCCTGGTGCGTCAGCGCTGCGACACGATCGTGTCGATTCCCCTGGCGGGGCAGCTGGATTCGCTCAATGTGAGCGCGGCGGCGGCCCTGGCCTGTTTCGAGGTGGCTCGACGGCGCCGGGGCTAGCGCTCTTCTTTGAAGGTGACGTGCTGACGGATCACCGGGTCGTACTTCTTCAGCTCGATGCGCTCACGCGTGTTCGTCTTGTTCTTGCGCGTGGTGTACGTGTACCCGGTGCCGGCGGTGGACCGCAGCTTGATGATGGGACGCTTGTCGCTTCTGGCCATCAGACCTTCACCCCTCGGCGGCGCATGTCGGCGACGACGCGCTCGATCCCGTGCTTGTTGATCGTCTTGATGCCCTTGGCACTGACCGTCAGGGTGACCCAACGCTTCTCGCTGGGCAGGTAGAAGCGCTGCCGTTGGATGTTGGGATTCCAACGACGGCGGGTCTTGCGGTGCGAGTGGGAGACGTTGTTCCCGAAGGACGGCCGGCGACCGGTCACCTGGCAGACGTTCGACATGGGCGGGCTTTCTTCTTCGAGGTGGGCATGGACGCGGTGGCGCCGATGCAAGGGGTCAAGGATAGTGGCAATGCCCATGCGGTTCCCAACGCCGCCCCAACGGGCCTCCTGGCCCATGGATTCGCCCCAGACCGCACTCTTATAGTTTGCGTGCGGCGAGCGGCGGAGGGCAGAGATGGCGGTGGGCAGATCGGTGGACCGGCGGGGGTCGGGCGGGTTCCGTGTCCTTTCGGCGTGTCTCGCGCTCCTCCTCCTGATCGTCCTCCTCCCGGGCGGCGGCGTCGGCGCGCAGGATCCGTCGCCCCAGCCGGTCGTGTTGTACGAGTTCGGGGAGGGTGCGGGTTCGGTGGTGGGGGATTCGTCGGGGGTGGGGGTGCCGTTGGATTTGTCGGTGGCGGATCCGGGGTCGGTGTCGTGGTCGTCGGGTGGGTTGTCGGTGGATGCGGCGACGGTGATTTCGTCGGGTGGTCCGGCGACGAAGGTGGCTGATGCGGTGGGGGCGTCGGGGGAGTTGACGGTGGAGGCGTGGGTGGATCCGGCCGAGGGTGAGCAGTCGGGTCCGGCGCGGATCGTGTCGTCGTCGTTGGATCCGTTTGCGAGGAATTTCTTGTTGGGGCAGGGGGCGTGGGGGTCGTTGCCTGATGATGTGTTTGCGGCTCGGGTGCGGTCGGGGTTGTCGGTGGGTGGGACGCCGACGGTGTTCTCGCCGTCGGGGAGTGTGTCGGGTGGGTTGAGTCATGTGGTGTTGACGCGGGCGGCGTCGGGGGTGCGGACGTTGTTCGTGGATGGGGTGGCGGTGTCGAGTGATACGCGGGGTGGGTCGTTGGCGAATTGGGATCGTGGGTTCCCGTTGTCGTTGGCGAACACCGCCGACGGAACCCGACCCTGGCGTGGGACGTATTGCCGGGTGGCGATCTTCGATGCGGCGCTGTCGTCGGCGGAGGTCGCCGATCGGCACGAGTCGGGGTGTTCCCGTGCGCCGAACACCGATCCCGTGATCGGTCCGATGGCCGCTCAGGTCTCCGCCGAGGGCGATTCGGTGTCGGTGGCCGTGCCGGCGTCGGATGACGACGGTGACGCGATGGTGTTCGCTGCATCCGGCCTTCCCGGTGGGTTGACCATCGATGCGGCGACCGGCGTGGTCTCGGGTGACATCTCCCAGACGGCTGGCACCGGCTCGCCCTACGCCGTCGAGGTGTCGGTCGACGACCTCCGGGGTGGGGTCGCCGTGGCCACGTTCGGGTGGACCGTCGATGTCGTCAACGTCGACCCCACGCTCGACCCCATCGCCGACCAGTCGTCGGGCGAGGGTCAGGCCGTCTCGTTGGGGGTCGTGGCCACGGACGCGGACGCGGACGAGCTGTGGTTCGGTGCGAGCGGGTTGCCCGACGGGCTGACGATCGATCCCACCACCGGTCTGATCTCCGGAGCCCCCGCGGTTCGGGGTCGTTCCCCGTCGTGGTGACGGTCGATGACCAGAACGGTGGCATGGCTTCACGGTCCTTCGCCTGGGAGGTGTCGGGCAACACCGACCCGGTCATCGACCCGATCGCCGGCCAGACCTCCGACGAGGGTGACGCGGTCTCGCTCGCAGTGACCGCTTCCGACGACGACGGCGACACGTTGGTCTACGCGGCCACCGGGCTGCCTGAGGGCCTCGCCATCAACGCGTCCACGGGTGTCGTCTTCGGTGACATCGCCCAGACCGCCGCGACCGGTTCGCCCTACCCGGTCGAGGTCACGGTCGACGACGGGAAGGGCGGGAGTGCCGGCGTCACCTTCACCTGGACGGTCGACGCGGTGAACCTGGATCCGGTCATCGATCCGGTCTCGGATCGGAACGAATCCGAGGGGGAGACCGTCCTGGTGACGGTCGAGGCCGCTGATCCGGACGGGGACACGCTGGCGTTCACGGCGTCGGGTCTGCCCGAGGGGTTGGCCATCGATCCGGCGACGGGGGAGATCAGCGGCGCGATCGCGGTCGGAGCGGCGGCGGGTTCGCCCTACCTGGTCGAGGTCGCCGTCGACGATCAGGCGGGCGGCTCCGCGGCGACCACCTTCTCGTGGGCGGTCACGTCGGGGCCGTCACGCGTGTCCGAGGGGCTCGTGGTGTTGTACGAGTTCGGGGAGGGTGCGGGTTCGGTGGTGGGGGATTCGTCGGGGGTGGGGGTGCCGTTGGATTTGTCGGTGGCGGATCCGGGGTCGGTGTCGTGGTCGTCGGGTGGGTTGTCGGTGGATGCGGCGACGGTGATTTCGTCGGGTGGTCCGGCGACGAAGGTGGCTGATGCGGTGGGGGCGTCGGGGGAGTTGACGGTGGAGGCGTGGGTGGATCCGGCCGAGGGTGAGCAGTCGGGTCCGGCGCGGATCGTGTCGTCGTCGTTGGATCCGTTTGCGAGGAATTTCTTGTTGGGGCAGGGGGCGTGGGGGTCGTTGCCTGATGATGTGTTTGCGGCTCGGGTGCGGTCGGGGTTGTCGGTGGGTGGGACGCCGACGGTGTTCTCGCCGTCGGGGAGTGTGTCGGGTGGGTTGAGTCATGTGGTGTTGACGCGGGCGGCGTCGGGGGTGCGGACGTTGTTCGTGGATGGGGTGGCGGTGTCGAGTGATACGCGGGGTGGGTCGTTGGCGAATTGGGATCGTGGGTTCCCGTTGTCGTTGGCGAACACCGCCGACGGAACCCGACCCTGGCGCGGCGAGTTCCGACTGGTGTCGATCTACGGGCGTGCGCTCGACGGATCCGAAGTGGAGCAGAACCACCAGGCCGGTCCCGACGGTGATGCGGCCCCGCCGAACGCTGCACCGGTCGCGGTCGCCACGGCGTCCCCCGAATCGGGTGACGCTCCCCTCGACGTGTCGCTCGACGGATCCGGATCGTCCGATCCGGACGGTTCCGTGGCCGCCCACGCGTGGGACTTCGGTGACGGCGAATCCACGACGGGCGCATCGGTCACGCACACCTTCTCCGATCCCGGCACCTACACCGTGACCCTGACGGTGACCGACGACGTCGGGGCCACGGCCTCCGACACGGTCACGGTCACGGTCGACCCGGCGCCGTTCGGTCCGACGATCGTCACCCAGCCGGTCGACATCACGGTGGTCGAAGGTCAGACCGCGGTCTTCGAGGTGGCGGCCGACGGCGATCCGAGCCCCACCTATCAGTGGTACCGCGACGGCGTGCCCATCCCGGGAGCCACCGACAGCTCCGTGGAGCTCGCGGGCGTGTCCTCGGCCGACGACGGCATCGAACTCTTCGTCGAGGTGAGCGGCCATGACCCGACGGTCACCAGCGACACCGTCGCCCTCACGGTGGTCGAAGCCGGTGCGACGCCGTGGTGGAGCGCCGATCATCCCGGTCGTGTCCCGATCTCGGTGGCGGCCGACGGCGTGGCCCTGCACCGTAGGGTGGCCCTCGTCGACACGGACCTGGGATCCGTGCTGGGCGGCGGAGCCCTCAACCGGGACTCGCTCCGTCTCGTCGAACACGATGCGTCAGGAGCGGTCGTCGATCCGGCCGTGCCGTTCCAGTTCGATCCCGGACCCGGCTTCGATCCCATGACCAACCCGGTCGGCACCCTGGCGATCCTGCTGACCGGGACCACCCCGGGCTCGGGCGAGCGGACCTATCACCTGTACCTGGACGTGGTCGGTGGCAACCCCCACCTTCCGCCACCGGTCGCGCCGCTGGTCGGGCCGACCGAACTGACCGTCGACGAGGGCCAGACCAGCTACCGGATTCCGACCGAGATCGGCGACTGGTACTACCACGAGGACGGTGGCGGGTTCTCGAGTCTGAACGACGTCGACGGCAACGACTGGATCGGCTACCGCCAGGGTGGAGGCTCATCCGGCGAGTTCCGGGGAATCCCCAACCTGGTGTACCCGCAGGGGCACTTCCATCCGGGTGCCACGTCGGCGACGACCCGGTTGATCGACAGCGGACCCCTGCGCACGTCGCTCGAGTCGACGACCGCCGACGGGTGGGCCGTGCGATGGGATCTCTTTCCCACCTTTGCCACCGCCACGGTGCTCACCGCACCGTCCGACTACTGGTTCCTGTACGAGGGCACGCCGGGCGGGCAGGTGGAGGAGGCCACCGACACGGTCACACGCTCCGACGGCACCACCACGCCGTTGAGCCAGGCGTGGTCGCTCGATCTCCCGGGTTCGGAGTGGGCGTACTTCACCGACGGCGGTGTCGATCGCTCCCTGTTCGTGGTGTCGCACGAGGACGACGCCGCCACCGACTCGTATCGCACGTTGGACGGCGCGATGACGGTGTTCGGACTCGGGCGCGACGGGCTCACCTCGGGCCTTGCGGGAGCACCCCGATCCTTCTCGGTCGGCCTGGTCGACGGGAACGGAACGGAGACCGAGCTGGGCTCTGCCGCTGCGCCGCTGTCGGCGACGGTCGGCGCCGCAGAATTCCGCGTCGACTCGTCGACCGATCCGACCGCGGTCATCGCGGTCGACACCAATCTCGGCGACGTCCCGCTGGCGGTGGCGTTCGACGCCGCCGGCTCCAGCGATCCGGACGGGTCCATCGTCGGGTACCAGTGGGACTTCGGTGACGGCGCGACCGCCAGCGGCGCGGCGGTCACCCATCAGTACGCAACGGCGGGGCACTACGAGGTCACCCTGTCGGTGGTCGACGATGCCGGGAACTCCGGGGTCGACCACGTCGGTGTGGTGGCCGGCGCCGGCATCCTGAACACGGCGCCGCTCGCCATGGCCAGTGCCACCCCGACCTCGGGTGCTGCGCCGCTTCAGGTGACGTTCGACGGCTCCGGGTCGACCGACGCCGAGGGCCCGCTCACCGGCCACACGTGGGCCTTCGGTGACGGCGCGATCGCCACCGGCGTGACGGCCACGCACACCTATGAGGAGCCTGGCACCTACACCGCCTCGCTGACCGTCACGGACGGAGACGGCCTGACCGACACCGATACCGTCATCGTGCGCGCCCTCGGCGGACCGTCCGACCGGGTCGAGGACGGGCTGATCGCCCTGTACGAGTTCACCGAAGGTCAGGGCGATCTGGTGCGCGACACCTCCGGCTTCGGCCCACCGCTCGACCTGGTCATCGCCGACTCCAGTCGGACCGATTGGGTCCCGAGCGGTCTTCGCCTGTCCCAGAGGACCACGGTGGCGTCGGTGGGACCGGCGACGAAGCTTCGCGACGCCGTGTCGGCTTCCGACGAGGTGACCCTCGAGGCCTGGGTCGATCCCGCGGACCTGGATCAGAACGGTCCGGCTCGTGTGGTCACGCTGTCGGCGAACTCCGGGAATCGCAATCTCACCCTGGGCCAGGGTGTCTACAACGCCGGGTCCGATCGGGTGGAGGTGCGGTTGCGGACCTCCACCTCCAACAGCAACGGCCAACCGGCGACCGCGACCCCGGCCGGCTCGCTGCCGGCCGGCCTCGCGCACCTGCTGTACACCAGGGCGGCCGATGGGTCGACCGCGATCTACGTCGACGGTCAACTGAGGGCCACGGGGCAGGCGACGGGCACGCTCGACAACTGGGGTGACTACCGCCTGGCGCTGGGCAACGAGTTCGACGCCTTCCGGTCATGGCTCGGCACGTACCTTCTGGTGGGCTTCTACGATCGGGCTCTCAGCCCGGCCGAGGTCACCCAGAACTACGACGCCGCTCCGAACGGCGACGGCACGTACCCGAACGTCGCCCCCGTCGTTCAGCTCGACACCTCGTCCCTGGTGGGGCCGGCGCCGCTCCGGGTCGACTTCGACGCCAGCGCCAGTTCGGATGCCGACGGGTCGATCGACTCGATCGAGTGGGACTTCGGCGATGGTGGGAGTGACTCGGGCCCGACCGCCACGCACGAGTATGCGAACCCGGGCGTCTACACCGCCACGGTCACCGTCACCGATGACGGCGGCGCGGCCGCGGAGGTCGCGAGCACCGTGGTCGTGCTCGCCACCGATCTCTCCAATCGGGTCGAGTGGACCCGGCTCTCGAGCGACGATGGCGACCTCGAGCCACCGGGCACCCAGCCCGACCAGACCGTGGCCCTGACCGGCGACCTCAGCGGCGACGGTGTGGACGACTTCGTCATCGGTTCTCGGTTCGGAACCGAGGGGCCGACGCTGGTCTGGTACGAACGAACCGCTTCGGGTTGGACCAAGCACGTCATCGAGCCCGACCTCCTCAACGTGGAGGCGGGCGGCGCACTGCACGACATCGACGGCGACGGTGATCTCGATCTCGTGGTGGGCGAGGACAGCACCGGGCGACGCCTGTGGTGGTGGGAGAATCCGGGATCGGACTTCGACGCGGCCCCGTGGACCCGGCGGGTCATCAAGGACGGTGGCAACACCCAGCATCACGACCAGGTGTTCGGTGACGTCGACGGCGACGGCCAGACCGAGCTCGTGTTCTGGAACAACCGTGGTCAGCACCGACTGTACGTGGCCGACCTTCCCGCCGATCCGACGGTGGAGCCGTGGCCGGCGACCGTGGTCTTCACGCCGCCGGTGCAGTCGGAGGGTCTGGCCGTCACCGACGTGAACGGCGACGGCACCGACGACATCGTGGGTGGCGGGTACTGGTTCGAGCACGTGGTCGGCGGAACCTATGCGGCGCACGAGGTCGACGCCGCGATGGCGTTCACGAGGGTTGTCGTGGGCGATCTCATCGAGGGCGGTCGGCCGGAGATGGTCTTCGATTCCGGTGACGAGGTGGGCGAGCTGCTGCTCTACGAGTGGAACGGCTCCCTCTGGACGGCCCGCACGCTCCTGGCCGACTCAGCGTACGGTCACAGCCTGAACGTCGGTGACATCAACGAGGACGGGTACCTCGACCTCGTCTCCGGCGAGATGCACTTCCCCACGAACCCCGACCCGGTGCTGCGCGTGCTCTATGGAGACGGGGCCGGCGGCTTCGTCGTGGACGAGGTGGCGTCCGGGATCGGCAACCACGAGTCCAAACTGGCCGATCTGGACGGCGACGGTGACCTCGACATCCTGGGCAAACCCTTCCGCGAAGGTGTGCCCGGGTTGAACATCTGGCTCAACGAGGGCCCGCCGCCGGTCCAGGCGCTCGACCAGTGGTCGCGTCATGTCGCCGACGACGACGTGCCCTGGCGAACCGTGTTCGTCGAGCACGGCGACGTCGACGGTGACGGCCTCGAAGACGTCCTTGCCGGCGGGTGGTGGTGGCGCAATCCGGGGACGGTCTCGGGGGCGTGGGCCCGGTTGACGATCGGCTCCCCGCTGAACCAGCTGGCGGCCGTCGCCGACTTCGACGGGGACGGCGACCTCGATGTCCTGGGCACCGAAGCCCAGGGCAGCCAGGCCAGCTCCGATTTCCACTGGGCCGAGAACGACGGCTCGGGTGGCTTCACCATCCACGACAACGTTGCCTCGGCGACCGGTACGTTCCTCCAGGGGGTCACGGTCGCCGAGTTCACCCCGGGCACGGTCGAGATCGCGTTGTCATGGCAGGTCGGCGCAGGGGGTCTCCAGATGTTGACGGTGCCCGATCCGGCATCGATCACCACCGCCGAGTGGACCTGGCGCCGCGCCCATCCGTTGGTGTCGGGTGAAGGGCTCGATCACGGTGACATCGACGACGACGGCGACCTCGACATCCTCGATGGGGGCAATTGGTTCCGCAACGACGGTGGCGGGACGTTCACGCGGATGACGTTGCATGTTCCGTTGGTCGGTGAACCCGACCGGAACCGGCTGTTCGACATGGACGATGACGGTGACCTCGACGCGGTGATCGGCTACGGCCACGACACCGAGGGCAAGATCGCCTGGTACGAGCAGGGAGTCGATCCCGAGACCACCTGGACCGAACACCTCATCGACGCGGTCGCTCCACCGCAGGCGCAGAGCTTGGACGTGGCCGATCTCGACGGCGACGGTGACCTGGACGTGGTGATGGGCGAGCACGCCAACCCGGCGATCCCGGGTCTGCGCGCCGTCGTGTACGAGAACGTCGGAGCCGGGGCGTGGATCACCCATGAGATCCACTCAGGTGACGAGCATCACGACGGGACGCAATTGGTCGACCTGGATCTCGACGGCGACCTCGACGTCGTCTCGGTGGGTTGGACCCATCGCAACCTGCTGATCTACGAGAACACCAGCACGAACTGAGGCGGACGGCGACCGGTGTCGCCGCCGGTCATCGGCCGAGTCCAAAACGGGAACTGGGAACGTCCGAGGACTTGTCCGCCGCGTCCTCGGCGTTCCCAGTTGGGTGAACCCTGGAAGGTTCCCGCTTGGTACCAATACTGCAGCGGAGGTGCGCCGAGGGCAATGGGTCATATGCCCCAAAATGTTTGGTGACGAGCGTCACGCACGTGGCGCACGGCTCGGTCAGATCATGGCGCCGGGCGTGTCGAGTCCCAGGCGCAGTTTGCCCAGGATCTCGAGCCGGTCGTCCAGGTCGAACACGACGTGGCAGGAGAGCGTGGTGACATCCCGCAGCGATCGCTGGAGGGGCTCGGAGTCGAAGTGGGCGCTGGCGCCGCTGGCGTCGACGAGGAGCCGGATCACGTCCTTGGCCTCGTGGACGGTGGCGGCGAGCGAGGCGGCCCAGTGCGCTCGCTCGGCCAGGCCGGCACTGGACCGGTGGGCGATGACGTCGGCGGCCGTGGTACGGATTCGGCGTTCCAGGTCGTCGACCATGAGCTCGGCGCGGGCCAGTCGGATCTGGACGCTGGACCGCTCGGCGTGGGACGAACGGCTGAGGTAGCGCAGCCGCTCGCGCATCCGTTCCTCGAACCGCTCGACCGCCCAGCGGGCCTGACCCACCGCGGGGGCCGCGGCGGCCAGAGCCAGGGCGCCGAGGAGTGGGGTGTCGAAGGACGGCTCGGAGTGGTGGGCGGCGCCGGTGGCGCGACCTTCGCTGAGCTCGCTCATCGATACGGTGCGTTCCTCGGGAACGATGCAGTCCCTGAGGACGACGTCGTTGCTGCCGGTGGCCCGCATCCCGTCGGTGAACCAGGTGTCGTCGACGGTCACCTGGTCGGCGGGAACGGCGAAGAAGCGGGCGTCGACGCCGTCCTCGTTCGTGATGAGGCCCCCGGCCATCACCCAGTCGGCGTGCATCACGCCCGTCCCCCATTGCCAGCGACCGTCGAGCCGGTAGCCGCCGTCGGTCGGTTCGGCCCGTCCGTTGGGAGCGATCATGGCCGGTGCCAGGATGCAGGGGCCGTCGGCGAACAACTCGTCCTGGAAGGTGGCGGGGAACTGGCAGAAGAGCCAGCTGTGCATGATGTAGAAGTTGGCCACCCAGGCCATCGACGCGTCGCCCCGACCCAGGGCGATCCCCACCTCGACCATCGCGTCGAGATCGGCGCCGCTGCCGCCCAGGCTCGACGGCACCAGCAGGGACACGAGTCCCGACTCGCGCAGCGCGGCGATGACCCGGTCGCTGGGTTTGCGCTCGCGCTCGGCATCCTCCGCGTCGTCGGCCAGGAGCGGGGCCAGGTCTCGAGCGATGGCGATCAGTTCGGCAGACGATCGAGCTACGGGCGACGGCATGGGCCGAATCTACCGATCGGGCCCGGACCGGTGCTCGCCGGATGGTCGGGGTGGGCTCGTAGCCTGGAGGTCGCAGCGACGAGGGGAGGAACCCAGCCCGTGAACTGGCGCCGACAGCGGGAGGACACGCTCCCGACGTCAGAGGAGATGGACGCCGTGATCGCGGCGAGCGTGCCCCTCGCTGCAAGCCTGACCGGGCCCGAACGGGACCGCCATCGTGAGCTGACCGGCACCCTGGTGCGGACCAAGCGCTGGGAACCGGTCGCCGGTCTCGCCCTGAGCGACGAGATCCGGGTGACCATCGCCGCCAACGCGGCCATCCCGGTGCTTGCGCTGGGTCTCGATGTGTACCGCACGGTGCAGTCGATCATCGTCCGGCCGTCGACCGCGGTCTCGCACGGTCGAAGAGCGGGACGGGTCGATGGCACCGTCGCCGACGGACCCATGGCGGTCATCGGTCAGGCGGCGGCTCACTCCGGGCCTGTCGTCCTGTCGTGGGACGCAGCGCGGGCCGAGAGTCGATCGCCCGGACGCGGCCGAAACGTGGTGATCCACGAGTTCGCCCACAAGGTCGACATGAGCGACGGCTACCTGGACGGCACCCCACCCCTGCGGGGCGACGCGCTCGCACGGTGGTCTGCGGTGATCGACGACGAGTTCGGCCACACCGACGTCCGTCCCTCGGATCGGGTCCTGGGCACCTACGCCTGGACCAATCCGGCCGAGTTCTTCGCCGTCGCGACCGAACGGTTCTTCTGCCGGCCGGTGGCGCTCGCCGAGGCGAAACCGGTGCTCTACGGCGCGCTCCGGGAGTTCTACCGACAGGACCCGGCCGTGCGCCCTCGAGACCGGGTCAGCGTTCCACGCACAGCGGCAGCCCAAGTCCGTCCGCGTCACCCTGGGTGGCCAACCGAGCCATGATCTCGTCGTCGGATGCCGTCCGGCGACGCAGCGACGCAGCGACCCGTCGCAACGACTCGTCGATCCGCTGGATCGCCCCGTCGTCCAGGCTGCGATAGGTGGCTCCCTCTTCGTACCAGTTGATCGAGAGCAGCGAACCGTCGGCGAGGGTCGTCGCCAGGTACGTGCGCGAATCGTTGAGCTCCGGGCTCGACCTCAGTGCGGTTCGGCCGTCGACCTGGATCCTGAGTGAGCCAGGGGTCCCCCCGGCGAGGATCCCCTCATACCCAGGCGGGCGCTCCTCGATCCGCACGGTGAGGTGGAGATCCAGCTCGTCGGGGCCCATCCGTTCGATGATCGTCAGCGACGTCAACCGCGGAACCAACTCCGCGTCCGCCGGGTCGCTCTGGTGCCGGCCGAGGACCTGGAACCGGCCGGTCGGATCGCTGAGCTCGGCTCCGCGCAGCGAGAGCGACTCGAGCGCCGCCCGAGCTCATCGACACCCAATGAGCTGGTGGCGAGCCATCGGTCCCCGTCCTCGGTCCACTGCGCCACCTGCTCGCCGACGGGGTCGCCCCGGTTGATCCAGCGGGAGATCCGCCCCGGCTGGCCACGCACCGAGTCCAGTACCCGATCGTCGGACACCTCGCTGTACGCCGGCTGGGCGTAGCGGTCGGGACTGCTCACACCGCGCGTCAAATCGATGGTTGCCACGACCCGGTCGCCGTCGAACTGGACGATCACCCACCGGACGCGGTGCGTCGGCTCGGCCGGGCTGTCGCCGGGCGTCGTCGGCGGCCCGTAGGTCTCGGCGTCGGTCAGCTCGAAACGCTCCGGCAGGTCGTCGGGGACCCAGTCGGGCAACGTCCGGAACTCCCACGCCGCAGACTCAGGTGGTGGTGTGAGCGCTGCGCAGGTCGGTAGATCGGCCAAGACGCCGGCGGCAGGGACGGTCGTGGTCGCGGTGGTGGTCGTGGTCGACGAGGTCGAAGGAACGGAAGAGGTGGTCGTCGGAGCGCTGGTGCTCGGTTCGTCGCGAGCGGCCTCCAGATCGTCGGACGAGCAGCTGCCGGCGGCGACCGCCGTGATCGTCGCCACTGCGAGTACTGCCGATGCGACACGAGCCCGCTGGGGGCGCATCGCTGACCGGCGACTCCTCACCTGGTCGAGCGTAGGGGACGAATGCGGTTCGAGTTCGTTGCACGCATCCGGGAGGACCGGAACCGAGCCCGAGAGGAGATTCGAACTCCTGACCTGCTGTTTACAAGACAGCTGCTCTGCCAACTGAGCTACCCGGGCGGGTGTCTCATCGTACTGGTGCTCGGTCCGGCCGGTCCCGGATCGAGGGCGCCGCGTCGACCCCGGGGAGGGGGGTCCTTGCATTGGGGTACCCCAGCGAGAAAGATGCGGGGAACGAACGGGTTCCGTTCGTGGCGGAATACCAACGGTACTTCGCACGCTCTCGCTAGGAGACCCCCACCATGAGCGCTCCCCGACACTCCTCAGGATCCGGCTTCGGCAGCTCCGCCGGTGGGGCCGCCGTCCGTGGCGCGGTGGTGATCGGCATCGCTCTCGTGATCGGGTTCCTGCTCCTGCAGCAGGGTGTGGGCGACGACGACCTGCTCGTCCAGAGCGAATCCGCCAGCAACGCATCCGAAACCGGCACGACGGGCGGTGGTGAGGGCGACGACACGGGCGCTGACACCGGAGGGACCGACACCGGCGAGACCACGGCGACGACGGCGGTCTCCAACGCCGGGTCGCTCCCCCACCGCCACCACCCTCCCGACCGCTCGGCCCGCCAACGAGGTCAAGGTCGTGGTGGCCAACGCCGCCCGGGTCGACGGGGCGGCCGGACGGGCCACCGAGCAGCTTCGGGCGCTGGGGTACACCACCCTGCCGGCCAGCAACGCCGAGGAGGCGGCCGACACCAGCACGCTGCACTACGCCGAGGGCTACCAGCCCGAGGCGCTCGTCATGGCCAACGAGATCGGCCTCGATGCGGCCAACGTCACGCCGGTGCCCGATCCCGTTCCCATCAGCGAGCCGCCCGCCGACGCGAATCTGGTCCTGCTGCTCGGTCGCGACCTCGCGCAGCCGGCCTGACGGCCATGCCTTCCGTCGACGACGTGCTTGGCGCGCGTCCGCAGCGACCTGGGTCGGGCCGCCATCTTCACCGACTTCGACGGCACGCTCTCGATCTCGTCCAGCGTCCTGACGACGCGGTGCTGGTCGACGGGGCCGAACCCGTCGTGCGCCGGTTGGCCGACGAGGCGGGCCTGTTCGCGGTGATCTCCGGCCGGCCCATCTCGTACCTCGAGCGGCGGCTGCCCCAGGGTCCGGTGCTGTCGGGCCTCTACGGGCTCGAGGCGTTCCGCGACGGCCGGCGCCAGGACCATCCGCAGGCGGGGGCGTGGCGCGAGGTCGTGACCGACGTGCAGGCCACCTCCGAGGGTCTCGGGCCCGAGGGCATGCTGGTCGAGTCGAAAGGGCTCTCCCTCACGCTCCACTACCGGGCCGAGCCCGGCCTCGCCATGGCGGTGCAGGATTGGGCGCAGCGCCAGGCGGACCGGTCCGGTCTGGTCGTCCGTCCCGCCAAGATGTCGGTCGAGCTCCATCCGCCGCTCACCACCGACAAGGGCAGCGTCGTGCTCGACCTGGTCGAGGCGTTCGACCCCGTCGTCTTCATCGGCGACGACCGTGGTGATGTCCCGGCCTTCGAGGCACTGGCCGACCTGGCCGCCCGGGGCCGCACCGTCCTGCGGATCGCCGTCGCCAGCGACGAGGCACCCCGCGAGATCCTGGATCAGGCCGATCTCGTCGTCGACGACCCGTATGCGGCCCTCGACGTCCTGCGCGGCTTCCTGGGTCAGGACACCAGCGTCAGCTGATCCTCGAGCCAGTCCATGGGCCGGCGCGCCGCCGCGGCCTCGCGGAGTGCGGTCGCCGTCTGCTTGCGTCGGTCGGCCGGAGTGGCGAGCGCAGCGGCCATCGCATCGGCGGTTCCGTCGATGTCGTACGGGTGGACCTCGGTGACGTGGTCGGCCAGCTCGTCCCACACGCCGGCCTGACGGCTGAGCAGGACCACCCCGTCCCGCTCGTTGACGATGGGCCCCTCCTTCGCCACCAGGTTCAGACCGTCGCGGATCGGGTTCACCAGGAGGGCGTCGTACCGGCGCAGCACCGCGACCGATCGGGCGAAGTCGTCGGAGGTGTCCAGCTCGATCGGCGTCCAGTCGTCGGTCCCCCACGTGTGGTTGATCCGCTCGACCAGGCCCTCGGCCTCGCGGCGATACGCCAGGTAGTCGGCCAGGCCCTCGCGCGACGGGTACACCGACGCCACGAACACGACGTGCTCGCGCAACGTCGGGTGGCGTCGCAAGAGGGCGTCGTAGGCGTGGAATCCTCGCAGCAGGTTCTTGGAGAGCTCGATCCGATCGACCCGGGCGATCACCTGGCGGTCGCCGACCACCTCGTCCAGTGCTCGCAACGCGTCGTTGCACGCGTCGCCGGCGGCGACGCCGCTTATGTCGTCGGCGTCGGTGGGGAGTGGGGAGACGAACGTCAGACCGGGGTCGATGGAACGGGCCTCGGCCGCCAGCCGGAAGGCCTGCTCCCACCGCCGACTGTGGAACCCGACCGCAGTGTGGGCCGCCATGGCCGCGACCAGCTCGTGGCTGACGTCGTCGGGCAGCACGTCGACCATCTCGGGGGCGCCGAAGGGGGTGTGGCTGAAGTGCATCGTCGACAGATCGGGACGCCGCTCGGCCAGCGAGCGACCGACCATGGTCAGGTGCAGATCCTGGACCAGGACGATGGCGTCGGGCTCGGCCGTTTCGGCCACGACGGTTGCGAACGCGTCGTTGACGCGCCGGTAGGCGTCCCACGCCTCGGCGAAGCGGTGATCGAACCGGGGGAGCCGGGCCAGGTCCCACAGGTGGTGATGCAGGTACCAGAGCGCCGCGTTGCTCACGACGTTGTACGCCATCGTGTGATCTTCGGGGTCGAGGTCGACGAGCCGGACGGGCGGGCCCTCCTGGGCCTCGACCAGCCCGGTCCGTGCCGCCTCGCGGTCCTCGTCGCTGAGCGCCGCAGCGATCCAGACGGCGCCGGTGCGCTCGACCACCGGGCCCAGGCCGGACACCAGGCCGCCACCGCCCCGTCGGGCGATCAGTGCGCCGTCGTCGCCGCGCCGGAACGACAGCGGGCCTCGGTTGGAGACAATCAACACCTGGCGTTCGGTCACGGCAGGATCGTAGTGCCACCCGTCCGGAATCATGACCGTGGATCGTGGGGCAGGATGGGGTGGTGAAGGTGCTGGCTGCCCCCGACAAGTTCCGAGGATCCGCCTCGGCCGCCGCCGTCGCGGGGGCGATCGCCGCAGGGGCGGAATCGGCCGGGGCGACGACGGAGCAGCTGCCACTGGCGGACGGGGGAGAGGGCACGCTCGAGGTCCTGGGGGGCGCCAACCGGACCACGACGGTGACCGGTCCGCTCGGTGACCCGGTCGACGCCCCGTGGCGACTGCACCGAGGCGAAGCTGTGATCGAGATGGCCGCAGCATCCGGGCTCGACCTGGTCGGCGGCCCGGGGGGCAACGACCCGTTGGCGGCGAGTACGGCGGGCACCGGCGAGCTCATCTCCACCGCGATCGACCTGGGTGCCCGGCGGATCATCGTCGGCTTGGGTGGGTCGGCCACCACCGACGGCGGACTCGCCGCACTCCGGGCGCTGTACCCGTTACCGCGACTGAAGGCGGTCGAGCTGATCGTCGCCTGCGATGTGGACACGACATTCGTTGACGCGGCCGAGGACTTCGCCCCGCAGAAGGGTGCGTCAGCCGCGCAGGTCGCCCTCCTGACCCGTCGGCTCCAACGGTTGGCCGAGGTCTACCGGGAGGATCACGACGTCGATGTCGTCGACCGACCCGGCACGGGTGCGGCCGGCGGACTGGCCGGCGGGCTCCTCGTGGCCGGAGGGCATCTGCGGTCCGGATTCGAGCTGGTGGCTGACGAGGTGGACCTGGACGGCGCGCTGGCGGACGTCGACCTGGTCATCACGGGCGAGGGGCGCCTGGACGACCAGAGCTTCAACGGCAAGGTCGTCGGCGGCGTGGTCGAATGGGCGACCGATCGCGGCGTTCCGGTGCTCGCCATCGTCGGGACCGCGGACGAGTCGGTCGCCGCCCCGATGCCGGTCATCTCGTTGGTCGAGCGGTTCGGGGCCGAGCGGTCGTTCAGCGAGCCGCTCGCGTGTCTCCGCGACGTGGCCGCCGACGAGGTGGCCGAACGGGTCTGATCCCTCAGAGCTCGTCGTCGGAGCCCGCAGCCGGAAGATCAGGTAGATGATCCCACCGATGACGACGATCGTCAGCCCGAAGCGGAGCAGGCCCAGCAGACTCCGGGACAACCAGTTGAGGACGATGAGCGCCAGGATGCCCATGAGCACCCAGCTGAGCGCTTTCCGGCCGAACGACGACGCCCGACCGGTCGAACTGCGCTGCTGATCGGGGCCGGCCATGGATCCAGCCTACGGTCTGCGGAAGGGCGGGATCGCCCCACGAGTAGGGTCGGCCCCATGTGGGAGCACATCCGAGGGGCCGGCCGAACCGCATGGATGCTGGTCGGGCTCATCGTGTTCGCCTATCTGGTCGGCTATGCGGTCTGGTACTTCCGCGTCGTCGTCCCGCCGCTGGTGCTGGCCGCGGCGATCGTCTTCGTGCTCAATCCCATCGTCAACTGGGCGGCGCGTACGCGGCGTTCCCCGCATCGGCGGGACGGTGCTGGCCTATCTCCTGGTCATTGCGGCCCTGGGCATCGTCGTCGTCCTGATCATTCCGGTCGCCAGCGACGCAGGGGACCTCACCACGGAATTCACCCAGCTTGGTGACGATTTGGAGGACTGGTGGAACGTCCAGGCCGAGAAGTCGGTCCGCGACGACTGGCCGGTCGAGGTGCCCACGTGGCAGGACCTGCAAGACGACATCAGCAGCTCCGGCGGGGACCAGTCGATCGGCGACTCGATCTCCCTGGCGCGCGAGGTGGCCGGCTCGATCTTCCATGCGGTCCTGCTGACCATCCTGGCGCCGATCGTGGCCTTCTACCTCCTGGTCGACCTGCCGCATGTCCGGGCGTCGGCCGACTCGCTCGTGCCGGCGGCGGCGAAGGACCAGGTCCACCTCGTGGCCCGACGGCTCAACCGGGCCATCGGCGGGTTCTTCCGCGGGCAGTTGATCGTCGCGTTCATCGTGGGGGTCATGTCGTCGGCGGGGTTGTGGGCCATCGGCCTGCCGTTCTGGCTGATCGTGGGCATGCTGGCCGGCCTCTTCAACATCATCCCGCTGATCGGTCCGTGGGTCGGCGGCGCACTGGGGGTGGTCGTGGCGTTCGCGGCGGGCGACGGTGCCACGCAGGCCATCTGGGTGGTCGTCGTCATGGTCGTGGCCCAGCAGATCGACAACCACTTCGTCAGCCCGGTCGTGATGCAACGGACGGTGCACCTCCATCCGGTGGCGGTGATCCTGGCGCTCCTGGCCGGCGGCACCCTCTTCGGCTTCCTCGGCCTGTTCCTGGCCGTTCCGGCTGCCGCCATCGTGAAGATCATCGCCAGCCACCTGTGGCGCACATTCGTGCTCGAACAGAGCTTCGATGAGATCGCCGAGGTATGGGAGTCCCAGGACAGCGCACCATCGGTGGGAATGGTCGAGATCGTCGGCGATCAGGAGTCGGCGGTGCCGCCGCCCGAGCCCGAGGCGACCGGTGACGGGGTCATCACCGACACCGAACGTGAAACGGACGACGAGTAGCGGACCGAACGCTCAACGGGAAGAATCCCCCCTGTTCTCGCGTTGACCACCGTGGACCGCCGCCCGTCGGTGCGTCGTCACCCTGAAAGGCACGTTTCGTATGAGCATCACCGTTCGCATCCCCACCACGCTGCGTCCCCTCACCGCCGGGGCCTCCGAGGTCACGGTCGAGGGCGCCACCGTCAACGAGGTCTTCGCCGCGCTCGAGGCGGCGCATCCCGGCTTCGAGGAGCGCCTGCTGGACGAAGAGGGTGGTCTGCGCAAGTTCGTGAACATCTTCGTGGCCGACGACGACGTCCGGTTCCAGGAGGGCCTCGACACCGCGGTGCCCGACGGCGAGACCGTCTCGATCATCCCTGCCGTCGCCGGCGGCTGAGTCCGCCGGTTCGCCGGCGGCCGATTCACGCCGGTTCGCCGGCGGTTCGTCCCGCCGGTTCGGTCGTCGGGAGCGTCCCGGTCAGCCGGTGGCACCGAGGCCGCTGGCAATGGCATTCACCGTGACGAGCAGCTGCGGCAGCATCCACTCGGCCGATGCCGGATCTTCGGCCTGCTGCTTGCGCCAGGCTGCGACCAGTTCGATCTGGCGCCGATGGAGTGGACGCAGTGCGGGGTCCCGTTGCAGCAGAGTGCGAGCGATGTTGGGACGCCGGTCGCGCAGCGGTCCGCCGTAGATCTCTTCGAGCACGTCGGTGGTGCGCGAGTGCTCGACACGAATCCGATCGAGGAAGCGGGCCCGAACGTCGTCGTCGGCGACCATGGCGGCATACCAACCCATGATCTCGGGGTCGGCGGTGGCGAGTGCGGTGGCAGCGTTCGACACGATGTAGTGGAGCGGCGCCCAGTCGAAGGCATGACCGACGAGCTCGCGGAAGGAGCCCTCGTCGCTGGTGCGGAGGTCAGCGAGCGCGGTTCCGAGACCGAACCAGCCCGACAGCAGGAAGCGAGACTGGCTCCACGAGAACACCCACGGAATCGCACGCAAGTCGGCGATGCTGGGGCGACCCGTGCGTCGGGCCGGTCGAGAGCCGATTCGGCTGTGCTCGATCACATCGATCGGTGTCGCTTGCCGGAAGAACTCGATGAACCCCTCGGTGTGCAGCAGGTCCGCGTACGCAGCCCTGCTGGATGCGGCGAGCTCGTCCATCAGCGGTTCGAGGTGATCCGCCGTCGAGCGAGTCGCCGATGTGCCGATGACCGCGCCGGCGGTGCCAGCCAGGAGGAGTTCGAGGTTGTGTTCGGCGGTGATCCGGTTGGCGTACTTCTGTGAGATCGTCTCGCCCTGCTCGGTGAGGCGGAGGGTCCCGTGGAGCGATCCGGGCGGCAGGGCCCGGAGGAAGCGATGCGTCGGCCCGGCCCCGCGACTGATCGTGCCACCTCGACCGTGGAAGAAGCTGACCGAGATGCCCATCTTCGAACCGATCCGAGCCAGGGCCTCCTCGGCTCGGTACAGACCCCAGAGGCTCGCCAGGATGCCGCCGTCCTTGTTGCTGTCGCTGTAGCCGACCATCACCTGCTGACTCGGTGGCCGCCGCTCGCTGGCACCGGCGCCAAGCGTGCATCGGGTGATCGGGTGTTCGAGGAATGCCCGGAGGATGCCGGGGCTCCGTTCCAGATCGTCGACCGTCTCGAACAAGGGGACCACCGGCAGGAGACAACGGACCTCGCCGTCCTCGCTGCTCAGCAGGCCCGCTTCCTTGGCGAGCAGGTAGACCACGAGAAGGTCGGACACGCCACGGGTCATCGACACGATCAGGCCGCCGGTTCCGGAGGTTCCATTCGACCGGATCTCGTCCCGCAGCACCCGATACGTGCTCAGCATGGCGTCGGCCTCGGGTCCGACCGCGACCCCGGCCGCGGCGAGCGGACGTGGCGAGGAGAGCTCGCGCTCCAGCAGGGCGAGCCGTTCGGTCTCGCCCCACTCCGCAAACTGTTCGCCATCCGGCACCCCTGCGGCAGCAAGAAGTTGTGCGACGGCGAGGTCGTGGAACTGGCTGTTCTGCCGGATGTCGAGGACCGCGAGGTGGAATCCGAACGTCTCGGCCAAGCGAATGACCGGTGCGACGTCGTGGTCAGCCAAGCGCCCGGCCCCGATCCCTTCGAGCAGGCGGCTCACCCTGCGGAGGTCGTCCACGAGCTCCGCGGCATCGAGATAGGCGGCATCCGTGGGGATGGGGTCGCCACCCGCGAGTCCGCGGGGGAGCCGGGAGCGGATCAGGTTGATCGCCTGACGCCAGGGCTCGTCGGGGTTCCGCTCCACCGCGTGCGCTCCGGCGGGGCCGAGCGCGGTTGCCGTCGCATCGATCCAGGACGTGAGTTCGCCCGGTGCCGGATCGATGAGGTCGGACAGACTGAGACGGGTGGCGAGCCCGGCCAGCTCGTCGTCGAGCAGGGTGAGCGCTCGTTCCCGCAGCGAGCGCAGGGACCGTTCGGTCACCTCGGCCGTGACGAAGGGATGGCCGTCGCGATCTCCACCGACCCAGGTGCCGAACCGGAGCTGGGGTAGCGCCGTGCCGGCCAGTAGCTGGGGGTCGAAGCCCGTTGCGACCCACGCCGAGCGGAGCCTGCGGTCGAGCCGGGGCACGACCTGAGGGAAGACGCGCACGAGGTAGTGCGCGACGTTTCGGAACTCGTCCGCGATGTCGGGCCGTTCCAGGAAGATTTCACCGGTCCTCCACAGACGCTCCAGCATCGCCCGGAGGTCGGCATCGGTCTCGGCCTGCTCCTCTGGTGTCCACATCTGGTGCTCACGAGACACCAGCAGCAGGTACAGCTCGCGGTGCTGCTCGAGGACGGTGGCCCGCTTGGCTTCCGTGGGGTGGGCGGTGAGCACCGGCTCGACAGCGATCCCGCTCAGTTGGGGGGCGATCGCGGCGGGTTCGTGGCCCGCCTCGCTGAGATCGGACAGGATCCGCCCCCAGGAGCCCGAGACCGCCGACAGGCCGTCGGCGGACTCGCGGCTCCTGCGGAACTGGGCGGCAGCGTTCTCCTCGGCGAGCGTCGCGAGCCGGAACGCGATCGAGAGTGCCTGTGTGAGTCGGTCCGGATCGTCGGGTTCGGCCGAGGGGTCGTGGCGATCACCCCAGGGGAAAGCAGCGGCGATCTCCGGCTCTCCCAGATCGACCAGCACGTCGCGGAACGCGTCGAGGAGGTACGAGAAGTCGTCGGCCGCCTTCTGCTCGTCCACGGTGGGGGGAGCGGGAACCACGACGTCCACTCGCGCAACCTATCGGACGGCGCTCAGGCGGTGGCCAAGCGAGCGACGAGCTCGTCCCGGTCGACGCCCGGACTCGGCTCGGCCGGCCGCTCGTCCCGTGCTTGGTAGACGGCCATCACCCGCGCGATCACGTCGGCGTCGGCCATCAGCTGTTGTGGCGGCTGGAGGAGATTGAAGCTCCGGAGGAACGCTCGCAGGACCACGGGATCGGTGCGCACCGCGGGGATCAGGCCGTCGCGGAGCACGTCGCGCAGGAAGTCGCCAGGGTCCACCGCGCCGTCCTCGCTCGGTGACCCCGCGTCGCTCGTCGCCGGCTCGCCGGCTCGCCGATTGGAGGCGTCCTGGGCCACGGCGGCCCGGTACCAGGGGGTGATCTCTGCTCGGGTCGCCCGCTCGAAGTCCCGGACCAGTTCGATCGGGTCGTTCGCGTGATCTGCGAGCGATCGGCCGAGCAGGCTGGCGTGGACGAATGCCAGCGAACACCCTCGTCCGTACAGCGGGTTGGTGCAGGTGTGGGCATCGCCCAGCGCGACGAACCGCTCGACGACCGGAGCGCCATCGTCGTCGAGGAAGTGGCGTCGTCGGTTGAGCAGGCGCGCCATCACGTAGGTGCCGGTGATCGGCTGCGCGACGTTGCGGTCGAGCCAGGGGAGCGCATCGACGATGGTGGAGGCGGCGATGTCGAATCCGGCCGAGTTGCTCAGCTGCGACCGCAGGGCGTCGTCGTGCGACCCGCAGGCGAGGGTCATCGAGAACGTGCGGTTGTCGCCGGGGAACAATCCGTACTTGAGATAGCCCAGGTCGCCGCCGACCGGCCGGGACTGGCCCGGCGGCTCGACGCCCTCGTGCAGGCGGTAGAACCGCGAGAAGTAGACGATGCCGGTGTCCTCGACCTCCTGGTCGATGCGGACGCCGTGGGCGGCGACGAGCCCGGGCACGTCGGCACGACGGCCGTGCGCCGCCACGCACAGTTCGCCGGTGACGGTCTCGGAACCGGTCTCGGACTCGACACAGAAGCCGGTGATCGCGGGGACGGGTTCCGACGTCGCCGTCGTCCCGACCACGGCAACACCGTCGCGCAGCGTGACCCCCGGCATCCGCGTGACCAGGCGGCGCAGCGCCCACTCGAAGGTCGTCCGGCGGCAGGCCAGGGCGACCAGGTCCTCATCGCCGGGATAGACCGAGTGGTCCGGAAACTCGGGTGGCAGGTTGGCCAGGAAGCGCAGCTCGGTCGCCCCGGCGGCGAACAGGTCGTCCAGCACGTCGGGATGGTCGTCCCGCAGGAGATTGCGGAGCCGAGCCAGGAAGGCGTGGGAGTGCCGCACCTGCGGCGCCCCCTTGCGGTCCCAGCCGAAGGCCTCCTCGGGGGTGGCCGGGAGCGGCGTCGCATCCCGCTCGAGCAGGGTCACCCGATGGCCCTGCCGGCCCATCACGAGCGCGGCCGCGAGGCCGGCCACGCCTGCGCCTGCGACGACGACGTCAGCCACGGTCGGGGCCGGGGGCGGGGGGCATCGTCGAAGTCTTGACCAGATGGTCAAGTTTCTCCCAACTCCGCAGGTACGGTGGCCGGCGATGACCGCCGAAGCCCCTCCGTCGCTCCACCCCGACCTCGAGCCCCTCGGCGCGCTGCTCGGGACCTGGGTCGGCGGCGGAACCGGCGTCTATCCGACCATCGAGCCGTTCGCCTACGACGAGACGCTCGTCATCGGCCACGGCGGCAAGCCGTTCCTGACCTGGTCCCAACGCACCCGATCCGTGGACACCGGTCTGCCGCTCCACATCGAGTCGGGATACCTGCGCTGCCGGCGCGAAGGCGAGACCATCGTGGTCGAGCTCGTCGCCGTCCATCCGACCGGCCACACCGAGGTGGCCGAGGGAGTGTTGGAACGAAGGGGCCTCGAGGTGGAACAGACCACCGGGTTGCAGACCAGCGGTGACGTGGCCACCAGCGCCATGACGCTGGAACGCGTCACCAGCCTCGCAGTCGATCTGCGGTCGATTTCGGTCCAGGCGACCCCGTCGGCCAAGCCCGTGGACACCCTCGAGCGCCGGATCCGGCTCGACGGCGACACGCTCGGCTACTCGTTGTTGATGGGCGCGGTCGGACTGGACCACCAGACCCACCTGCGGGCCGAGCTCCACCGCACCGACGGGTAGCACCTTCGGGGCGAGAGGCGGCCCGCGGTCGGACCGCCGGTACGCTCCGACCGTGGTGATCGAGAAGGCGGCCCGAGGCCGCTCCCGGAAGGTCATGGCCCGCCGGTTCGCCGGAGACCGCTCGTCCCGGGTGTCCGAGTCTCTCGTTGTGGAGGAGCCCCTCGAGATCCACGTCGACGGCCGGGTGGTGGCCAGCACCATGCGCACCCCCGGACATGATTTCGAACTGGCGATCGGGTTCTGTGTCAGCGAGGGCTGGATCGGTTCGGAGGGAATCGAGACCGTTCGGTACTGCGGAACGGGCTCGGCGGTCGAGACCGAGTTCAACGTCGTGTCGGTGGACCGGCGGCCGCCGGCGCCGCAGATCACCCCGCGCATCGGCCCGACGACCTCCTCGTGCGGCTGGTGTGGGTCGGACGGTATCGAGCGGCTGCTCGACCGGCTCGAGCCCATCCCGTCCGCGACGGTGACGGTCGACGTCATCGCCGCCGTGGGGCAGCGGGTCCGGGACCGTCAGGATCTGTTTGCGCTGACCGGAGGGTCCCATGCCGCAGCGTCGTTCTCGCCCGACGGCACGGTCCGGCACGTGCGCGAGGACATCGGGCGTCACAACGCCGTCGACAAGTTGCTCGGACGGGACCTCCTCGACGGGACCACACCCGGACCCGGTGACGGATCGGGACTGTTCGTCTCGGGCCGCGCTTCGTTCGAGCTGGTCCAGAAGGCCTGGGCCGGCGGATACTCGGCCATGGTCGCCGTGAGCGCTCCGTCGGCCCTGGCGGTCGCCACGGCCCAGGCCGCCGGCCTCACCCTGGTGGCCTTCGCCCGCGACGACCGGCTCACCGTCTACGCCGGAACGCTCTCCCCACCGGTCTAGGAGTTCAGCGGCAGCTGAACTCCCAAGGAGCCCGCCGAGGGCGGGGTCCCGGATGCCCGTAGGATCTCCTGATGCCCGAGCCGTTGCAGCCAGCCGAAGGCGTTGGCGTCCTCCACCTCTTCTGCCGCCACAGCCCTGCCCTCGACCCCGACGCAGTGCGACGGGCCGTCGCCCGGGCCGAGGAAGAGGGTGTCCAGATCATCATGGTGGCGGTGCTCGGTCACAAGGCCGACTGTTGTGTCATGGCGCTCACCCCCGACTTCTGGAAGCTGCGCACCCTCCAGACCCGGATCCAGGCCGCCGGATTCGACGTCGTCGATTCGTACGTGTCACTGACCGAGTCGTCCGAGTACGCCCAGGGTCTTCCCGACGAGATGAAGCAGGCCAGGCTCTACCCGCAGTTCCCCTTCGAGGGGAAGCCGGCCTGGTGTTTCTACCCCATGTCGAAGCGGCGCGGTGAGCAGCAGAACTGGTTCACCCTTCCCTTCGACGAGCGCAAGGACCTGATGTACGAGCACGGGACGTCGGGGCGGAAGTTCGCCGGCCGGATCCAGCAGCTGGTGACGGGCTCGACCGGACTCGACGAGTACGAATGGGGGGTGACCCTCTTCGGGCAGCGTCCGGACGACCTCAAGGACGTCGTCTACACCCTGCGGTTCGACGAGGCGTCGGCGCTCTACGGCGAGTTCGGGCCGTTCTACACGGGCATGGTCGGGTCCGTCGACGAGATCCTCGACGCCGTGGCGTCCATCGACTGAACGGCCACGACGAGGGGCCGGGCAATCTCGCTCTGGCCCTCGGGAGCCCACTAGTCTCTCCGCACGATGAGGGGGGAACCGATCGCCACACCACGTCGCCGTCGACCGCGCCGGTCCGGTCGTGCCGCGGCTGCCGTGCTGGTCGTGGTCCTGCTCGTCGTGGGGTTGGCCGGCACCGCCGACGCCCAGGAAGAGGGTGCCGGATTCGTCGGGACCCTCACCGCGGCGACCGAGGACGGCGGCGAGAAGGTCGCCGTCGAGGGCGCCGTGATCACCATCGTCGACGCCGACGGAAACGATGCCGGAGCCGCCACCACCGCAGCGGACGGGACCTGGGCGGTCGAGGGCCTTGCCGCGGGAACCTACACCGTCACGATCGACCCCGACTCGCTTCCCGACGGCACCACGCTCAACAACCCCGACCGCGCCAGCCTCGAGCTCGATCTGGGCGCCACGCAGAACCGCACCGTGTTGTTCGCCGTCGCCCAGGGTGACGCCGGATCGGGCGCCGAGGGTGACTCGTTCTTCGATCGCGCCGCCCGGCTGGCCGTGCAGGGCCTCATCTTCGGTCTCATCATCGCGATGTGCTCGATCGGGCTGTCACTCATCTTCGGCACGACCGGTCTCGTCAACTTCGCCCACGGCGAGCTGGTCACGTTCGGTGCCCTGGTCGCTCTCCTCTTCAACGATCCCGACACGTTCGGCCTGCCGGTCCTCCTGGCCGCACCACTCGCCGTGATCGCTTCCGCGGGCGCAGGCTGGGCCAACGAGGCAGGGTTGTGGCGACCGCTGCGCAATCGGGGCACGGGTCTGATCGCGATGATGGTCGTATCGATCGGCCTCAGCATCGTCCTCCGCTACATCTACCTCTACATCGCGGGCGGTCGGCGCGTCGCCTACACGGACTACGCGGTCCAGCGGGAAGGGCTCGAGCTGGGTCCGGTGACCATCGTGCCCCGCGAGCTGTGGATCATCGGCCTCGCGGTGCTGGTGCTCGTCCTGGTCGGACTGGCGGTGCAGCGGACCCGCATGGGCAAGGCCATGCGCGCCGTATCCGACAACCGGGATCTGGCCGAATCATCCGGGATCGACGTGCAGCGCGTCATCATGCTGGTCTGGGTCAGCGGTGCGGCCCTGGCCGGTCTGGGCGGCGTCTTCTTCGGTCTCAACCAGGGCGTCAGCTGGGACATGGGCTTCGAGCTGCTCCTGCTGATGTTCGCGTCCGTCACGCTCGGCGGTCTGGGGACGGCGTACGGTCCGCTCTTCGGCAGCCTCATCGTGGGTATGTTCATCAACCTGTCCACGCTGTGGATCGCCCCCGAGCTGAAGAACATCGGTGCGCTGGCCATCCTGGTCGTCATCCTCATGGTGCGACCACAAGGGTTGTTCGGCCAGAAGAGAGGATCGGCTGATGGATTGGGCTGGTGTTCTCGACGATGGTTTCACCGCAGCGGTCGGGCTCCAGGCGGCGTACTTCGCGCTCGCCGCCATCGGGCTCAACATCCACTTCGGCTACACCGGGCTGCTCAACTTCGGCGTCGCCGGCTTCATGACGGTCGGCGCCTACGGCCTGGGTGTCTCGGTCGCCTACTACGGCTGGCCCTGGCCGGTCGGCGTGCTGGTGGGCATTCTGGCCTCGGTCGCGTTCGCCCTTCTCCTGGGCTTCCCCACCCTGCGGTTGCGCGCCGACTATCTGGCCATCGTCACCATCGCCGCGGCCGAGATCGTCCGGATCGCCATGCGAGCGACGGCCCTGCGCGACATCACCGGCGGCTCCAACGGCATCAACGGCTTCTCCGGCGGTTTCTACGATCTCAACCCGTTCAGCGACGGGGTGTCGATCGACCTGGGACTGTTCAACCTGGACTTCCGAGCCGACCAGCTCTGGATCCTCACGGTCGGCTGGACGCTGGTCCTTCTGGCCGTGCTGTTCACCTGGTTGACCATGCGCAGCCCGTGGGGTCGGGTCGTCAAGTCCGTGCGCGAAGACGAGGACGCGGCACGGTCGCTGGGCAAGAACTCGTACAGCATCAAGATGCAGAGCCTGGTCATCGGTGGTGTGCTGGGCGCGCTCGGCGGGATGGTCTTCGTCCTGGGCCAGGGGTCGGTCCAGCCGTCACCCCAGGACCTGGGCACACCGAAGACGTTCTTCATCTGGGTCGCCATGATCCTCGGTGGAACGGGGACGATCTGGGGTCCGGTCATCGGTTCCATGATCTTCTCCGGCCTGCTGGCGTTCACCGACTCCGCGCTTCGCAACGCCGAGCAGGAGGAACTGCTGCCCGAAGCCCTCATCACGGGCGTCCAGGTCGGCCAGGTCCGTTTCATCCTGATGGGCCTCGGGCTCATGCTGCTCATGATCTTCAGACCCCAGGGCATCTTCGGGAACAGGGAAGAGTTGTTGCTCGATGACCGCTGACGTCATGTCCGATGTGGACGGTCTGCCCGGCGTCGCCAAGAGCGACCCGATCCTGGTGGCGGACCACATCATCCGCCGCTTCGGTGGACTCGTGGCGGTCGACGTCGGTCACCTCGAGGTGCAGCGGGGGATCATCACGGCGCTGATCGGACCCAACGGTGCCGGCAAGACCACGTTCTTCAACCTGGTGACCGGGTTCGACGAGCCCGACGAAGGTGAGTGGTCCTTCGACGGCAAGCCCATGGGCTCGCTGGCTGCGCACCAGGTGGCTCGCCGGGGCATGATCCGCACCTTCCAGCTGACCAAGGCGTTGTCCCGGCTGACCGTCATGGAGAACATGAAATTGGGCGCCCAGCACCAGAAGGGCGAGAACCTCTTCGTGGGACTCATCCAGACCTGGCACGGCCAGGAGCGTGAGATCGAGGCCCGAGCCGACGAGCTGCTGGATCGGTTCCAGCTGGCCCACATGCGCGACGAGTTCGCGGGGACGCTCTCCGGCGGTCAGCGAAAGCTGCTGGAGATGGCACGAGCGTTGATGGCCGATCCGAAACTGATCATGCTCGACGAGCCCATGGCCGGTGTGAATCCCGCCCTGACCGAGTCGCTCCTCGATCACGTGAAGACGCTCCGGGACGAGGGGCGCACCGTCGTCTTCGTCGAACACGACATGGATGTCGTACGCGACATCAGCGACTGGGTCGTGGTGATGGCGGAAGGGGCGATCATCGCCGAGGGCACCCACGCCGACATCGGCGCCAATAAAGCGGTGATCGAGGCCTATCTCGGTGCGCACCACGACGCGCCGCTCGAGGTGGACGGCCAGGAGATCAGGGCGCTCGACGAGGAAGCCCAGGAGGAGACCGAGTCGCAACCGACCGATCCCGGAGGGACCGACGCCCAATGAGAGACGACCTGCTCATCCACGTCGATGACATCGTCGCCGGGTATGTCCCAGGCGTGGACATCCTCAACGGCTGCAGTCTCGAGCTGACCCGGGGTGAGATCATCGGGATCATCGGACCCAATGGCGCCGGCAAGTCGACGCTGCTGAAGTCACTCTTCGGCCTGGTCTCGGTGCGGACCGGCGAGATCGACTTCCAAGGGGAGAACATCACCGGCATGAAGGCCCACGCGCTGGTCGAGCGGGGTATCGGGTACGTGCCGCAGATCAACAACGTGTTCGCCACGCTGACCGTTCGTGAGAACCTCGAGATGGGCACGTTCCTCAAGCCCGAGATCTTCGCGGACCGGTTCGACGTGATCGCCGAGATGTTCCCCCGCCTGGCCGAGCGGATGGATCAGCGCGCCGGTGCGCTGTCGGGCGGCGAGCGACAGATGCTGGCCATGAGCCGGGCGCTGATGATGGATCCTCAGGTGATCCTGCTCGACGAGCCCTCCGCCGGGCTGTCTCCGGCACTGCAGGACCAGGTGTTCGTCCGCACCAAGGAGATCAACCAGGCCGGGGTCTCGGTCATCATGGTCGAGCAGAACGCGGTCGCGGTGCCTCCAGATCTGCGATCGCGGCTACGTGCTGGACCAAGGGAAGAACGCGTACACCGGGACCGGCCAAGAGTTGCTCACCGACCCCAAGGTCATCGAGCTCTACCTCGGAACCCTGGCCCAGGCGCACTGATTCGTCTTCAGCCTCTCCTGAGCTCATCGGGAGGACGGCAGCGTGCTCCCGGCGGTCACCCCGATGGTGGTTCGTTCGCAGAGACCTGCTCACTAGCACCACCAACGGGGCTCCCGCCTCGCGTGTCGCGGCGCTGGAACGGGGTCAGGGCGGACCTGATTCGAGGGGTGGGTGGTGATGGCGGTAGTGAGCAGGTGTCTGCGAACGGGCCATCGCCGGCCGCCCCGGGGTAGGAAGCGAAGAAGAGAGCCGGGGAAGCGACGCCACGCGAGAGAGCCGGCCCCGAGGGGCCGGCTCTCTGCATGGCTCTGAGTCAGTGACTCAGTCGTACTGCTGTTGCCTGATCAGCTGCCGTAGCTGAGGATGGCGAACGTCGCTTCGGTGGGCTCACCGGCTGCAGAGAAGGCCTGCGGGCCGGAGGGGCCGTCGTAGTCGATGTCGGTGGTGCCGCCGTCGATGAGTGCGACGCACTCCTCGAAGCTGGTGCACTTCTCGCCACCGCCGGTGACCCCGTTGATGTTGGCTGCGATCTGGGCGGGATCATCGCTGTCGGCCAGGATGGTGGCCAGGGCGGTGATCACGACCGCGTCGTAGGTCTCGGGGCCGTAGGTGAAGTCGATCAGGTCGGGATCGGTCTCCAGCAGGGCAGCCTTGAACTCCTCGGTCAGCTCGGCGGTGGGGATGGTCCCCTTGATCCCGCTGAGGATGCCGGGCTCGCTGAACTTCTCACCGAGAGCGTTTCCGACGTTGCCGTCGACCAGGTAGATCCTGGTCTCGGCGGGGTCGATGCCGGCCTCGAAGAAGCCGGTCAGGATCTGAGCCGACTCGTCGAAGCCGATCAGCACGATGGCCTCGGGAGCGGCCGACACCATCAGGTCCACCTCGGCGTCGAAGTTCTGAGCCTTCGGGTCGTAGGTGAAGCTCTCGGCGATCTCGACACCCTGCTCCTCGAGCGGACCCTGGGTGAAGTTCAGCAGACCCTCACCGTAGGGATCCTGGAGGGCCATGAGGCCGACCGTGGTGGAGCCTTCCTGCACGATCAGGTCCGAGAGCACCCGGCCCTGGAGGACGTCCGAAGGAGCGGTACGGAAGTACAGGTCGTCATCGGCGTACTCGGTGAAGTCGGGGGAGGTGTTGGCCGGCGAGAAGTGGATCACGCAGGCGCCGGTGATCTTGTCGATCACCGTGAAGGACACACCGGAGGAGGCAGCGCCGAGGATGGCGTCGACGCCGTCCTCGAGGTGCCGGTCGACGGTGGCGTTGGCGACGTCGCCGTTGTCCGAGGAGTCGCCGGGCGACCACTCGACGTCGGCCCCGAGCACACCGCCGGCGGCGTTGATCTCGGAGACGGCCAGCTCAGCGCCGGCGAACTCGGGCGGTCCGAGGAAGGCAAGGTTGCCCGTCTCGGGAAGGAGGCCACCCAGCTTGAGGACCCCGTCGCTGGTGCCGGTGCAGCTCGGAGCTGCTTCCTCACCGGACGGCGGGTCAAGGGCTGCTGCCTGATAGACGGTCAGCGAGTCGTCGATGGTATTGCCGGCCGGGGCCGCTTCCTCGGTGTCGGCCATTTCCTCTTCGGTGTCGGCCATCTCTTCTTCGGTGTCGGCCATCTCTTCTTCGGTGTCCGACGTACTCGACGTTTCGCTACCGCTGTCGTCGTCGTCATCGTCGCCACACGACGCTGCGATCAGCGTGAAGGCGAAGAGCAACGCGACGAGGCGCAGCCACTTGGATCTTTGCATGAGGGTCCCTCCGGGAACGGGAGTTGGTTCGGCGGTACATTAGGCGTGGTTCGTCGCCATGTTCCACCACCAACCACTCTCCGTGGTCATCAGGCGACAGTCTGGCCACCCCGGAGGTGTCCGTCGCCCATGCGTAGAGCAGCCATCGTCATCGTCGCGGCCCTGCTCGTGCTGGTGCTCGGTGATCTCGTGTTCGCCCGGATCGTGGAGCGGACGGCGGCCGGTGAGCTCGAACGTCGGACCGACGCGGGCGACGCTGCCGTCGACGTCCGGTCGTTCCCGCTGATCGACTCGTTGGTGCGGCGCGGCGAGGTGCGCGAGGTGACGGTGCGGCTCGAGGACGTGGTCAGCAACGGCGTCCCACTCACCGAGGTCACCTTGACCGGCGTCGACGTCGGTGTGGATCGCACCGACGCGCTCCGGGGAGATCTGCGCATCACGCGGTTGGGTCGGGCCGACGTCATGGTGGAGATCTCCGAGGACGACATCTCGAAGGTGTTCGGCGTCGACGTCGATCTCGAGATCGATCGGCTCACCCTGTCGATCGACGGTCGGCCGTCGCCGGTCAGTGCCCCGGTCGTCGAAGGTCGCGACCTGATCCTCGAGGGCGAGCTGGGCCGGCTGACCCTGCCGCTCCCGGGTCAGGAGTTCCTCCCCTGTGAGCCCGCCCCGGTGGTGCTCGACGACCGGCTCGTCCTGCTCTGCACCTCCGACCGCCTTCCGAGCGCCTTCGGCGGAATCTCCAACGTCTCCGAGCCCACCCCCGAAGAGCTCGACGACGTCGAATTGGTCGACCCCAGCGCCGAGGACCGCAGCGGTGGTGGTGCCCCCGATCCGCTGGGCAGCGCCGGGACCGATGACAGCGGGGAATGAACCGTCGGACCTCGATGAGTCCGACCGCTTCGCTCGCTACGGCGATGAGCTGGTCGACGCAATCGAGGGGACGCTCCGGCCGTGGATCGAGCGGAGGATCCGCGAGGTGGCTCGGACCCAGGGCGGCCCGGACGCCGTGACCGAACAGTTGCTGGCCGACGCGACCGCGGCGTCGGCGGCGACCCACCGTGAGGTCGTTCCGGCCCTGCGGTCGCTGGTGCAGGCCGACGCCGAGGCGCAACGCGCCAACCCACTCCACCTCCTGCGCGATGGTGTGCACCATGCCACGGTGGTGCTGGCGGAGCACGATGTCCCGCCGGTCCGACGGGACCGGGTCCAGCAGGAGACGCTGCCGCTGGACACCTACGACCTGGCCCCTGCCACCTGGTCGGACATCGATCCTTCGTTGGTCGAGCCGGGGATTCGATGGAGCGCCGCAAAGGCCCACGTGGTCCTGTCCCGACGTCGAAGAAGTCCCTGAGGCCGGTACTGACTACGGTGCACCGCTGGAGCACGGTGACCGCAGGTCGAGCCGAGCGGTCCAGGAGGACGCCTGATGGATTCCGGAAACATCGCGTGGATGCTCGTCGCCACGGCGATGGTGCTGTTCATGGTGCCGGGCCTCGCCCTGTTCTACGGCGGCATGGTCCGTTCGAAGAACACGCTCAACATGCTCCTGATGAACATGTTCTGCGTCGGCATGGTGCCGGTGATCTGGGTGCTGGTCAGCTACACGCTGGGCAACTCGCCCAACGACGAGGGTGAGTCCGGCTTCTTCGGCGGGGACTTCATCGGCAACTTCGACCACATCGGGCTGAAGGACCTCACCGGCGACGTCGAGGCGCTCGTCTTCGTCGGGTTCCTCATGACGTTCGCCGCCATCACGCCGGCCCTGATCTCCGGCGCGGTCGCCGGGCGGCTCAAGTTCTCGGCCTGGGCCGTCTTCGTCCCGCTCTGGCTCCTGTTCGTCTACACGCCGGTGACGTACTGGGTCTACAACGGTTGGTTCGCCCACGGCACCGAGGGCGGGCTCGATGCGCTCGACTTTGCCGGGGGAACCGCGATCCACATCAACGCCGGCGCCGCCGCGCTGGCCTTCGTGCTGGTCCTGGGCAAGCGCAGGGGGTGGCCGGGCGAGCCGATGTTTCCCCACTCCCTGCCGCTCGTGCTCATCGGCACCGGCATTCTCTGGTTCGGCTGGTTCGGGTTCAACGCCGGTTCGGCCGGTGCCGCCGACGGCGTCGCGGTGCAGGCTTTTCTCAACACGTTCCTCGCCGCCGCCGCCGGCATGATCACGTGGCTTGCGGTCGAGTGGATGCGGGATGGCAACGCCACGGTCCTGGGCGCGTGCTCGGGTGTCGTGGCCGGTCTGGTCGCCATCACCCCGGCCGCCGGGTTCGTCGGCGGACTCTCACCCCTGGTGTTCGGTGTGGTCGCAGGAGCAGGCTGCTACGCCGCGGTCCAGCTGAAGAGCCGCCTCGGCTACGACGACTCGCTCGACGTGGTGGGCGTGCACATGGTCGGAGGCCTGATCGGCGGTCTGCTGCTGGCTTTCTTCGCCGATCCTGCCGCGGTCGGCGGTGGATTCGACCAACTGGGGGTCTTCTTCGGCGGCGCCAACATCTTCGCCGCCGAGAGCGTCTTCTTCGACCAGGTGATCTCCATGGCCGTCACGCTGGTGTTCTCGTTCGCAGTGACCTTCGCCCTGGTGAAGGTCCTGGACGGCACCATCGGCCTGCGGGCCAGCGAGGAGGACGAGTCGATCGGCCTCGACCAGACCGAACACGCCGAGACCGCATATCACCTGAGCGAGTCGTCCTCGTTCGGCGGCGTGTAGCCCGAATCCATGGACGAACCCGTTCCAGCGCCCGTCATCGATCGAGCCGCCTGGCTCGCCGGGTCGACGCAGACCGGCGTCGCGCTCGTCGCAGGCGTGGACCGAAGAGATCGATCGGTGGCTCGCGTCCCTCTGGGAACGAGCTCGCACGCAGGCCGGTCTGGGCGACGAGGGTCTGGCACTGGTCGCGGTGGGGAGCTACGGACGGCGCGAGCTGAGTGTGCAGAGCGATCTGGATCTGCTGCTGCTGCACGACCCGGCGATCGACGTCGAGCCGGCTGCGCAGGAGCTCTTCTACCCGGTCTGGGACGCGGGCTTGAAGCTCGGACATGCGGTGCGCACCGTCGACGAAGCGGTCGCGCTCGCCGCGGAGGATCTGGAGACTGCGACCGGACTGCTCGACACCCGGCACGTCGCCGGCGATCAGACGCTGTCCGATGCACTGGCCCTCAAGGCCGAGGCGGGCTGGCAGGCCGGTGCCAAGAAGCAGCTTCCGGTGCTCCGCAACGGTCTGCTCGAGTTGCACGCCGCCAACGGCGAGCTGGCCTTCCTGCTCGAGCCTGATCTGAAGGACTCGAAGGGAGGTCTGCGCGACCTCCACGGGCTGCGGTGGCTTGCCCGGGCCCGCGATCTCATCGTCGAAGGGGATCGTACGGTGATGGAGGCGGCGGGCCAGCGGTTGCTGGCCGCGCGTGTCGAGCTGCATCGTCGGACCGGCCGCCCGGGCGACGTGCTGGCGCTCCAGGAGCAGGACGCGGTGGCCGAGGCGCTGGGGGAACAGGCCGACGACCTGATGGCGGCGGTGGCCACCGCCGGCCGGGAGATCTCGTGGATCGCAGAGGACACCTGGCGCCGGGCGCTCTCGCGTCGGGCACGCGGGTCTGCGAGCCAAGCGGTCACGCTCGCTCGGGCACGGCATCGTGCTCTCCGAGGGGACGATCCGGGTCGAGGCCGATGCGGCGCTCGACGATCCCACCCTGCCGCTCCGCGTGGCGTACGAATCGGCGTCGCGGGACGTTCCCATCCAGCGCATCACGCTGGACCGGCTGGGCGAGGCGGCACCGCCCGTGCCCGATCCCTGGCCCGGGGGGATGCGCGACCTGATGGTTCGCTTCTCGCCCATCAGGACCACGCCATCATGGCCATCGAGTCCCTGGAGTATTGCGGACTGTGGAGCCGGCTGCTGCCCGAGTGGGAGCCGTGCCGGAGCAAACCGCAGCGCAATGCGTACCACCGGTTCACCGTCGACCGTCACCTGCTCGAAGCGGCGACCGGGGCCGCCGTGCTCGTCGACATGGTCGATCGACCCGACCTGCTGGTGGTGGGCGCCCTGCTGCACGACATCGGCAAGGGGTACCCGGGCGACCACACCGACGTGGGGATGGAGCTGGTCGCCACCATCGCCCCGCGGATGGGGTTCGAGCTGCCGACACCGCGACCCTGGTCGATCTGGTGCGGTTGCATCTCCTGCTTGCCCGATGTGGCCACCCGGCGCGATCTCGGCGACGACGCGACCCTGGCCGGCGTCGCCGCCGAGGTGGGTGACGAGGCCACGCTGCGGACTGCTGCACGCCCTGACCGTGGCCGACTCTGAAGCGACCGGACCCGCCGCCTGGGGAACCTGGAAGGCACAACTGGTCGAGGAGCTGGTGGATCGCACCGCCGCGGTGCTGAGCGGTTACGCGGCCCGACGAGGTCGCGACGAGCGAGCCGGTTCCCCACCGAAGAGGACCGCCGACTGATGGAGGGGGACGATCTGCGTTCGTCGCCGAGGGCGACACGATCACGATCGCCAATCCCGATCGGCCCGGAGCGTTCGCTAGGGTGGCCGGGGTCATCTCGCTCCACGGCTTGAACGTGCTGTCGGTGCAGGCGTTCAGCGACGAGCGCCCCTGGCGCTGTCCCGGTGGAAGGTCACCAGCCGGCTGGACACGCAGATGGACTGGGACGCGGTCGAAGCTGATCTGCGCCTGGCACTGGGCGGCCGGTTGGCCATCGAGGCGCGACTGAGCGACCGGATCCGTACCTATGGGTCTCCTGCGGTGCTCGTCGGCCGGAGGTGAGCGACGCGAGGTCCATTTCGACAACGAAGGATCGTCCCGGGCCACGATCGTTCAGGTGCTGGCCCCCGATCAGATCGGTCTGCTCTACCGGATCACCCAGGCGCTGGCCGACATGGACATCGACCTGCGGAGCGCGAAGGTACAGACGCTGGGTCACGAGGTGATCGACAGCTTCTACGTCGTCGACCAATCGGGGGAGAAGCTCACCGACGAGCGTCATCTCGGCGAGGTCGAGCGGGCGGTGCTCTCGGCCATCGGTGGCCACTGACCCGCCGTAGGTGATCGCCGGTCAGCCGGTACCCTCCGCATGATGGAGAAGGGCCCGACCTCGCGCGAGCTGCTGCGGTGGAGCGAGGCCCTCGCCGGGATCGGCCGGACCGGTCTGGCCTTCACCGACAACCGGTACGAGCAGGAGCGGTTCGAGGAGGTGCTGGCCGTCGCGGCCGACATCCGCGTGGCCGCGGTCGAAGAGGCCGAGCACGAGCAGGTCGTCGCCGAATGGATGAAGTCGGTCGGAAGCGGGATCCCCGGGTACGTCACGCCGAAGATCGCCGTGGGGGCGATCGTGGGGAACGACGAGGGCGAGTTGCTTCTGGTCCAGCGGGCCGACGTCGGGCATCTGGCTCTACCCGACGGGGTGGGCCGACGTGGGGTACTCGGCGTCGGAGGTGGCGGTCAAGGAAGTCCGAGAGGAGACGGGCATCGAGTGCCGGGTCGAGCGGTCTGGTCGCTCTGTACGACGGGCTCCGGCTGGGATTCAGCGTCGTGCCGCTCTATTCGCTCGTCTTCCACTGCACCGCCACGGGGGCAACCCTCGAGCCTCACCCGCTGGAGTGTGCCGATGTGGGTTGGTTCTCCCGCGATGCCCTGCCCGAGCCGCTGGCTCCCGGAGCGCACGGGGGCGGGCGCTCCTGGCTCGACCTCGCGTTCACCGCCATCGCTGGTGATGCGTCCGAGGTCGCGTTCGATCCGCCTCGCGACGACCCTGGCGCACCCCGACCGACTCCGACGAGTGAAGCAAGCCGTCTCCGTCCTTCGGTGGGTCGTCGCCGCAGCGGTGCTGCTCGCCGCCTGCGGTGGTGGGGGGCCCGACCGGGCGGCTCCGGTCTCGGGCACGGATCGGGCACCTCGTCCACCTCGATCAGCAGCGACCTCGACGACCTCGACGACCTCGACGAGCACGTCCACGACGACGAGCACGTCGACGAGCACCTCCACGACGACGGCCACCGAATGCGGTGGCACCGACGTGGAGCGAGACCACCGGCTGCGCCACGCCGCCACGCGTGCCGATGCCCGATCCGAACCGCCCCCGCTACCAGGCGGCGATCGCGTTGGATCCGGCGGTAGCCGACGTGCACATCAGCGAACGGGTCGAGTTCACCCCGGACGCGGCCGTGGACCACCTGGTCTTCCGGCTGTGGGCGAATGCGCCACGACTGCGCGAGGTGGGCACGGGGATTTCGGTGACCTCGGTGACCGGGCCGGCGGTCCGCGCCTGGTCGAGCCCGGACCCGACCACCCTTCGGGTGGATTTGACCGGGCCGGCCCCGGCCGGGTCGACCGTGGTGGTCGATCTGGGGCCATGTGAAGGTGGCCGGGCCGGTACGGGACCGGGTCAGCCGGTCGGCGGGTTCGATGCGGTTGGGCTGGGTGCTCCCGGTTCTGGCCTGGGAGCCCGGCCGGGGGTGGGCCGAGCAGCCGGCCACGTCGGCCTTCGCCGAGTCGGTCGTGTCGCCGACCGCAGACTTCGTCGTCGATGTGGTCGTGCCGGCCGGTGTCGAGGTGCTGGCCACGGGCGTCGAGGTGTCGCCGGGCCGGTGGGAGGCCACGGCCGTCCGTGACTTCGCGCTGTCGGCCGGCCGATTCCACGGGCCGCGGTCACCCTCAACCTGCCCGACCCGGTCGTGGTGACGGTCGCCGTGCACGACACGGTGGGCGAGTCGGCGGACGGGTATCTCTCCAGGATCGCCGAGGATCTCCAGCTGGCGACGCGGGCGTACGGTGCCTATCCGTGGCCGTCGTTCTCGATGGCCGTCACGCCCGACCTGCGCGGGGGCGTCGAGTTCCCGTCCCATGTCATGCAGGGGCCAGGCTCATCCGGGCGGACCACACCCCACGAGGTGGCCCACCAGTGGTTCTACGGGCTGGTCGGGAACCACCAGGGTCGTGACCCGTGGATGGACGAGGGGCTCGCCACCTATGTCGAGGGTCGGTTGGAGGGGACACTCGGCTCGCTGGCGGAGAAGGCGATCCCGGCGTCGGGCCAGGGCCGGGCCGGGGAGCCGATGACGTACTGGGAGAGCCGGCAGGACGCCTACTACCGGTCGGTGTACGTCCAGACCGCCGTCGGTCTCGCCGCGTTGGGTCCCGACGAGCAGGTCGACTGTGCGCTGGCGCACTACGTGGCCCGCCACGCCCACCGGATCGCCACCCCACGCAATCTCCTCGACAGCCTCGCTCCGTTCTTCCCCGACGTCGAAGCGCAGCTGGCCCCGTACGGGATCGGGGCCCCCTGACCCGTGCTGCGGCCTCAGGTCCGGACGATGACCACCGGCACCGGGGCGTGGTGACTGACGTACCCGGCCACGCTGCCCAACATCAGTTCGACCACCGGGCTCCGGCCGCGGTTGCCGACCACGATCATGTCGGCGTGTTCCCGCACGGCGATGGACAGCAGCAGGTCGCGGGGATCGCCGACCTCCATGATGAGCTGGTAGTCGATCCCAGCCGCTTCGAGCGGGGCGCACCACTCGTCGGCGAACTCCCGCTGTTCGGTGGCGTAGAGGTCGTCGTTGGTGTCGCCGCTCAGCATGGGGTGACGGGCGAATCCGTGCACCGCCAGGACGCTCGCGTCCAGCTGGCCGGCCAGTTCGGCGGCCCAGCGGGCGGCGGTGGCGGCCCCCTCCGATCCGTCGATGCCGATGAGAATCCGGTCCATGGTCATCGGTCCCCTCCGGCGGGCTCGGCGTCGTGGATGGCCAGGCGCACTCGCTTGTTGCCCTTGCCCTTCGACTCGGTCTTCACGATCTCGACCCGGCCCACGTCGCCGGTGCGGGCCACGTGGGTGCCGCCGTCGGCCTGCTTGTCCAGGCCGACGATGTCGACCACGCGGATGTCGGTGACCGACTCGGGGATGAGGTTGACCTTGGTGCGGATCAGGTCTTCGTCGGTCACCGCCTGCGAGCGGGGGAGGGTGCTGACCACGATCGGGCGATCGGCCGCGATCTCCTCGTTGACCAGTTCCTCGACGCGGGCACCGAATCCCTCGGGGAGCGGGTCGAACTCGAAGTCCATCCGAGCCGCCAGCGGGGTCATGTTGCCGCCGGTCACCGGCGTGGACCACTCGTTCCAGATCACGCCACACAGGATGTGGAGGGCCGTGTGCGTGCGCATGAGCTGGTGGCGGCGGTCCCAGTCGATGGCCACCTCGACCTCGGTGCCGACCGGCGGTGGGGGACCGTTCAGGCGGTGCCACACCAGGGCGCCCTCCTTGCGGACCTCTTCGATCCCGAGGGGTGCTCCTCCCGACGGTGTCAGCGTGCCCGTGTCGTGGGGTTGACCGCCGCCGGTGGGGTAGCAGACCGTTGCGTCGAGCGCGACGGCGTCGTCCCGCCGGTCGACCACGATGGCGGAGCAGCTGGTGCGGTAGGCGTCGTCGAGGTACAGCAGGGTGGTGGTGCCGGACATGGCAGGGACCGTAGTGGCCGGACCCGGCGGTGAACGCTCTGCACGTCGGTCCCGGCGAAGGAGGCCTCGACCGAGGGCTACGGTTGGCCCGTGGGCCACCACCGACTGTCGGCGCAGGATGCGATGTTCCTCGAGGTCGAGACGGCGACCCAGCCCATGCACGTCGGGGCGATCGCCCGGCTCGAGGGGGACGTCCTGCGCGACGACGCCGGTCGCCTGCGACTGGCCGAGCTACGCGAACGGGTGCTCGGTCGGATGCCGGTGCTGCCCCGGTTCCGTCAGAGACTGATGTCGCCGCCGCTGGGTCTGAGCCGTCCGGTGTGGGTCGACGATCACGACTTCGATATCGCCAACCACGTCCACTCGACCTCGGCGATGGATCCGGGCGACGCTGGTGCCCTGGACGCAACCGTGACCCGCCTCCTCGGCGGCATGCTCGACCGCTCGATCCCCCTGTGGCAGATGTGGTTCGTCGAAGGGCTCGAGGGTGGGGACGTCGGCATGGTCTTCAAGGCCCACCACGCCATGGTCGACGGCATCGCCGGGGTTGCCGCGGCGGCGGTGTTGTTCGACTTCGAGCGCGACGTCCCCACGCCCGAGGTGAGCGAGCACCGACCGTCTCCTCCGCCGTTGATGAACGACGTCGTGGCCGAGGGGTTGGCCGATCTGGTGTCGGATCTCGCCGGCGCCGTGCGGAGTGCGGCCGGGATGATCCGGGAGCCCAAGATCGTCGCCGAGGAGGCCACTTCGCTGGGCGACACGCTGTCGACGCTGGCCTCGCAGGCGCCGGCGATGCCGTGGAACGCCCCCCTGTCACGTCGGCGTGTCTACACGCGCTGCCGGGTACCGCTGGACGGGATCAAGCAGGTACGGGCGGCCACCGGCGTGACCGTGAACGACGTCGTGTTGGCCGCATGCTCCGACGCGCTCGGTCGCTATCTCACGCACCTGGGAGAAGTCGTGGCCCCCGAGCTCGTGCTCCGGGCGGTGGTGCCCGCGTCGGTTCGGGCCGGCGACGAGCACGCCGAGATGGGCAATCGGGTGGCGCTGATGATGACCGACCTACCCGTCGGTGAGGCCGACGGCCGGAAGCGGATCGAGCGGGTGGCCGAGGCGATGGCGCGGGCCAAGACGTCGGGCCAGGCCGGTGCCACCGATCAGCTGTTCCAGCTGGCCCGGTACGGACCGGGCGGGATCATGGCCCAGGTCAGTCGCCTGGCGCTGCGCTACCGGGTCTCCAACGTGACCATCACGAACGTGCCGGGCCCCGACGTGCCGCTGTACTGCATGGGTGCCCGGATGCGCGATGTTGCGCCGTACGTCGGTTTGCTCGACAACAACACGCTGACGATCGGCGTCATCTCGTACCGCGACCACCTGGGCTTCGGTCTGGTCGGCGACCCCGACCTCACCCCCGACCTCCCCGTGCTGGCCGATGCCATCGTCGACGCCGCCACCGAGATGGTGGAGCAGCTGGCGTAGCCGAACTCGAACGACGGCCGGTCAGGCGTCCTCTTCCAACGGCCCAAAGAAGCCCAGCACCCGAAGGACCTTCCCGCCTTCGTCGACCTCGGTCACATCGAACCCCGGCATGAGGATCTCGCCGTCCCGACTGATCTGCCACGTGTAGCGGTGAAGCCGGTGGTGGCGGTCGACCCGGCTCGTCCGCTCGTAGGTCGCGCCCGGCACCTGGCGGTGAACCTCGTGGACATTCGCCTCGAACTCGTCGATGCCGTGAGTCTCGATGCTCGGATCGATGAACTCGACCTCGGGTGCCAGCGCCTTCTCGAGATGGCCCCGGACCAGGTCCGGATCGCTCTCGTTCCAAGCGGCGAGCATGTGGTCGAGGGACTCGGGGTGTGGCGTCATGGTGACCTTTCGCGGGAGTCGGCGTCCGACCGGTGGTCGGACGCTACGAGCCGATCGTGGTTCGTTCGAATCTGGGGTTCACGTCGGCGGCCCGACGTCGCCAAATACTGAGTGGCGGCTTGTCCGTCAGGAAATGGAGCGGGAGATCTGACGGGGCACGATGACGGTGGGATTGGCTACGTCGTCCGGCAACAGATGCCCACCAGCGACCCCTGCTTGAGATCGCCACCCATTGCCAGAGGCTCGTCTGTCGGGTATCCAGGCCGGAGAACCCTGGCGAGCAGCTACTGTCACCACACCAAGGAGATCCCTTGCCCATGACGCCCGCTCCCAACAACAAGGCGGGTCTGGCAGGCCCACATGACGTTGAGCGCATATCCTGCCATGGTGAAGAAGCGCGAGTCTCTCTACGCTGTCTTGGTGGCCCTAGCGGTCTTCACCCTGATTGGCCTGCTAGCTGCGCGGTCCGACGAACCATCTCAACCGCTGGTCGTGAACTCGACTGCAGACGATCAGGACGACGATGGCGAGTGCACACTGAGGGAAGCGATCATCGCGTCCAATACAGATCGAGCGAGCGGCGCAACCGAGGGCGAGTGCCTCGCTGGTTCGGGTGATGACGTCATCGCATTCGACCTAGGGGGTCCGCCGGACTTCACGAACAGAGGCCGCAATGGCTACTCGATAGTACCAACGGCGGTTCTGCCTGACATCACCGACACCGTCACGATCGATGGCTTTGCGCAGCTGGGAGCGTCGGAGAATATGGCGGTGTCCCCGAGCCCGTTCGATGCAATGCTGCTAGTCGAATTGGACGGCTCGTCGGTGGTAGCGGGTGATGGACATGGTTTGGACTTCGCCGTCTCCGCAGACAACAGTGTCGTGAGGGGACTAGTGATCAACCGGTTCGCTCACACACACGCGAGGGCGCTCTACTTGCGTTCAACGGTAACCATTCAGGGCAACTACGTCGGAACGGATCCAACAGGCCTTGTTGCGCTGCCCAACAATGCCGCAATCTCGTCCGACGACGACGTCGGCAGTCAGGCCGACGATGTTCTGATTGGCGGGCTCGATCCCGGGGATCGGAACGTGCTCTCGGGTAATGCAGATGCAGGAATTGGCCAACTGACGGACGCAAATGATTGGCTCATCCAAGGGAACTATATTGGCGTTGCCGCCGACGGGACCACGCCCATGGGCAATCTTGCGGCTGGTGCGACGATCGATCGGACTTCGGGCACAAAGTTCGGTGGCACAGAGACTGGCTCGGCCAATCTGGTTTCAGGCAACAGGGATTCGGGCCTAGCTCCGGACGACGTCGATGGTGTTGCCATCCTGAACAACTATATTGGGACTGACTTCACCGGAACAGTCCGATTGCCCAATGGCAATCACGGCGTCAGCATTGGGCGGGGAAGCGTCAACGTCGTTATCGGCGGAAGCGGGGACGAGACTGCCAATACTATCTGTTTCAACCGTCGGGATGGCGTCAACGTTTGGGGCGGCTCGAGTGGCGTAGCCATCCGGAACAACGTCATCGTAGGAAACGAGGGACATGCTATCTCCGTTGAGCGACACAGTTCGGATGTCGAGGTGATTGGCAACTTGATGAGGGCCTCTGGTCGGCATGGCGTGTACCTGGAGGAGACATCGGGTATCAAGATCGCTGCGAATTCAGTCATCGCTAGTGGCGGACATGGCATCAGCTTGTCAGAAGGGGTCGGCGAGACGCTCATTGGCGGTGTCCGCGCTAGCGATGCAAATATCATTGCTAGCAACGCAGAACACGGAATTGACCATCGTTTCCAGCCGGGCACGAGTGCCCTTTCTCTGCTAGGCAACGAAATTCATAGCAATGGTGGTCTTGGATTTGCACTCACATACGACTCGCCTTGGGCGAACGATTACCATGACGTCGACAGCGGCCCTAACGGACTCTTGAACCACCCAGAACGCCTCCGCGAACGGGAGAATGGGGGCGAGTGGACAGTCGAGTATGAGCTTGATGTTCCAGCTGGTGAGTACCGAGTGGAGTTCTTCGCCAACACTGCTCCGGACGATTCTGGGTACGGAGAGGGCGAGCGACTCGTGGGTTCCCATCTGATCACGCATCGTGGCTCTGGGGCCCAGGCCTTCGCAGGGGCTATCGCTGGCTCCGGAGTTGAGAACGTGACGGCGACTGTGACGGTGGTCGACGGCTCCACGAACGGATTCGGTGCCACGAGCGAGTTCAGCGCGTCGGCTGGTGGCTGAGTCCGCCCCGCCACCGATTGCCAGCGAATGCATCGGCGCAGGTCCTCACCAGAGTCGGCGTAGACACGCAGGAGGGCACCACGTATGGGGCCGTCCTCCCGTGAGGCGTCTGCTGCCGCCCGCTCGGCGCTGCCCTGCCTTCGGGCGGGTGCGGCTTCTGTAACACAGCACCCGCAAACTACGGGAACGTAGTTGAGTGAGCCGGTGAGAACTACAGGGTTGGCATTCGACTCGCATGTGTGCGAGTGTGGACTTGCGCAGATGCGAGTACACGCGAGGAGCGATGTGAGTCCTGACTTCCGATCCGATCCGATGGAGAGTCCTGAGGGGAAGGGTCGTGCTCGTCGTGCGTGGGATGCGTATTCGAGGGCGGTGAACACGGTGGTGGGGCCGGTGGCTCGGCCGGCGGTGGAGTCGCTGGCAAGGAAGCACGTCCTCGACTTGGTTGGCTTCTGGGTGGCCTGGCACCTCTACGGCGGCTTCGAGGGCCTGGTCGAGCATGTGGGCATGCATCCGTCGACGGTGTGGAGGAAGGTGAAGAGCTTCCGCACGACCTTCGGCGAGCATCCGGATGTGTTCGAGATGCCTGGGGTGACCATCGACGCCGACGCCTACTGGGCCGCCGCGGCAGCGAAGGCCGAGCAACAAGCCCAAGCCCCGGACTCCGGGAAGTAGGCGGCTGTGTCGCTCCGGTCGTCCCATTCGTCCGACCCCCTACTCGCAAATGAGCAAGTAGGGGCTGCCGGGTTCCATGAGCTCGCGTCGGGCATCGATGCGCTCTACCTGTCGGGCCGGTCCCATCCTTCGGGGGAGCTGTTGGAACGGCTTGAAGGGGCCAAACGGGAAGCGCAGGAGTCTGAGGAGGCGGTTGCGTTCTCGTTGGGCGATGTGGAGTTCCGGCTGTCGCCGTACTCGTGGGGCAAGTACACCTACTCGCTGGAGCACCGGTACGGGCGGCTCGGGGTCCGCAAATCGGGTCGGATACCTCCGGTGCGTGTGCAGGCTCGGGCCGAAGCGCTCCATGGCGAGTCGCCCTCGGCGGTGTTCGAGTTGTTCGACGAGGTCGTGCGAACCGGCATCGGTCCGGTGGTGTGGATGGTGAGCCGGATCGATCTGTACGTCGACGTGCAGGGCTGGGCCCTGTCGCTCGGGATGGCGGAGCGATTCGTGTCTCGTTCGACGAAGCGAACGGTCTACACCGAGGGCGAGTTGTGTACCGGGTTCCAGTTCGGGACCCGCAAGTCCAAGGCGATCTCGGCTCGGATCTACGACAAGACCGTCGACATGGCCAACAAGGGCACGGACTGGATCAAGGACTCCTGGGGTGACCGCTACGACCCGGCACGGCCAGTGCACCGGGTCGAGTTCGAGCTGGGTCGCAACGCCGTGAAGCAGTTCCAGGTGTCCGAGCCGGTCGAGGTGTTCGAGGCCGTGCCCGACCTGTGGCGTTACTGCACTACCGACTGGCTCCGCCTGTGCGAGGCCACCGACGACGGCAACCGGTCCCGCTGGCCCACCGACCCGACCTGGAAGACCGTCGAGAACGCGTCGCTGCGCCAACAGGAACTCGGCCTCTCCCGGATCAAGGCCAAGAAGGGGGCCGCGGCACTGGTTCGGATCGTCCCGCAACTCATCGGCTACCTCGTCTCGTTCGCCGCCCTCGTCGGAGCCGCCACGGTCGACGACGCCCTCCGGCTGCTCCCCCGACACCTCGCCCGGTACGAGAAGCACACTGGGATCAGCTTCGCCGATCGAGTGGCCCGGCGTCGTCGGGAGGCTCGGTTCCGGTGAGCAACGGTCCCGACTACCGGCGGGTGGCTACGGTCCTGGTCACGATCGGGCTGCGGATCTTGAGCGAGATGGAACGACACGAGAGGAAGCGAACCGATGCTGACGGTGGCGTACTGCCGGGTCTCGACCGAGGAACAGGCCGCCGAGGGGTTCTCGGCGACCGGTCAAGCGGAGAAACTGAAGACCTACGCTGACCTCCACGACCTGGGAGAGGTCCTGGTCATCGAAGACCCCGGCCTGTCGGGCAAGGACCTGAACCGGCCCGGTCTGCAACGGCTCCTCGAGATGGTCGACGACGGCCACGTCTCCCACGTCCTCACCTGGCGGCTCGACAGGCTGTCTCGGAACCTGCACGACCTGATCCTGCTCGCCGACCGATTCGGCCAACACGACGTCGCTCTGCACTCGTTCTCCGAGCGCATCGACCTCTCCACCGCCACAGGCCGGATGTTCTACAACATTCTGGGATCGTTCGCTCAGTTCTACCGAGAGCAACTCTCCGAGAACGTGCGTATGGGCATGGCCCAAGGCGCCCGCCACGGACGCTGGATGAACCGGCCACCCACCGGCTACGACCTCACCGACGGCCTCCTGGTCCCGAACCAGGACGCCCCGATCGTGCGGCGGATCTTCACCATGCGAGCCCACGGGGCCAGCCAAGGCGAGATCGCTACCGCCACCGGGATCGGCTACTCGACGGTGCGGGCCATCCTGCACAAGCGGGTCTACCTAGGCGAAGTGGTCCTCAACGGCGAATGGTTCCCCGGCTCCCACCAACCCCTGGTGAGCGTCGAGGAGTTCGCCGCCGCCCACCGGGGCCGCACCAAGGGCCGACGGCGAGGCAAAGACCTCATGGCCGGCAAGGTCCGCTGCGGCGAGTGTCAGCGGCTCATGTCGCTCGACGTGGCCGGGTCCGGGCTCCGCAGCTACCGCTGCCGCCACCGAGGCACGGGCTGTGCCCTCCCCCGCCGACCCTCGAAGAACCTGCTCCGGGCAGCGCTGCTCGGGCTGCGGCTGATCGCCCGAGACACCGAGCTCCAGGAAGCGATCCGGAGAGAGCTGGACCGGAGCGCCAGGCCGGCGTCGCCCGGCCGGCGCACCGGACCAGCCCCGACCGCCGACCTGGACGATCTGATCGAGCAACGACGCAAGCTCCTCAGCCTGCACTACGCCGACCAACTCTCAGCCGAACTGTTCGGCGAAGAAGAAGCCCGCCTCACCACCCTCATCGACGCCGTGCGGTCCGAGGCCGACCAGCACCAGGCCGACATCGAGCGCCACGATCACATCGCCGAACGGTTCGAGGAAGTCGCCCAACTGCTCGCCACCCTCGACCTCGACGCCATCTGGGACGAAGCCACCGAAACCGAACGACGAGCCCTCCTCGACGAACTCGTCGAAGACGTCACTGTCCACGACGACCACCTCGAAGTCGCCGTCCACGGCGCCCCACCACTCAACGTCCTCCTCTCCGAGGTCGGACTGGCCGAACCGGAGAAGATCGGTGGTGTCGGAGGACCGACGTGAACCCCCACAGAACGCGCTCGGGGGGCGGTCACCTTGCGGTGGAATCGCCCGAGATTGGTTGGGGAGCCTCGGGTGACTGTCATACCCCCCTGCGATGATGGTGGGGTGACGTTGATCGATCAGTCTTCGACCGGGGAGCCCGCTGTGGGGGGCGTCGCGGATCGGTATGAGGCGCAGCACGATGCGATGCTGGCCGGCCTGCGGGAGCGGGTTCGGTCCGATGAGGAACGGGTGCGGGTGTTGGCCGAGGAGGCGATCGGGTTGGGGTCGCAGATCGCGGGGTTGCAGGGCCGGCTGGCGGCCACGCTGGCCGAACTGGACGCGGCCGATGGGTGTGCCGGGCACCGGTCGCCGGCATCGTGGGCGGGCTGGCATCTCGGCCTTCCCGCCGGTGAGGCCCGCCGGCTGGGAAAGGTCGCGGCCGCGCTGGCGGACCGGCCCGTGCTGGCCGCGGCGTGTGAGGAGGGGTCGATCCCGTTGGCGGCCGCGGCGATGGTGGCCGATATCACCACCCCCGACAACGAATCCAAGGTCGTGGAGTTGGCCAAGCATGCCACCGGCCCGCAGGTGTCGAAGATCTGTGCGGACTACCGCAACGCCACCGACGACGCCACGCTCGACCCGCCCGAGGCGGCGGTGTCGTTGACCGGGCACCGGGGCGGCTACCGCCTGGGTGGGTGGCTCCCGGCCCTGGGCGGCGACCGGGTCAAACAGGGCCTCCAAGCCGAACTCGACCGGCTCTGGGACGACCACAACGCCGACCAGAACGACGCGAACGGCGACGATGCGGTGAAACCGACCCGGGCCGACGCGCTGGTCAGCTTGGCCGAACGGGCCCTCGACCCCGAGGCGACGACCGTCGAGCGGGCCGAGAAGTACCTGACCATGATCCATGTCGGCCTCGACGGCGAGGTCACCCTGACCGATGACACGCCGGTCGATATCGACCAGTTCAAGACCATCCTGGGCGATTCGTCGTTCTCGTGGCTGGTGTCGATGCGGGGGATCCCGCTGTGGACCACCCACAAGATCCGCACCGCCAACCGGGCCATGCGCCGAGCGCTGCGTGCCCGCGACCGGCACTGCGCCTACCCGGGGTGCACCAACCTCGGCTACCTCGACGCCCACCACCTCACCCCCTACGCCCAGCAGCCCGAGACCCGACTCGACGGGCTCGTCCTGCTGTGCTGGATCCATCACCACATCGTCCACGACCGCGACGAAACCCTGACCCGCGAGGCTGACGGCACCATCGCGGTCCACCGGCCCGACGGCACCATCTGGACCGGGAAACGACCCCCACCCACGACGGCGGACCCGCCCGACATCGCCCCGCACCACCGGGCCTACGCCGGCGACCGGCTCACCCACTACGCCCGCGACGTGATCCTCCACCACCTCCTCGGCAACCGACCCATCCCCACCCAGACCCCGCCCGACCCCCACCCGCGGCCCGAACCATCCGACAGACCGACACCCACCAACCGGCCCGACCCTGAAACCGACCCCGACCCGTAGCGGCGCGGCTACTCGACCGAGAGTGGGTGCAAGGTGGGGTCGGCGGACGGTCCGTCCACGATGGCGAAGGTGAACTCGTTGCGTCCCACCGTCAGGAAGCTCTCGGGCACGATGGCGCTCACCACGGCAGGTCGGTTCCGCGCGCTTGTCACGGTGGCGACCGCGCCGATGCGGCCGTTGACGACCACGGCCACCGCGTCGCCATCCTCCGCACCTTCGATGTCGCCATCGACCCACGTCGGGATGCGGCCGGTGCCGTCCCACCCCGGTAACGCCTCGGTGTGCAGCGTCAGGGCCGCGGCCGCATCCCTACCCCGGGGGAGATCGTCGAACGTCCGGCCCACGAGCTCGGGATGGGCGTCGGTCCGGAACAGCGCCACGTCCGGGTCGTCGCCCTCGCCGATGGGGTCCCACGCCAACACCTCGTCGAACAACCGGTCGGGGACCTCGACCGAAAGCGCGGCCGCGTCCGGACCCCTCGACCGGTCCATGACGCGGCGGGCCACACCGGTGGACTCGTCCGCAGCCAGAGCCCGACCGTCGGTCGTCCACGGCACCCGGACCCCGATCCGTTCGGCGACGGTCGGGACCAGATCCAGGGTCGTGGCTGGCGCGTCGCTGACCACCGGCTCGGTCTGGCCGGCGCCCTTCACCAGCATGGGGACCCACGCAACCTCGGGGGCCGACGCCAGGTCGAAGTCGCGGATCTCCCGACCACGGGTGAAACCGATCCCGTGATCGGCCGCCACCGCGATGACCGACGAATCGAACCGATCCTGGGCCTCGAGCCGGTCGAGCACGGCACCCAGCTGACGATCGGCGTACTGCAGCTGCAGGCCGTGACGGCGACGGGCCAGGTCGGCCAGCTCGTCGCTGCCCCACGTGATCCACGGGTCGAAGACGGCACCGTACGTGGGATCGGGATCGGCGTACGCGGCGCCCGACGGCATCAACTGCCACGGGGAATGGGGCAACAGTGCGTGCAGGAAGTGCAGCGTCGGGCGCCCGTCACCGGCCGGTGTCGAGCGCGTCGACGAACCCTTCGAGCCGGTCGACCTGGGCGATCGACTCGTCGCGTTGGCCCAATGCGGCCAGCGGCGGTGGGGCATCCGGCTGGCCGTCGAGCTGCTCGTTCAGCACATCGCCGGCGTCACCGATGAGATCGGTGAGCGCGCCCGACGTCGAGCGGGGGCAGAGCTGGGCCGGGCACAGCTGCAGCCGCTCCCACACGTCCAAGCGGTACTCGTCGCCCAACAGGGTGAAGATGGTCTCGGGGTGGTTCTGCGCCGTCGCGGCCGACTCGGTCACGGGTGGCATGCGACCCGAGAGCGCGGCCGGCACCGCCGACCGGGTTCGGTCCGACACCGAGATCGTGTTGCGATACCACGAGCTGGTCTGCGACAGGCGATGGAAGTTGGGGTACAGCTCGGCGTCGATCGCCCCGTCGCCGTCGAGCAACGACACCAGGGGCAGCTCGTCGAACATCACCAGGACCACGTCGGGAAGCGCTCCCTCCTGGGTCCGTGCGACGGCCTCGGTGGCTCGTCGCTCGGCGGCCTCGCTCCCGAGCCGTGCGGTGGCGGCGTAGTCGATCTTGACCTCGGGCTGGTCGAGTCGCTCCAGCGCAAAGGCATCGACCGAGGTCTCGTTCACGAGGTCGCCGACCGGCGAGGCGAACAGGAACAGCGCGGCGAAGACGAAGGGACCGACGGCCAGCATCCGGACCCACTCGCGGGCCGGCGGAAGGCGGTCGAGCAGCCGGACGAAGCCGACGCCTCCGACCGTGGCGACGATGGCCATGGCGGGACGGGTCACATCGGCCAGGCGGGTGATCAGCCCCAGGGTGGTCACGCCCGCCAGCGCGGCGAGGAGGACCTGGTGGATCAGCAGCGTGGGCCGGGGACCGGCGAATCGCCGGATGACCTCCTCGAGGCCGAAGAGAACGAGCGGAGGCGCGAGCGCAATGAGTGCGGCGAACCAGACCACCCGGAGGCCGGTCACGTCGTTGGCCAGGAACGTGTCGGGGCTCTGACCGAACACCGCGGAGAATCGGCTCGGCGATGGCGAGACCGCACAACGCGAGGAGTTCCAGGAGCCTCCGCATGGGCGCCATCGTCCCTCGCGGGCCACCACCCGAGCGAAACGCGCCGGCCGGCGAGGCAGGCGGATGCGCCGGAACAGGTCCGCCGGGACGCCCGAACCGACGGAGTCGGTCAGCGGGAGTCGGTCAGCCGGGGTGCTCGCGCAGGTACTGCTCGACCTGCGACATGAGCTGGTCCACCGAACCGCGGGCCGAGTCGACGACGTCGGCCTGGAACTCCTCGTTGTCGAAGTACTCCTCGAGCTCGGCCACGTAGGCGGCCGTCTCCTCGTCCTCGGCGACCAGTTCGTCCAGCGTGCGCTCGTATGCGCCGGTGGCGCTCTCGAGATCGTGCAGGCCGACCGGGACGCCGAGCAGATCGGCGCACCGCTGGACCAGCGCCAGCTGAGCCTTGGGGGAGTGGGTGCCGGGCACGTACGTGGGAACCGCCGCCCACAACGACGCGCCGTCCAGTTCGCGGTCCAGCGCCTGGGTGTGCAGGACGCCGACGATGCCGGTGGGCCCCTCGTACTGCGACTTGGTCAGACCCAGCCGGGTCACCACCTCGTCGTCGAACGCCGAGCCGACGATTCGGGTGGGCCGGGTGTGCGGGACGTCGGCCAGGAGGGCACCGAGGGTGATGATGAGCGTGATGCCGAGCTGCTCGATCACCTCGTCGACGGCGCCGAGGAAGCTCCGCCAGTGGACTTGCGGTTCGGTGCCCTTGAGGACCACGACCGACCCGGCACCGTACGGCAGGGTCCCTCCGAAGAACTCGTTGCGGGGCCATTCGATGGAGCGCCGGCCGTCTTCGAGGCGGACCTCGGGCCGAGTGACGGTGAAGTCGTAGAAGTTCTCGGGGTCGATGTCGGCGAAGCGCTGGAGTTTCCACGACTCCGCCATGAACGAAGCGGCGGAGCTGGCGGCCTCTCCGGCGTCGTTCCATCCCTCGAAGGCGGCGATCAGCACGTTGGGGCTCGGGGGCGGTTCGCCGTACCAGCGCAGGTGACTCACTCTTCGAGGGTACTGGCATCGTGGGACGCTGCGTCGCAGCACCACCGGGTCGGGGTGATGGGGTACCGTCCGCACCATGACCGTCAACGTCGTCGAGGTCCAGGACGTCGACCAACGTCTCCTCGACGCCTTCGAACGCCTCACTCCGCAGCTGTCGTCATCGGGGATCGTGCCGGGAGAGGACGTCCTGGGCGAGATCGTCAGGTCACCGGCCACCGTGCTCCTCATGGCCGAGGACGACGGTGACTACGTGGGATCGCTGACCCTGGTGCTGTTCCGGATCCCGACGGGGATGCGGGCCTGGATCGAGGATGTGGTGGTCGACGAGGCCGCCCGCGGCAAAGGGGTCGGATCGGCGCTGAATCTGGCGGCGATCGAACGGGCCCAACGGGTGGGCGCCCGCACCGTCGACCTCACGTCGCGACCGACGCGCCAGGCGGCCAATCGCCTCTACCAACGACTGGGATTCGAGCCGCGGGACACGAATGTCTACCGCTACGAGGGTTCGGGCTGAGTCGGCTCCTCCGGAGCGATCGGGCCAACGCCCGGGCCGTCCGGCGCATGTCGGCCGGACCAATCCGCACACAATGGGCCGGTCGACTCATGACCTGGGCGGACCTACCCCCGTACCGTCGTCCTTGTAGGAGGCGGACATGGCGAGGCGACCGAGCGACCGTGACAACCCGGAGAACTCATTTGCGGATCGGCGTGGCTTCGATCCGGACGAGTTCTGGCGGGACCATCCCCATCTGATCCGGGCGATCAGGGGACCGCACGAACGTGACGCGTCCCGACTTCCCTTCAGGCGTCCCATTGCTGTCGACGACCTGGAGGACCTGCTGGAGGCCACCGACGATCCGGACGCGTCCGACGAGGTCATCCTCGACATCCGGGACAAGGCCCTGCCCGTCCGCCGGTGGTCGGTGCCCGACGATGCGGCTCAGCCGGGCGCAAACCCGGGTGAGACGCAGGTCGAGACCAAGGTCGAGGCGCCGGTCGTGGAGCAAGGCGATGCGGTGATCGACCTGAGGGGTCGGCTCCCCAAGCGGTCGAGCCCGCCGCCGGTGAGGCGCGACCGCATCCCGCTGGTCAAGCGCAAGCCGAAGGTCGACCCCCAGCCCGAGTGGCTGGACGAGGTCGTCGAGGAGCAGCTCGACCCTCAGATGGACGGCTTCGACGCCGAGGCGCTCCGCTTCGCTCGTCGGATTCGCCGAGCCCGGCAGCGGACGGTCACCCCTCCGATGACCGAGTGGGATCCGCCCACCGAGTGAGGTCGGACCGTTCGGTCCGTCGACTCGATTCGACTCGATCCGATTCGACCTGGCTCGCTCTGACCTGACAGGCGGTCACGCCGGATCGATGCGGTACAGCCCTCCGTCGAACGACAGCACGTAGAGCTCGCCGGCGGCGTCCTCGGCGAAGGACACGAGCGTGTTGCGTGGCACGGAGACGTCCAGCGAACCCCGGTCGCCGTCGGTGCGCAGGCCCCAGAGTTGCGCCGTGCAGTAGTCGCCGTACACGTAGGCGCCGGACAGTCCGGGAATGCGTGCGCCCCGATAGACGTACCCGCCGGTGACCGAGCAGCCGCGGTCGTGTGAGTACTCGTGGATGGGTCCGACGTGGCCGGCGGGAACCCGGCCGCCGTTGAAGGGATAGGTCCCTTCGCGTGCGTTCCAGCCCAGATTGGCGCCCCGGCCGCGACCGGGCGCCGGGAGCCGGTTGATCTCCTCCCACCGGTCCTGGCCGACATCGCCGATCCACAGGTCACCGGTGGAACGGTCGAAGGAGAAGCGCCACGGGTTGCGCAGCCCGTAGACGAAGATCTCGTCGCGACCCGGCCGCCCGACGAACGGGTTGTCGCCGGGTACCGCGTAGGGGAGGGCGGCGCGAGGGTCGATGCGGACCAGGCTCCCCAGCAACGTCTCGACGTTCTGGCCGTTCCCCGCGGGTCACCTCCCGATCCACCATCGCCCAACGACCACCACAGGAATCCGTCGGGTCCGAGGTGGACATCGCCCCCGTTGTGGTTGCCGAACGGCTGCGCGACCGTCAGCACGTTGCGGCGAGCGCCGGTGCGATCGCCGTTCATCGCGATCTCGTCCAGGACGCTGCTGCCGGCCGCGTCCGTGTAGCTGACGTAGAGCCGGGTGCCATCGGCGCTGAAGGTGAGACCCAGCAGGCCTCGTTCGGAGTTGGTCCCGCCGACCAGACTCGACAGGTTGACGACGGGCGTGACCGACCCGCCGGCGTCGACGCGCACGACGCGGCCGGGGCGTTCGGCGACGTAGAAGTCGCCGGTCCCGGTTCGCGTCGCCGCAGCGGTGGGTCGATCGAGGCGGGCGATGCGGGTCAGCGTGACCCGGACCTGGTCGATCGGGACCGGGCCGGTGGGTCGGGGCGGCGCCGGAGTGGGAGACGCTTCCGGGGCGGGCCCAGTGTCGGGGGCGGGCCCCGTGTCAGGGGAGGGCGGGCTCAGCACCGTCGTGGTGGAAACCGCCGTCACGGGTGTGGTCGGGGTGGTCGGCGGTTTGCTGACCTCGGTACGGCCCATGCCGAGCACGGTCGGGGCCGTTGTCGCGGTGTCGAGCGTGGGCGCCGGCGTCGAGCCGGTGGTGTCGCGGGTCGAGACCGCTTCGGGATCCTCGCCGCCGCAGCCGGCGGCCACCAGGGCGAGCGCGAGGGCGAGGACGGCGGTCCGGATGGGACCGCGCCGGTTCACGAGTCGGACTCGGTCTCGGACTCCGTCCCGGTCTCCGTGTCGGTGCCGTCCGCCGGCTCGATGCGCAGCACCCGCCCCTCGGCGAGGCTGAGCACGTAGATCTCGCCGTCGGGCCCCTCGCCGAAGGAGCCGAGGCTGTTGGGCACGATGCCGATCTCCAGATTCCGATCGTCGACCACCTCGCCGCGCGAGAGAACGAGGGCCCGGATGCCGCCCTGGCAGTAGTCGCCGTAGAGATAGGTGCCGACCAGTTCGGGGATGACGCTGCCGCGGTAGACGTGACCCCCGGTGACCGAACATGCTCCGTCGTCACGGCCGTAGGTGTGGATCGGTTCGACCGCTCCGTCGGGAGGGCTGCCACCGGCGAACGGCTCGGAACCCTCCACCTCGTTCCATCCCAGGTTGGCGCCGCGCCCCAGCCCGACGACGGCCGGCAGGACATCGATCTCCTCCCAGTCGTCCTGGCCGACGTCGCCGATCCACAGGTCGCCGGTCTCCCGGTCGAACGAGAAGCGCCACGGGTTGCGCACGCCGTACAGATGGATCTCGGGCGCGCCGTCCCCTTCGATGAAGGGATTGCCCGGAGGGATGTCATAGGGCGCGTCGGTGTCCACCTCGAGCCGCAGGATCGATCCGAGGAGCGTGGAGGTGTTCTGGCCGTTCCCCTCCGGGTCACCCGAACCCCCGCCGTCGCCGAGCCCCACGTACAGGAACCCGTCCGGCCCGAAGCGGATGGCGCCGCCGTTGTGGTTGCTCGCCGGCTGCGCGACCCGGATGATCTCCTTGCGGGTGTCGTCGTCGATGGTGCTGCGGGTCGACGAGATCGTGTAGCGGTCGACGAGCAGGGCTCCCGACTCGTCGGTGTAGGAGGTGTAGAGATACCGCCCGTCGCGGGGGATGGCGATGCCGAGCAGCCCCTGCTCGTTTCCTTCGTCGTTGACCACGTCGCTGAGATCCAGGGTGGGGCGCCAGTCGAGCTCGTAGCCGATCCCGCTGCGGTTCTCCCGGGCCAGGACCTTGGTGATCTCCCCACCTTTCGACGCCACCCAGAGATCCCGGGACCCGGGAGCGAAGGCCAGGTCGACCGGACGGTCGATGTCCTCGGCGATGGTGGCCAGCTTCAGTTGGAGGCCCTCGAGCTCGGGGAGGTCCACCGCGGCGCCGGTGTCGTCGGCACCGTCCGGCTCGCCGTCGGGGATCGACGTGGTGGCGGGCAGCGTGGTGTCGGTGACCTCGGTGGCGACGTCGTCGGCGCTCTCCCAGCTGCACCCGGCCAGGAGGACGAGCAGGGTGATCACCACGATGGCGGACCGGCCGCGGTGGGTGGGCTGCGTCACGAGTGCATCCGTCGGATCAGGCCCTCCTGGGCGACCGAAGCGACCAGATGGCCGTCCTGGGTGTACACGAGCCCGCGACCGAAGCCACGGCCTCCACCGGCGACCGGGGAGTCCTGGTCGTAGAGCAACCAGTTGTCCACCCGAAACGGTCGGTGGAACCACATGGCGTGGTCGAGGCTCGCCATGAACGTGTCGGGATCGTGCCAGCTCCCGCCGTGCGGGAGGAGCGAGGTGTCCAGGACGGTCATGTCGGAGGCGTAGGTCAGTAGGCAGACGTGAAGGGTGGCGTCGTCGGGCAGCTCGCCGTTGGCCCGCAGCCAGACCCGCTGGGTCGGTGGCAGGCTCTCCTTGCGGTCCGGCGGGTTCCAGTCGATGTAGCGAAGATCGATCGGGCGGGGCCGGTCGTAGAAGTCGCCGAGACGGTCCTTGTAGGGCGCCATGCGGGTATGGAAGTCGGGGAGCGATTCGGGCTCGGGGAGATCGACCGGGCCCGGCCGCTGGTGCTCGTAGCCGTCCTCGTGGCGGTGGAACGACGCCTGGAGATTGAAGATGGCCTTCCCGTGCTGGATGCCGACCGAACGGCGGGTCACGAAGGATCGACCGTCCCGGATGCGGTCGACTTCGTACAGGATGGGCACGGTGGGATCGCCGGGCCGGAGGAAGTAGGCGTGGAGTGAGTGGACGGCGTATTCGGGTTCGACCGTGCGTGCTGCGGCGACCAGGGCCTGGCCCGCCACCTGGCCCCCGAACACCCGCTGGCGGTTCTCGGTCGGGCTGACCCCACGGAAGATGTTGACCTCGATGGGTTCCAGGTCGAGGAGTCGGATCACGCCGTCGAGGGCCGCTTGGGTCATGGTCGCATTGTCGCAGCGATCGGGTCGGAAACGGCTCCACTGGCCGGTTGGGGTTCCGCGTCACCGCTCCCCCCGGCCGGGCCGGTACCATCGACAGGGTGTCTGGTCTCCCCCACCTCATCGAGCGCGCCCGTGATCCCGAGGACCTCGGTCGGTACGTGCGCTACGGCGCCGTCTCCGCTCTCACCGTCCCGATGGGTCAGATCCTGATCCTGCTGTTCACCTTCGGCTTCGACCTCAACGGCGTGCAGGCCAATGTCCTGGCGGTGTCCATCGTGGCCATTCCCGCCTTCTTCCTGTACCGACGCTGGGTGTGGAGCGCCGACGGCGTCATCTCGTTCTGGGGTGAGGTCATGCCCTTCTGGGCCATGGCGTTCCTCGGCCTCGTCGTCTCCACGCTCATCGTGGCGTGGTCGGTCCAGCAGTGGGACTCGAAGCTGGTCGTCAACGCGGCCAACATCGTCGGGTACGGGCTGGTCTGGGTGGTCAAGTTCTTCGTGCTCGACCGCTTCATGTTCGGTGCCCAGCCGCCGGTCGAGTCCGCCGAGTTGACCGGGGTCGAGTGACCGAAGCCATGCCGCCCGAGCTGCGCGCTCGGGCCGAATCCGCCCGCGGGTTCATGCCGGCCGACGAGGGTCTGGCGCTGTGGGACGCCGCCGACGAGGTGGGCCGACGGATGCCGGACTCGGCCATGGTCGAGATCGGGAGCTACTGCGGCAAGTCGACGGTCTATCTCGGGGGCGCCGCCAGCCGATGGGGGGCGACCCTCTTCGCCATCGACCATCACCGCGGTTCCGAGGAGAACCAGCCCGGCTGGGAGTGGCACGAACCCGACCTGGTCGACGCATCGGTCGGCAGGATCGACACCCTGCCGCTGTTCCGGCGCACGGTGCACGACGCCGGCCTCGAGTCCTCGGTGGTTGCTGTGGTGGGTGACTCACCGACCGTTGCGAAGCACTGGTCCACGCCGCTGTCGCTGCTGTTCATCGACGGTGGCCACGGCACCGAGCCCGCCCACCGCGACTACGAGCTCTGGACGCCGCTGGTGGCCTCCGGGGGCGTCCTGCTGATCCACGACGTGTTCCCCGATCCCGCCGACGGTGGTCGCCCGCCGTTCGAGATCTACCAGCGTGCGCTGGAGTCGGGGGACTTCAGCGAGACCGGCGCCACCGGCTCGCTCCGCGTTCTGCGCCGCGCCTGACCCGGCCGCCGCCGGGGCCGCCAGGGGTTCGTCCGGCCGAGTCGCTCGGTCGCGGTCGCCCACCGGGGCGTCGACCGGTTCCTCGGTGTCGATGAGCGACGGCAGGAACCCGTGGTCGGTGAACAACGCCGCCGCCGGGGTGCTCTCCGCCAGCGCGTCGGCGGCGAGGATGACGGCCGCTGCGGTGTAGGTGGACTTCTCGCCCCCGGGGAAGTGCACCTCTTCGGGGTACACGATGCCGGTCCAGTAGCGGTCGTCGTCGTCCCGAAGGTGCTGCGCCCACTCGAACAACATCGTCGCGGTCTCACGGTCGCCCACGCTGAGAAACGCCATCATGCACTCGCACGTCTCGGCCGCCGTGATCCACGGTCGGTCGCTGACGCAGCGCACCCCCTTGCCGTCCATGAAGAAGGTGTCGCGCCGCTCGGCCAGACGGGCTCGACCGGCCTCGCCGGTGACCACGCCGGACAGGACCGGGTAGTACCAGTCCATGGCCCAACGGTGTTTGGGGGCGAACGCCTCGGGGTGATGCGCGATGGTGTTGGCCAGGCGCGCCGCGCTGAGCTCCCAGTCGGGCCGCTCGTGGCCCAGGTGCTCGCCGATGGCGATGGCGCTGCGCAGGCTGTGGCACACCGACGATGATCCGGTCAGCAGTGCGAAGGACCAGGGGGTGCCATCGGCGTGGCGGGCCCAGATGATCTCACCGCGCGGGGTCTGCAGGTCGAGAACGAACTCGATGGCCTGGTCGACCACCGGCCACGCCGCCTCGAGGAACCCGCGATCCTCGGTGATCAGGTAGTGGTGCCAGACGCCGGTCGCCACGTAGGCGATGACGTTGGCGTCGAGCTTGTCCTGCTCGATCGAGTCCTCGAGGTAGTACTGGTGCCAGGAACCGTCGGGTCGCTGGCGGTCGAAGAGCCACTGGTACGCGGCGGCGGCCGGCTCGTGCAGGCCCACGACGTCGAGGGCCATGGCGGCCTCGACGTGGTTCCACGGGTCGGCATGACCGCCGGGGAACCAGGGGATCATGCCGTTGGGGAGCTGCCATTCGGCGACCCGGGCGGCGGTGGCGTCGAGTTGGCCGGCGGTGACGATTCCGGGGACTTCAGGCGTTGGCATCGAACTGCTCCGAGTGGGGCGCGGCCACCAGCGGGCGCGTGGCGTACAGGATCATGGACTTGCCCAGCACCGGGTTGAGGGCGCGGTCGATCGCTCGCAGGACCAGCGGGTTCTCGATCATCTCCCAGACGAGGAGTCGGTGGTAGGCCTTGACCAGTGGGTGCTCGTCGTTGGTCGGTCCGACGGCACATTTGAGCCACCAGTAGGGCGAGTGCAGGGCGTGGGCGTGGTCGACACCCTGGAGGGTGAGCCCGGCGGCGCGCACCTTCGTGCGCAGCTCGGTCTCGGTGTAGATGCGGACGTGGCCGCCGTCGACGAACGGTGCGTGGTATTCGTCGGTGAGCGCCCAGCAGACCTTCTCGGGGAACCAGGTGGGAACGGTGGCCGCCAGCGTGCCCCCCGGCTTCAGCACCCGGGCCAGCTCGTCGAGTGCCACCACGTCCTCGTCGATGTGCTCGAGCACCTCGCTGGTGATGATGCGATCGAACGTCGCGTCCGGGAAGGGGAGCGTGCGGGCGTCACCGTTGAGGCTCACGCCCATGCCGCCCTGTGGGACCTCTCGCGCCTGGTCCATGGCGCTGAGCATGGCCGAGACGTCCTTGAGCTCGGCCAGCGAGTAGTCCAGGGCGATGATGCGCGCCCCGCGCCGGTAGGCCTCGAACGCATGACGGCCGGCTCCGGCGCCCATGTCCAGGACCAGTTCGCCGGGACGGAGCCCGAGCCGGTCGAAGTCGACGGTGAGCATCAGGCGTCGGACCCCGAGTCCTCGAGCAGGGCCCGGTAGTGCTCGACCGTCTGCTCGGCGGTGTGGCGCCAGCTCCAGCGGTCGATGACGCGTTCGCGACCGGCCAGGCCGATCGCAGCGGCCGCCTTGGGCTCGGCCAGGACCCGTCGGATGCCTGCGGCCAGCGCGTCGCTGTCGCCGGGTTCGACCTGGAAGCACGTCTCGCCGTCGGTGCCGGTCACCTCGGGGAGCGCTCCGCCGGTGGTGGCCAGGAGCGGAACGCCGCAGCTCATCGCCTCGATGGCGGGCAAGGAGAATCCCTCGTAGAGCGACGGCACGACCGCCATCGTGGACTCGGCGTAGAGGTCGACGATCCGCTGATCGGGCACACCGCTGATGAATTGGATCGAACCGGAGAGTCCGAGACCCTCGATGGCCTTGGCGGCGGCGCCGTCCTCGCGGAGTTTGCCGATGACGACCAGGTTGATGTCGCGCTCGGTCCGCACCTTGGCCACGGCCTCGAGGAGATACCGGAGGCCCTTCATGGTCACGTCGGCCGAGGCGGTGGTGATGAGCTGGTCGGGTTTCCGCCTGATGTTCGCCTGAGGGGTGAACAGCTCGGGGTCGACGCCGACCGGCACCACGTGCAGCTTCGAGGGATCGACGTCGTGGTCGTCGACGATGTCGGCGAACGATGACTCGGACACGGTGAGGATGCGCCGCAGCCGGCCGGCCACCCGGGTCTGCATCTTGGTGAAGGCGTACCAGCGCGACTTGGAGAAGCGCTGGTACCAGCCGTCGGCGTGCTCCATCTCGAGCTTGCGGTCGACGGTGATGGGGTGGTGGATCGTGCCCAGCACGGGAAGGCCCATCCGCTCGATCAGCAGCAGCCCGTAGCCGAGGCTCTGGTTGTCGTGGACGAGGTCGAACTCGCCCGGCCGGTCCCGCAGGTGCTTCCAGGCGCGGAAGGAGAACGCGAGGGGTTCGGGGAAGGTCCCGGTGGAGAAGCTGGTGACCTCGATCCAGTCGGCGAAGCTCTTCAGCTCCCAGACCCCCGGCATCCGCATGGGGAAGTGGTCGTTGTAGATGTCCAGGGACGGCAGCTCCACCAGTGGCACGCGGTCGTCGACGATGGGGAACGGTTGCCCCGAGAGCACCTCGACGTCGTGGCCCAGGTCCACCAGTGCCTTGCTGAGGTGGTTGATGTAGACCCCCTGGCCACCGCAGTGGGGCTTGCCCCGATAGGCGAGGAGGGCGATGCGCAGGGGCGCATCGGTGCCGCTGGCACCGTGGGCGCTCCGGGCGCGCGAGGAGTGGGGGTGTGGGACACGGGTGTCGAGCCTTGTCGGTCGCCGACCGCACGGTCAAGCTCGGGCATACAGCAACGCTGCAGGCGTCGCCGTTCCGGCCTCGAACCCGGGGATGTCCCGGCGCTGACCGCGACCCGCTCCGGCTCCGTTGGCGGATTGGGCCCCATGTCGATCGCACCTCGAGGATACGGTCGGTGAGGATACGGTCGGTCGGGCCGGGACCCTCGGGTTCCCGGTATCGGACCGAGACCTGTCACGAGGGTGGGAAAGGAAGAGCCACATGGTCAGACGATGGAACCGGGCCCTGGTGACGGGGGCGTCCAGCGGGATCGGTGACGCCTGCGCTCGCGTGCTGGCCGCCGAGGGAACCGACCTGGTGGTCGTCGCCCGCGACCGCGACCGGTTGCAGCGCCTGGCCGGCGAGTTGGGGTCGGCGGTGGACGTCGAGGTCCTGGCCGCCGATCTCGCCGACCCCGACCAGCTCGCCTGCGTCGAGGAGCGTCTGGCCGGCGACGACGACCCGGTCGACCTGCTGGTGAGCAACGCCGGGTTCGGAAAGACGGGTGACTTCGTCGAGCTCGACATCGACGTCGAGGCGCAGGTGGTGGCGGTCAACGTCACGGCAGTGCTGCGGCTGGCCCACGCCGCGGGACGGAGGATGGCCTCCGCCGGTTCGGGTTCGATCCTCAACGTGTCCTCGGTCGCCGCCTACCTCCCCGGCCCCGGCTCGGCCACCTACGCCGCCACCAAGGCGTTCGTCACCAGTTTCTCGATCGGGCTGGGTGAGGAGCTGATCCACGCGGGGTGCAGGTCACCGCCCTCGCCCCCGGATTCACCCGGACCGAGTTCCAGGAACGCGCCGGGATGGATCCCCCGGAGATACCCGACCTGGTCTGGCAGAGCGCCGAGGTCGTGGCCCGGGCCGGTCTGGACGGCGTGCACGCCGGGAAGGCGGTGGTGATCCCGGGCGTGCACAACAAGCTGGCCGCCGGGGTGGCCAGCGTGCTGCCGGCCCGGGCGCTCCAGAAGCTGACCGCGCTGGGGCGAACGGCCGTCGATCGCTAGGCCGGCTTGCAGTGATTCGGCCCGGGCTCAGGTGGTGTCGGCCAGCCAGGTGACCAGGGCGGCCAGGGCCTCGTCGGCGACGGCGCGATCCGACAGCAGATGATCGGCGCCGGGCAGCGAGACCAACCGCTTCGGCTCGGCCGCCGCCTCGTAGATGCGCAGTGCGTGCTCGAAGGGAACCACGTCGTCCTCCGGTCCGTGCATGACCAGGAGGGGCCGACCCAGGTCGGCGACACGCTCCAGCACCCGGTGGGCGGTGAGGTCGTGCACGAACTCGTCACAGATAGGGAACGGCCGGCCCCCGATCCGGACGGTGGCACAGCCCTCGGACTTGATCGTGTCCAGGTCGGACTCGAACAGGTGCCGGACGTGATCGGTGTCGGCCGGTGCTGCGATCACCGCCACCGCAGTCGCCGTCTTGACCCGGTGGGCGGCGAGCAGCACGGCGGCCCCGCCGAGGCTGTGGCCGACCAGGGCGCAAGGCCCGAATCCTTGCTGGATCAGGGTGAGCGCGGCCCGCGAGAGGTCCCCGACGTTGGTGGCCACCGTCGTCTCGGAGAACTCGCCCTCGCTGGTGCCGAGTCCGGTGAAGTCGAAGCGGAACGCCGCGTACCCCTCGTCGGCCAGCCCACGTGCGAGGCGCGTCATCGTGTGCAGATCCTTGCTGCAGGTGAAGCAGTGGGCCAGGAGCACGCTGCCTCTGGCCGGGCCGTCGGGTCGGTGCAGGACGCCGCTCAGCTGAGCGCCTGCGCTCCCGGTGAAGGTGAGGTCCTCGGTGGGCACGGGGCCAGGGTACGGTCCCGCCATGCGAGCGGTGGTGCAGCGGGTGAGCGAGGCGTCCGTGTCGGTGGACGGCGAGACCGTCGGCCGGATCGGTCCTGGCCTCTGTGTGCTGGTCGGCGTCACCCACGACGATGACGAGCCGACCGCCCGGAGGCTGGCCGACAAGATCTGGGGTCTCCGCATCATGGACGACCCCGACGGGGTGATGAACCGGTCGGTGGCGGAGACGACCGGCGAGGTGCTGGTCGTCAGTCAGTTCACCCTCTACGGCGACACCAGGAAGGGCCGGCGACCCGGATGGTCGGCGGCCGCCCGTCCCGAGCAGGCCGAACCGCTGATCGAGGCCGTCGTCGAAGAGCTCGGCCGCCTGGGCGCCACGGTGGCGACCGGCCGGTTCCGGGCGGACATGCAGGTGGCACTGGTCAACGACGGTCCGGCCACCGTCCTGCTCGAGCTCCCGTAACTGAGCACGCTGGGGGTCAGGCACCCAGCGTGCTCAGGTTCGGCGTTGATCGATTCGGTCTGGGACACCGAGACCCCGGGAGCGGGCTCGGGCCAGGATCATGGCGCCGGCCGCGGCCAGCAGCGCCGGCCAGGCGCCGAACCGCACCGCCCAGGTCCAACCGGTCCGCCGCTCGACCGTGCCGTAGATGATCCGTTGCTCGCTGATCGCCGAGCGTTCCAGCACCGCGCCCGACTCGTCGATCAAGGCACTGAAGCCGGTGGGCGCGGCCTGCAACAACCAGCGGCCGGTCTCCACCGCCCGGAGTCGCGACGACGCCACCTGCTGGGTCTGGACCTGGGTCAACCAGTACGACGATCCGTTGGTGGGATTGAGGAGGACTTCGCCGCCGTTGCGCACCGCGTCGCGGGCCCGGTGCGCAAAGAACACCTCCCACGAGATCATCACACCCATCGTTCCCTCGGGCGTCTCGAGCACGGCCGGCTCCTCGCCCCGGCGAGCGTCCTGGGGCAGCTGGTCGCGCACGCCGGTCAGCTCGGCCAGGGGTTCGACCGCCCAGCGGGCGGGCACGTATTCGCCGAACGGGACGATCCAGACCTTGTCGTAGCGGTCGAGGACCTCGCCGTCGCCCGACACCGTCAGGGAGTAGTTGACGTTGTCGTCCGGCAGGTCGGCGAACACGCCGGGGATCAACGTGGCGTCCAGCTGGTCGGCCAGGTCGAGCACCTCGGGGTACCACGGGTGCTCCACGAACTCACCCTCGACGTTGACGACGTTCTCGGGCCAGAGCACCAGGTCCACCGGCTGTTCGATCGTCTCGGTGGCCTCGACGTGGTTCTCGAACACGGTGGTCGCCCCCTGGGACGTGAACCGGGTGCGCTGTTCACCGCCGCCCTGGACCAGGGCCACGTCGATCTCGCCGACCGGCTCGCCCTTCGGCGCGACCGCAGCGGCCAGGCAGGCGCCGAGGACGAGGGCGGATCCGACACCGACGGTGAGCCAGCGCCGGTCCCACAGGGCGGAGAGGGAGACCCCGATGACCGCGGCGGCCGCGACCAGGGTCAGCGGCCCGGCGAGCCGGGCCAGGGGGAGCAGCGGCGATCCGGCCAGGCTGAGGGCCAGCGTGGACAGTGGCACCCCGCCGAAGGGCCAGGCCGATCGCAGTGCACTCGAGAGCACGATGGCGCCGACGAGCCCGATCGGCCGACCCCGGCCGCCGGGAGCCAGCGCAGCGCCCAGTCCGAAGAAGGCCGAGTAGGCGGTGACGGCGACGAGGTAGCCGGGCGGGGTGAGGTCCCACATCCAGAGCATCGAGGGGCCGAGCCAGGCGATGCTGACGAGCGTCGCTCGGCGGAAGCGACCCCATCGCTGGTGGTGGGCCACGAACTGATCGAGCCCGGCTACGCCGATCAGGCCCAGCGGCCACCAGCCCCAGGGCGGCATCGACGCGGCGATGAGGAGCCCGAGTCCCACGGCGATCGCCGCGGTACGCCACCATGGTGGTCCGGTTGCGGGTTGGGTCGCGGCGACCGCGACGCGGGTCAGCGGAGCCAACCGTCGACCCGGGTGGCGGTGTCGCGTCCGTCGGCGATGCACGAGGCCAGCCCGACCCCGCGGGTGGCCGCACCGGTCAGCGCGACGCGGTGCAGGCTCGAGCCGGGCCCGGATCGCCTCGATCGTGGCGAGATGATCGGGCCCGTACTGCGGGAACGCGGCGGGGTACCGGGTGACGCGCACCTCGGTCGGCGGGGCCGACAGGCCGAGCGGAGCGGTCAGTTCATCGAGCAGGGCGGTCACCAGTTCGTCGTCGGACAGCGCTGCGGCGCGATCGTCGCCGGAGCGGCCGGCGGACACCCGCAGCAGCACGCGCCGGTCGTCGGCCAGATGCGCCCACTTGCTCGATGCCCACGAGCAGGCGGTCATGACCCCGTCGCCGCCTCGGGGGACGAGGAAGCCGCTGCCGTCCAGCGGGTTCGCCACGGTCGAACGGTCGAACGCGAGCGTGACCATCACCACCGACGCATAGGCGATCGACGCCAACCCGCCGGCCGCGCCGGGGCTGAGTTCCCGGACGATGGCCGCGGCCGCCGGCGCCGGGCAGGCGAGGACGACCGCATCGGCCGGTTCCTCGGCGAACTCCGGGGGATTCTCTCCACCCCCCGGTTCGAATCCTCCGGAGTTCGGGTTGGTGTCGAGCGTGAGGGTTCGGTCGGGGCCGACGCTCCGGACGGCGACACCCAGCACCGGCGCCCGGGGGAGGGCCGCGGCCAGCGCGTCGGTCAGGTGGTCCATCCCCTCGGGGTGACCGAGGAACAGTGGGTTGTCGTCGGTCGTGGCGGGCGTGGCGTGCCGGAGGGCGCGCGCCAACGATCCGCCGGCCCGGCCGGCCTCGAGGAGCTTCGGGGCGCAGACGGCCAGGGCCAGTCGATCGGTGTCGCCGGCGTTGATCCCGCCGAGCAGGGGATCGACGAGCCGTTCGTGGATCTCGTCGCCCAGACGGCGTCGAACGAAGGATCCCACCGTCTCGGTGGGTGACAGCAGCGGGTCGGGGGTGCCGTCGGCCACGGCGAGGTCGGCCTCGAGCGCTTCGACGGCGCGATCGGAGACGATGCCGGATGCCCTCAGAGCCTCCGGGTCGGTGGGGACCCCCAGGACCAGTCCGGAGGGCAGGGGTCGCAGCTCGTCGTCGATGAGCAACGCCGCGTGTCCGGTGGCCGGTGGGACGAGCTGGTCACGGAGGCCGAGCTCGGCGGCCAGGTCGCGGGCCCATGGCACGCGGGCGAGGAAGGCGTCGGCTCCGGTGTCGACCCGGGCCCCGGCGATGACGCTGGCCCCCACCTTTCCGCCGACCCGATCGGCGGCCTCGACCACCGTCACCTCGTGACCGTGGTGCGCGGCCAGGTCGTAGGCGGCGGTGAGCCCGGCGATGCCGGCCCCGATGACGGTGACGCGGCTCATCTCACCGGCCGCCCATGGCCGCCGGAGGAGCAGCGGCACCGTCGCGGCCGAGATGGTGCACCAGCTCGACCACGCGGGTCAGCACGGTGGGATCGGTCTCGGGCAGGACACCGTGGCCGAGGTTGAAGACGTGACCGGGCCGACCGGCGTTGGTGGCCAGGACGCGCCGGACCTCGGCGTCGACCACGGGCCAGGGAGCGAGGCACGCCGCGGGGTCGAGGTTGCCCTGGACCGCCCGTTCGCCGACCCGCGAGCGGGCCTGGCCCAGGTCGACCCGCCAGTCGACCCCCACGACGTCGGGTCCGGCCTCGGCCATCGACGGGAGCAGCTCGCCGGTGCCGACACCGAAGTGAATGGTGGGCACGCCCAGGTCTCGCACTGCGTCGAACACCTTGCGGCTGTGGGGCAGGACGTGGCGACGGTAGTGATCGACCGAGAGCGCCCCGGCCCAGCTGTCGAACAGCTGCGCCGCCGATGCGCCGGTGGCCACCTGTGAGGTGATCGAGGTGATGGCCAGGTCGGCCAGGCGATCGAGGAGGTCACCGAAGAGCTCGGGGTCGCCCAGCATCAACGCCTTCGTGCGTCCGTGCGATTTGGACGGGCCGCCCTCGCAGAGGTAGCTGGCCACGGTGAACGGTGCGCCGGCAAACCCGATCAGCGGAACGTCGAGCTCGCCGACCAACCGCCGGACCGTCTCGAGCACGTACGGCGTGTCGTCGGCCGGGTCGAGCGGGCGGAGGCGATCGAGGTCGCTTCGGGAGGTGAACGGTTCGGCGATCACAGGGCCCACACCGGGTTCCACCGTGACACCGAACCCGATGGCGGCGGCGGGCACGACGATGTCGGAGTAGAGGATGGCGGCGTCGACTCCATGGCGGCGGACCGGCTGGAGGGTGATCTCCACCGAGCGATCAGGATCGGCGATGGCGTCGAGGATCGAGCCGGGACCGCGGACCTGGTGGTACTCGGGGAGGGACCGGCCGGCCTGCCGCATGAACCAGACGGGCGTGGTGTCGGTGGGCTCGCCGCGGCACGCACGGAGGAACCGGGCGTCCTGCAAACGAGCCGCGTCGGGACCGGGGGGAGAAACGGGCATCGGTTCAAGGTATGCGGGCCGTCCCGCCGTCACCACCCGGCGCGGAAGCGATCGGGCGCTCCGGTAGGATTGTCGGTCGCCTTTCCCACTCGCTGCTGCGGTCTGGCGCTGTGCATCCACCGGTTCGAACCCTTGGGGGCGTTGGCCATTCATCCCGATCACGAGGCGGAACAGGCGTACCTCGACCGGGCCTACGCGTGCCTGGAGGCCAATCGCCGAGCGCGCCGCCGACCTGCAGAACATGGTCGAGGTGGGCCGAGGAGGGACCGAGCAGGCCCGATTCGAGCGGGATGTCATCTGGGACACCGTCCTGCAGCGCCTCCAGCAGCTCGATCTGGGCGATCAGTCGTTGGCGTTCGGTCGGATCGACCTGGCGGCCGAGGCGCCGGTCAACAACGGTGCCGGTGAACCGGGCGACACCTACTACATCGGCCGGATCGCCGTGTCCGACGAAGCCAACGATCCGGTGGTCGTCGACTGGCGGGCCCCGGTCGCCGAACCGTTCTATCGGGCGACGGGCCGCGAGCCCATGGGACTCTCGAGGCGACGCCACTTCATCAGCCGGGGCCGGACCCTGCTCGGGCTCGAGGACGAGTACTTCGGCGATGCCGCGCTCGAACTGGGCCTCGACGGAATGGCCGACGACGAGCTGTCGGGCCGGGGGGCCCTGGTCGCCGCGATCGAGGCGCCACGGACCGGCGTGCTCGGCGACATCGTCGGCACGATCCAGGCCGAGCAGGACGAGATCATCCGAGCCGACCTTCCCGGGGTGCTGGTGGTGCAGGGTGGTCCCGGAACCGGTAAGACCGTGGTGGCGCTGCACCGGGCCGCCTACCTGCTGTACACCCACCGCTTCCCGCTGGAGGGCCAGGGGGTCCTGGTCGTCGGTCCCAACCGGCTCTTCCTCGGCTACATCGAGCAGGTGCTGCCCTCGCTGGGCGAGGCCGGGGTCGAGCTGGCGGTGCTGGCCGATCTGGTGGGTGACGTCCGGGTCGAGGGGCGTGAGACCGGCGTCGCCGCACGGGTCAAGGGTGACCTCCGCATGGTGGACGTGCTCATCAAGGCCCGGCGCGACCGCGAGCGACCGATGCGGCGCGATCTGCAGATCGGGCTCGGGGTCAGGACCCTGCGGTTCACGGTCGAAGCCTCCGAGCGGATCGTCAAGGCGGCCCGGCAGCGGTTCCGGACCCATAACGCAGCCCGCAAGTTCGTCGAGGCCGAGATGTTCACCGAGTTGGCCGAGAGCGTGAGTCCGGCGCTCGATCCCGATCACGTCCGCGACCGCCTGCGGGCCGAATTGCCGGTGCGCGAGGCGCTCGAGTGGATGTGGCCCGTGCTCAGCCCGGCCCAACTGCTCCACGATCTGTTCGGCTCCCGTGCCTTGCTCGCCTCTGCGGCCGGCCGGTGGTTCGACGGGGACGAGCATCAGGCGTTGTTCCGGGAGCGAAGCGACGCGGTCGATGAGGTCGTGTTCTCGGTCAACGACGTCCCGTTGCTGGACGAGGCCCGGGCCCGCCTGGGACCGCGTCCCGGTCGGGCCCGCACCGACCAGGTGCGCACCTTCGGTCACATCGTCGTCGACGAGGCCCAGGATCTCAGCCCGATGGAGCTGCGCTCGTTGACCAGGCGCAGCCTCAACGGCTCGATGACCGTCGTCGGGGACATCGCCCAGTCGACCGGTGCCTGGGCCCACGATTCGTGGGACGAGGTGCTCGACCACCTGCCCGACCGACGCCCGGCGCGGACCAGCGTGCTCAGCGTCGGCTACCGGATCCCGCAGCCGCTGATGGACGCGGCCGTGGGGGTGCTTGCCGAGGCCGCCCCCCAGCTCGAGCCGCCCAGCGCGGTGCGCAAGGCGGGCGATCCGCCGGTCGCCATCGCCGTCCAGCGCCCTGACGCCCTTGCCGCCGCAGTCGCCCGCGAGGTGCAGCGCCAGCTCGACCATCCCGATGGTGGTGCCATCGCCGTGATCACCCCCCGCTCGATGGTCGACACCATCGCCGCGGCGCTCGAGGCGGCGGCCATCGACTTCGGACGAGCCACGCGCACCGGGCTCCGACAGGACGTGACCCTGGTCCCGATCGGGGTGGTGAAGGGCCTCGAGCTCGATGCATCCGTGCTCGTCGAGCCCGCGACGATCGTCGCCGAGGAACCGCAGGGAATGCGGTCGCTCTACGTCGGGCTCACCCGCTCGACCAAGCGGCTCAGCATCGTGCACGCCGCGCCGCTGCCCGCTGCGCTGGCGCGGGGACTGCGCTGACCGACCCCCGGCGTCAACCCGGCTGCCGACCGACGCCCATCAGGGGGCTCATCGTCTCGGACCCGACCTCGACACGGAATCCCGTGTCGACCGACACGTCGGCCAGGCCCGCCTCGGTCAACGCCGCCCGTACCTGGTCGCGCCCCAGTCCGTGCGGATCGTCGTCGCCGGGTTCGAGCTCCCAGTCCCATTGGACGAAGAGGCCGCCGGGCCGCAGGAGGCCGACCAACTGCTGGACCGTGCCCGGGTAGTCGTCGAGAAAGGCGCAGACCGAGGAGCAGACCACCAGGTCGTAGCGGAGCGGCGCGTCGGGCGGCTCGGTCATGGTGCGGACGTGGGTCCAGCCGTGCCGTTCGATCTTGGTGTCCAGCACGGCGAGCATGGCGGGTGAGGTGTCCACCGCGTCGATGTGACCCGCCTGCTCGGCCAGAAGCTCGGTGAGCAGGCCGGTGCCGCAACCGAAGTCGCATGCGGCGGCGCCGTCGATGGCGACCCCCTTCTGTGCGGCCCGATCAACCAGCGAGGCGAAGGCGGCATCGGCATAGCGGCGGGCGGTGACGTCGTCGTCCCAGCCGTCGGCGTAGGCATCCCATTCCATGGCGACAGGCTACGGGGCTGCGCGAATAGGCGCTTTGCGCCTGGAGCGCACCTCGGGAGTTCAGCGTGCCAACCTTGGGTATGGAACTCACCGCTGACGGCGTATCGGTCCGGATCGATCTGGAGGCCGGGGGGCGCTTGGCCTCGCTGCGCGTGCACGGTCACGAGCTCCTCGTGACCGACCGCGGCGCAGGCGTCTACGGCTGGGGCTGCTACCCCATGGTGCCGTGGGCCGGTCGGGTGCGCCGTGGCCGATTCCGCTTCGGCGACCGCGACGTGAGCCTTCCGCTGGGGATGCCGCCGCACTCGATCCATGGGGTCGGCGTCGAGCTGCCTTGGACCCTGACGTCGCCGACGACGTGCGAACGGTCCCTGGACGAACCGTGGCCCTTCGGCGGTCGGGCGACGCACTCCGTCGACCTCGCCGACGATCGCCTGATACTCGAGATGACGGTCGAGGCCGACCAGCCCATGCCGGCCATGGTCGGCTGGCATCCGTGGTTCCGCCGGCGGCTCGACGATGGGCCTCCGGTGACGCTCGACTTCATTGCCGGCGCCATGTTGCTCCGCGACGACGAGGGGATGCCGAGCGGGGCGACGGTGCCGCCGCCTCCGGGACCGTGGGACGACTGCTTCACCGGGGTCGTCCAGCCCATCGGCATCACCTGGGGGAACGAGCTGTCGTTGGAGCTGCGGTCCAGTTGCGACCATTGGGTGGTCTACACCGAGCCCGATCATGCGGCCTGTGTCGAGCCGCAGAGCGGGCCGCCCGACGCCTTCAATCGAGCCCCGCAGGTGGTCGAGCCCGGAGCGCCGTTGCGCCACCGGTTCGAGATCCGCTGGGAGCCATCGTGACGCACGGCGCTCGCGATCACGAGCCCCCGAGGTCGACGGAGGTGGTCTCGAGGTCGACGAAAGCGTTGCCGTCAGGATCAGCCCACCGTCGGGGCCTCACCCCGTCACGCCGGTCGCCCCGCTCCCTACTGGCGCGAGGGGACGTAGCGGGTCACGCCACGGAACCGCACCGGCGGGGCCTCGTACTCCTCGATGGCGTGTGCGATCCAGCCGGCCATGCGGGAGAGGGCCATCACCAACTCGATGGCACGCGGTTCGAGATCGGCGACGAACGCCAGGGCGCCGGTGGCCCAGTCCACGTTGGGACGGACCCGCAGGCGGGACCCGACGACCGCGGTGGCCTCGTCCACGAGCGCCAGCGGTGCCCGCGTCGTGTGATGGTCGGGGATGGCCTCGAGGATCGGCCGCCAGCGTGGATCGTCGTCCCGGTAGACCTTGTGGCCCCACCCGGGAACGGGTCGTCCGCCGGCCAGGAGGGTCTCGGCCGTGGTCGCCACGCCATCGCGTCGACACCGGGCGAAGAACCGCCGTGCGTCCGCTGACGCTCCGCCGTGAAGCGGGCCGGCCAGCACGCCGAGGCCGGCCGCGAGACAGGCGTACGGATCGGAGCGGACCGACGCGGCGACGCGGACCGCCAGCGTCGACGACGCCAGTTCGTGGTCGGCCAGGAGGATGAGCGAGCGTTGCAGCGCCGGTCGGAACAGGGAGGGTCGCTCGAAGGCCAGCGCGGCGAGGACGGCGTCGGTCACGGAGGCGCCGGCGTCGAGGGGGGAGTCGGCGGGAGCGTTGGCGGCGGCCACGGTGGCGATGGTCCGAGCGGCCGCGTGGGCCACGGTGAGCGGCGCGAGATCGGAGCGGTGCGCGTCCATGGCGCCCAGACGGGTCACCATCATGATCAGCCGATCGTGCACCGTTGCGTCTCGGGTCGCGGCGCGGGCCGCAGCTCGGGCGGCCGGGATCGAGGAGGGCCGCCAGGCATCGGACTCCAGCGATCCGACTCCCCACAGGAGCTGGGCGACACCCTCGAACGACATGCTCCCGGCCAGCTCGACCGCCGAACGGTCGCGGTAGATCAGCTCGTGTTCGCCCATCCGGGTGATCCCGGTGTCGATCTCGACGTCCAGGCCGGCCCGCCGTCGCGTGGTCACCCGCCGGGTGCGGCGCCGGTTGGCGAACTCCTCGACGTCGTCCAGATCGAAGAGTGAGCGCCGACCGTCCGGGGCCAGCGTGCGGGTGAGCTGGCCTCGACTGACGTAGGCGTACAGGGTCTGCACCCGGACACCGAGGTGCTCGGCGGCCTGGGCGGCGGTCAGAGAACGGGCCATGTCCTCACGGTGACAGCGACCGGTTGATTCGTCAATGTTGATCAAATCAACGTTGATATATGCACGCGGGGCGGTGATCCTCGGACCATGCACTCATCCTCCACCGATGTCCCACCCGGCCTGAACGGCGTCGCCGTCACCACCACCACGATCGGCGCAGTCGACGGCGACGCGGGGTCGTTCCACTACCGAGGGCACGACGCCACCGCGCTGGCCGAAGCCTGCTCGTTCGAGGCCGTCGCCCACCTGGTCCTGCGCGGTTCACTGCCCACCGAACGCCGCGAGACCGAGTTCGAAGCCGAGCTGGCGGCCCGTCGCACGTTGCCGGCCGAGGCGGTCGCCGCCCTGCGGACGCTGAGCTCGTCGACCACCGATGCCGCCACCCTGCTGCGCACCGGCCTCTCGGTGACCGGGATGGGGCTCCCGGTCGCGCCGCTGCTGGACAGCACCGCCGCCGCTCGCGGCGAACTGGCTCTGGGGCTGGTCGCCCGATTCCCCACGGTCATCGCTGCCCTCCATCGGTTCGGCTCGGGGCTCGAGCCCATCGCTCCCCGCCACGATCTGGGGCACGCCGCCAACTACCTCTGGATGTTGCAGGGTGACGAACCGGCCCCCGAGGCGGCTCGGGCGCTGGAGCAGTACCTGATCCTGACGATCGACCACGGCTTCAATGCCTCGACCTTCGCCGCCCGGGTCATCGCCTCGACCGGCACGGATCTCGTGGGGGTGGTGACCGGAGCGCTCGCGGCCCTGATCGGACCGCTGCACGGCGGAGCACCGAGCCGTGCCCTGGACGCACTGGACGCCATCGGAACGCCGGCCAACGCGGCAGCCTGGACGCGACGGGAACTCGAGGCCGGCCATCGGATCATGGGATTCGGGCATGCCGTGTACCGGGCTCCCGATCCCCGCTCGACCCTCCTCGGTCGGGTGGCCGAGGGCCTGGGTGGCGATGACGTCGATCGGGCCCGTGCGGTCGAGCGCGAGATCCTGCGGGTGCTGGCCGAGCACAAGCCGGATCGCGCCCTGCCGTCCAACGTCGAGTTCTACGCAGGGGTCGTGATGGAGCGCTGTGGGGTGCCGCGCTCGTTGTTCACCGCCACGTTTGCGCTCAGCCGGTTGGTGGGCTGGTGCGCTCACGCGCTGGAACAGACCGCCGAGGGCAAGCTGATCCGGCCGTCCTCGGTCTACGTGGGATCGACGGGCTCCGCGGGTTCGTCGGGGTCGAGGGCGTCGAGCTGATCGTCCGGACCGTCGAAGCCGGGGAGGTCCAGGTCGTCGAAGCCGGGAAGGTCCAGGTCGTCACCGTTCGGATGGCCATCGACGGGTGGGACCGTCGGCTCCGGCACGGTCTCGCGGCCGCTGCGGGCCCCGGTCAGGACCAACAGGACCCCGAGCACACCGATGGCGACCAGCCCGAACGCCAGGAGGCCGCCCGAGTCGAACAGGTCCCAGTCCTCGCTGCGATCGAGGAAGGCCACCCCGCACAGGGTGAAGACCAGTCCGAAGAACAGCGATACCAGGTCACGACGATGCGATGTCACGTCGAATCACCACCTCTCCCATGCCGACTTCGGCGTCCAGTTCGATCCGACGGGCTGTCTCGGAGTCGGCCCGCAACGTCTGGTCCAGCTCGGCGCCCAGGCCCGATTCGGTCCTGAGCGTGGAATCGTCGGCCCGACCGAACGGGCCGAACAGCTCGAGGGCTTCGGTCACCCGGATCTCTCCGGCGCCGGCTTCACCATGCACCTCCACGGTGACGTCGGAGGGCACGATCACGACCAGCGATCCGATGCCCAGCTCGGCTCGGACGTCGGCGGTGCCGCGGTGTTCCAGGTCACGAAGATCGATCGTGAGCTCGCCGATGCCGTACTCGTAGACCAGCGGCTCGGCGGCGGCGACCGGGGCGTACCGTTGCTGGCCCAGTCCCTTGTGGAACGGCAGGGTCACCGCCGCCAACGCAGCGACGGGCAGCAGCACCAGGCCGACGGCGATGAGGCCGCGGGCCCGGCCCATCCAGGTGGCCAGGATCAGCACGGCACCGATGACGATCAGCGCGATCGCCGGCATCGAGCTCACGCGGACGTCGATTGCACCGGAGCGATCGAGAAGGAATGCCAGGCCGCCGGCGATCGCCAGCACCGACAGGGTCAGCGGCGTGAGGAACGACCTCGGTTTCGGGGCCCGTGGGGTGGGCCGCGGCGTCGCCACGACCTCGTAGGGCGCCATGCGGGGAGGAGGGATCGGGGGATACGAGCCGGCGGTGGGGGGAACCGCGGCGGTGGGCGGTACCGCGGCCGTGGGAGGTGCCGGCGCAGTGGGAGGTACCGCAGGAGGGGGAGATACCGCGGCGGAGGCCGCCGGAGGAGGAGCAGTCGTGGCGTACGACACCGGCGGGGGAGCGGTCGGCGGGGCCGACGCGCCGGGGGCGGCCATGGCTCCGGTCGCCGGACCGGCGAGGGGCGCGGTGGCATCGTCTCGGTCGCGGCTGGCCAGCAGCGCGATGCCGCCGCCGACCAGGACGGCCGGCACGAGGATGCCGGCATCCGAGCCCCCGAAGATGCCGACCGTGGCGCCGAAGGCGAGGGCGAGGATGACCACGCCCGCAACGGGGAGCCACGACTCGTTGCCGGCGGTGACCTCGCGGGCGATGACGCGGCCGGACTCGTCGGGGAGGAAGAACCAGAGGGCCAGGTACGCGAAGACCATGACACCCCCGAGGAGGGTCAGGATGACGAAGGCCAGTCGCACGCTCCAGCTGGGAATGCCCAGCGTGCGGGCCAGGCCACCGGCGACGCCGGCGAGCCACTTGTCGCCGGACGCGAGTCGCAGTTCCGGCCGGCTGACCGGAGGCGGCGGGGTGGGAGGCACACCGGGGGGAGGGGAGCCCGGCGGAGGGGAGCCGAAGGGCGGGGGGCCGGTGGGTTGCGGATCAACCATGCCGTCAGTGTCTCCCATCCCGACCATCGGGACCATCGGGGATCACCCCGGTCCTTCCCTGAGGGGCGAGCGGAGGATCAGGGTGGTCACCGATGGGCTCCGGTCAGCAAGGATGCGATCATGGGTGGTGATGGCGACCCAGAGCCCAGCGACCGACGACGCCCGCGCCGACGGGACGCCCGATGGAGCGGACGAGGCGGTCGTACTCGGCGTTTCGGCGTGGTTGGCCCGCCGGTTCGCCATCCCGTCCGGCGTCGTCCGGATCGCGTTCGTGATCCTGACCTTCGCCGGAGGCGTCGGGGTGCTGCTGTACGCGGTGAGCTGGTTGATCATCCGGAGCCGTCCCGATCCACCTCCCGCGCCGCCGGGCGAGGTCCACACCGACGTTCGGGGCACGATCGCCGTCATCATGATCGTGCTGGGCGTGCTGCTGTTCGTACGCCGACTCGGCCTGGGGTTCTCGGACGCGATCGTCTGGCCGGTCGCCGTCGTCGGCGCCGGGTTGGCCTTCGTGTGGCCCCACCTGGGCGATCGCGGCGTGACCGCGCTCCTGGGAGGGGCCGAGCTCGACGATCCGTCGACGCCCCGGTGGGTGCCGCTGGCCCGGTGGGTGGGCGGCACGGTGCTGGTGGTGCTCGGGCTGGTCCTGTTCCTGGCCACCAACCAGAGCGCCGAGGGCATACGTGACGGGATCCTGACCGTCGTCGTCATCGTCGGGGGCCTAGCGCTCCTGTTCGGCTCGTTCGTGCAGCGGCTGGTGCAGTCGCTGGTCGAGGAGCGCCGACAGCGGATCCGCTCGGACGAGCGCGCGATGGTGGCGGCCCATCTGCACGATTCGGTGCTCCAGACGCTGTCGCTCATCCAGCGGCGCGCCGACGAACCGGCCGCAGTCGCCCGCCTGGCCCGTCGCCAGGAGCGCGAGCTGCGGCGCTGGTTGTACGACCCCGGTCACCAGCTGGGCCTCGGGATGAAGCAGCTGCTGGAGGCGCAGGTGGAGCAGATCGAGGACGAGCATCTGATCGATGTCGAGACGGTGGTGGTCGGCGACGTGGAGGTGGACGCGTCGGTGACCGAGCTGGTGGCCGCCGCCAGCGAGGCGCTCGTGAACGCGGCGAAGTTCTCGGGCCAGGATCGGGTCTCCCTCTACGCCGAGGTCACCGACCAGGTCATCGAGGTCTTCGTGCGGGACCGGGGCGTGGGCTTCGATCTCGGTGCCGTTCCCCCGGACCGGCACGGCGTGCGAGACTCGATCATGGGTCGGATGCAGCGAATCGGGGGATCGGGGGAGGTCATCACCGATCCGGGCGTCGGCACCGAAGTCGAGCTACGCCTGCCGCGCGCGCCGGCCCAGGCCGATTCGACCGGGACCCCGGAGCCACCATCATCATGACGCGGCCATCATGACGCGGCCGACGGTGGTGCTGGTCGACGATCACGCGCTCTTCCGGGCCGGCGTGATCGCCCAGTTGGACGACGGCGTCGAGATCGTCGGTGAGGCCGCCGATGTGCAGAGTGCGGTCGAGGTGATCGAGGAGACGCAACCCGACGTGGTGCTGCTCGACGTCCATCTCCCCGGCGGCAACGGCCCCGCGGTGATCAACGCGGTCGCCGAGACGTTGCCCGACGTCTGCTTCCTGGCGCTGTCGGTCTCCGACGCGGCCGAGGACGTGATCGAGGTGGTCCGAGCCGGGGCGCGTGGATACGTGACCAAGTCGATCAGCGGCGCCGACCTCAGCGATGCGGTGCGGCGCGTGGCCGAGGGTGACGCAGTGTTCTCGCCTCGGCTGGCCGGGTTCGTGCTGGACGCCTTCGCCGCCACGGTTCCCGCCCCCGAGGATCCGGCGCTGGACCAGTTGACGCCGCGCGAGGCCGAGGTGATGCGCCTGCTGGCGCGCGGGTACGCGTACAAAGAGGTGGCCCGTCGACTGTCGATCTCGATCAAGACCGTCGAGACGCATGCGTCGTCGGTGCTGCGGAAGCTGCAGTTGTCCAATCGCCACGAGCTGTCCCGCTGGGCTGCCAGCCGCCGCATCCTCTGACGCGGCGAGTTCTGAAGCGGTTTGGCCGTAGGGTGAGCCGATGCCTGCGCCCGACGTGCTGGGTCGATTCTCCCCACCGGCGGCCGAGTGGTTCCGCACCACCTTCGGTCGGCCCACCCCAGCGCAGGAGCAGGGGTGGCCGGCCATCGCCGACGGCGATCACACGCTGGTGCTGGCTCCTACCGGGTCGGGCAAGACGCTGGCAGCGTTCCTCTGGGCGATCGATCGGTTGTCCACCGAACCGGTGCCGGAGCAGCAGGCCCGCACCCGGGTCGTGTACCTGTCGCCCCTGCGCGCCCTGGCGGTGGACATCGAGAAGAACCTTCGCGCTCCGCTTGCGGGCATCAGGCTGGCGGGCGAACGCCTCGGCGTCGAGGTCCACGAGCCCACGGTCGGTATCCGGACCGGGGACACCGCCGCCAACGAGCGCCGCTCGCTGGTGCGCCACCCTCCGGACATCCTCATCACCACCCCCGAATCGCTCTACCTCATGCTCACCTCCCGGGCCCGGGAGACCCTCGCCAACGTCGACACCGTGATCATCGACGAGATCCACGCGGTGGCGGGCACCAAGCGGGGTTCACACCTGGCGCTCACGCTCGAGCGGTTGGAGGCGGTGTGCGAGACGCCACCCCAGCGGGTGGGGCTGTCGGCCACCCAGCGTCCCCTGGACGAGATCGCCCGGTTCCTCGGCGGGTACGCCGCCGAGCACGGGCAGGAGGATGAAGCCGGCGGAGCGGTGCGGACCGAGGAGGTCGAGTCCACGGCGCAGCCCCGGCCCGTGAGCATCGTCGACGCCGGCGTCCGCAAGGAGCTCGATCTCGAGGTCATCGTTCCGATCGAGGACATGGGCCGTCTCGGCGAGGCCATCGAGGAACCGGTCTCGGGGCCCATCGGCGGGGGGCCGCCCCGCCGTTCGATCTGGCCGGCGATGCACCCCCGGCTGTTGGATCTGGTGCTGGAGCACCGCTCCACGATCGTGTTCGTGAACAGCCGGCGACTGGCCGAACGGCTGGCCACCCGACTGAACGAACTCCATCTCGAGCGGACCGAGGGGGTCGATGCCGGCGAGGAGAACATGTTCAGCGCCGGCGCGTCGCTGGCCGACGGCGTCGAACTGGTCCGGGCCCACCACGGTTCGCTCAGCCGCGAGCAGCGGCTCATCATCGAGGATCAGCTGAAACGGGGCGAGCTACGGGGTCTGGTGGCCACGTCCTCGCTCGAGCTGGGCATCGACATGGGTGCGGTCGACCTGGTCGTCCAGGTCGAGTCGCCGCGCTCGGTCGCGGCCGGGCTCCAGCGCGTCGGCCGAGCCGGCCATCAGGTCGGGGAACCCAGCCGGGGCCGGTTCTTCCCCAAGCACCGGGCCGATCTCCTCGAGGCCGCCGTCGTCACCCAGCGGATGGAGGCCGGCGAGATCGAGGAGACGCGGTACCTGCGGAACCCGCTCGACGTGCTGGCCCAGCAGATCGTGGCCATGTGCGCCCTCGACGAGTGGGACGTCGACGAGCTGGCAGCACTGGTGCGCCGGGCGGCGCCATTTGCGGATCTGTCCGACGAGGTGTTCGAGGCGGTCCTCGATCTGCTGGCGGGCCGTTACCCGTCGGAGGAATTCGCCGGGCTCCGGCCGCGCATCGTCTGGGACCGCATCGAGGGTCGGATCCGAGGTCGCTCCGGCGCCCAGCGTCTGGCCGTGACCAACCCGGGGACGATCCCGGACCGTGGCCTGTTCGGCGTGTTCCTCCCCGACGGCACGCGTGTGGGCGAGCTGGACGAGGAGATGGTGTACGAGTCGCGACCGGGGGAGACCTTCCTGCTGGGCGCCTCCACGTGGCGGATCGAGGACATCACCTTCGAGCGGGTCGTCGTCACCCCGGCGCCGGGCCAGCCCGGGAAGATGCCGTTCTGGCACGGCGAGGGCCCGGGCCGTCCGATGGAGCTGGGGCGGGCGGTCGGTGCCTTCACCCGTGAGATCCAGGTCGGCGACGGGGCGGTCCGCCGGCTGCTCGATCACCACGGCCTGGACGAGCTGGCCGCGGTCAACCTCGTCCAGTATCTGGCCGACCAGCGGGAAGCCACCGGCGCCGTCCCGGACGACCGCACCATCGTGGTCGAGCGCTTCCGCGACGAGATCGGCGATTGGCGGGTCTGCATCCTCTCGCCGTTCGGCGCCCGGGTGCATGCGCCCTGGGCCATCGCATTGCGGTCCCGCCTGACCGACGAGTGGGGGGTCGAGCCGGAGATGATCTGGAGCGACGACGGGATCGTGCTCCGCCTCCCCGAGGCCGTGGACCACCTGCCGGTCGAGCAGCTGCTGATCGACCCCGAGGACATCGACGAGCTGGTGGTGGCGCAACTCCCGGGCACGGCCATGTTCGCCTCGCGCTTTCGCGAGTGTGCCGCCCGAGCGCTGCTCCTCCCGCGGCGTCGACCCGACCAGCGCACGCCGCTGTGGCAACAGCGTCAGCGTGCGGCGGATCTCCTCTCGGTGGCGTCGAAGTATCCGACGTTCCCGATCCTTCTGGAGGCCACGCGCGAGTGCGTGACCGATGTCTTCGACCTCGACGCGCTGCGCGGGTTGCTCGCCGACCTGCGCGCCCGTCGGATCCGCACGGTCGCGGTCGACACGGCCACTCCGTCGCCGTTCGCCCAATCGCTGACCTTCGCCTGGATCGCCACCTACATGTACGAGGGTGATGCGCCCCTGGCCGAACGCCGGGCGGCGGCGCTGGCCGTCGATCGTGAGCTGCTGGCCGACCTGCTGGGTGCCGATGAGCTGCGGGAGCTGCTCGATCCGGTCGTGCTCGACGAACTGGAGATGGAGCTGCAGCGGTTGGTCGACGGGCGCCGGGCACGCGACCGAGACGAGCTCCACGACCTGCTCCGAGAGCTGGGTCCGCTGAGCCTCGAGGAGCTGGCGGCCCGGTCGGTCGAGGGCCTGCCCACCGTCCGGGGGTGGGCAGCCGAGCTGGTGGCCGAGCGTCGGGCGATCGAGGTCAGGCTCGCCGACGAGGATCGGGTCGCCGCGGTCGAGGACGCGGGCCGGATCCGTGACGCTTTCGGCGCCGCCCTTCCGCCCGGTCTGCCCATGGCGCTCACCGAGTCGGTGGAGACGCCGCTTCGCGATCTGGTGGCCCGCTTCGCCCGGACCCACGCGCCCTTCACCGCCCGTGACATCGCGCTCCGCTTCGGCGTCCCCGTCGAGCGGGTGCTGCCCCAGCTGACGGTCCTGGTCGAAGCCGGCCGGGTCGTTCAGGGTGCCTTTCGTCCCGGTGGTCGAGACACCGAGTGGTGCGACGAGGACGTCCTGCGACGGCTGCGACGCCGGTCGCTGGCCGCACTCCGGGCCGAGGTCGAACCGGTCGACGGTGCGGTGCTGGCGCGGTTCCTCCCCTCCTGGCAGGGCGTGGGGGTGCCGCGACGCGGGTTCGACGCACTCGTCGAAGTGGTCGGTCAGCTGCAGGGTGCGGCGATTCCGGCGTCGGTGCTCGAGCACGACGTGCTTGCGTCCCGGATGGGTGACTACCAGTCGAGCGAGCTCGATCAGCTGTGCCTGGCCGGCGAGATCGTCTGGGTCGGGGCGGGCGGGCTCGGCTCCACCGACGGGCGGGTCCGTCTGGTGTTCCGAGACCAGGCGCGACTGTTGGTGCCACCCCCCGACGACGCCGAGCTCGACGACACCGCGCGCGCCATCGTCGGTCATCTGCGGGATCGGGGCGCGTCGTTCTGGTCCGATATCCAGCGGGCGGTGGCCGATACCGGCTCGGACTACGCGGACGAGGTGGTGCTGACCGCACTCTGGGACCTGGTCTGGGACGGTCACGTCACCAACGACAGCCTGGCGCCGGTTCGTGCGCTGCTCGCGGGGAAGCGGAAGCAGCGCGGTCGTACCGGCAACGCTCGCCGGGGTCGGCCGCGCCCCGGTGGTCTCACGCGATCGGGGCCGCCCAGCGCGGCCGGTCGATGGTCCCTGGTGGCGCCGCTGCTCGAACCGGTGCCGACCCAGACCGAGGTGGTCCATGCCCGCGCGCTGCAGCTGCTGGAGCGGTACGGCGTCCTGACCCGCGAGATGGCCCTGGCCGAGGGCGCCAAGGGTGGCTTCGCCGGCGTCTACCCCCTGCTCAAGGTCCTGGAGGAGAAGGGACGGGTCCGACGGGGGTACTTCGTCGCCGGGCTCGGGGCGGCCCAGTTCGCTCACGCCGGAGCGGTCGATCGGCTGCGGGGCGAGCGCGACTCGGAGCGCAACGCCGACCCGGTCGTGCTGTCCGCGGTGGACCCGGCCCAGCCCTTCGGAGCGGCGCTCGACTGGCCCGAGACCGGCGGCCGCCCGACGCGGTCGGCGGGTGCGTACGTCGTGCTCCGCAACGGTGCACCCCTGGTGCTGCTGGAGAAGAGCGGCCGCAGCCTCGTGTCGTTCCCGGCGTCGCGCGACGACCACACGTGGGTGGACGGGCTTCGGACCCTCGTGGCCGACGGGCGGGTGCCCAAACTGGAGATCGGCAAGATCGACGGCGCCCCCGTGGTGGAGTCCGAGCTCTCCGACATCCTGCGCGACGGTGGCTTCGTACCGGGCTACCGGGGCTTCGCCCTCCACGCCCGGTGACACCGCCGTCGTGACGATTCTGGTCGACCAAGCCATCTGGCCGTGGCAGGGCGGGAAGTGGGCTCACCTCGTGTCCGACGAGAGCTACGACGAGCTGCACGAGTTCGCCGCTCGCCTGGAGATCCCGCGCCGGGCTTTCCAGGGTGACCACTACGACATTCCGGAGCAGTACCGCGAGCGCGCCATCGAGCTGGGCGCGGAGCCCGTCGATGCCCGCGATCTGGTCCGTCGGTTGCGAGCGGCCGGGCTGCGCACGACCCGCCGGCCCGGCGGTCGATCGTAGGATTCTCGCGTGCCCGAAGGTGACAGCATCCGCCACGTGGCAGCCCGACTGGGGCCCGTCCTCGAGGGCGCCGCGCTGCGCTCGTTCGAGGCCCCGCGCCTGAGGGGTCCGCGGCCGTCGTCGGGTACGACGATCGAGTCGGTCGACGCCGTGGGGAAGCACCTGGTCATCCGGTTCGGCGACGGCGTCCATGTGCGCGTCCACCTCGGCATGACGGGCTCGTGGCACCTCTATCGCAGCGACGAGCGTCGTCGGGTTCCGGGTCGTCTGATCCGGCTGGTCGTGACCACGGACGAATGGAGCGCCGTCTGCATCCAGGCGCCGACCGTCTCGTCGTCCCGCCGGGCCGACGACGGGATCGCCCATCTGGGTCCCGATCTGTCCGACGACGACGTCGACATCGAAGCGGCGCTGGAGCGAATGGCCCGCTGCTGTGACGACCGGGTGCAGGTGGCGGACGCGCTGCTGGACCAGCGGATCGCCTGCGGTGTGGGCAATGTGTACAAGAGCGAGGTCTGCAATGCGTGCGGTGTCGACCCGTTCATCCCGGTGGTCGAGCTGAGCCTCGACCGCCGGCGGGAGCTGGTCGAGACGGCGCACCGGTTCCTCGTCGCCAATCGTGCTCCGGGGCCGCGCCGCACCGTGCCGGGTGGTGTCGCGGTCTACGACCGCGTCAGTGCCGGGTGCCGCCGGTGTGGCGGGCCGGTGCGTTCCGCTCCACAGGGTCCCGACCGCCGGGTGACGTACTGGTGCACGCGGTGCCAACCGCCCGGTGCGGGGGCCGACGCTGCGAAGCGGTCCGGGTCGGGTCGATGAGACCCCGCGTCGTGATCGTCGGTGCCGGCTTCGGGGGCCTCGCCGCAGCTCGCCGGCTGGCGGGCCGGGCGGTCGACGTGACCATCGTCGACCGCAACAATTTCCACACGTTCCTGCCGTTGCTCTACCAGGTGGCCACGGCCGGGCTGAACGCCGCCGACGTGTCCCATGCGGTCCGGGGTGTGATCCAGCGCTACCCCAACGTCGAGTTCCGTCAGTTCGAGGTGACCGGCGCCGGCTGGGAGGCCCGGGAGTTGATCGGCGATGAGTCAGGCCGGTCCCGGGCCGCTGCCGTTCGATCATCTGGTCCTGGCGACGGGATCGGTGGCCGCTTCTTCGGGGTGCCGGGCGCGGAGGAGCACGGCTTCCCGCTGTACTCGCTGCGGGATGCGGCGCGGCTCCGCAACCACGTGCTCGCCCGGTTCGAGGCCGCGGCCAGCGACCCGACTGATCGACCGGGGCCATCTGACGTTCGTGATCGTCGGGGGTGGTCCCACCGGAGTGGAGACCGCCGGTGCCCTCGCCGAGCTGTTCGACAAGGTGCTGCGACGCGACCACAAGACGCTTGACGTGGACCGGGCCCGGATCGTCCTGGTCGAGCGCCTCGATCACCTGCTCGACCCGTTCGTCGACCGATCCCGGCGGCACGCCGCCGATGCACTCGTCGACCGCGGTGTCGAAGTCCGGCTGGGGATCTCCGTGGCCCGGGTCGCCCCCGACCACGTCGAGTTCGACGACGGGGAGGTCTTGGCCTGCCACACGCTGGTCTGGGGCGCAGGCGTGCGGGCCAATCCGATCGCCGAGGCGATCGGGCTCCCGGTCGGCCCGGCCGGACGTGTCATGGTCGACGGTGGTCTGGCGGTCGAGATCGCCCCGGGGTGTGGGCCATCGGTGACGCGGCTCACATTCGCGAGCCGCAAGGGGGCGCTTCCGCAGCTGGCTCAGGTGGCGATCCAGTCGGGGGAGCACGTTGCCCTGCAGATCACCAATCAGCTCTCGGGCCGACCGTTGACGGCCTTCGGGTATCACGACAAGGGCACGATGGCCACGATCGGCCGGCACGCCGCGGTCGCCGAATTGCCCGGCGGACGGCCGTGCTGGCCGGGCCGATCGCCTGGGCGGCGTGGCTCGGACTCCATCTCGTCTACCTGATCGGATTCCGCAACCGCGCCTCGGTCTTGGTCAACTGGGCCTGGAACTACTTCACCTGGGATCGCGGCCCGCGGTTGATCTTCTCGCTGAGTCGGCCCGAGCTTACCGTGGCTCAGCGCTTTGCGACCGTAGGGACTGGTGGTGCCTGACGATCCGCAGGCCCGGCCAGGTGGCGTCGATGGCGCACACCTTGTTGTCGACCAGGCCGAGGGGGAGTGCCACGTCGCGGACGACGCCACGGTCATGTCGGTGGGGACCCCCGACGCCTTCTTGGGCCAGGCGATCCACAGCCCACCGTCGACGTCCATGGCGCGCACCGCCGTGTCGAGTCGGCGCTCGAAGTGGCACCGGCGGGTGTGGAAGCTGACGACCACGTCGTTGATGCCGCGAGCGGCACGCCTGAGGCTCACACCGTCGGGCAGCGGTTCGAGAAGATCCTCGAATCCGTCGGGCCCGCCGAGCACGGCGACCCGATGCTCCTCCTTGATGCCGAGCTTCTTCGGCAGCGGGCGTCCCCGAGTAGCCGGCCACGTGCCGTCTACTCGTGGGCGATCGCGTCGAGCACGTCCAGCTGCGCGGCCCGGCGGGCCGGCAGATAGGCGGCACCGATACCGCACACGACGGCAGCGGCCAGGATCACGAGGAACTCGCTGAAGGGGAATGCCACCGTGTTGATCACCGAGTCGGGCAGCAGCGAGACGATCGCGTACCCGAAGAGAACGCCGACCGCCATGCCGATGACGGCGCCGAACACGGCGATGACCACGGCCTCCCATCGGATCATCTGACTTGAGCTGGGTCCGGTTCATCCCCACCGCTCGTACCAGTCCCAGCTCCCGGGTGCGTTGGAACACCGACAGGGCGATCGTGTTGGCGATTCCGATCAGCGCGATGATCATGGCCAGGCCGAGCAGCACGTTGATGATGGTGAGGCCTGGTCGAGGAAGCCCTCCTGGCGGTCCGAGAACTCCTCGAGGTTCTCCAGGGTGACCCCGGGTACCTCGTCGAGAACGGCTTGAGCGCCGGCCGGCTGGCGTCGATACCGCCCGCGACGAGGAGGGCGACGAAGCTGTCGCGGAGCCTGGGACGACACCGTGTTGGCGTCGAAGACCTCCAGCGGGATGATCCAGTTCTCGAGAATGCTGGCGTCCTGGTGGATGCCGACGACCGTCATCTCGGCGGTCTATTCGGTGAGGAGAACTGAGTCCGACGTCGTCGCCGATCTGGAGCCCAGGTCTTCGGCGGAATCCTCGTGGACCAGGATGCCGTCCTCGTCGAAGACCGGGCCGTACACGCCTTGCTGGACGTCGATGTCGAACATGCCGTCGAGACCCGTCCTCGGTGGTGGCCCAGATCCGGACCGAGCGACCGTCATCGGCCAGCACGGTGGCGTTCCCCTGGCGATAGCGGCCGACCCGCTCGACCTCGGGGAGCGCCTCCAGGCCGTCGGCGAGATCGGGGCGAGAAGCCGATGAAGGCCTCGTCGAAGACGAAGTAGTCGGCCGAGACGGCTGCTCCGAGCGTCTCGGTGAACGACGCCTTGAGCGATTCGGCAACCACGAGCACCGTCGAGATCAGGGCCAGCCCGATCATCAGCGACGTGGCCGTGCTGGCCGTGCGCCGGGGGTTGTTCATGGCATTGCCGCGTGCGATCCGACCCGGGAATACCCCGGCCGGCCCGACCCGCCATGAGCAGCATGAGGGCCGGCTGCGAACAGGAATGGGAACATGCCGAGCCCGCTCATGGAGAAGAAGAACCCGGCGATCACCAGCACCACCAGCACGATCACCGCCAGCACCCGCAGGAGACGCCGCCACCACACGTTGAGGTGGGCCTGGGGTTTGGTGAAGGACAACAGGGGGAGCGACAGCACCCAGACGGCGAGTCCACCGATGACCAGGCCGGTCAGGGCCTGGCCGGTGATCGCCCAGCGCAGCGCCGTGTCGCCGAGGTCCTCTCCCTGCGAGCCCATGGCCGAGCGAAGGTCGGCGAGGACATCGGGGTCGCTCCACAGGTCGCGTTGGCTCTGGACCAGCTCGAGGGTGGCCAGACCGATGATGAGCACGCCCAGGGCCAGGATCACGGTGGCGAAGGCCGGGCGGCCGAGTGCCCCGGCGAAGGGGCGAGCGATGGTGGGGCTCAGCATGGCGACCCCGAAGATGACCAGCAGCGCCGAACCGACGGCCAGAGCGATCAGCGGTGTGGTGTCGTCGGGCCCGGCGAAGGTGGCGAGGAGCACGCCGGCGACCCCGAGACCGGCGACGACGGCGCCCAGGATCAGCGCGGACCTGGCGGCTCCGTCCGGAGCGGAGCGAGTACCCCTCACGTAACGCGGCCATCGGTGCGATGCGTCCGGCGCGGAGAGCAGGCAGCAGCGCGGCGAGCGCGGTGACCACGAGGCCGACGAGCAGTGCGACCAGCAGGGTCCGGCCCTGGATCACCATCTCCACCGAGCTCTCACCCGATGCGGCGATCTGCTGACCGAGCAGCGAGGCGACCACCCGGCCGAGGAGCAGCCCCAGGATCGACGCGATCGATGCCGACCACGAGGGCCTCGAGCAGGACGCTGCCCGTGACCTGGCCACTGCCGGCCCCGATGGCACGGAGCAGGCCCAGTTCCCGGATGCGTTGCCCGAGCACGATGGCGAAGGTGTTGGCGATGACGAAGATGCTGACGAACAGGGCGATCAGGGCGAAGGCCAGCAGGACCCATCGGAAGACGTCGAGGAACTCGCCGAAGGACTCGGTGGTCTCCTCGACGATCTGATCGCGGTCGACCGCCTCGATACTCTCCGGGACGATGTCCGCGGCGCGCATCGGTGGTGGCGTCGAGGTTCGCCCCCGGTTCGAGACGGATCTCGATCAACTGGATCTCGTCGGCGGACAGACCCGCCAGCGGCTGGACGGTGGCGAGGTCGAACAGGAAGTAGCGGGCGCCGAAGGAGTCGATGGCGAACTCGTTGATGCTGACCAGCTCGTACTCGCCGGACGACCCGAGTCTGAAGATCTCGAGCGTGTCGCCGATCTCAAGGTCGAACTCCTCGACCGTGTCCACGTCGATCGACACCTGATTGCCGGACGGGGCCTCGCCCTCGAGGATGGTGAAGGATCCGACCGAGTCGTCACCCGAGTAGGCGAAACCGAAGGTCGGGGGGTCGAAGGTGCTGGGGACGATCTCGGTGCCGTCCTCGAGCTTGGCGGTGACGAGGGTGCCGACGTGGGGGTCGCGACTCGCCACACCGGGCACGGCCTCGATCTCGTCGACGAGCGCGGCGGGGATGGTGGGAACGTCGAACGACTTGAGGGTCGTAGTCCTCGGCGCGCACCTGGATGTCGAGGTTGCCGGCGATCTCCTGGGCCAGCTCGTCGAAGGTCTTGTTGAGACTGTCGGTGAGGATGAAGGCGGCGGTGACGAACGTGACGCCGAGGGTGACGGCGAGCGTCGTCAGGAAGAGGCGGCCCTTGTGCGACCAGAGATTCTTGAGGGTCAGGCGGAGCATCTCAGTCGCCGAGCACCTTCAGCTGGTCGAGGATCTGCTCGGTGGTGGGGCTGGGGAGCTCGCCGACGATGTGACCGTCGGCCAGGAACACGACACGATCGGCGTAGGAGGCGGCGATCGGGTCGTGGGTGACCATGACGATCGTCTGGCCGAACTCGTCCACGGCTCGTCGCATGAAGCCCAGGATTTCGTGTCCGGTGTTCGAGTCGAGGTTTCCGGTGGGCTCGTCGCCGAAGACGATCTCGGGTCGGCTGGCCAGCGCCCGGGCGACCGCGACGCGCTGCTGCTGCCCGCCGGAGAGCTCGGTGGGCCGGTGGTGGACCCGGTCGGCGATCGCCATGGTCGAGATGACCTCGTCGAGCCAGGGCTGGTCCGGGGTGGTACCGGCCAGATCCATCGGCAGGGTGATGTTCTCCATGGCGGTCAGCGTCGGGACCAGATTGAACGTCTGGAAGACGAACCCGATGCGATCGCGGCGCAGCTGGGTCAATGCCTTCTCGTCCATGGTGCTGAGGTCGGTTCCGCCGATGAAGGTGTGGCCCGACGAGAGGCGGTCGAGGCCGGCCATGCAGTGCATCAGGGTCGACTTGCCCGAGCCGGACGGGCCCATGATGGCGCTGAAACGGCCGCCGTCGAATCCGACGGTGATGCCGTCGAGGGCCCGGACTTCGGTGTCGCCGCGAGCCGTAGATCTTGTACGGCGTCGGCGGTCTGGGCCACCACGGTGGACAGGGCGGGACCGTCGGGAGCGGGCGGGGGCGCGGTGGTCATGTCGAGGGACAATCTGGGGCGGCGGGCACGGGCGACGGCAACCCTACTCGGGGCACCTGCGGCGCTCCTAGACCCTGCGTCAGGGATTCACCCTGGGGACTGTCGCAGACGACTCGTATGCTGATCCGATGGTGTGCGCGGCCTGTGGGGCCGACAACCCGGAGGGAGCCCGCTTCTGCTCGCAGTGCGGGCAGGCCACCGTGGCGCGCAACGACGAGCGGCGCATCGTCACCGTGCTCTTCGCCGACCTGGTCGGGTTCACCTCGCTGTCCGAGCGACGCGATCCCGAATCGGTCAAGTACCTGGTCGATCGGGTGTTCCAGAAGCTGGTCGGAGACCTGACCGAGTTCGGCGGGGTGGTCGACAAGATCCTCGGCGACGCGATCCTCGCCCTGTTCGGCGCTCCGACGGCCCACGAGGACGATCCGGAGCGAGCGGTTCGTGCTGCGCTGCACATGCAACGGTCGCTGCCCGACCATGCGGCCGACATCGCCGACGACCTCCAGCTGCGGATCGGGGTCAACACCGGCGAGGTGCTGGTCGGCCAGCTCCGGGCCGGTGGAGACTGGACCGCAATGGGTGACGTGGTCAATCTGGCGTCGCGACTGCAGACCAGGGCCGAGCCGGGTGAGGTCCTCGTTGGTCCGGCCACGCACGAGGCCACCGCCGGGACGATCGAGTACGAGGCCCGGGGCCCGGCGGCGGTCAAGGGTCGCGACGCGCCGATCGAGGTGCACGCCGCCATCGGGGCCCACCGGCCGCCGGGGTACCGACCCCGCCGACTCACTGCGCCGCTGGTGGGCCGCGCCCCCGAGTTCTCCATGCTCACCAACGCGGTGGAGGCGTCGGTGAACCACCGCCGGGCGCACGTCGCCGTCCTGCGGGGTGAGGCCGGCATCGGCAAGACCCGCCTCGCCACCGAGGTGGCCCGGTGGGCCGAAGCCGTTCACGGGGCCCAGCTGTTCCGGGGTCGCTGCCTTCCGTACGGTGAGGTGAACGTGTGGTGGCCCATCGCCGAGCTGGTCCGGCAGGGGTGTGGCATCACCAGCGACGACCCGCCGGAAGCGGCCGGGGCTGCGGTGTCACGGGTGATCGCCGACTCGTTCCCCGAGCTGGACGAGGCCGAGCAGGAACGCATCGTCCACGGGCTGCGCTACCTGCTGTTCCTCGACTCACCGCTCCAGCACATCGACCAGAGCCGCGCCGTCGCCGAGCTGACCCGCTCGGTCATCGCCCTCACCGAGCGGGCGGCGCAGAACCAACCGCTGATGGTGCGCATCGCCGACATCCACTGGGCTCGACCCGAGGTCCTCGAACTGCTGGACGAGATGGCCGACCGGCTCAGCCGCTCCCCCTTCGTGCTGATGGCGACCGGTCGGGCGGACGACCAGCCGTGGACGCCGCGCAGCGGTCGCCACAACGTCATCATCATCAACCTCGAACCGCTCGATCGCGAGTCGGCCTCGGACCTGCTCGACGAGTCGCTCGGTGCCGACGCCGATCCGGCCCTGCGGGACGACATCCTCGATCGAAGCGGCGGCAACCCGTTCTTCCTGGAGGAGCTGGTCAGTCTGGTGTCGGCCGGTGATCAGCCGGCCGATCGCGGCGCCGGGCCGATCGAACTGCCGGGAACCCTGCGCGGCATCGTCGCCGCCCGCCTCGACGCGCTCGACCCGACGCAACTCGCCGTCGTCGAGGGGGCGGCCACCTGGGGTGCATCGGGATCGATCGACGTGCTGGAACGGATGGCCGAGGCGCTCGGTCAGAACGTCGACGTCCTCCCGACGGTCGAGTCACTGGTCGACGAGGAGATCTTCGGTCTCGATCTCGATCGCTGGCAGTTCCGCAGCGACTCGGTCCGCGAGGTCGCCTACGGACGCCTCACCAAGACCGAGCGGCACAAGCGCCACGAGGGGATCGCCTCGTACCTGGCGGCGCTGTATCCCGATCCACCCACGGCGCCCGACGGGGTGCTCGACCTGATCGCCCGGCACTACGGGCTGGCGGCCGATCTGGCCGACGAATACGGCGACGGATCCACGGAGACCGCGGCCCAGGCGCTCCCGTGGCTGGCCGAGGCGGCGCAACGTGCGTCGCAGCGGGACTTCCACTCCATGGCGGCCGAACTGCATGGCCACGTGCTTCGGCTCCTCGATCCCGGCGAACTCCTGTCGCGAGTCGACCACCTGATCGCGCGGGCGACGGCCCTTCTCGAGCTGTGGGAGGTCGACGAGGCCGGCGCCCTGGTCGAGGAGGCCGACGCGCTGGCCGAGCGGGTCGGCGATCCGTCCGTGGCCGCGCGCGTCGCTGCGCTGCGTGGCGACCTGCAGCTTCGCCGTGGCGACTTCGAACAGGCCGAAATCTCCTACCGGCGGTCGATGGACGGCTTCCTGGCCCTCGGGGACCGGACCGGGTACGCCGATGCTCGCCGCAGGCTGGGAATGCACCGCATGTTCGGCCAGGACCTCGAGGCGGCCGAACATCACATCACCGAGGCGTTGGCCGCGTACGAGGAGGTGGGCCACCAGCGGGGCCAGGCCTGGGCGCTCCAGAATCTGGCCTGGATCGCCTTCATCTCGGGTCGGGCGCGCGAAGCCGAACGGTGGGCTCGCGCCTCGGCCGACCTGTTCAGCGAGCTCGGCGACAGCGGCGGGTTCGCGTGGGCCACGGGGCTGCTGGCCTTCGTGCTGTTCCATCTCGGCGACAGCGCGCAGGCGCTGCGCCTCGGCCGCCGCATCCTCAACGACGCCCAGGAGCGGGGCGACCAATGGGGCGAAGGCATGATGCGGGTCCTTCTCGCCTCCATCGCCCTTTTCTCCCACGGCGATGCCCGAGCTGCGGTCGACCACGCCCAGCACGCGATCCGCCGGTTCGGCAGCACCACCGACAGCGACGCGTCGGCGCAGGCGGCCGGCACGCTCGGGCGGGCGCAGTTGGCGATGGGCGAGGTGTCGGCCGCGTTCGAGACACTCGACCCGTCCCGGGTGGCCCGCGGGCTCCCGACCGACATGATCGTCACCTGCCGGTTGGCTGCGGCCGCCCACGTCGGTGACCCGGGACTCGTCTCCGAGCTGGTCGACGTCGAGACCGCCGACCAGCTCGACCCGGCCAGCCTCGGTGACCGGGACCGGTTGGTGGCCATCGGCCTTCTCCTGGCCCAGTCGGGGCGCGTCGACGAGGCGCAACGAACGCTGCGCCATGCCCTCGATGCCACCGATGACGACAGCGGCCCCTACGCCATGTCCGCAGCGGCCCTCTGCGCGGCCGCGGCCGGTGACCGCGAGAGCTGCCGTCGGTTCGCCGGCACCGTCGCCGAGGAGGTCCGGTCCACCTACCTCGACCGGACCGTCGCACAGCTGGCGCTGATGCTGGCGGCGGCGGCCGCCGGCGAGGCCGCCGAGGTGGCCGAGCGGTTCGAGCTGGCCTTGGCCGAGGTGGACGATGTCGAGGATCGACCGGCCCAGGCGTTGGTCCGCCTGCTGGGTGGCAAGGCGTTGACCGCCGTCGGGTCGGACCGGGGCCCCGTGGTCTCGGACGACGCCGAGACCCGTCTGACCTGGTTGGGCATCGGGATGCCCGGCTGGGAGGCCGTGGCCGCCGCGGCGCTGGGCCCCGTGGCTCAGCCGGGCTGAGCCACGACCCGCAGGTACGGCTTCTGCTCGTCCCATCCGCCGGGGAACTTGCCCTTGGCCTCGTCGTCGCTCAGCGCCGGGACGATGATGACGTCGTCGCCGTCGGTCCAGTTGACCGGGGTCGCCACCTGGTGGTTCGCCGTCAGCTGGAGCGAGTCGATCACCCGCAGGATCTCGTCGAAGTTGCGGCCGGTGGAGGCCGGGTAGGTCAGCGTGAGCTTGACGGTGTGGTCCGGTCCGATCACGAACACCGAGCGCACGGTCAGGGTGCTGTCGGCGTTGGGGTGGATCATGTCGTACAGCTGCGCCACCGTGCGGTCCGGGTCACCGATCATGGGGAAGTTGGGCGCGATGCCCTGCGTGTCCTCGATGTCCTTGGACCACGCGACGTGATCGTCGACCGAGTCGACCGAGAGGCCGATCACCTTGACGTTCCGCTCGGCGAATGCGTCGGCCAGCTTGGCGGTGTACCCGAGCTCGGTGGTGCAGACCGGCGTGAAGTCCTTGGGGTGGGAGAAGAGCACGGCCCAGGAGCTGCCTTTCCAGTCGTGGAACGAGATGGTGCCCTCGGTGGTCTCGGCGGTGAAGTCGGGGGCGATGTCACCCAGTCGTACGGTCATGGTCGGGGCTCCTGGTTGCTGGGGGGATGGTCGGTGGGGGAATGGTCGGTGGGGGGATGGTCGGTGGGGGGATGGTCGGCGGGGAAACGGCTGGTGGTCAGGCCGTCGCCCGAAACCCTACCAAGTGGGTCGGCTTTACCGGGTGAGAACTTTTGCAAGCAAGACGTTGACGGGAGGAAAGGTGCTTGCTAGAGTTAGCAGCACAGCAAGCGGAGTTCAGACCCCCCGGACACCGCATCCAACCAGGAGTAACCACCATGACCACCGCCACCATCGAACGGCTGAGCGAGGTTCAGGAGCGGGTCCTCGAGTTCGTCGAGTCCGTTCAGGAGCCCATCGTCAGCGGCGTCAAGAACGTCGTCGAGTTCGTCGACGACCGCCTGCCGGAGCTTCCCGAGCTCCCCTACGCCGACGAGATCCCCACGACCCGTGAGTTCCTCACCAACCAGTTCGCCTTCGCTGACAAGATGCTGAAGCAGAACAAGAAGTTCTCGCTCGCCGTCTCCGATGCCGCCAAGCCCCTCGAGGTCCAGCTGCATCGCACCCCCAAGGCCGCGGCCCCCAAGGCCACCACCTCGAAGGCCAAGAAGACCACCACCAAGGCCAAGAAGACCACCACCAAGGCTTCCTGACCTGGCGGGAGATGGTCGAGGCGACTCCGGTCGCTTCAGACTCCGACCCCTACGCTCACCCCCCCCGAGCGTTCGGATCGGTCAAAGAGCGAGACCACGAGTCTCGCCCGGTGAGCGCACGGTCACTCCCCCCTTGTGACCCCGCCACCGAGCGAAGAGGGCCCATCCCCCCGGGCCCTCTTCGCCGTTTTCGGGAGCTCGCCATGCGAGCTCCTTGGGAGTTCGGGAGCCCGCACGGCGGGCTCCTGTGGAGTTCAGCTGGCGCTGAACTCCTGGCGTGAGCTGCGGATCGGGCCGACAGCGATGGTTCAGTCCGTGACGGTGGCGGCGATGGTTTCGCCGATGGCGAGGGATGCGGTCGCTGCCGGTGAGGGCGCGTTGAGCACGTGGGTGGCCGCGGGTTCGTGCACCAGGTCGAAATCGTCCACCAGGTCGCCCGAGGGACGGAGGGCCTGGGCCCGGACCCCGGCCGGTGACGGCTCGAGATCGTCGAGCTCCACGTCGGGCACGAGGCGCTGCAGCGCTCGGACGAAGGCCCGGCGATTGACCGATCGCCACATCTCGCCCAGTCCCATGCGCCAGTGGCGAACGGCGAGGCGTCGGAATCCCGGGAAGCGGATGATGTCGGCCAACTCGCGTCCGTCGATCTCCCGCCACGAGTACCCCTCGCGCGCCAGGGCGAGGACCGCGTTGGGGCCGGCGTGGACACCCCCGGCCAGCATGCGCGTGAAATGGACGCCGAGGAACGGAAACTCCGGATCGGGCACCGGATAGATCAGGTGACGGACCAGGTGTTCGGCCTGGGGTCGGAGCTCGAAGTACTCGCCCCGGAACGGAACGATCCTGGTCGGGGATGCGGCGCCGCTCGCTGCGGCGAGCTGGTCGGCCTGCAAACCGCCACAGTTGACGACCTGGGCCACCGCGAACGGCTCGTCGTCCTGGCACTCGATCCAGCGTCCCGAGGCGATCGGACGTGCCGACGTCACCGTCACCCCGGTACGGATGTGGCCGCCCCCGGCGACGATGAGCTCGGCGAGCACCCGACACACCTGGCCGTAGTCGACGATCCCGGCGTCGTCGACCTGGAGGGCAGCGATCCCGGCCGCGTGCGGTTCGCGCTCGCGCAGGCCGTCACCGTCGAGGCGATGGATCTCGATGCCGTTCGCCTCGCCACGCTGGTGCAACGCATCGAGCTGCGGGAGCTCGTCGTGACGGGTGGCGACGATGACCTTGCCGCACACGTCGTGCTCGATGTCGTGTTCGGCGCAGAAGTCGAGCAGAGCAGCGCGTCCCGTCCGACACAGCCGGGCCTTGGCCGAACCTGGCGCGTAGTAGATGCCGGAATGGATCACGCCCGAGTTGCGGCCGGTCTGATGCCGGGCCAGCGCAGGCTCCTTCTCCAGGACCAGCGGCGTGCGACCCCGCTGCGTGAGTGCGTACGCGGTCGCCAGGCCGACGATGCCGCCTCCGATCACGGCCACCACGCCGTCTTCGAGACCGGTCTCGGCAACGGGATCCATCGCCGTCAGGGTAACGAGGGGAGCGGGCCCCGGCCCACGCCGATATCACCGATCCGTCGAGACCGCTCCGGTAGGTTGACCGCCACCATGGACGGCGCGCTCGCAGGAGCACCACTCCGGCAACGACGACCCGACGCCGCCTCAGGGCTGGACCGTTCCGGTGCTCCTGTGCTCTATCTCGGCGGACGCGGAGACCCTGCGGCCTCGTCGGCGCAGGCACAGGTCGCGACGACCGGGCCGTTCGCCGTCCACTGGGTCAGCTCCGTCGACGCGCTCGGCTCACATCTCTTCTTCACGCCCATCGAGCTCGTGTTGCTCCACCCCGACGTGGCCGCTCCGGTCGCGGTCGAGGCGTTGACCGCTGCCGACATCAGCGCTCCGGTCGTCCGGGTCGGGGCGGCGCTCCCGGGCGACGAACGCGCCGGATTCGGATCCGTCCCGTCCCGGGTCGGGTTGGTCGAGGCCGTGCGCTTCGAGCTCATGGTCGACGAGCTCGACCGCCGCACGGTTCCGGATGCGAGCGGGCCGGTGCCGACCAACGAGGGGGAGGGGCTGTTCGAGTGGGACCTGCGCACCGATCATGTGGCGTACTCCGATCGGTGGGAGTCGATCTGCGGTCCCAGTCCGACCCATGCCGACAGCGGTCCCGACCGGTGGTTCGCCACCGTGGATTCGGCCGACCTGCCCGTCCTGCTCGAAGCGATCGAGACCCACCTGGCCGGAGACTCGCCGGTGCTCGAAGCGGTCTACCGTGCTGCGGGAGACGGAGAGGGCCGTCGGGTCCGCGCCGTAGCGGTGCGGGACGAGACCGGCGAGGCGATCCGGCTCAGCGGTTTCGTGACCGTCGTCGAAGAAGCGGTGGTCACCACCGACGACCGCTACGACGCCCTCACCGGGTTGCTCGACCGGGCGTCGTTCCTGAAGCGTCTCGAGCTCGCGGCGGGTCCGGCCGTCGCCTCCACCGTCGCCGTCCTCGTGGTCGGGATCGACCGCTTCTCGTGGGTCAACGACTCGTACGGCCATGCCGTCGGCGATCAGCTCCTCGCAGCCATGGGTCGCCGTCTGGTCGACACGGTCCGGCCCGACGACATCGTCGCGCGTCTGGGCGGCGACGAGTTCGCCGTCCTGCTGACCGGACTGCGCGAACGCCAGGGTGCCGGAGCGGCAGCCGAGCGTGTGCTCGCCAGCACGCTCCGGCGACTCCCGCTCGGCGACATCGAGCTCGACGTCAGCGTCAGTATCGGCGTCGCCAGCGCGGCCGGAGCGGCCACCAGCGGCGATGTCCTCCGACAGGCCGAGGTGGCCCGACAGCGCGCGAAGAGCCTGGGTGGATCCACCGCAGTGGTCTTCGACGACGAGCTCGAGGAGCGAGCGTCGGCTCGGTTGGCGATGGAACAGGAGCTGCGTCGTTCGATCGAGCGGGGTGAGCTGGTCGTGCACTACCAGCCCATCGTCGATGTCGAGTCCGGACGCGTGGTCGCCCTCGAGGCGTTGGTGCGATGGGATCACCCCGATCGGGGTTTGATCCCACCCGGCGAGTTCCTGCCGCTGGCCGAGGAGTCGGGGCTCGTCGTTCCACTCGGCGAGTACGTCCTCGAGGCGGCCTGCCGGCAACTGCAGAAGTGGCGCAACGACGGGGTCGTCGGTGATGTGACGGTGAGCGTCAACGTGTCGGCTCGCCAGTTCACGCAGTCGGATCTGGTCGAGGTCGTCGCCCGCTCGCTGGCCCAGACCGGCCTGCCCCCCGAGCAGCTCGTGCTCGAGATCACCGAGAGCACCTTCATCGCCAACATCGAGGCCGCAGCGGCGGCGCTCCAGGAGATCCGGCGCCTGGGGGTAGGGATTCACACGGACGACTTCGGAACCGGCCATGCCGCACTGAGCTACCTCAGGACCTTCCCCGTGGACTCGCTCAAGATCGACCGCTCGTTCGTTCAGGGGCTGGGCTCCGACGCCGACTCGCTGGCCTTCGTCCGTGCCATCGTGGGGTTGGGTCACAGTCTGGGGCTCGGGGTGATCGGCGAGGGGGTGGAGACGCCCGAACAGCTCGAGATCCTGCGGTCACTGGGCTGTGAAGAGGCGCAGGGGTACTACTTCTCACCGCCCCGGCCCGCCGCCGAGCTGGTCGAGCTCGGGGTTTTCGACGCCTCCTGAGCGGCGTCGCGAGGTGACATCGGCGGTGATCCGCGTCACACTCGTGCTCATGCGGTTGGTACGCGGTGTCGCGATGGCGATGCTCCTGGTCCTGGCGGGCTGCTCCGGCTCCGGTGACGATTCGGCTTTCGATGGCGAGGCCATCGAAGGAAGTGCCGACACCACCGCGGAGGATTCGTCGCCGACGACCGAGGACGAGCCCGACCGGGTGGAACTGGATCCGGACGCGATCCTGGACGACCTGGCCGACGATCAGGGCGGCGGCGAGGATGCGATCGATGTCTCCGAGCTACCGCCGGGGGGCGGGTCATCCTCCGGCGAACCTGCGACGTCGTTTCGCAACGGACTCGAGCAGGGCGGGCTGCCGGCCGATCAGGCCGACTGCATCGTCGCGTCGGTCACCGGAACCCTTGGCATGACCGAGTCCGAGATCGAACAGCTGATGGCGGAGGATCCGTCCAACGGGTTCCTCGCGGTGGCGAGTCAGGCCGCCGTCGGCGAATGCCTGGCCGCGCCGGATCTGGCGGAACAGTTCGGACCCGGCGTGGTCGTCCCAGAGGACGCCGGCGGGACCCTCGCCGACCAGATGGAGAGTATGGGGCTGACGCCCGCCGAGGCCCAGTGCCTGGCCGATCTCTACGGCGACGCCGCAACGGCGGGAGAGAACCAGGACGTCCTCAGCTGCATCTCCCTGGACAGGTTGGTGACGATCGCCGGCTGAGGGCCTTGCGGCGAGGCGCGTGGTGCCAACCGTTTGCCCTGCCGTTCACTCGGACGCTTCGGTGTCCACCATCTCGTCTTCGTCCATCATCTCGTCTTCGGTCAGGGCGACGTCGTCTTCCGGGCCCGGGACCACCGGCGAGCGGGCGTCGACCTGCTCGGTCAGCCCGCTGCGGTCCTCGCCCACGTACTCGCTCTCGGCCGGAGCGCAGGCCGACAGTGCGAGCACGAGGCCCAGCGCGGCGGCGATCAACGGCGTCGATGGCAGGCGTTGCGTGATGTTCATCGGTCTCCTCGTCAGCCGTCTCCACGGTACCGGCTCGATCCCGCGGGAAGCCATCACCGAGTGTCACTCCATGTGGCGGAGCAACCCCAGGGTGGCGTCGGCCGTCCGCTGCTGCGCGCGCTGGGAGAACACCGTCCATGCCGGTCCATCGGCGTTCGACGCCGCGAGCTCGTCGGCTTCGTCCCACAGTCCTGACTCGAGCGGGTCGAGAACGCTCCTGATCTCGGGGAGGAGGCGCGGGTGGGCGTCGACGAGGTCGCGGAGTTGTGCCATCCGTTGCCATGCCAGGGGGTCAGCGAGACCCGTCGGCGTCCGCTCGACGGCCGAGACGGGAACGAACACGCTGACACAGGGGGCACCCTGCGCCAGCCAGGCCCGGTGGTGGCCGGCCGGATCCAGCCAGCCGATCATCGACGATGTCGTGGTGGAGAGCCCGCGGACGTGCATGCAGACCGTCCAGCCCTCTCCGTCCGGACCCTGGTCCGCCGGCGGGGGCACGGTCTCGGTACCGGTGCCCGGTACCCCCCAGTGCGCTCGGCCGTGGTCGCGGAGCGCACCCGCCATGGCCCGAGGCCCGAAATCGGACCACTCCTCGAGGGCTCGCTGGCTGGCCTCCAACCGGCGGTCGGCGTGTGCGGTCCACTCGTCCGAGCGCACCCAGGTCTGCGGATCGAACGAGGTGGGGGAGTCGATGGAGCCGGTGGAGCACCCGTCGAGGCTGATGCGGTTGGAGATCGCACCGCGATCGGCGAGTTCCTGCGCCACCCAGTCGCGACCACTCGATTCGACCGTCCACGCCGCCCTCGGATCGGCGATCAGGAACGACGAGAAGTAGGCGTCACCGGTGATCGGATCCGCAGCGCCACCCTGGCCATGCCGCTCGATCAGCTCGCCGATCAGATCCACCGCACCGTCGGCATCGGTCGCTCGTTCCAGGCCGAGGCGGACCAGGTCCATCCCGATCAAGCCGGGAGGATGGCGGTCGGGATCGTCGACGGTGAAGACCCGCTCGTTCCCGATGGCGACCCCGTGGCGGTTGATGCCGTGCTCCATGCCCCAGAGCCATTCGGGCCGGGCACCGAGAAGAGCGCCGGCCCCGGCGTCGTCGATCGTCAGGTACTGCGTGCGCAGGGATCCGCCTCCGGCGCGCGCCTCGTGCGACTCGACGAGCTGGACCTCGGACGGGGGGCGATCGGAGTTCTTCCCGAAGACCGTGCCACCCGGCTGTCGCACGCACAGGGTGTCGCACATGTCAGGCGGAGAGTCTGGCCTTGGCTTCGAGCGCCGGGCCCAGATCGAAGGGTGCGCCGATCATGACGATGACGTGCTCGACGCCGACCTCGGCGTACTCCTCGACCTGCTCGATCTCCGTCGGTTGGATGGCCACGGTCCGCTCGATCTGCTTCGGATCCCGACCCACCCTCTCGCACCACTCGTCGAGCACGCGATTCTTGTGGGCCCACGTCTCGGGAGGTCCGAAGGTGTTCCAGGCATCGGCGTGCTCGGCGACCATGCGCAGGGTGACCTTCTCCCCACCCCCACCCACGAGGATGGGGAGCGGTCCGACCGGCTGGGGCGTGAGCGCGTCCAAGCGGGACCGCATCAGCGGGAGGTCGCGTTGCAGGTCGCGGAGCCGGCTCACGGCAGTGCCGAACTCGTAGCCGTACTCGGTGTAGTCCCGCTCGAACCAGCCCGACCCGATCCCGAGGATGAAGCGGCCTCCGCCGAGGTGGTCGATGGTCCGGGCCATGTCGGCCAGGAGCTCCGGATTGCGGTAGCTGTTGCAGCCCACGAGGGCGCCGAAACGCGCCTGCGACGTCTCGACCGCCATCGCGGCCAGGAGCGTCCACCCCTCGAAGTGGGCTGCGTCGGGATCGCCGTAGAGCGGGAAGAAGTGGTCCCAGACCCAGATCGAGTCGAGCCCCTCGGCGTCGGCGTCCCGCCACGATCGACGGAGCTCGTCGGTGGTGGTCGCCTGGGGGGCCAGCTGGACGCCGATGTCGATGCTCATGATGGGATCCTTCGTTCGGTGGTCCGTTCGGTGGTTCGTTCGTAGCGCCAGGGATGGGCGCCCATGGTCAGTCGGTGGAGGGGACCGTGGCCGCCGGAGGTGCCGGTCTCGTACGCGTGATCACCGTGGTAGAGGGCCAAGACCGTCTCGCCCTCGATGACGATCCTGGTCGTGAATCGCTCGGTGGGGGCCGACGCGATGCCGGCCAGTGCCTGGGTCGCGTCGGCGTATGGCTCGAGCTGCTCCAGGGTGATCCAGGTGGGTGGTGCCAGCGAGATCTGCCCGTGATCGCACCGCTCCCGGGCCCGGCGCGGGGTCGTCCACTGGTGGGCCAGGATCTCTCCGCCGTCGACGGTGATGTCGGCGGTGGGCGCTTCGCCGACGAAGAACCACGTGCCGAACCGTTTGGGCGACTCCGGTGGCGGCGTCCAGTGGGACAGCTCGACGAGACCCGTCGGATCGACGGAGAGGTCGGTCTCCTCGGCCGCCTCCCGGGCGGCGGCGCGCCGGGCGGCGGCGAGCTCGTCGCCATCACCGGGATCGAGGTCGCCGGGGTCGACGCGGCCGCCCGGGAACACCCACATCCCGCCGGCGAAGCTGAGCTCTTCGCTTCGTTGGACCATCAGCACCTCCAGTCCGTCGGAACCGTCGCGCAGCAGCACGACCGTGGCGGCCGGGATGAGCGGGGACGGATCGGCCGATCCACCGGCATCGGTTCGCGCACGGTAGCGGCGCGTCCAGGACTCGAAGCTGCGTCCGGCGTCGTCGGCGGGCACGGGACCTAGTTCAGCGACGGGTCGGGGGGAAAGTGCGCGAAGAGCGGGAGGTTGTCATCGGCGCGGGCGAGCACCCGGGTCCAGAGGGTGTCGGGTTCGGCGGCGAAGACGTCCTCGGGTCGGGCCTCGACCACCCACCACGCATGTTCGGCCAGCTCGGCCTCGAGTTGCCCGGCACCCCATCCGGCGTAGCCGGAGTAGACGCGAGCGGGCTCGAACGTGCCGATGGCGTCGGGAGCGAGATCGAGATCGAGCGAACCGATGCCGTTGGGCAGGACCGGGTTCCATCCCGGACCGACGTCGTCGGCGGCAGCGCGGGCCAGGCCCAGGACGCCGCCCTGTGAGACCGGTCCCCCCACGAAGATCACGCCGGGTCCGACCACGCGGTCACTCCACGCGGGAAGTGCCGAACCCACCTCGACCTCGCTGGGCCGGTTGAGGACGACGCCGAGCGCCCCCTCCTCGTCGTGTTCGAGGATCAGGACGACCGTGCGCCAGAAATTGGGGTCATCGAGCAAGGGGGTGGCCACCAGAAGGGACCCCTTGGTGGACGGGTCAGCCATACCTTCATCGTAGGCTCGCCCGATGCCCACCATCACCGCAGATCTCGTCGACGGCTTCGCCGTGACCATCACCAACGACCGCCATCGGTGGACCGCCGATGAGCCGCCGGACCTCGGCGGGACCGACACCGGACCGACGCCGTACGAGATGTTGCTCGGGTCACTGGCTGCGTGCACGGCCATCACACTGTCGATGTACGCGAAGCGCAAGGGCATCGCGCTCGACTCGATCTCGACCCGCTACCACTACGAGCGCATCCACGCCGACGACTGTGAGCGGTGCGACGACGACCTGTCGGGGTGGCTCGACCACGTCACCAGTGAGATCTTCCTCGACGGTCGGTTCAGCGAGGAGGAGGCCGCCCGCATGGGGGAGATCGCGGTGCGTTGCCCGGTGCACCGAACCCTGGCCAACGGCATCACGTTCACCGAAAGCGTCGTCGTCGGCTAGCTCCCGACTACTGCCAGCGGTCGCGGATGCGGTCGAGCAGGACGTCGACCTCACGGAAGCCGGCGAAGTGGCCCTCGCCCGGCCGCGCCAGGAGCTCGGAGTCGGGGACACGATCGGCCTGCTGCTCGCCGTGGATGAAGGGCACGATGTGGTCGGCGTCGCCCTGGACGAAGACGATCAGGGGCTTGATGTCCTCGAGCGCGAAACCCCAGTGCCGCCCGAAGAGCACCATGTCCAGCACCGGTCCGTCGAGCGTGTGCTCCATCCCCTCGCACAGGTCGTGGATGAACATGTCCTTCATCCCGGGTGACTCGAAGGCCGGCTTGTCGGCGCGGGCCAGCACGTTGGCGTAGAGGTCGATGCTCTGGTGGCGTACCGCCCGCAGGGGCAGCGCCGCGGCGCGAAGGGCCGCGCCCAACACCTTGCCGGTCAGCGACAGCGCCGGTTCGAACGACGGGAGGAGCCGGGTGTAGCTCTTGATCCGATCGCTGCCCCGGGTGGGGCCGATCCCGCCCAGCACCACCCCGGCGACGGTCCGTTCGGGAAGGTCGTGGGCGCAGGCCAGGACGTAGGGGCCACCGCCCGAGAGGCCGATCAGCCCGAAGCGGTCCGCGTCGAGCGCGTCGGCGGCCCGGGCGACATCGGTGGCCCAGTCGGCGACGTGGTCGTAGCGATGCGGGGTGGAGACGCCGACGCCCGGGCGCTCGAGGGCGATGACCCGCATCGACCGTTCCGCAGCGCGGTCGTTGGTGGTGGGCGGAACCTGAAACCGACCGCCCGGTGTGCCGTGGAACCAGAACACGGCGTCACCATCGGGATCGCCGTACTCCGCGTAGCCGAGGGTCCGCCCGTCCGGAAGGTTCACCCGGTCGTAGTCGAACGGCGGACTGGGGTGTGGCGCCCATCGGTTCCCGGGGAGCGCCTCGTGCTGATTCACCGTGCTGCCTCAGATCGGATGCACCCGTGGGAACGTCGACGTGCGGGTTGGTGCAGAAAGCCGCTCGCCCTGTAGCAAAGAATTGTGGCTCGCCGTCGAACTCCCGATCCAACCACGACCGATCCCGACTGGTTGGCCGCCGGCCGGATCCCAGAGGAATTCCTCAACGAGTTGGCCCGCGTGGCCGTCGGCGACGGCGTCGACGGGCCGACCGTCTTGCACGACTTCAACCTGCCGGTCATGGGATCGGTCGTCACCGAACTGGACGTCAGCATCATCGGGGTGTCGTTCCGGATGCGGGCGTCCGACGGCGGCGAGCGCATACACGCGTCCGTTCGGGCTCGCGGCCATGTGGGGTTCCCGGAGATGCCCGGCGGGGTCCCCGACGAGCCGCCGTCGTTGGTCGTGCGCGGCGACATGCTGGTGCGGCCGCTGGTCCATGTGGACGCCCACGGCATCCACGTCGGGCTCGACGTGGCGACCGCCGAGCTGGAGCAGATGGTGATCGAGACCGAGAGCTCCGAACCGGCCGACGATGCCGTGCTCCAGGCCCGGGCCCAGATGAGCGAGATGGTCGTCGGCATGATGGGCGACGATGCGTTCCAGATCCTGCGCGGTGAGATGGAGCAGGTCGCGCTCAACCTCGGTCCGGAGCTGGCCCAGCTGGTGCTCGGCCTCGGGGTCGAGCCGGGCGACGGGGACGCCCTCGTCGAGGACGGGGCTCTCGTCATGGCGGTGCGACGCCAGGAGGGTCACGAGGGCACGCCGCTCGGGCCGCTGGCCAGCGAACCCGAACGAGCGACGGCTTCGATCGCGTCCGAGGTGCTCGCCCCCGCCGTCCTCCAGATGGTGGAGGCACGACTCGAGGGGCTCCCCGTTCCGTTCGAGCTGGATCTCGGGGTCGTCGGCGAGCGGCTCCAGGGCCGGATGCGCAACACCCGCCTGGTGGGGGCGGGCCTGCCCGACCTGCGGGCGGCGATGGCGTGGGAGGTGCGGCCCCGGCTGCGCGGCGACGCCATCGAGGTCGACCTCCGGGCGGCGTGGCTGGAGCTTCCCGACCTGATCCCGTTGCCGGTCAACCGGTGGGCCCGGCAGGTCGGATCGATCGCAGGGCTGCTGCCGATCCGGATGACCCTGCCCGCTCGCGCGGAGCTGCCGCGAAGCGAGCACGGCGAGGACGACGTCTCGGTCCTGGTGGAATCGCTCGAGCTGCGCGACGAGCAGATCGATCTGGTGGTCGCCCTGGATCTGCAGGAGCACGACGACGACCAGGGGTGATCAGCCGTCCTGGTCCTCGGGGTCGCGCAACCCGATCTCGACCGCCTGGCTCATGATGTGGTCGATCCACCAGGTCGGGGCCGATCCCAACAGGGTCTGGAGGTCCCAGTAGTCCCACCAGCGGATGAGCTTCCCGTCGAGCGCCTCCATCACCGAGACGAACGGGAGCATGACCGACTCGCCGGTGTGCCAGTGCCACTCCTCCGCGTGTTCGGTGACGGCCGAGGTCCCCTCGACGACGATACGCGTGAGGTGATGCACGTGGTCGTCGATCGGTTCCAGACCGAGGCGGAGTCGGGCCGCGATCGCGGCCGGGCCGAATGCCCCCTCATCGGGCGCGGGCACGTCCCGATAGTGACCCTCGTCGGCGAAGAGGGCGCCGACGCCGTCGTAGTCGCCGTCGTAGAGCCGCTCCCAGAGGGTCTCGACCAGGTGTCGGGTGGTGGCGCTGGTGTCGGTCATGCTGTCCCTCCGGTCGGGTGACGACACCCTAGAACGCAGCCGGCCGGCCCGGTCCGAGCGACGTTCGGGCCCGGACCAGGCACTCGGCCAGGATCGGTGCGGCGATTCGCGCCATGCGAGCGTGGCCGCTGGCGCTGAGATGGAACAGGTCGGGAGCGAAGTTCTCGGTCGTGTCGACCAGCGCTTCGGTGGCACACCAGCCGGGGACGTATCGGGCACCGGTCGCCCGGGCCTCCTCGAGCAGAACCCGGTTGAAGCGGTGACCCCGGGCCGACAGGACGACCGCCAGGGGCTGGGGAGCGCGCGGGAGCAGCCCGAGGTCGGGTAGCCCGGCGACGACCACCGTCCGCGCCGTCGACCGCATCGCCACCAGCGTCCCGTGGACGTCGCGGCGAAACGACCGCAGCGAGGTCTGTCGGATCGCGTCGTTCCCGCCGACCGACAGCACGGCGAGGTCGATGGGCAGGTCGCCGAAGCTGGCGGCGGGGACATGGAGCCGGGGAACCTGGCGCACGAGGACGTCGTGAGCGCGGCTGCCGCCGACCGCGCTCGAGATGACGTCGAGACGTCCGTGGCCGGCGATCTGCCGCATCGCCTGGCGGAGCCAGACCTGGTCGACCCGGTCGAGGCCGGGTCCCGTGAGCGTCGAGTCCCCCAGCGCCACGATCCGACGGGATCGGCCCGACGGCGGGCCCTCGGATCCCGAGCAGTCCATGTGGCCGAACTCGGGCAGCGAGCGAAGGGCCGCGAACAGCGCCTGCCCGACCAGACCCAATCCGGCGGCGGCGAGCGCCGCCGGAGGGGCCGCCACCGCCCTGTTGTTGAGCCCGCTGATTCGCATCGCCTCGCCCCCCTGCGATGCGGTCACGGTAACGCTCGTGGACGGTTGTTGTCACGGGCCGGACCGACCTCGATCACAATCAAGCGAACACCTGTTCGTCTAGGATAAGGCCATGCAGCTCGTCACCCAGCGGTCCCTCTTCGCCCATGCCGTGGCGGAGCCGTCGGTCGCTCCCATGGCGCTGGTCACGGCGTCCCGGGAGCAGGTGCACTACGGCGAGCCACTCGACCGCGGCGCCTGCAATCTCTACCGCGACGGCGGCGACTCGGTGGCGTGGCACGGTGACCGCATCCGCAACCGCCGCCGTCATGCCGTGGTCGGCATCGTCACGCTGGGCGAGCCGCGTCCGTTCCTGGTCCGACCGTCGGGCGGAGGATCCTCACGCCGGTTCCATCCCGGCGCCGGTGATCTCCTCGTGATGGGTGGAGCGTGTCAGCGGGACTGGGAGCACACGGTGCCGAAGGTCCGGTCGGCCGGGGCGAGGATCAGCGTCACCTTCCGTTCCCGCACCGCCGTCATCGACACCACGAACTCGTGAACTGGCTGAGGGAGCCGCGGAAGTTCACGGGTTGGGTCGTGTTGGTGTGTGGGGTTCGGGTGGGGAGTGCGCCGGCTGCTGTTCCGCCTCCGCCGACAAGCGGGCGCCGGCCAGGAAGAGGACCGGGGCTGCGAGGGCGACAGCCAGGGGCGCGCCGAGTACGAGGGCGCCCGTCATGGGGCCGATCGTGCGGCCCATCGCCATCGCGCTCTGCGCCTCACCCACCGCGGCAGCCGGATGGGACGAGCGTTTGGCGATCAGGTCGAGGATGGTTGGCACGCCCGCCTGGAACAGGAATCCCCAAGCGATCACAGCGGCGCTGAACACCAGCGGCTGAGGGGCCAGGATCACCAGCCCGACGGCCGGACCGGCCAGCGCCATCCACGTGGTGGCGCGCAGCATCGAGGTGTTGCAGCGTGTGCCCGCCAAGCCGGCCGCGGCGTTGGCCGCCATCAGGAGGCCGACGGTGGTCTCGGTCATCCCCAATCGGCTGGTGCCCGATGGTCGACATCTGCACCCACACAGCGGAGTTGGCGAGGGCGAAGACGGCCAGGCCGGCCAGGCTGCGCCGTGAGCGGCGATGCGTCGCCGGGCGCTCGAGGGAGGGGTCGGGTGCGATCGGCTCGGGAAGCTCGAGTGTCAGCCGGAGCGCACCCACACCCGCCGCAGCCAGGAGCAGGTAGATGCCGGTCGGCCCCGCTTGCGTGGCCACCAGGCCCAGCAGCGGCGTGGCCACCATCGCCGCCAGCGGGCCGGCAGAGGCGACGTCGGCCAGGTGCCGACGTCGCCCCAGCGACGAGGCCCATGCGGCCCAGGTGATGAACCCCATTCCCAGGCCCGCCAGCACCCTCAGGGCCAGGAGGAAGAGCAGTGTTGGCGCGATCGCGCTGAGCAGGTTGGCCACGACCAGCGCAGTGAGCGCCACGCGGACGATCCCGGCGCCGGGTCGGAGCGCCCGGCCGGCGCCGAACGTTGCCAGCAGGAAGCTGCCGACCTGGGCGGAGGACACCAGGCCGGCGGTCGCGGGGGAGACGCCGTAGCGGTCGGCGAGACCCGGGATCAGCAGCGGGGTGGCCAGGAACGTCACGGCTTCGACGCCCGCGGCGGCGAGCAGGCCGGCGGTGGCCTCGGTGCGGAGCGTGTTCTCGAGTCGGACGGGGAGCTGCATGGCCTGCTGGAGCGAGTGGTTCGATGGACCTTCCCTTGAATTGAATGCCATTCAAGAGAGCTGACGGCTAGTATGGCGCAGCTGTGACGGATCCGCACTGCGGACGCTTGGCACACCGCCGCCAGGCCGGTCTGCAGGGCGTCGGACCCAGGAAGGGGACCTCATGTCGGCACGAGCGCTGACCCGGCATCTGGTCGTTGAGGCCGCCGTCGATCTCGTCGACGACCGACAGCTCTCCGACATCGGCGTCAGCAGCGTCGCCGACGAGCTCGGGGTGCGGCCCTCCGCGCTCTATCACCACGTCGAGAACCTCGAGGCGCTGCGTACTGCGGTCGCGGTCGTGGCCGTCGATCGGCTGGCCGAGGTACTACGGGATGCAGCCGTCGGCCGAGGCGGGGCCGACGCGGTCCGTCCCATGGCCGACACGTACCGAGCGTTCGCGAAGGACCATGCCGGGCTCTATTCGTTCACCGTGTCGATCGCGACGGAGGACGCAGCGCGATCGGCCGCCTCGCGGCGGGTCGTGGACGTCCTGCGTCAGGTGCTGGAGGGCTGGGGGGTGTCGGGCGACCGAGCCGTGCACGGGGCACGCGTGCTGCGCAGCGCGCTCCACGGGTTCGTGACCCTGGAGTTCGCCGGCGATTTCGTGCTGGACCAGGATCCCGACGACTCCTTCGAGCAACTGGTCGAGATGTTGGTGGACGGCCTGGCCCGGCTCGCTGATTGACGCCGGTGCAGCCGAACTCGTGAACGTCCGTGGCTGCAAGAACACAGTGGCTGAGAGAGCGCCGGAAGTCACGAGTTGGGCCAGGTGAGGGGGACCTCGGTGCGGATGTCGTCGGAGGCGGCGCCCACCCGGAGTACGAACTCGCCCGGCTCCACCGTCCATTCCCTGCGGTCCGGGTGCCAGAACGACAGTGACCGCTCGTCGAGCGTCATGGTCACCTCGACCGTCTCGCCGGGTGCGATCGTCGCGCGCGCGAAACCCTTCAGCTCGGCCGGTGGCCGCGGGACCGACGCCTCGACGTCGTGCACGTAGCACTGGACCACCTCGGCGCCCGCAACGTCGCCCACGTTGGTCACCGGCACCGTGACCACGATCTCATCCGGACTGCTCCCGTCGACGACCGCCTCGCCGTAGTCGAACCTGGTGTACGAGAGTCCGTGGCCGAATGCCAGCGCCGGTTGGATCCCGCTGCGCTGGTAGTGCCGGTAGCCGACGAAGATCCCCTCCTCGTACCGCACCGTTCCGCCATCACCCGGGTAGTTGCCGTGGGACGGGTTGTCCTCGATCCGTCTGGGCACCGTGAACGGAAGTCGACCGGCCGGGTTGACATCGCCGTAGAGCACGTCGGCCAGCGCGTGGCCGCCTTCCTGGCCCGGGTACCAGAGCTGGACCGCAGCGGGCACGCCGTCGAGCCAGGTGAGATCGACCGGGGCGCCGGCGTTGATGACGACGACGGTCCGCTCGTTGGCGGCGGCGACGCGACGGATGAGCTCGGGCTGGGGATCGGGCAGCGCCATCGTCGTCCGGTCGTGCCCCTCGGTCTCCCAGTCGTGGTTCAGCCCGACGACCACGACGGCCACGTCGGCGTCGCGGGCGGCGGCCTCCGCCCGTTCGATCGCGTCGGGGGCCGGAATCAGCGCCGTTCCGACGTGGACGGCGGCGAAGGCGGCAGACCCGCTGTACTCCACCATCAGGTCGTAGGTACGGCCGGCCTCGAGGTCGACCGAGCCCCTGACCTCGGGGGATCCCATGCCGAAGAAGCTGTCGCCGGTCCCCTGCGGGTCCCAGTTGTCGGCGATCACCTCGCCGTCGATCGACACCCTCGCCTGACCGACGGCCGTGCACCCCAGCTCCCAGGTTCCCGACTCGGGCGGCACGAACGGACCGTGGGCTCGCACGGAGAAGTCGTCGGTGTCGACCATGCGGGTCGACGAGTCGAACCACACGAGTCGGGTGGAGGCCATGTGGTCGGTACCGGTCGGATCGTTGGCGAGGTCTCGGTTCCCGAAGTAGTCGACGGTGACACCGTCGGGGAGCCAGGCGCGGTCGATCACGGGGAGCGAGAGGTGCGTGGCGCAGCCGACGTGGTGGGTCGGCGCGGTGGACGTGGACCGGGCCGCGATCCCCTCCAGCGGCGACACGGTCCGGTACGGGTTGACCTGCGCGCTGCCCCCACCCTGGCCCACGCCCACCCCGGCGTTGGGCCCGATCACGGCCACCGACGTGTCCTCCCGTAGCGGGAGCACCGCGTCGTCGTTCTTCAGCAGCACGATGCCGGCGGCCGCGATCTCGCGGGCCAGGGCACGATGCTCCGCTCGGTCGCGACCGACCTCGTCGGGCTCGTCCGGGTCGTCGAGGAGCCCGGTCCGCTCGGCGACGAACAGGACCCGGCGGGCGGCGTCGGTCACACGTCCCGCGTCGATGTCGCCGGTGTCGACGGCGGCAGGGAGGAGGTGTCCCAGATGTCGGGCCGGGCCGGGCATCTCGATGTCGACGCCGTTGGCCAGGGTCGATGTGCTGTGCACGGCGAACCAGTCCGAGATCACCGCTCCGTCGAAGTCCCACTCGTCCTTCAGCAGCTCGGTCAGCAGCCAGTGGTGGTCGCAGCAGTGGTGGGGCCCGTTCAGGCGGTTGTACGCCCCCATCACCGACCACACGCCGGCCTCGGTGACCGCGGCCTCGAACGCCGGCAGATAGATCTCTCTCAGGGCCCGCTCGTCGACGACGACCTCGATGGAGTTTCGCTCGTCCTCCTGATCGTTGGCCACGAGGTGCTTGACGCACGCACTGACGCCCTGGGACTGGACCCCCTCGATGTAGGCGACCGCCATCCGGGCCGAGAGGAGGGGGTCCTCGCTGAAGCACTCGAAGTTGCGTCCCGCCAGCGGGGTGCGGTGGACGTTGACGGTCGGGGCCAGGAGCATGCGGGCGCCCTTGTCCCTCGTCTCCGTTCCCAGCGCCTCGCCCGCGCGCCGGATCAGGTCGGGGTCGAAGGTGGCGGCCATCGCGGTCCCGCACGGCAGGAGGAGGGTGGGGGTGCCGCTTCCGGTCAGCCCGTCGCCGCGGGCACCGACGGGACCGTCGGTGACCTTGAGCGCCGCCACCCCGAGGCGTTCGACGCCGTTCACGTGCCACACGTCGCGCCCCGAGGTGAGCGCCGCCTGCTCGTCGAGGGACATGTGCTCCAGCAGCTCGTCGATTCGTGTCATGCGCCTGCCTCCTCGGGACGGATCCGTCACACTAGGAGGATGCTGATCCTGCGCTTCGACTTCCGCCGCGCCCCCGAGTCTCCGGCCACGATGGGCGAGCTCTACCGGGCCGGGCTCGAGATGACCGAGTGGGCGGAGCGGGTCGGCGCAACGACGGTGATGTTCTCCCAGCACCACGGCTCGAGTGACGGCTACCTGCCGTCGCCGGTGCCGATGGTCGCCGCCGCGGCAGCGCGCACGTCGACGGTGGCGCTCAACGTCGGAGCGCTGCTGCTGCTGATGTACGACCCGATCAAGCTGGCCGAGGACATGGCCGTGATCGACCACCTCAGCGACGGTCGGGTGAGCTACACGGTCGGCTTGGGCTACCGCGACGAGGAGTACGCCATGTTCGGGGTCGACCCGACCCGGCGTGGTGCCGTCATCGAAGAGCGGATCGCCGTGCTGCGCCGTGCACTGGGCGGCGGGTCCTTCGACTGGAACGGGCGGCGGATCTCGGTGACGCCCGCCCCGCTCACCCCCGGCGGTCCAATCCTGGCCTACGGCGGCGGGTCGCCGGCAGCCGCCCGTCGGGCGGCCCGGCTGGGCATGATGTTCTTCCCTCAGACGAGCGACCCTGGGCTGGCCCGGGAGTACGACGCCGCAGCCGAGCGGGCGGGCAACCCGACCGGGCTCTGCCTGTCCCCGCCCGCGGGCGCACCGACGACCGTCTTCGTCGCCGACGATGTCGACCGGGGCTGGCGGGACCTCGGGCCGTACCTGTTGCACGACGCGCTGATGTACGGCCGATGGCTGGGCGCCGATACCAACGCCGCCAGCTACAGCGGGGCGACCACGGTCGAGGAGCTCCGGCGGAGCGCCGCCTACCAGGTCGTGACGCCGGAGCAGGCGGTGGAGCTGGTCGAGCGGTTCGGCACCCTCAGCCTGGTGCCGCTGTGCGGCGGTGTCCCGCCCGAGCTCGCCTGGTACTCGTTGCACCTGATCGAACGGCAGGTCCTTCCCGCGCTGGCCGGTCAGGCGCGGTAGGCGGCCACGATGGGCGCCAGCTCCGCTGGCGTCGCCCCGTGCATGATCACCCCGTCGCAGCCCAGGTCGAGCTGGCCCCGCACGGCGGCGACGCACTGCTCGGGCGATCCGGTCGCGCTGGGCGCGAGCCACTCGTCGGGGATGAGCTCGCCGATCCGCTCGAGCTGCTCGGTCGTGGCCACGCCGTCGATGGCGCCGGCGATCGACGTCACCGTCTCGTCGGCCCGGAACCGTTCGAGCACCGCGGGATCCCACCCGTTGGTCATGACCAGCAGGTCGCCGTACCCCTGGAGGTAGGTGGCCAGCCGGCCGACCGTCTTCTTCAACCGCAAGTCCTCGGCGATGTGGTCGCCGATGGTCGCGAAGCAGCTCCACACCCGCACCGCATCGGGGTCCCGACCGGCTCGATCGGCGGCACGCTTGACCGTCTCGACCGACCTCGCCGTCGTCTCGTCGGTGAAGAACGTGTGGAGGACCACTTCGTCGAAGCAGCGACCGCCCAGCTCGAGCGAGTGGGGCCCGAACGCGACCAGGGCCATCGGCAGGTCCTCGTCGAGCTCGGCGTCGAGGTGCAGGATCGGATAGCGGCCGGCCGGCCCATCGTGACCCATGATCACCTCGCCGTGGAAGAGACGCTTCATCAGTCCGGCGAAGTCCTCCATCTCGGCCGTGGTGATCCGGTCGATGCCGTAGGCGTCCTGGAGCGGCGGGATGCCGCGCCCCAGCCCGAGGACGAAGCGCCCGCCGGTGAGGCTCTGCATCGTCAGCGCGTACCCGGCGGTGACCATCGGGTGGCGGGTGTTGTGGTTGGTTGCGGCCGTGGCGATGGTCAGCGACTCGCTGATCGCGCCGACCGCACCCGACTGCACTGCGGCCTCCTTGCGGTTGTACCGCTCGGAGACCCACGCCCAGCCCAGACCGAGCGCCTCGGCGTCGGTCACCTCGCCGATCAGGTCGCGGGTGGTCTCGGGCTGGCCGGCGAGGGTGTAGAACCCCAGCTCTTCCAAGCGGTTCGTCGGGTTCGCTTCGGGGGTGCTGGTCACGGCACTAGACATACAGCCAACCTATGGGTTCCGCACCGATTCATCGATCGCGACCGACCGGATTCGATCTGCGTCCGGCGGCGATGACCGAAGCGCTCGAGATCGCCCCCGGCATCTGGGTGTCCGAGGGGTTCTCGAACGCGTTCTGCCTCCCGACCGATGCGGGGCGGCTCGTCGTGAACACCGGCATGTTCTTCGAGGTGCCCGTCCATCAACGGAACTTCGACGCCGTCGACGGCCGCCCGATCCACACCATCGTGCTCACGCAGGGCCACGTCGATCACGTCGGCGGGGTGGACCATCTCCGCGAGGCCGACACGACGGTGATCGCGCACGAGGGCAACGCTGCGCACCAGGCCGACGACGAACGGATCGCCCGGTACCGGATGGACAAGTCGGCGTTCGCGTTCGGCGAGACCGTGATGGACGGGATCCGGGCGGTGATCGACGAGTTCGGCGCCCTGCCGCCGCAGACCGTTCCGGTGCCGGACGTGACCTTCGGCGACCGGTACGAGTTCACCCTGGGCGATCGGATCGTCGAGCTGCACCACGTGCCCGGCGGCGAGACCAATGATTCATTGATCGTCTGGCTGCCCGACGAGCGGGTGGCACTGGTGGGCAACTTCTTCAGTGCGCTGATCGGACACATCCCGAATCTCGTCACCATGCGAGGGGACCGGCTCCGGGATCCGCTCAGGTTCGTGGCCTCGGTCGACCGCATCCTCGCCCTGGACCCCGAGGTGATCCTGCCGGGCCACCACGGCGCCCTCGAGGGAGCGGACCTGATCCGGCAGGAGCTGACCCGCATTCGTGACGCCACACAGTGGGTCCACGACCGGACGGTCGCCGGAATGAACGACGGCAAAACGGTGTGGGAGCTGATGCACGAGATCACGCTGCCGCCCGAGCTGGAGGTGGGCGAGGGGTACGGCAAGGTCTCGTGGGACGTACGCGCCATCTGGGAGCTCTACGTCGGATGGTTCAAACACGAGTCCACCACGGAGCTGTACGGCAGCCCGCGGCGCTCGGTCGACGCTCACGTGGTCGAGCTGGCCGGAGGCGCCGACGCCGTGGCCGGTCGAGCGGTCGAGCTCCTGGCCGACGACGACCCGGTGGGTGCCATCCATCTGGCCGAGGTCGCGCTGTCCGCCGATCCGCACCACAGCGGCGCTCGTGCCGCGCTGCTGACGGCGCACCGCAGGTTGCGGGCGGGCGAGACCAACTTCTGGCTGGTCTCGTGGTTGGACCGGGAGATCGCCCGACTCACGACGGACTGACCGACATCGGAATCTCGGCCTCGCCAGGTCTGCTCAGCGGCCCTCCCGGGGCCCGGATACGGGGTGGGGTGGCGACGGGACCGGCAGGCAGGTGGCGAGGACCGAGCGCATCCTCGGCTCGGTCTGGTCGGTGATCGTCACCGTGTTCTGCCGCCCGGCCCCGCCGACGCGGAGCGTCGCCAGATTCCACCGACGCTGGATCGGACCGGTCGAGAGATCGGCGGCCTGAGCCCGGTCCAGCGGCATGGCCACGGTGACGCGACGAATCGGCCCGTGGCGGGCCACGAGCATGGACTCGTTCAGCGCGTACCCCCAGCCGCGCGCGGTCAGTTCACCTGCGACCAGGCCGAACGCGAGGAGGACGATGGCGAGGGCCACGCCCGGACGCCAGTCGAGAAACATCGCCAGGAGCGGGACGAGCACCAGCGACAGCAGCACCGGCTGGATCACGCCGCCGATCAACTGCCGTCGGCGGGCCGCCGCGGGCGCCGGGGTGAGGGGCACGAGTGGGTCGTCGATGCCGGGGAGCACCGCACAGATCCGACGGATCTCGTCGGGCCGCAGCATGGGAACGGTGATCGATCCCGACCCGCCGCCCTCCGTCGAACCGCCGGCGACGCGCACCTCCAGGTCGGCGGTGCCGGTCATGCGCCGGATGAGCGGCGCCACCAGCGACACCGTCTGACAGCGCGTGAGCTCGAGCTCGCTCCGCCGGCGGGTCAGCAGGCCCCGCTCGACCCGCAGCCGTCCGTCCACGACGCTCGCCTCGAGGCGGTGGTCGGACACCAGGCTCCAGAGGGCGGCGCCGGCGATCCAGACGATCAGCCCCAGCAGGATCAGCGCGACCCAGGTCATCAGGGTCACCGTCTCGGACCGGGACAGTACCTCGGTTCCCAGCCCGACGACGCCGTCGTCACCGAAGAAGGTGTTGGCCTGGCCGGCGAGCCAGCCCAGGGCCAGGGCCGGGAAGGCCAGGCGGCGGCCGGTGATTCCCGCCAGCGCCAGGCGGCGGTTCGAGAGCCGGATCAACGACGACGGTGCCGGAGGCGGCGTCGGCGCGTCGGCAGCGGCGTGGCCATCGATGGTGGGCGGGGCGTCGGCGCTCGCGCCGGTGTCGCCGCGGAGATCGGCCGACAGCGCCCGGGCGATGGGGAGGGGCAGGCCGGACAGCGAGATCTCGCTCTCTCCGATCCCGGCGCCGGTCTCGACCCGCAGGCGGCAGAGCCCGAAGATCCGCAGCCCCGGCGGCTCCACGATCTCGACCTCGTGGGCCCGACCCAGCGGGATGCGCCGCTGTTCGCGTCGCACGACCCCACGGTGTACCCAGAACGCACCCTCGGCGAGGCACCAGCGGGTCGACCACCAGCGGAGGACGCCGGGGATCAGGGCGAGCAGACCGATGGCCACCGCCCCGATGAGGTTGAGGGTGAGACCGCCCCACAGGACCACGATGAGGTAGCCGGCGCCCTGGCCGTCGATGGGGAGGATGGAGACCGGGCTGACCCGCTCCCACGGGAGGTCGGGGCGCTCCCCGGTGACGTCACTCAGACCGCATCACCCTGGCCGATCCGTGCGAGTACCACCGATCGCACCCGGTCGGCCTCGTCGGGCTCGATCCCGGCGATGGCGCCGGAGATGGTCGACGCCGCGGTGACCAGGGTGAGCGACCGCAGGCCGAACAACTGCTCGAGTGGCCCGGCGGAGACGTCGACGTGCTGGACCCGGTGGTACGGGATGGTGAGCTCGGTCCGGAACATCGCACCCCGCCGGACCTCGATCTGGCGCTCGCCCACGAGGTAGGAGGAGTACTCGTACCGGATCCGGGCCATGCGGAGCCCGACCAGTCCCACCCCGACGAGCACGACCACCAGGACCGCCAGTCCGATCAGCGCCGCCCCGACGCCGACGGCGAGGAGGACGAGCACCAGCGGGAGGAACAGGACGAACGCGATCGCAACCGCGGCGAGGTTGCGGACCCGCCACATGGGGAGGGCCTGCGGCGACGGGCGCAGCCGTGGGTCCGGGGGAGCGTGGGGGAGGAGGGCGTCGGCGTTGGCCACGGCCTCGAAGGTAGCGGCGCGAACGGGCAGACTGACGGGCATGGGTTCGGCCATCCGCATCGACGATCTCGCCGAGCCGGAGCTGACCGAGAAGCAGATCGAGCTCCGCGAGCTGGCCGAACGGTTCCCCGTCACCTTCTCGGTCGACGAGATCCTCGTGGTGGCCCGAGCCCGAACCGGGCTGGACGACTTCGGACCGGACGATTTCATCGAGCGCCTCGAGGTGCTGTGCCTGGCGGCGGACGAGGACACCTCCCTGGCGGCATCCGGCCGTGCGGGGGTGCACGCCGACTTCGTCCGCTACGCCTCCAATCGCCTGCTCATCCACGACCTGCTGACCCGGCACCCCGAGATCCACGACGTCGAGATCGCCGCCCCCGTCATCGTGGCGGGATTGCCGCGGTCGGGGACCACCCACCTGCTCAACCTGATGGCGGCCGATCACCGTTTTCGATCCCTGCCGTATTGGGAGTCGTGCGAGCCGGTGAGGGCTGCGGGCGACGAACCCACGGTCCCGGGCGAGGACCCCCGGTACACCCGCTGCCGCGAAGCGTGGGAGCTGACCGACCGACTGATGCCACTGCTGAAGGCCATGCACCCGATGACCCCCGAGCACATCCACGAGGAGCTCGAGCTGATGGGCCCCGACTTCGCCAGCTACAACTTCGAGTGGCGCTTCCACGCTCCCCGCTGGCGCGATCACTATCTGAGCCACGACCAGACGCCGCACTACCGCTACATGAAGACGGTGCTGAAGGTGCTGCAGTGGCAGGACGCCCAGCTCGGCGCGGACGCCCGTCGATGGGTCCTCAAGTGCCCTCAGCACATGGAGCAGCTCCCCGTCCTCCACGCCACGTTCCCCGACGCCACGATCGTCATCACCCACCGGGACCCCACGTCGGTGATCGCGTCGGCATCCACGATGACCAGCTACGGCGACCGCATGCGGTGCACGACCCCCGACCCCGAGCGGACCGCCCACTACTGGACCGACCGGGTCGAGACGCTGCTGCGCTCGTGTGTGCGGGATCGTGACGCCCTGCCGGCCGACCGGGCGCTCGACGTCCGATTCGACGAGTTCATGGCGGACGACCTGGGGACCGTCGAGCGGATCTACGCCATGGCCGGGGTCGGCATGACCGCGGACGCACACCGCGAGCTGGCCGACTACATCGACCGGCATCCCCGCGGTCAGCACGGCCGGATCGTGTATGACATGGCGGCGGACTTCGGGTTGGATCGAGCCGAGCTGCGGCAGCGGTTTCGGTTCTACACCGACCGCTTCGGCGTCCGGGAAGAAGGTGGATCATGACGGTGTCGTTCGACTTCGGGGGAGCCAGCGTGCTGGTTACCGGCGGCACCAGTGGGATCGGCCATGGTGTGGCCACGGCGTTCCGCGCCGCAGGCGCCGACGTGACCGTCACGGGTACGCGGTCGGGGCCGTCGGACTACGACATGGCGCTCGATGGCCTGGCCTACCACCGGATGGACCTCACCGATACCGGTGCCATCGACGCGGTGGCCGAGGCGACGCCCGAGCTCGACATCCTCGTGAACAACGCCGGCGCCAACCTCGGCAACGAGGCCGAGCCCGAGGGATTCGAGGCCTCGGTCCAGCTCAACCTGACCGCCGCCTTCCGGCTGACCTCCGGGTGCCGGTCGGCCCTGTCGCGCTCGTCGATGCCGGGAGGCGGCAGCGTCGTCAACGTGGCCAGCATGAGCGCGGTCCGCCCGTCGGTGTTCGTCCCGGGCTACGGGGCGGCCAAAGCGGGCATCATCCAGATGACGAAGCAGCTGGGGCTCATGTGGGCCCAGGAAGGGATCCGGGTCAATGCGGTGGCACCGGGCCTCATCCTCACCGGCATGACCCGAGTGATGCAGGACATCCCCGAGCTGGCCGACGCCGAGCTGGCCAAGGTGCCGATGGCCCGCTGGGGCCGCCCCGAGGACGTCGCACCCCTGTTCCTCTTCCTCTGCAGTCCCGGGGCGGCGTTCATCACCGGCCAGACGTTCAACGTGGATGGTGGCTACTCGCTCACGTAGCGTTCTCCATCGTGACCGAACACCGCCACCGCTCGGTAGCGCACCGCCGTCCGATCGTCGGGCTGCTCGTGATCGTCCTGGTTGCGGGCCTGACCGTGGTCGTTCCCGCCTCGCCGGCCGCCGCAGCACCGGTCTTCAAGCTGCCGTTCCGGTGCGGTGAGGTCTGGCACGCCGGGACCTACCCCGGCCACAGTCCCGACGTCGACTGGAACGCCTACCCGTCCGACTACGGCCGCCCGGTCCTCGCCTCCGCAGCAGGGACCGTGCGCGTCGGGATGGCCCGCCTGGGTGAGATGTGGATCGATCACGGCGGCGGATGGTCGACGCGGTATCTCCACATGGAGAACCGACCGACCCACCTGCACGGCAGGCAGGTGGCGATCGGAACCCAGATCGGCACGGTCGGCGCCGTTGGTGGCGGAGCCAGCCGCCCCCACCTCCACTACGAGCAGCGGTTCCGCGACGTCGAGCAGCCGGTGGCGATCGACGGCGTCAGGATCAGGGTGGGAGGGACCAACGCGGGGGCGCCGGCCTACACCAGCACGAACTGTGCCAACCACCCGGTGGGACGACTCGAGGTGGTGTCGTCGCCGGCCGACGGCACCATCCGGATCCGGGGTTGGGTCTTCGATCGGGACGCCCCGACCGCCCCGCTGACCGTTCGGGCCTACGTCGGCGGACCCCATGGCACCCCGGGAGCCCGGGCGGCTTCCTTGGGCACGGCCGACGTCCCCCGACCCGACGTGGGTCGGGCCCATCCGGAGGCCGGCCCCGCCCACGGATTCGACGCCACCATCGCAACGGCCAAACGGGGGAGCCAGTCGGTCTGCGTCTACGGGCTGAACATCGGAGCGGGGAGCAACACGCTGCTGGGCTGCCGGACGGTGACGGTACGGGGCGACGTCTCGATCACCGTGGGCTACTCCGAGTCAGACCACGCGCTCCTGGTGCGAGCCGCCCGGTCGGTGGGCAAGAGCGTCGAGCAGTTCACCCGCGACGCCACGATCGTCCTGGCCTACCTCGTCGCCATCTCGGATCCGTCCGACGCCCGGCCGATCCGTCCCGTGCCCCCGACCGCAGGCCCCCGGAGGGTGGCCGTGACCTGGTCGGCGGAGCAGGTTGGCGGTGTCGACCGAATCGGACGCTTCTTCTCGCTGACCGGTCCCCAGGCGCAGCGGGTCTCGGCCGATCTCTTCACGTTCATCGCCCTGATCGGCGGCGCCTAGGGCGCGATTCCACGCGAATTCGCCGTCCGCTCATCCGGATTCCCCGTCGGCGTCGAACAACCGCCGTTCGCCACCGATCGGAGTCTGTCCCGTGTCCCGCCTGCTGAAGCTTCTGCCTCTGTCCGTTCTGGTTCTCGCCGGCTGTATCCCCACCGTCGACCACGTCGACGTCGAGCGCTACATGGGAACGTGGTACCAGATTTCGGCCAACCCCCAGTTCTTCAGCGAGGATCTGGTCGGGGTGACCGCCACGTACACCCTGCGCGACGACGGCGTCGTCGATGTGCTGAACGAGGGCTTCGTCGGCGACTTCGACGGGCCGGTCGACCGGATCGAGGGCGAGGCCCGGGTGATCAACGAAGAGACCAACGCATCGCTGAGCGTCGACTTCTTCGGGTCGGCGTTCGCCCAGGCCTACCCGTCCTACAACATCGTCGTCCTCGGCGATACCGACGACTACGGCTACGCCGCCGTCACTGATCCCCGGTACTCCTCACTGTTCATCCTGAGCCGGACCCCCCAGATGGACCCGGAGCTGTACGAGAACATCCTCGCCGACCTCCAGGGGCAGGGCATCCCCATCGACCGTCTCGAGCTGACTCCGCAACAGGCGGGCTGACCCGCCCGCTACCGTCGGACGGGTGAGCATCCGGGGTCGACGCTGGGCCAACCTCGCCATCCTGGTCGTCGGCGCTCTCGTCGTCGCCGGGGCCGCCCTCTTCGCCCGCCTCGCAGGCGACACGGAGCGCATCGCCAACTACTGGACGGCGGCCGAGGTTTCCCAGGACGGGTCGGCGGCGGTCACCGAACTGATCGAGTACGACTTCGGGCCGAACGACCGGCGTGGGATCTTCCGGGATGTCGAGCAACTGGACACGGAGCAGCCGATCTCGGTGCGATCCCGAACCGCGCCGGATCAGTTCGTCGTGCAACCGGGTTCTCGAGACCGGATCCGGATCGGCAATCCCGAAGTCACGATCGATGGCCGCCACCTGTACGAGATCCAGTACTCGTTGCTGTCGCTGGAATCCGGTGGCGTCGTCGCCTGGGATGCGATCGGGACCGAATGGACCGTCGGCACGAGCAACGCCGAAGTGCATCTTCGGGCCCCGTTCGAGCTGCTCGATCCGACGTGTTCGAAGGGCAGATCCGGCGCCCGCGGCGGCTGTACGGCCGACACCGTCGCGCCGGGGCACGTGGTCGTCGACGTGGGATCGCTCTCCGGGCCCTCCGACGACACGCCGGGGAGCGAGGGGGTGACCATCGAGGCCCGGGTGGGAGCGCCGGTCGCGCTGCCGGCCGAGCCACCCACCCCCGATTTCGACGGGGGCGACCCGGGCACCGGGCTCCTTGTCGTGGCCGTGGTCGCCCTGCTGGGCGCGCCTCGCGCCGATGGCCTTCGTCTCCGCCGGCATCCGCCGCCTCGGCCGCGAGCAGGTCTGGGCCGGAGGCGCCGCCGACGCAGCCTACGGGCCGGGCGACCGGGCGGCGGGGGAGCACCGTGCCGTGGTCCGGCTGGACGCCGGCGAGCTGGCCGAGCTGGCGACCATCGAGTTCGTTCCCCCCGCCGGCATGGAGCCGTGGCAGGGCGGCGTCGTGGACAGGGAGCACGTCCGGAGCGAGCACCAGGCCGCCTGGCTCGTGCAGCGCGCCGTCGACGGTGAGATCACGCTCACGGGAGAGGAGAAGCCCGTGGTGGGCGTTGGGCCCAAAGGGGTGACCGACCCGATTCTCATCCGGATGTTCAACGGTCGGTCGACGGTCGAGCTGGGAAAGCGGGACGCCTCTTTCCGCAAGGCGTGGTCGGCGTTGAAGAAACAACAGGAGCGATACGCCAAGACGTCGCCGCTCTGGCAGCAGACCGGGGATCGCTCGCGGACCCTGGCGCTCGTGCTGGGTTCGTTGGCGCTGATCCTCGGGCTCGTCGCAACCATCGCCGGTGGCGTGTTCTGCGCCCGTTACGGCGCAGCATGGTTGCCCCTGGTCGCCGGTGGTGCGGTCGCGGCCGGAGCGGGCCTGGCCGCCGTGGTGCGATCGTGGGAGCTGCGGGTCCGTTCACCGATCGGCTCGGCCGAGTGGCTCAAGATCGAGTCGTTCCGTCAGTTCCTGGCCGGATCCGAGGCCTATCACGCCGACTGGGCCGCCGAGCACGACATCCTGCGGGAGTACACCGCGTGGGCCGTGGCGCTGGACGAGATCGACCGCTGGTCGAAGGCGGTGGAGCAGTCGGCGGTGGCCCGGACCGACACGACCGGCTTCTACCTGGCCGCCACCAGCTCGCGGTTGGGCGCCGCAACGGTCGCCACCGCGGCCTCACGATCGAGTAGCGGTGGAGGGGGTGGAGGCGTCGGCGGTGGCGGAGGCGGCGGTGGCGGCGGGAGCTGGTAAGAGCAGCGGCGCTGCAAGAAGTATCACGGGGTGCGTCGGTCCGGCCACCCAGAGGAGTTACAGTGTGCGAGTTCCGAATCCCCCACACGGAGGCTCCCCCGTGCGCAAGTTCCTGGCCATCCTCGCGGCAAGCACGCTGTTTCTCGCAGCGTGCGGTGACGACGACGACGACACCGAGTCCGAGACCACCGAAACCACGGCGGCGCCGTCCACCGCGGCGCCCACCACGGCAGCCCCCGACGTCGAAGAGGCCCTGGCCAACTTCTGCGACGAGGGTCAGGTCTACATCGACGCCCTCGACACCTTCGGCATGGTCTTCACCGACGAGGAGCCGACCGTCGGCGACCTGAGCGAGGGGCTCGACCCGCTGGTCGAGCTCGGCGATCAGGCCCGGGAAGCGGGCGAGGCCCTCTCCGCCGCCGTCGACGAGCAGGACAAGATGGTCGAGGAGGCGATCGCCGCCGGCGAGACGCCGCCGTCCACCGTCGTGACCGTCGACGTGCCCGACGACTTGGCCGATCGCACGCTGGCGGCGATGGACGTCCTGGTGGCCGCCATCGAGGGCATTGACCTCGACACCCCGCTGAGCGAGGCCGGCATCGCCGTCACCTCGTCCGCGTACGCAGTCGAGGTCAACTGGATCGACGTGCTCATCGAAGCCGGCTGCTCCGAGGATCCGAACGCCGCCCGAGCCCAGATCCAGCAGCTCATCGCCGGCGCCCAGCAGGACCTGACCACGGCAGGGTTCTACTCCGGCCCGATCGACGGCGTCTACGGCCCTGAAATGGCCGACGCCATCAAGGCCCTCCAGGCCCAGGCCGAGCTTCCCGAGACCGGCTACCTCGACCCGCTGACCCAGGAAGCGTTGCAGGAGGCACTCGACGGCCAGGCCTCGGCCCAGGTGTCCGCCCTCCAGGGTGTGCTCAAGACCCTCGGGTTCTGGGACGGCCCGATCGACGGCCAGTGGACGCCCGAGCTCGAGGCTGCCCTCAAGGCCTTCCAGGCCGAACTGGGCGTGGAGCAGACCGGTCAGCTCGACGAGGCCACGCTGAGGGCCCTGCAGGAGGCGCTGGCCGAGGCCGAAGCCGCGGTGAACGCCACCACGACCACGGCTCCGCCCACCACCGAGGCCCCGGCCACCACCGAGGCTCCGGCCACCACCGTGGCGCCCACCACCAGCACGACCCCGTGATCGTCGGGCCCTAGGCCCGATCAACCACGAAGCCACCGGCCCCGCGGCGTTGCTGCGGGGCCGGTGCGCGTCCCGGCCCTGATTCGGCTCGCTCCTTCGGAACTCGCGGCCACCGGGCCCAGTTCCGGGCTTCGTGGCCGCGAGATCGACGGGAGGGGGGCGCGTCCGGGTCCTGATTCGGCTCGCTCCGACGGCAGCGGGCATGATCGTGACCTGGCCCGGCGGCGGGCCGGGGAGGGGTACGGGCCGTGAAGTCGTTCATCCATCTGGATCGAGGCGACACGCCTCGCCACGCCCATCGGGATCTGGACGGGCGCAAGGAGGAGGAGATGAGCCGGGCGGGCTTCTCGGGCCGCTCGACCGTGCTCTACCACGCCAACGACCCCACCTCGTTCCGCGCCGACGGGCCCCTGCGGGTCACCGAGTGGCGCACCCACCGCATGGCCACCGACGATCAGGACGATCCCGCCGGTCGACCCCGCAGGGTGCTGCACAACCAGGACTGCACCCTGTCGATCAGCCGCCGGGCCGAGCCCATGCCGTTCCTCTACCGCAACGTCGACGCCGACGAGGTCCATTTCGTGCACCGGGGGACCGGCACCTTCCGGACCGAGTTCGGACCGGTGCCCTACGAGCCGGGCGACTACGTGGTGCTCCCCAAGTCGACCACCTACCAAGTCGTCCCCGACACCGCCGACCACCACGTCCTGGTCACCGAGACCTACGGTGAGTTGCAGCTGGCCGACCTCGAACCGTTCGGTCGGCGGGCGCCGTTCGATCCCACCGTCCTCTTCGTCCCCGAACCCGACCCGGTCGTCGATCACGACCACGACGAGGTCGAGGTGCGCATCCGTTACCAGGGCCGGGACTCGTCGATCTACTACCCGTATCACCCGTTCGACGTGCACGGCTGGAAGGGCGACCTCTTCCCGTTCAAGCTCAACATCCGGGACTGGAACGTGGTGATGTCCGAATCGCTCCACCTGCCGCCGTCGATGCACGCCTTCCTCCAGGCGCCCGGGGTGGTCATGGTGCACTTCCTGCCCCGCCCGGCCGAGACGCGTGCGGGGGCCGAACGGGTGCCGTGGTACCACCGCAATGTCGACTACGACGAGGTCACTTTCACCCACGGCGGGACGTTCCTGGGATTCCCCCTCCCGCCCGGGGCGCTGGCCCACAGCCCGCAGGGGCTCCACCACGGAGCGCCGGAGATGGCCCGAGACCACGCCAGGGCCACCCACGACGAGTACGACCGGGTGGACTGGGAGATCATCTCGGTCGACACGGTCCGGCCGCTGACCGTCGATGCCGAATCGCTGGCGGCCATCCAGCCCAAGCCCGAGGAGCGTGACGCCGGTGACCGATGACGTCTTCACCTACCGCTTCGAGCGCAGGCCCGAGGTCATCGTCTTCGCCGAGGAGGCCGAGTTCAAGGACACCTACGGCGGCGACGAGAACATCGTGCTGCTCGAGGCGCCACCACCTGGTGCCCGACGGCAATCCCAGCGACACCGTCCTGATCTTCATGCACCCGGTGGGGGCCGGTGCCTACCTGCCGATGGTGGGGGCGCTGGCCCGGGCCGGTCACCACGTCGTCTACTGCAACTCCCGCTACCGCACCGGCGACATGGCGCTGATCATGGAGAAGGTGGTGCTGGACCTGGCGGCCTGCGTGCGTCACGCCAAGGAGCAGCTGGGCTACGAGAAGGTGGTGCTGGCCGGCTGGAGCGGCGGGGGATCGCTGTCGCTCTTCTACCAGGCCGAGGCCGAGGACCCCACGGTCACCGCCACCCCGGCGGGCGAGCCGCCGGACCTGACCGCGGCGGGATGATCCCGGCCGACGGCATCCTGCTGCTGGCCGCGCACGTGAGCCGGGCCCACACGCTGACCGAGTGGCTCGACCCGTCGATCCTGGACGAGGCCGACCCGACCCGGCGCGACCACGAGCTGGACCTGTTCGACCCGACCAACCCCCATCAGCCGCCGTACTCCGACGACTTCGTCCTGCGCTACCGCCAGGCGCAGGTCGAACGGAACCGGCGGATCACGGCCTGGGTGCGCGAGAAGCTGGCCGATCTCAACCCGCCCGGCGCCACGAAACCCGCCGAGTTCGGCTTCGTCGTGCACGGGACCATGGCGGATCCCCGCCTGTTCGACGGCTCGCTCGATCCCAGCGAACGCGAGATCGGCTGGTCGTACCTGGGCGATCCCGTCGTGGTCAACGACGGACCGGTCGGTCTGGCCCGGTACTGCTCGCTGCGCAGCTGGCTGAGTCAGTGGAGCTTCGACGAATCCAATGCGGACGGTGTGGCCTGTGCGGCCCGGGTGACGGTGCCGGGCCTGGTCATCGGCAACATGGCCGACGTGGCCTGTACCCCCAGCCACCACCGGCGTCTGTTCGACGCCTTGGGCTCCCAGGACAAGGAGCAGCACGAGATTCCCGGAGCCACGCACTACTACATCGGCCAGCGCGACGAGCTGGCCGAGTCGGTGAGCACGTGCTCGAGATGGCTCCACGACCGCGACCTCGCGTGACCTGGCCGGATATGGGGTCGATACTGAACCGTCACGGTCGAATATCGACCCCAAATCCGCTGTGGATCGTGCTGGTGCTGGTGCTGGTCTTGCTGGCGGGGTGCTCCTCGGGCGGCGGCGATGGGACCGGCGGGGGCACCGACACTGGTGGGACTGCGACCACCGAAGCAGCGCCCGAGACGACGACGTCCCCTTCCTCGACCGTCCAATCGCTACCGGCGGACCTTGCCCCTCCCCCGAATCGGCCCGAGGACATCCCACCGCCGTGGCCGGCCGGTGATCCCGCGCTGGCGTCGTTGTCGTTCACCGAGGTCACCGCAGAAGCCGGACTGTCCGTTCCCCACTCCGATCTGCCGCTGAGCGCCGAATCGGGCATGACCTCGGGGGTCACGGTGGCCGATGTGGACCGCGACGGTGATCACGACGTCTTCCTCCCACGAGTCGGCAAACCCGACGGCCTCTTCCTCAACGACGGGAGTGGCCGATTCACCGACGTGGCCGAGCAGGCCGGGGTGGCCGGGCCGCCGGACCGGGCCGGTTCGTCCACCGCTGCGTTCGCCGACTTCGATGCGGACGGTCACCTGGATCTCTTCGTCGCCGGGGCGGGCCGCGGCGCGAATCAACTCTTCATGAACGAAGGTGACGGGACCTACGTGGAGGAATCGGTCGCCCGAGGGGTGCCCTCGCCCGAGGCGCGGCTCCGGCGGGCCGGCAACCAGATGCACGACGCCGCGGTCGCCGACGTGAATCGCGACGGGTTCATGGATCTCCTGGTCCTGCACTGGCACCAAGACCTGTTCTTCGACGACGAGGCGCAAGAGGTGATCGTGGAACGCTTCGGCACCGCCGGCATCGTGTCGACGGAGGCACCGTTCAATTGCGCCGCTGCGGGCGCACTTCGGGATGCGGGGTTCCCGCTGAGCGACGCAGTCCAGCCCTCGCGCTCGGCGCTGTATCTCAACGACGGGACCGGGAACTTCACCGATGCCACCGAGGCGTTCGATCTGCCGCTGAACGAGATCGTGGCGTTCACCGGGGTCTTCCACGACCTTGATGCCGACGGCTGGCTCGACCTGATGATCACGGGCGACACCTGCACCAGCCGAGTCTTCCGGAACGTCGACGGGGAGCGGTTCGAGGACATCACCGCCGAGATCGGTGTGGGCACCGACGAGAACGGGATGGGATCGGTGCTCACCGACGTGAATCGCGACGGTCTGGTCGACTGGTTCGTCACCTCGATCAGCTACCCGAACGACGACGGGTGCGTCGTTCAGGGCTGCTCGGGCAACCGGCTCTACCTCGGCGACGACGACGGTCGCTTCACCGATGCCACCGACGAGTACGGCGTGCGCGACGGCGCCTGGGGGTGGGGAGCTGCCATCGAGGATTTCGACAACGACGGGACGCCGGAGATCACCATGGCGAACGGCTTCGAGATCGATGCCACCTTCTCTGATCAGCTGACCGATGAGGTTCAGGACTACTTTGCCGCGTTCGTCCAGGACACCACCCGGTTCTGGGTCCGGGACGGCACGCAGTACCGGGACGCGGCGCCGGCCCTGGGGCTGGACGCCACGGCGATCGATCACGGTCTGGTGGCGTTCGACATGGACACCGACGGCGATCTGGACCTGCTCATCGCTCCGTCGCGCCTGCCGCCGCGGCTGTACCGGAACGACAGCCCGGCCGGGAATCACTGGCTCACGGTGGCGCTCGATGATCCGACCACCCCGGGGAATCGCTGGGGCGACGGCGCCCGCATCGAGGTCACCCCGACCGCAGGGTCCGACCCGGTCGTCGGGTGGATCTCCACCGGCGGATCGTACGAGTCCCAGAAGCCGCCGATCGTCCACGTCGGGCTGGGTCGGGTCGACGGCCCGATCGAGCGGATCGAGGTCTTCTGGCCCGGTGACGACGAGCCACAGGTCGTGGAGCAGGTCGGGCCCGATCAGCGGCTGGTGATCGAGCGCGATCGCTGACGCCGGATATGGATGCGAAAACCGACCTCAGGGGTGGGTTATCGCATCCATATCCTCACTGGGTGAGCGCCTCGATGATCGGCGAGGCGAATGCGATGCACAGGAACGCACCGATCACCAGCGACGGCCCGAACGGGACCTTTGCGCCCCGACCGCGGGCGCCCAAGGCGATCACTCCCATGAGGATCCCGATCACGGCCGACCCGCCGAGGCAGGCCACCGAGAGGAAGGTGGCGCCCAGCAGGGCCCCTTCGGCATAGAAGCCGATGGTGAGCCCCAGGAGGGTGGCCAGACGGACGTCGCCGAACCCCATGCCGTGCGGGATGACGAACCAGATGGCGAAGAGGGGCCCGGCCAGCGCGGCCAGGCCGACGATGGCGCTCGTGAGGCGGTCCCACTCGTCCACGAGGCCGGCCGAGACGACACACAGCGCCACCGCGACGAAGAACGAAGGCCAGACGATGCGCGTCGGTACGATCAGGGTGCGGAGGTCGATCACCGAGACGGCGACGCCGACCGGAATGAGCCAGAGCGCGGGCAGGATCGCCCACGTCAGGCCGAGGGCCCAGACGGCACCGAGGAACAGGAGCGGAATCACCAGCTCGACCAGGAGGTGGAAGACGGGGATCCGGGCTCCGCACGAGCGACAGCGACCCCGGAGGACCAGCCAGGACACGATGGGGATGTTGTCGATCGGCCGGACCCCGACGCCGCAGTCGGAGCAGCGGCTCCGCCCGCCGAAGACCTCGGACCAGGGTCGGCTGTCCCAGCTCTCGCCGTACTCGTTCGGTTCGTCCAGCTGCACCGGGAGCCGGTCGATGATCACGTTGGTGAACGAGGCGATGGCCAGGAACGCGAGAACGCCCGTGATCAGGAGGACCAGTTCGGGACTGCTCAACCAGCCACTCCGGGGACCGCGGGTGGGGGCGGCGGCGCAGCCTGGTGCGCAGCGGGAGCCGGTGGCGGCGGTGGCGTGGTCTCTTGCGCTCCTGGGCCGGCGGCACCCAACTTGAAGTGGGCCGGCGCCGGGATGTCCGGATCGGTGCTGACGTGGGACGCGAAGCCGGCGATCTCGTCGGGATAGACCGAGGCGGCCACCGCGTCCTCGTAGGTGATGACCTGGCGATGGACGAGCGAGGCCAGCGACTGCTCCATGACCATCATGCCGTCTTTCTGGCCGGTGGCCAGGAGGTTGCGCAGCTGGCGGATCTTGCCCTCACGGATGATGTTGGTGACTGCGGGTGTCCCGAGCAGGACCTCGTACGCCGCCACGCGCCCTCCGCCGACGCGGGGGATCAGGCGCTGCGAGACCACGGCGGCGAGCGCCATGGAGAACTGAACCCGGATCTGGTCCTGCTGATCCGAGGGGAAGACGTCGATGACGCGGTCGACGGTCTGGGCGGCATCGTTGGTGTGGAGTGTGGCGAACACGAGGTGCCCGGTCTCGGCCAGCGTGAGGGTGAGGGCGATGGTCTCCAGATCGCGCATCTCGCCGACCAGCACGACGTCGGGGTCCTCACGAAGCGCAGCGCGCAGCGCGTCGGCGAACGAGACGGCGTCGCGCCCGACCTCGCGCTGGTTGACCAGTGCGTGGACCGGGGGATGGATGTACTCGATGGGATCCTCGATCGTGAGGATGTGCAACGGACGGTTGCGGTTGATCCAGCCGACCATCGCCGCGAGGGTGGTGGACTTTCCCGAACCGGTGGGGCCCGTCATGAGCACCAGGCCGTGGGGGCGGGTCAGGAGCGGGGCGGTCGACGCCGGCAGGCCGATGTCCTCGGGTGTGGGGATCTCGGTGGGGATCAGCCTCAAGGCCAGTGCTGGGCGGTCCAGTTGATAGAAGGCGTTGGCCCGGAAACGGGCCTTGTCGGCCCAGGTGAACGCGAAGTCGAGCTGGCGGTCCTCGGCGATCTGCTCGGCCTCTTCCTCGGTGACCAACGCGTCCCAGACCTGGTGCATGAAGTCGGCGGTCAGGACCGGCGACTCGGGGATGCTGATCAACTGCCCGTCGATGCGGACCCGGGCCCGGGTTCCCGCCGCCATGTGCAGGTCGGTGGCACCGTGCTGCCAGAGGTATTGCAGGTACGGCTCGAGGCCGTCGGTGTCGGATGGCTGCACGGGATCCCTCTCCTGGGTGTGGCCCGTCGGGCCGGAGTCGAGCGTAGCTTCGGAAAACGCAATCGGGCGGGACCGGAGAACCGGTCCCGCCCGAGCGTGCTAGATGCTGATCAGATGATCAGGTCGGACAAGCGGTCTGGGTCACAGCGGGGGAAGCCACGGTGTAGGTGCCCAGGGTGTTGGCGTCCTGCAGGTAGCCGGCCGTGACGAGGTCGGCCACGCTGGCCGCGGATCCGCCTGTGGTGGCGTCAGCGGCAGCGGCGGTCTCGATGGTCCGCAGCTCGATGTCGCAGGCAGAATCCTCAGCGTCATCGGTGAGGTTGCCGACGGCAAAAACGACGACGCCGGCAAGGATGCCAAGGATCGCGACGACCACGAGCAGCTCGATCAGGGTGAAGCCACTCTGGCCTTGCGCCCGCTTCGCCGCGCTCTTCTCAATCAATGCCTTCATATGTGATGTCTCCCTCAGGTTGTGTGGAAGGAGCGCATCGCTCCTCGCCCGAGCACCGGAGCCGCCCTCAACGCCGAGGGCGTTCGACTTCCACTGCTCGTGCAACAGAGGCTACAGCATAAAGCTGACATAAGGAAGTCGCCTGGTTGAACTGCGGCTACCGGTCGGGTCACGGCTCAGGTGATCGACCACTCCTCGATGGTGAGGCCGGCGCCCGATCCACCCACGTCGTTGATGACGACGCGGGCGGTCCCGACGACCTTGATACCACCGACCGGGTCGGGCACGGTCGCAGTCAGCTCGACGATACGTTCGGCCGGTTTCGTCGGTGAGCAGCAGATGACGCCCGCCTCAGCACCAGGGGCAACATAGCTGCCCAAGCCGGAGAGGATCATGTTGCCACCGGCGATGGCGGAGGGTTCGCCGGATGCGTCGACGGGCACCGGCCCGTTCCACCGTACGTTGAGATCGTTGCGTGGCATGGACACCTGGCCGAAGATGTTGAACGACGAGTTGTCCGACGGTCCGTCGCCGATGGTCACCACCGCCGGGGCTCGGGGTCGGCTGTACTGACCGCCGGTCACCGTCGAGAGCCGCACCGAGTCGATCCGTGTCCCGTAGTCGACGTAGGCGCCCCAGCTGTTGCGCTCGACGTGGACCTCGAGCGTTGCGGATGCGCCGATCAGCTGCTCGGCGTTGGTGAGCACCGACGAGCAACTGCCGGCCACCGAGGAGTCGAGGAGATCGAGGTAGACCCCCTGGCCCCAGAACGGGACGCGGGGCCAGTACGCCTGACACGAGCCACCGGTGTCGCGCAGGTTGTTGACCGTCACCCGCATCCATGACCCCTGGGAGATGTCGGGCTCGCCGTTGAGATCGAAGAACGACCCGTTGGTGAAGAAGTTCTGATCGGTGGTCTCGCCGGTGACGATCACGCCCGCCTCGAGCAGCGGGGTGCCACCGGGCACCGGCACGTGGGGGGTGGTGACGTTGTCGAAGCCATTGATCTGGACCGACCGCGTGGCCTGCGCGCAGCTGCCGAACAGCGGGCACCCGCTGAGGGTGTAGCCGGAATGCTGGCCATCGGTGGTGAGGATGTTGGCCGCGTTGTTCCATCCCGCCCCGCCGGTGGCCGAGGTGGGCTTCAGGTCCCAGCCGGCCCGCAGCTCGATGCCATCGACGTCGAGGCTGTTGTTCACGGTGGTGAACAGAGTGATGGCCGAACTGGCGATGCGGTGGACGACGTCGACGCCGGCGCCGGCCAGATCGGCGCGGGTGAGCGGGGGCGAGACGTCGCGGCAGCGGGGCAGTCCGCTGATGCCCTGGGACACCGGCGACATCAGGTCGATGGCCAGATTCATGTAGGACGAGTTGCGGGAGTCGGGGAGGTAGGGGAAGTAGCCACCACAGGCGGGTGTGGATGCGCCCGGGCGGTAGAACGACACCGTGGTGCCGACGCTGCCGCTGCCGTAGAACGAGAGCGAGAACCCGACATCGGAGATCGCCCGGGCCCGGAGGACCAGGTCGAGGGAGTCGAGGCGCCCGACCGGGGCGGTAGAGGCGCCGGGCATCTGGAAGTCCCGCGCCTGCATGGTGACGTCCATGCCGCAGGTGCCGTAGATGATGAAGGTGCAGCTGTAGCCGGCCGATGCGACGCTGCCGTCGACGGCCCAGGCGTTGCCTGCTCCGTTGAAGTAGTTGCTGTCGAAGGCGATCCAGCTGGTGTCCCAGGTGGCCGACATGGAGCTCTGGGCGGCGTTGGGTACGCCGTTCCATCCGCCGTCGCCGCTGCCGGCTTGCCACAACGCGGCGGGAACACCGTTGGTGGCCGCCGAGGTCGAGCGGTCGCAGATGGCGACTTGGCCGCCGAGGTGCCGGATGGTGGTGCGCTCGCTGAGCTCGATCTCGACGCCGGCGCCGGTCGAGGAACATGCGGCGGGGAAGGTGGCCGACCCGGCTGCCGATGCGCTGAAGCCACCCTCGGGCGTGCCGAAGATGACCCGGACGGTGGGGTCGCTGATGGTCAGGCTGTTCCAGAGGTCGCGGCTGGGGTTGGTGGGATCGTCGACGTCGAACCAGTACGACCCCGGCGTGCTGGCGTTGACCGGCGCGAACCAGAAGGTGCGGTTGGGGCAACTCCCACCGAGGAGCTGGTTGAGCGCCGCGGTCTGCACCTTGCCGTAGGCGCCGGGCGCCAACTGGACCACGCCTCCGGATGCGGCGCTGCAGCTGGGCGTGGTGGCGAAGGCCGTGAAGGTGTCGCCGAAGCCGGGGGGAGTTCCGAGCTCGGCTCGCTCGTCGAGCGCCGCTGCTTCGGTGGCGCCCGAGCCGCAGGTCGGCGCTCCGGCGGGGTCGTCGTTGTCGGTGATCTGGGCGGCCACGACGTTCCACGGATGACCGGTGGTTCCGATGCCGCAGTCGATCGGACCCTGCGGGGCGAACAGGCCGAGGTCGGCCTGCTGGTAGTTGCCGGCGACGCGGACGGCGGGCGACACCCCGGCGGGCGGCACCATCGTGGCCGAGCCCCGTCGGGCCTGGAGGTCTCCTCCGACGGTGAGCGTCTTGGGGAGATCGTTGGGGTCGTCGTCGGCCACGTGGATGAGGCTGGGCGCCGCCGCGGCGAACTCGGTCGAAGCGTGAGCGGCGTAGTTGGTCGAGCCGATCCCGAGCACCCACGGCGCGCAGGAGCCCAGCGCCGGGTTTCCGAGGAAGCAGTCATTGTTCCAGTGCACGGTGTCGGCGAAGCCCGAACCCGAGAGGTAGCCGTTGGGGCCGACGAGCTGGAGCGTCGGAGCGGTGGGCGAGCTCACTTCGTCGGTGCGGATGATCTGGGGCGTGGTCTCGCACGTCGCGGTGACCGTGACGACCCGCTCGTTGCTCTCGAATTCAATGCCGGCTGGGTCGATGCAGTGGTCCGGTGCCCCGAGCTGGCCCGCGGGGTCCATGCGCATCATGTTGATCGCCGAGTCGAGCGCATTGTCGGCGGCCCGCACCTCGCGGGCGTTGGCGTTCTCGATGACGCTGATCCTCGAGAAGCTGAGGGTCATCGTCATCAGGGCAATGAGTGCGACACCGGCGATGCCGATGACCACGAACAGCGCGCCGATGAGCGCGAAGCCGGTCTGGCGACGGCGTGTCGCTCGTGATGGGGCTATCGGTGCACCAACCATTGCCGGCCTCATCCGGAGTTCACGTTGATCCACGGGGACCACGCTCCCCACTTGCCGGTCACGCTGTCCCTCGACCGGATCCGGGCGTCGTAGTCCAAGGTCCCGAGGATGTTGTAGTCGAGACCGTCGAAGCGTGCGGTTGGGCCCGCAAAGGTCCTGAGGTAGTCACCGCAGGGGATGAGCCAATCATCACAATCGAGGTCTATCTGGTAGAGGTTCACATTGGGCACGGCGTTCCATGCGAAGTCGATGTAGCGGTCCCAGTCGAGGCACCCGATCCAGCTGGAGTTCGTGCAGTAGCGACCGCTTCCCGTCTGTCGAAAGTTGCCCGGGTATGGCGCGCCGGTCACCGTGATGGTCTTGTTCTGCGAGTGGGGAGCGCCCCGGGAGTCGGTCACGGTCAATCCGACCGTGTAGTTGGCCGAGACGAACGTGTCGCCGCCGCCGACGTTGTGGTTGAAGGTCACCGACGGCGGCGTCCAGGCGGTGGACGAACCGGGTGTGCCGTACGGGAAGTTCCACGCTGCGGTCATGGGGTTGCCGTCGGGGTCGCTGGAGTTGTTGGTGATCCAGCCGGCCGGAAGTGCTTGGCCGGCCCGGATGGTGGACGGGCTCATCGTGAACGAGGCGACCGGCGAGGTGTTCAGGTCGACGGTGATGGTGTTCGAGGTCACTGTCACGCCGCCCGTGTCGGTCACGGTCAGCTCCGCTGTGTACAGGCCACCGGTCGTGTAGATGTGGTTCGGATTCGGATCCGACGAGCTGCCGCCGTCGCCGAAGTCCCAGTCGTAGGTCAGGGTCTCGTCTGAGCTTGCGCAGAGATCCGGGTCCGACACGCTGCTGGTGAAGGCGACTTCCTTCGAGACGATCCCCGTAATCGGTCCAGTTCCACCGTCCGCTGCGATCGTCGGCATCGTCGGCGGTCGGTTCTCCACCGCTACCGACGCCGTCGCCGCCAGGCTCCCGCCCCCGTCGTTGTCGATGACGACGAGGCTGGGCGTGAACGCGCCGAGGGAGCCGAACTGGTGGGTGTGGGCGGCGGGTGAGGTGAGGCCTGAGGAGGCTCCGTCGCCGTAGGTCCACTGGTAGATGTCGACGCTGCCGCCGTAGGGAGCATCCGGACTGTCGTTGGAGCCGGCGGCGGCGAAGGTGACATCGGCGCAGCGCGTGGTGCTGACCGGGCCGGTCGGCTGAGAGATCACGGCTGTCGGCGGCCGGTTGTTGACCGTCACTCGTACGTAGTCGCTGGCCGGTGTGCCGTCGCTGTTCGTTGCGGTGTAGACGGCGGTGAACTCGCCCAGAGCGGTGTACGAGTGAGTGGCAACGGCGTCGGTGGAGGTCGTTCCGTCGCCGAAGTCCCAGTGATGCGAGAGCGTGCCGCCCCTGGGATCCGACGAGGCCGACGCGTCGAAGTTCACCACGTCTCCTCGGAAGACCGTCGTGGGGCTGACCTGGATGCTGACCAGCGGTGACACGTAGACAGGACCCGACGGCACGCTGACGACGGTCTTTCCGGCCCGTACCAGGGCGGTCATGGCGACCGTTTCGGCGTCCTCGGTCGTCAGTCGGAAGCTGACCCGGCCACAGTCGTCCTCGGCGACCGGCGCCCCGTCTCGGGCCGTGCAGGTGACCGTCGTGGCGCCCGAGGCGACCCGATCCACGACTTCGGCGCTGGCCTTCAAGGTGGTTCCGTCGCATTCGCGACGCCAGATGCTGAGTCCGACGCCGCGGGAGGACGCAACCTCGTTGTAGACGACGTACTCGTCGTCGTCACCGCCGAGGCGGAGCAGCGTCTCCGATCCCGTACCGGCGCCGGCACCGCCCGGGCAATCCGTGTCCTCGGCGTAGGTGCCGATCTTGGCGTCGGAGGCCGAGGCAACGTCGCGGACGAAGTACGTGCGGAGCAGTCCGATCGATGCCCCATCGGTGTTGCGATCGAAGACCGCCTCCTGCTCCTGGATGGCCAGCAGGCCCCACCCGAGCAGCGGGATCATGATGATCGAGGAGATGGCCACGACGGCCAGCGTCTCGACCAGCGTGACACCACCCTGGGTACGGCGTCGTGAGAAGGAGTACATCATGGTCCGGGCACCGCAGCGGGATCACGCTTGACCACCGAGATCTGGGCCTCACCTTCCAGCACGGTCAGCTCGATCGTGATGAGCTGACCGCCAGCGTCGGACGTACAGGTGGAGGCGTAGTCGGCGGATGCCTGATCCCAGTACTCGACGGCGAGGATGTCGATGACGATGTCAGAATCGGGCGGAGGTTCCCAGAGTCCGGTCGTGCCGTCGTAGTCGGTGGTGGACGCACAGTCGACGTAGGCCACGTTCTTGAGACTCTCGGCGAAGCTCGCGCCTGCGGCGTTGAGCTCCTGCGAGGTCTTGGTGTTGGTCGCCAGCCGGGCCGAGGTCAGCAAGCCAAGGGTGGCGGCGAGGATCACGGGCACGATGACGGCGATGACAACGAGAACCTCAACCAGTGACACGCCGCGCTGACTGCGAAACCCTTGCCCAACAAGTTCTCGCGTCGGTTCGCGCATCGATTCCGCCTCTCGACCTCTCCATGCTACCGTGTCGGATCCGAAAATGCCCGTGAAAGGATTCGTGCGGTCCTTCTCCTCCTTGCGATGCAGGGTCGGCACTACCAATCGGGCGAACGGGTGGCATTGCAGGTCCATTACCGATACCCTTAACTGTGTAGCAATACCTTGACGATTGTCGGCAAGAAAAGGCGAGGCGCAAGGCGGTAGCACGCCGTACTAATCGGCACTCGCTGCTGGCTTTGCGTTCGGACGGTCCTGCATGCTCAGTCTCCAGCGTGTCCCGGCTTCACGAGCCCGGCGGTCGACGCACCCCGATCAGCGAGGGTTCACGCTCATGGAAGTGGTGATCGCCATGGCGATCATCGCCCTCATGGTGGGAGCGCTGGCGGCGGGTCTGCTCACCACCATGCGCTCGGCCTCCAGCGCCAACGATCTTGCACGCGCCAATGTGCTGCTGACCAGTTTCGAGGAGACGCTTCACCAGATCGACTATCGGCCCTGCACCGATGCTGCCGACGGTAATGTGGTGCCCCTGTACGCCGCAGCGTTCAGCGCCTACGAGTCCGGCCTGCCGGTCGCCCGGCGCATCGTCGGGGGCTCCGGCGACGTCACTGCCACCATCGTGTCGGCCGACAACCACGGTGGATGCTCGGGCGGAGCGGCCGACTCCGGCCAGCAGACCCTCGGACTCGAGGTCACGTACCGCGGCACCACCCGAGCCGGCACGATGGTCAAGCGCAACCCTGCGCCGGCCGACGGTCCGATCGCGGACTTCAACGCCGACGTCGTGAGCAGCCCGGGTGATCCGATCGGCATCGTGGCGCTCGACGGCAGCAACTCGACACCGCAGGCCTCGATCATCGAGTACCGGTGGGAGTGCGGCGATCCGGCCGGCACGGTGTTCATCTCCGATCCGCCCAGCAATCCGGTGCCCGAGGAACGCTGCACCTACAACGCCACGGGACAGGATGAGTTCTACACGATTACGCTGACCGTCACCGATGCCGACGGGGTCACCAACTTCACGTCCGGAGCCGGTAGAGATTAAGGCTGCCACCAGTCCACGATTGCCGCCGGTGGCGGTGATCACGACGACGCAGTGCGGGGCTGGCCCGTGCGCCGGCAATTCGCCCTTCCCCGTGAACTTCGACGGTACGGGCTCGAACTCACTCGACGGCCTCATCGTCAGTTACGAGTGGGACTTCGGAGACCCGTTGAGCGGCGCGGCGAACTCGTCTGAAGCCGCTGTCGCTTCCCACGTCTTCACGATCGACCAGGTCCATACGGTCAGACTCACGGTGACCGACGACATCGGTCTCACGGGGACCGCTCTCTACCCTATCGACGTCACGGTGGTCGGTCCGCCGCCGCCGACCGCAGTCTTCGCCATGTCGATCGAGACGTCTCCGGGCTCCTTCAGTCCGCTGCCGTCGGGATCGTCGGTGGTGCGGCCGCAGCACGTCGTGTTCGACGGAAGCGCCTCTCACGACAGCAACAACGATCCGGTCAGCAGCTACTACTGGGACTTCGGCGACGGGACGACGGCGACCGGCAATCCGCCCCCCGTCCACCTCTACGAATCGCTCAACGTTCCGCCCGGCGAGCCCTACACCATCAGCCTGACGGTCACCGCTGCCAACGGCACCACGGCCACCACCACCCAGACGCTCGTCGTGAAGGACTTCGCGCCGCCGAACCCCGTCAATCACGTCGATGCCGCCGGCGAGTGGCTCTTCAACAGTCCTCACGCCTGGATGAAGTTCGGGTGGACGAACGGTCCGTCCTCTCCCGGCGAACAGGTCGAGGTCGAGATCCAGGTCGAAGTCACGCAGGGATGCATCTTGTTCCCCACCCAGAGCAAGCGCTTCCCCGCTGGAGCCGAAGGACAGTATCAGGTGGAGCGATGGGACTTCTGGGTGACCTACAGCTTCCCGCTCGTCTATCCAACCCACGTGTGCCTCGGGTCGAAGTACCGGCAACGAGCCAGGACGGTCCGCACCAACGCCTATGGCACCTTCACGAGTAGTTGGTCATCGTGGTCGGACTCCTGGTGGATCGGGCACCTGTGAGTTCTGACGCACCGATGAGAGGGACGCACCCATACCGAGCTGACGATTCGGTTGGCGGGCTCCGCGCTCGCTTCGGCCAATCGGGAGGCATGATCGTCGAGGTGATGCTGGCCGTCACGCTCGGTGCCATGTTGGTCGGAGGGTTTCTCGGGTGGGCCCTCCTCTCGATCACCCAGCAACAGTCGGTCCGGGCTGAGAACGACGACACGTTCGGACTCGGACTGGCGAGCGTACAGTTCCCCCAGGACGTCGCCAGCTCGTTGGTTGCGGTCAGTGGGCTCGACGAGACCGGGACCGCCCGAAGTCCGGGTGACATCCGCGACTGCTTCTTCGGAGAGGCGACCGGGGGAGAGGTCCTGGCTGCCATGATCACGCCAGGAGACGGTCCAGCTGGCCCCGCTGCCCATCGCCGGATCCTGTACGTCCTGGTCCCCTCGACGGACGAACCGGGGACCAGCGAGCTCTGGCGCCGCGAGTGTCCGAACTATTCGGTGGCCACCGATGCGACCCTCAACGATACGGACCTGAACCCCCCCAAGTACTACAAGCGAGGGCAGATCCGACCGGAGGTCCCCGGAAACGAAGGTTCGGCTCGGCGGATGAGCACAGGCATCCTGGATGCCTCGACCGCGTGTCCGAACACCGGCGGCACGGGTCAGGATCAGTCCTGCAAGACAGTGTCGCTCGTCGCCAACGTGGTCGACCGACCCAACACGGCCGTGCTGAAGGGCACGCGTCGCGTCGACAGCTATGCGCCGCCAGGCACCGAACCGATCCCACGGTTCACCTTCTCGCCCAACCCACCGGAACGCGACGAGACCATCACCTTCGATGCGACCACCTCGGTCGATCCTCGTGGCGGGGCCCTGACCTACGCCTGGGACTTCGGAGACGGCGTGACGTCAACGGTGGGACCGGTCGTCACGCACTCGTACGACACCGTGGGAGTCCGGACGGTGACCCTCCACGTCACCAACAGCGAGGGCACCTCCAGCTCCAGCCCCGCGATCCGCACGGTCGACGTGGTGGCGAAGCCCCCGACTGCGACGTTCCTCGGTGTGCCGCTGTCGGCGGTGAAGGGGACACCGACCAACATTCTCGTCGACCTCGAAGCGTTCGAGGGGACGCTCGACACGTACGAGTGGGACTGGGGGGACGGTTCAACCGATCCGCCATCCAACTCCTGCTCCGGCCAGACGACCTGTCAGATCGCCGGCGTGCACAGCTACGCGGCCACGGGGAACTACCTCCTGAAGATCACCGTGACCGACACGCAGGGCAACAGTCGAACCGTCGTCGCCTCGATCTCGGTCCAGAGCGAGGTGCTGTACGTCAGCTCGACCGGCTCCGACACGAGCGGATGCGGTTCATCCGGTGCACCGTGTCGAGAGATCCAGACGGGGCTCGACGAAGCCCAGGCCCGAGCCAAGACGCTTGTTCTGGTCACCGGCGGATCGTTCGCCCGATTCGACGCGCGCTCGGGGATCAGCGTCGAGGGCGGGTACACGGCCGACTACCAGACGCAGGGCCAGACCACGACCGTGAACGCATCAGCCGTCGGGTCGCAGTACTCCGCCATGCGGGCCGACAACATCTCTGCTCCCACCTCGGTCTCCGATCTCACGATGGTCGGGCCGACGCTGCCCGGTGGCTCATCGAGCACGGCGCAGGCCGTTGTGGTTCGCAACGGATCGACCAGCCTCACGCTTGCTGACCTCGCCGTCAACGGCGGTCAGGGCCCGTCGGCGACGGGATTGCTGGTCGAGGGCGCCTCGGTCGTCACGATTCAGAACTCGACCATCGCCAGTGGGACCACCCTCGGCGCGCCGTTCGGAGCCGGGAACAGCGCCTACGGAATCCGAGCGCTCGGGGGATCGAACGTCACGGTCACCGGCGGCTCGGTCAGCGCCTCCGCCGGCGTCGACTCACCCAACTCGACCGGGGCGACGCCGACCACACCCGCCAGAGCCTGTAGCGGCGGCTATGGCGGAAACGCCGGTGGCCCCTCCAGCCCCGGATCACCAGGGGCCGGTTGCAGCAACGGCGTCGCCAGGAGCGGTAGCGGTGGCTGGGGCGGCAACTACAACGGCGGCGGTGGGTCGGGTCAGTCGGGCGGCGGTGGGGCCTCCGGTGGCAACGGTGGGTACGGAACCACCACCGGCTGCGGTAGCTGGGGAATCGGGAACTGCAACCATGGCAACGGCGGCGGTTCGCACGGCAGTTCCGGTAATCCGGGCGGTGGCGGCGGCGGCGGCGGCGGTGCCAACAGCAGTCCCGGCCCGAAGGCCGCGCTCTGGTCCAATACCTCTGGTGCCCCCGGCAACAACGGTGGTCGTGGTGGCGGCGGCGGTGGCGGCGGTGGAGGCGCATCCGCCTCGGCCTCCGGCGGTGGTGGCGGTGGCGGCGGTGCCGGTGGTGAAGCCGGGATCGGACAGACTTCGGTTGGGATCTCCGGTGGCGGCTCGTTCGGGACATACGCGGTTGATTCGTCCATCACCCTGACCGGGGTGACCGTGACCTCGGCGGCCGGCGGACGGGGCGGAAACGGTGCTCGGGGCGGAAACGGCGGAGCCGGCGGTCATGGCCGTACGGGCGGCGGCGAGTCCTGTTGCTACGCCTCCCCAGGATGGCACGGGGGCCGCGGTGGCGGCGCCGGTGGTGGTGGTGGTTCCGGCGGCGGTGCCGGCGGACCCTCGATCGCCTCCTACCACAGAGGTTCCGGGTCCCTCTCGATCTCGGGCGGGACGTCGCTGACCCCGGCAGGGTCGGCTGCCGCCGGGGGATCGGGTGGCGCTGGCGGTTCAGGCGGAGCAGCCGGCAACGGTCAGGGCACGGCGTACAACGGGTGGAACGCCGGCAGCGGTGGCAGCGGCCAGAGCGGCGTGCGAGTGCCCATCTGGGACAGTCCGTGAGCCTCCTGCGCAGACGGGCTCGGGCCAGCCATGGCCCAGGGTGGATACATGCTGGCAATCGTTCTCGGGATGCTCGCCGTCATCTCCGTGATCGCGGTGGCCCTGGTCGGTATGACCATTGCCGCATTGCGCATCTCGAGCTCGTTCTCCGAGTCGCTCGACCGCACGTCAGCGGCCGACAGTGCACTCGATACCGTTGTCCATTACCTCCAGGACGAGGCACTTGCAGCGGGCGAAGACTGCTATGGCGCCTCGAACCTGGGCGGCGCACACCCCATCGCGTACCAGAGGCTGATCACCTTCCCGGATGGCGAGTCGATGACCGTGATCATCGACTGCGCGACGACCACACCGATCAACGACTCGCGCGACATCACACTCACCGCGTTCGTCGACGGCCAGGCATCCGCCTTCGGGCCAGGCGCGCATCGAGATCATCGACGTGATCGGTGGCGAGCCCCGGCCAGGCCTGGAGCTGCGTATCTGCGACTGGCAGCTCGGTGGGAACGTCCGGCTCACGGCAGTCGCCTGCTAACGCAGGTTCGCCTGCTCCTTGTCGGGACCCGGACGTAGGCCCACTCGTCGCAGAGCGGAACGTGTCAAGGGGGATGAGACAACTTCCTATGCGGATTGGATGAGTGCTTCTTGGTTGGGTTCGTTGATCCACGCGACCGTGGGGAGCTTCGGTGGCGTGGGTGGTCGGTGGCGGAATCGGGCGGGGTTGGCGTTGTAGGCGGCGGTGAGGGTCGCGGCTCGGTGGGCTCGGATCTCGGTGGCGGTGCCGTAGTGGACCGATGCCGGGGTGTGGAGCCCGATGCCGGCGTGGCGGTGGACGTGGTTGTAGTGATCGAAGAACGCGCTCGCAGAACGCGCGGGCGTCGGCGATCGACCCGAACCGGGCCGGGGAACGCCGGGCAGTACTTGAGGGTCTTGAACTGGGCTTCGGAGTAGGGGTTGTCGTTCGACACCGACGGCCGGCTGTGGGAGCGGGTGACGCCGAGATCGACGAGGAGCTGGGCGACAGGCTTGGAGGTCATCGACGACCCTCGGTCGGCGTGCAAGGTGAGCTGGTCGCGGCCGATGCTGTTGGCGGTCGAGGGCGTCGGCGATGAACGCTTCGGCGAGCTCGCCGGTCTCGGCCTCGGCGACGGTCCAGGCCACGACGTAGCGGGAGTAGATGTCGATGATCACGAACAGCTCGTAGTAGATCGCCGCGTTCGGGCCCGGCCAGCTTGGTGTAGGGGTCGGACCGGAGCGCCCTGTCCATCTTGCGATGGGTGGGTTTCTCCGGCCCGCCCTCCGAACCGGACGTGCGACTCTCGCCGCATCCGGCTCTCCACGTGTCATGCCGCTGGTGCGGGCGTTGCCTGTGTTTCGATGGCCCATGGTGTGGGGATTCGAGCGCCCCGGTATCGGTAGCGGACGATCGCTATCTCCTGTGGCCGGAACATCTCCACGTGCCCGTCACGGAACTCCCAGTTGGGGAGGTGACGACGGACAAGGTTCCCCTTGTTCAGCCCGACGTGTCGTTTGCGGAGCCAACCGAAGATCCTCCACCACGTGAAGTGATCGAGGTATCCGAAGGTCCGTGCGGACACGCCGTGACGGAAGTAATTGCACCATCCCCGCAGCACCCGGTTCACTGAGTGCAACAGGTCAGCCAACGTTCGATGCTTTGCTCTGGCGGTCAGGGATCGGACCTTGGCCGTCACCGAGGCAAGTGCCTTCTTGGACGGGTAGGTGTAGACCGCTTTCTTGCCGTTCTGGCCTCGCCGGTGGCGGCGCTGGATACGCCAGCCGAGGAAGTCAAAACCCTCGTCGATGTGGCAGACCCTCGTCTTCTCTTCCGACAGGCGCAGACCCATCGGAGCGAGCACCGCTGTCACCTCATCCCAGAGCGCCTCGGCGTCGCTGCGTGTGCCGTTGACCATCACCACGAAGTCGTCCGCGTAGCGGACGACTCGCATGGCTGGGACTCCGGCACGGCGATGCTTGGCACGCGTCCATGTCGGGCCGAGCGCTTCCCACTTACGTGCGAAATGTTCGTCCAGCACGGACAGAGCGATGTTGGCGAGCAGCGGTGAAAGGACACCGCCTTGGGGTGTGCCGGTGATCGTCGTGCGATCCAAGCCCTCTTCGGTGAGGATCCCGGCCCGCAAGAACGCCTTCACCAATCCCAGGACACGTTTGTCTCCGATCCGACGTCGCACACGTCCCATGAGGGCGGTGTGGTCGATCTCGTCGAAGCACGCCTTGATGTCCGCCTCGAACACCCACTCGTAGTTGCGAACGGGTGTGCCAAGGAAATGGATCTCAGCGATAGCGTCCTGGGCTCGGCGCTTCGGACGGAACCCGTAGGAACACGGGTGAAAGTCCGCCTCGAAGATTGGCTCGAGCACCAGCTTCAACGACGCTTGCACCACCCGGTCCGCAGCAGTCGGGATCCCGAGGCGGCGGACCTTGCCCGACGCTTTGGGGATCGCCTTCTCCCGCACCCGGGTCGGAGTGAACCGACGGGCCTTGAGATCATCTCGCAGCCGGTCGAGATACTCCTCGGCGAAGACGATGGATCGCGGAGCGATCCCGTCAACGCCAGCGGTGCGCCCGCCCTTGTTGCCCCGCACCCGACTCCACGCCACAACGAGGAACGCCGGGTCATATACGAGGTTGAACAAGTCATCGAAACAACGATCAGGGTCACTGATCGCCCATTGGTGCAGCTTCGTCTGCATCGCGAGTACCCGTGACTCGGCCTCGGTGAGGTCGGGCCACGAAGCGCCGATATTCACCAGCGTCCTCCTCGTCCTGCTCTGTCGCTGCGAACACGCTGGGGTCCTTCGCCATGTAGCCGGCTTTCCCGACCTCGGACTACTACGACCCCTCCGTCCCATCCCGGCGACATCAATCGGCGACGGACCTTCCCGCCGACCAGCTGGCTGCTGGCCGGTGAGGGGACCGCCGGGATGGTTCCCACGTTCACCTTGAACCGCTCAACCGGTGAGGTGCCCAGCTATGCCCCTGCGGCTTCGCCACGGCTACGCCGCAGACCTTCACCGTGGCCTCCCGATCGGCGACATCAACCGACCAAAGAGTTCCCCACACCTCGTGTGGGTGCGCACCGCAACCCAGCCCGGATCCGTCAGGTTTGGAGCTGGTGGTTCGCTCTTGAGAGGCGTTCACACGCTGGTTCACTGTCGTTACACCTTCCTGTCTCGCTCGCCGGGCACCAGGCCATCTGACAGTGCTGACCCGCCCCGGCTTTGTCAGGGCTGCTTGCCGTCGTCCCCCACGTCCCCGGGATCGGACTGCCCTCAGCTTCGGTTGGCTCGCTGCGACGAGCCCACGGCCGTGTCCTTTCACCACGGCACGGTTCAAGGCGCCTCGTGGCGCTCGATGTCCCAGGTCCAGACCTGGTTCGGGGCTTGGGCGATCAGTTCGGGTTTCTTGCGGGCCGGATGCGTGCGTTGCCGGCGTCGTTCCCGGTTCTCACCGGCGGTCCGCAGCAGCCGGTACATCGTCGAGATCGAGCACAGGTACACGCCGTCGTCGAGCAGGCGGGCCCACACCTGGGCCGGGGCCAGGTCGCAGTACTCCTCGGAGCGCAGCACCGACAAGAT